>NZ_VTZR01000020.1:0-353719 GCF_008370385.1 Paenibacillus sp. B2(2019)
TGGTGTTGGCGTCACGATCGGCGTTGGTGTTGGCGTCACGATCGGCGTTGGTGTTGGTTTTGGTGTGTGTGTTGGCTTTGGTGTGTGCGTTGGCTTCGGTGTCGGTGTTGGCTTTGGTGTGTGCGTTGGCTTCGGTGTCGGTGTTGGCTTTGGTGTGTGTGTCGGCTTCGGTGTCGGTGTTGGCTTTGGTGTGTGTGTTGGCTTCGGTGTCGGTGTCACGCACGGCGTAGGCGTCACGGTCGGCGTCGGTGTTGGTGTCACGGTCGGCGTCGGTGTTGGTGTCACGGTCGGCGTCGGTGTTGGCGTCACGGTCGGCGTCGGTGTTGGCGTCACGGCCGGCGTCGGTGTTGGGGTCACGGTCGGCGTTGGTGTTGGCGTCACGGTCGGCGTCGGTGTTGGGGTCACGGTCGGCGTTGGTGTTGGTGTCACGGTCGGCGTCGGTGTTGGCGTCACGGTCGGCGTCGGTGTTGGTGTCACGGTCGGCGTTGGTGTCGGAGGTGGTTCTTCCCCTCCATATGGATACCAATGCATCTGCACCCCACCAGAAAATCCCTTTGCAATCAGCGTCCCATGCAGTTCACCGGAATTATAAGTTACTTTTGCAAGCGGAGCTAGGATAGTTCCTTCTATTGTTAAACTTCCAATATCAACAGTGCTAGCTTCATAAAAATTAAATAATACCTTGTTAGGGCTACCTCCCCAGATTTGAAAGCTTGGAATGTTAACTGAACTTCCGCTAACGTTAATGATAACTGTGGCGCTATTTGCAATATTAAACTGTAAGCCATTAGCACCAGCGAAATCGGCAGCACTAAGATTAAGAACGTTAAATGGTTCCGGAGCATCAATCGTTATTTTCCCATATTCCTTTTTGAAAGTTCCTATTGTAGCAAGCGAAGAGAAATCATTAGAACGTCCAATAAGAAATTGCTCTTCAGCATCAAAATCAATAGGAGTCCCTTTTCTCGCTGGTTCTTTAAGATCTACACCGTTGCCGGAAAAAACACCACCATAAACGGATGCTCCATGAACAGTCCCATTAGTAAAACTGATGTCATTACCAGCAATAAGAACATCTCCGCCTGGATTATCCTTGGATACACCGTAATTCTGCAAAGTAATGTTACCTTTGGCCGCAAGGCGCCCATGAACCTGATCATTAGATTGTTTGAAATCCCCAAAAATAAAAGTATTAAAATTCCCTGCAATACCTAACACAGGTGTAGGAGTATAGGGAAGCACCTCCCCAGCCGCATTTACCAAATGACCTCCAGAAAGCCCACTACCTACCGTCAATATCCCCGCTAATACTAGTGCAAGCAGCGGTTTCATTCTTCTTTTCAAAAAGCACACCTCCTAAATCTATGATTTATATTTAATCAGAATAATTACCAGAAACTCTAAAGGACCTAACAACAAAAAAGACCGCCAAAAAAGAAGTGGAATTCCCTTCTCATGGCAGTCGGACGGTCATAGCGCATTTAAGACACTTTAGACTCCTGGACTTTGCGTCCCACCCTTTCAGGCGGTTTGCTATTATCATGATAATATATGTATTGACTTGCAGATTAGAACTAGCATTTTAAGCATCCTATTAAATAATAGTCTATGACTTTTAATACTTTTGAACTAATAATAGTTTAGCGCTCCATCCCCACAATTGTCAATCAATTCCTTTTGATATTCATACGCGTAAGCAAGCACAAAAAAAAGCGCCTAAATGCGCTTCACACAAAGGTTTTCCTTTAATTTTAAAGTAACTTTATCCAACCTAATATCGATATCCATAATGGAATACTTAGAATCAAACCAAATACCATTCCACGGTGGAGACTTCCTTCCTCTTTCATCCTAATTCTCCCTTTATATAAGTCTGAAGCATTATATTTTATTATTACAATTTTAATATATTTTATTCTTTCTAATTTAGTTGTGAATTCAATCACATTGGACTAGCTGTTTAGAAATACCATTGATTATTTTTGGAATATCGGGGTAGAATACGAATATACGTTCCCATTAGAGGTGATGAGATTCATGAATAGAGCTGAAAGCAGGGACAACATGCTGGTGAAATCTTATTTATTGCTTCCGATGATTTTATCAGCTTTCGAACGGGACTCCGCCATTCTATCTGCACATTTACGAACACCCACCCCCTATCTGGAGGTTCTTGAAACAGCCGCAGCAGTTGCTACAACAGATCTAAGAGATGTTCGTTCAGAGATGAGAAAACGTGGAATCAAGGTTTATGAGCAGAACAGACTTAACACGGGGATAGAAGCCAAATTTATATGTCGTGGATACCATGAACGAATGCTGCTGTTAAACGACATTGTCGCTGCCCAAGCTGCCATTCATATGCGCAGATATCTCGGTCTGGATATTTCATCTTTTAAGAGCTATGAAGAGCAGTATCAGATTAAGTGAAGTAGCGAAGAAGCTGCCCCCCTCCCCCATTTAATTAGCGAACAAAAAAATAGGCCTTACCATGGGAGTTGGCAAGACCTGAGAGATTTATACCACAAAACACTGGGGGGTGTTTGGTGTCTTCAATATATACCTTGAACCTGAAAATAAGATGATGCTCACATGAAAATTACATTAAAAAACTTCAATTCGTCGCTTAGGCTATCCGCTTGACACTTTTGATCTCCAACCAAAGAGGCCCTCTTCGCCGACAGAGAAAATCGACCGATTGATAGTTAGCCATGAGTGCTTTGAACTAATTGTTTCAAAATGATATAGTGAGTTCGTTGCTCGCAGGATGACTTGATAGCAGGTTGAAAACATAATAAAGTCGGGACCTGAGTACGGAGCGACAACAGGCGTTTGCCTTTTCGTTGAATATTTTCTGAAGGAGGGTACTAGCCCATGAGTGATGAAATCTGTATACCACCTGGCATTCAGCAGAAGGACACTAGCTTTGGCTACACCTTGTCTATCATTAGTGGTAAATATAAAATGACTATTCTCTACCATCTCTCTGAAAACAAGATCGTGCGGTTCAATGAACTGCAACGGGGTATCGGTACAATACCTTTTAAGACGTTAAGCGTTATGTTGAAAGAACTGGAAGCCGACTGTCTCGTCAGGCGCGAGGAATTCCCCCAGATTCCCCCTAAAGTTGAGTATTCCTTAACCGAGAAGGGCCAATCGCTTATTCCGGTGCTGGATATGATGTGCACTTGGGGAGAGAAAAACTTCGTTCCAGCCGCGCAAGAGATAAGCATACCTTTTACGATTTAACGACAACTTATGACAAAAGCAGCATTTCCATTAATGAAAATGCTGCTTTTTGTTTCAATTCTAATTACATATTTTCGATAAATTCAACATAGCCTTGCGAACTAATATCCAATTTCTTTAAGTAATCCGTACTTCCTACCGTCTCAGATTCCGTGCCATAAATGGCATAGAAGGAACGATAATCAGCGTTGCAGTACAAAAAAGTCGTGTCAAAGGGAGATAAAATACGGTCAAGCCCGTAGCCGAGTTTACCTTCTTCACTAAAGTCTTTTGCACTTCCTCCGGCAGTTACAGCTAATGCGATTTTTCGATTTCTTAATTTATCACTCTTCGAACCATATGCCCATCCGTAAGTAAATACTTCGTTCAACCACTTTTTAAGCAGAGGTGGACTACTAAACCAGTAGACAGGGAATTGTAAGACGAGCTTATCATGCGCTTCAATCAGTTGTTGTTCCTTTTCCACGTTGATTTTTTCATCGGGATAGGCTTTGTACAGCTCGTGCACCGTATATTTGTCTGGATATTTACGGAGTTCTTCGATCCAGCGTTTATTAACGACGGATGTTTCGATGTTTGGGTGCGTGACGACAATAAGTGTTTTCAATGGTGTATCCTCCATGTTTGAATCAGATTTAGGACTTGAGTATACCTCCCACCATGCCATCGCGTAAGTATGCACTTTTAGTTCACGTACTTACCTAAAGGTAAGCACTGCAACCTGCCTGCACGTATGATTGATGTATAGTCTTCGGGGCGAATCTCGTCTTCGGTGTACACCAAATATCACACAAGAGAGACTGGGTCATTCCGCCATTTTACTTGAGTAAAGGTTAGACGAATGTTAGAAGATAGGTGATTTCAAGACAAATGGCACGGTCCCGAAATCCCGGAAACCGTGCCATTGCGCAATTCTTAGATATGCTGGTGAAGGGAATTGAACCCCCGGCCTACGCATTACGAGTGCGTTGCTCTACCCCTGAGCTACACCAGCTTAAGGCTGATTTTTCTGTCAAACAAAAAATATTATACAACTTTCAGCCAGAAACGCAAGCCTATTTCTCCCTATTTCCCTACTCTCCCGAACTGCTATTCCACCTGTAGTTTACGCTCCACAGACTCCAGCTTTCCACGGCTAGTGGAGGGTTTATCGCGGCGGTCGTCTATTTTAAGTGAGGTAGAGACACGCTCTGCACCTGCGGCAAAAGGAGACTCGTGCAGCGCTTCGACTGCAGCAAAAATACGCTGAAGAGGCCCTTCAATGATTGTACCCATGGATGTAAGCTCATAAGTAATCCCTTCTACCGTCTTCAGCACTCGCTGCATATCCGCAACATAACTGCTAAGGCTCGTACTACCTGTTCCAATCGGAATAACGGTTACTTCAGCAATAGGCATGAGAATACCTCCTCGGAATTTTAAAGTATGTGTCTCCTTCTATTGTAACAACTCCACCGCTCTCCCACAAATGATCTCAGCTTTATTATGCCCCTTCTTCTTTCCCCAAAATTCTCCGAAATATGACTTTCGCCACAAGTATTTTTTCTAACATGAATTCTAGGGTCATCTGCACTACATTTATGGACTCTTTGTGGCATCTTTTCGGACAATTTATGAATCATTTTTTATATGCCTGTGGATCAATTGTGGATTACTTATGGACAGCCTGTGGATCATTTGTGGAGTACTTTTGAAGAACCCGCTCCCCGCGCGGGTTTTCTAAAAAACTGTTTACAAACACAACATCTTGGGTTATTTTTATCTAACGACAACAAAATATAGTGGAGACAGGCGCTTTGATCCTTTATCGGAATTAGAGCTTAATAGGGAAGTACGGTGAAAATCCGCTGCGGTCCCGCCACTGTAACCGGATGCCCTTTACAAGCTTTTAGAAGCTTAAGATGGGCAGATCTCCTGGCAGAAGCCACTGAGGGGTAAGAACCCCTTGGGAAGGCGCTGAGAGGTCCTACGGAAGCCAGGAGACCTGCCTGTTTCGACGACACCAACTATGAGTGCCTGCGAGGAACAGGAACGGTGTCCGCATGCGGTCATCTTCTTAGAGGCCACTGCAAATATCTGTGTGGATATTTACATAACGCATCGGGCATTTTCTGCCATCCTCGCTAGAGGATGCTTTTTTTATGAGATCACAATGAATATACGGCCGCTTATGCGGTCCAACTTCTTAATGATAGGACGATAGACTGAGAGGAGAGCTATACAATGACGTTGTTGGAGAGACAATTTAACGGTACAACAAATGCACGAGAAGTTCTTTTAGAAGAGCTCATTGATTTAGGACGCGATATTATCGACAGCCGGGATTTGGACTTGCTGCGCGAGAATGCCAATTTGAACGGAGAGAGTTTCTCCGGTAAAATGAGCAAGTTCGGCAGTGAATATTCAAAATGGTACGCCCGCAACTTTACGATGCCGCCGCAGCTAGTGCAAGCCATTGATGACAATGTCGTCTATGTGCATGATCTGGATCAATACGCAATCGGAACGACTAACTGCATTTTTATCCCGTTTGATAAGCTTCTCCGCGAAGGCTTCAACACCGGCAACGGCAGTGTTCGTCCTCCGAACTCCATAATGACAGCTATGTCACTGGTAGCAATTATTTTTCAATCCCAGCAAAATGCTCAATATGGCGGCGTATCCGCCAATAAGCTCGACTATGATCTGGCACCTTATGTAACCAAATCCTTCGCTAAGCTGTTCCGCAAGGGTCTGGATTATTTTGATGAGGGACAAGCTAATGAATCTTTGGGCGAGATTACAATGAGCCGGACCGATCTGGCGGAGTTATATCCAAAAGCGTTCCGTTTTGCACTAAAGGAAACCGAAATCGAAACCCTGCAAGCGGCTGAAAGTATGGTACATAATCTCAATACCATGTCCAGCCGATCCGGTGGGCAAATTCCGTTTACCAGCATCAATTATGGTACTTGTACTTCACCAGAAGGTCAGCTTGTGATCAGCTCCCTGCTAACAGCAACGATGAACGGACTTGGCAGCGGAGAAACACCTGTGTTCCCGATTCAAATCTTCAAATGCAAGCAAGGAGTCAATCAACAGCAAGGCGATCCTAACTATGAATTGTTCCTAAAAGCGGCGGAATGTTCTGCACGCAGACTATATCCGAACTTCGCTAATCTGGACGCTCCGCTAAACTTGCAGTATTATGATCCAAGTGATCCTGATACGGAATTTGCTACAATGGGCTGCCGCACCCGAGTGCTCGGTGACCGTTTTGGGCGTAATCATTGCTCCGGGAAGGGCAACCTTTCCTTTAATACACTGAATCTGGTTCGGCTCGGTCTGGCACACGGCACAGTAACAGGCCGACGTACCGTCGCAGACGAAGCTGGCTTCTATGAGGATCTAAATCACTATATGGATATTGCGCTGGAAGGACTTCTTCATCGGTTCCACATCCAAAGCGCGCAAAAAGCTAAAGCATCCGATTTCATGATGCGAGAAGGCGTCTGGGAAGGCGGCGAAAATCTCGCTCCTGAAGACTCTGTAGGCGAACTGCTGAAACATGGTAGTCTGTCGCTTGGCTTCATCGGTATGGCGGAATGCATGAAAGCTATGTACGGCAAACACCATGGCGAGGATATGGAAGTCCATGCCAAGGCTGTCGCTATCGTGCGTCACATGCGGGAGTATTGCGACCTTAAAAGTGAGGAACTTAATCTCAACATTACCTTGTTCGCAACACCAGCAGAGGGCCTGTCCGGCAAATTCACCAAGATTGATCGCAAGGTACTGGGTTCTATTCCGGGCGTAACTGACCGTGAGTATTATACGAACTCTTTCCACATCCCTGTATACTACGATCTAGGTGCTGCTCAGAAGATCAGCTTGGAAGCTCCTTTCCATGAATACTGCAATGCCGGGGCTATTTCTTATGTCGAATTAAATGGCAATGCCCGCAGCAATCCATCTGCTTTTATCAAAATCATTAAATATGCACTAGAACAACAGGTCAGCTACTTCAGCATTAACCATCCGATTGACCGCTGCTCCAGCTGCGGATACGAAGGCGTAATTGGGACAAACTGTCCTTCCTGCAACGCACATGAGAATGACGTGCATATCCGTCGTTTGCGCAGAGTTACAGGTTATTTAACTGGCGACTATCAGACCCGCTTCAATGCCGCCAAACAAGCCGAAGTACGGGATCGCGTTAAGCATCTATGAATATTTGCGGATACTATCCGGAGTCGATTAACGAGGGAGAGGGCATGCGGGCCGTCCTCTTCATCAGCGGCTGCCGCCATCGTTGCCCGGGATGCTTTAATCCCGAGACATGGAACTTTAAATATGGAGAATTCTTCACCTTAGAACGTCAACATGAAATCATTGCAGAAATCGCCGCTAACCCTTTGCTGGATGGTCTAACACTGGCAGGCGGCGATCCTTTTTTCTCGGCAGAAGAGGTACTTGGGTTCATTCATGAGCTTCGCACCGTGCTCCCAGGCTTCCCCATCTGGATTTACAGTGGTTATACGTATGAGGAACTAACCGCCCTTCCCGGTTCGCCGGAGTGGAATCTACTTACACAGTGTCAGGTATTAATAGATGGACGTTTTATAGAAGAATTGAAAGATACTACACTTCCTTACCGAGGAAGCTCTAACCAACGCATAATCGACATTCCGGCCAGTACGAACGGCTCGGAGGTCTTTCTGTGGCAGCCTACTGCGCTATAATATATCAATTTTTGATATTCAAAATTAACCCAAAATAAGAAGGGATGAAATAACCATGCCACAATTCGTAGTAAAACCAGATAATCGCCAACTGGCTTTTGATGAGAAGCGCCTTTCCGTATACGCCGACCGTATCTTAGAAGGTCTTGATCAACTAAATAAAGAAACATTGCTGCGGGGAGTAATTTCCAAACTGCGTCGTGACTCCGTAAGCGGAGAAGAAATTAGCAATGCCTTCACCATGAGTGCTCTAGAGCTTGTAACGAAAGAAGAGCCTACTTGGAAGTTTGCAGCTGCCCGTGCCCTTCTGACTACCCTTTATAAAAAAGCAGCCGTTCATCGCCGCTATAAAGCTTATCCAGAAGAGCCTTACGGTGAGCTGTACCCGCTAATTACGGATCTCGTAAAAAAAGGAATCTATCGTGAAGAGCTTCTAAGTCATTACACCAAAGAACAAATTATCGAACTAGGTGGGTGTATCGATTATACACGCGATCTTTTGTTTGACTATATCGGTCTGCTTACGCTATCCGACCGTTATTTGGCGCATGATTTTGACGGCCGTGTAATGGAGCTTCCACAAGAACGTTATATGATTATTGCTATGTACCTGATGCACCGTGAACCAGCTGAGAAACGTCTTGAGCTTGTAAAAGAAGCTTACTGGGCTATGAGCAACATCTACATGACAGCTGCTACCCCTACAATGTCCAATGCCGGCAAAAAGGTCGCTGGACAGCTATCCAGCTGCTTCATTGATACGGTAGACGATTCCCTAGAGGGTATCTTTGACTCTAATACAGACGTAGCGCGCCTTAGCAAAATGGGCGGCGGTATCGGCGTCTACCTTGGTAAAGTACGGGCACGGGGTTCGGATATCCGTGGCCATAAGAACACTAGCTCCGGCGTAATTCCTTGGATTCGCCAATTGAACAATACAGCAGTCAGTGTAGACCAGCTCGGAACACGTAAAGGTGCTGTCGCTGTCTACCTTGATGTATTCCATAAAGATATTCTCGCTTTCCTCGATCTTAAACTAAATAATGGTGACGAGCGTATGCGTGCACATGACGTATTCCACGGTGTAACCCTGCCGGACTTGTTCATGGAAGCCGTTGAATCACGCAGCCACTGGAACCTCTTCTGCCCACATGAAGTGAAGAAGGTTATGGGCTGGACGGATGAGAACGGTCGTCCGCTTGGTCTGGAAGACTTCTACGATGAAGAGCTTGGTAAAGGCACTTTCCGTGAAAAATATGCTGAAGCTACAGCCAATTTGGAATTGTCCCGTATTACCGTTCCTGCGATCGACATCATGAAACGGATTATGAAATCACAGCTTGAAACAGGTACTCCATATATGTTCTACCGTGATACGGTTAACCGGACGAACCCGAACCGTCACCAAGGTATGGTCTTCTCTTCCAACCTGTGCACAGAAATTATGCAGAATCAATCCGCTACCGTTATTGAACAGGAAGAATTAGTAACCAAAGATGGCAAGACCCGGATTGTTATCTCCAAAATCCCTGGCGATTTCGTAGTCTGCAACCTGAATTCGATTCACTTGGCACGTGCGATTCCAGCTGGTGTGCTGGAAAGACTTGTACCTATCCAAGTACGTATGCTGGACAACGTAATCGACATTAATAATATTGAAGTTCTGCAAGCACAATACACGAACAGCCAATACCGCGCAGTGGGTCTCGGCACATTCGGCTTGCATCACCTATTGGCACTCAAGGGCATTCGTTGGGAATCTGATGAAGCCGTAGAATATAACAACCATTTGTATGAACATATTAACTACCTGTTGGTACGTTCGAGCATGGAGCTTGCCCGTGAAAAAGGCCGTTATCCGAAGTTCGCCGGTTCCGATTGGGAGACAGGTGCATATTTTACTTCACGTGGCTACGTTAGCGGTGAACAAGAAGGTAAATATGTAACCACTGAACAATGGCGCGAGCTGCAAGAAGAAGTGGCTAAAGACGGTGTTCGTAACGCATGGATGTTCGCAATTGCACCGAACGGCTCCACATCGATTATTGCCGGCTCCACAGCCAGCATTGATCCTTTGTATGAACTGCTTTCCTATGAAGAGAAAACAACATACAAGATCGCTAACCCAGCACCGGATCTGTCCGACAAGACGATTTGGTACTATAAAACTGCGTTTACAATTGACCAAAACTGGTCGATCCGCATGGCTTCTGCTCGTCAGCGTCACGTCGATCAAGGCCAAAGCTTCAACCTGTATGTTCGTCCTGACATCAAGGCTACCGAGTTCCTTGAGCTGCATCTGAACGCCTGGAAGGGCGGATTGAAATCAACTTATTATGTGCGTAGCCGTGCTTTGACAATAGAAGAGTGTGATTCTTGCGCTAGCTAAGAGTCTTACTGCTTTAAAAAATTCGGTGATTTAATCGTAACTGCGAGCAATGTTTGGGCTTCCGGTCGCTGTTATCCTCAGATTTATTGATTTATACCGTCTGCGGTAGAAATCCGAGGATAGCATATGCTTTCGATGCGAGCTTTCCTACGGAAAGCTTTCGGGCGAACGCTATCGCTCCTACAGCTCCAAACTTCCTCTCCGTTACTTCATCAACCTAATTTAATTAAAGACCAGACAAGACGAATTACCCGCGCAAAAAAATGGAGGGAAAATAAATGCAACTACAAAAGATTTTTAACACTGAAGCACCTAACCAATCCACACGCATCATCGACGGTGAGTGCTCCGGTATTCTGAACTGGAACGATATTCGCATGCCGCATATGTACAAGCTGTACAAGGTGCTGCTGCTTAATCACTGGATCGCGGATGAAATCCCAATGTCCAAAGATGCGCAACAATTCCCTATGCTCGATGCTGAGGAGCAACGCGTATTTAAGATCAACATCTCCCTGCTCGCCGTGTTAGACTCGATGCAGACGATGTTCGTAAGCGACGTAAAGCGCTATTTTACTGACTCTTCTCTAGAAGCTATCTCTGCCATTATCGGACAACAAGAAGTGGTGCATAACCAATCCTATTCCTATGTTCTTTCCTCTATCGTGTCGGAAAGTGAGCAGAAAGAAATTTTTGAATATTGGAAAAAAGACCCTGTCCTGCTGGAACGCAATCAGTTTATCTCTGATATTTATCAAGAGTTCCGTGATAACCCTACGAGACAAACCTTTTTCCATGCACTGGTAGCGGATCTCATCTTGGAAGGAATTTTCTTCTACAGCACCTTCGCCTTCTTCTACAATCTGGCCCGTGACCAGAAGATGATGGCGACCAGCCAAATGATCTCTTATATCCAACGTGACGAGAATCAGCACTGCTATTTCTTCGCAGAAGTATTTAAGCAGCTACTTGTAGATTTCCCTGAGTTGAACACTAAAGAGAACATGGATTACGTGTATCGTACGATCGACCGCGCGGTAGAGCTTGAAACCAACTGGGCTTACTACACCCTTACTAATGTCCGCGGTATTGATCTTAACGAGCTTAGTGACTACATCAAATATACAGCGAACAAGCGCTTAACCTTGATGGGTATGGAAAAAGCCTACCAAGGTGTTGACGTTAACTGCATGCCTTGGATCAAACCTTTCTCCGATGATGCGCTTAATGCCACCAAAACCGACTTCTTCGAAGCTAAATCCCGTAACTACGGTAAGGTTGGCGACGATAACGGATTCGACGATTTGTAAGACAGGATTATAACGAACCCTATATAAAAAAGAGGCCATTCTCTACTTTCACAGTGAGATGGCCTTTTTACTATAGCAAAAAGCGTCTCTTCACCCCTTGGATCAGGTATGAATGAGACGCTTATATAGTTGGTATGAATCCATCCGAAACAGAATGCTTGCTACTTAGTCTTAAGCCTTGCGTTCCACACGATGTGTAGTTTCTTCTGCCAGCTCAGCTAACGCATCATTCAGTCGCAGCTTCAGCTCCTCAGCAAGCTCTACCACTCCGTGATCATTACGAACCACCTGAGAATCCACGGCATACACTCCACCAAGAATGTAGCGTGCACCGAGTACAGACAATACAGGTTTCAATGCATAATCAATCGTAAGTAGATGTGCAAGACTGCCACCCATGAAGAGCGGGAGTACGATTTTACCGGCCAATCCCTTTTGTGGAACTAGATCCAAGAAGGTCTTCAGCACGCCTGTATAAGAGGCTTTATAAACCGGGCTAACCACGATTACCGCATCCGCTTCGGCTACAAGGCCATTCGCTTTAACGATAGAATCACTCTCAAACTTGGTATGAATCAAATCTTCCGCTGGCAGCTCTGCAACGTTAATACGCTCAACCTCAAAGCCCTGATCCGTTAAGCTTGCCTCCGCATACTCTATAACTGCATTGATGCGCGATACCAAGGAAGGTGTTCCGTTAATCACAACAATTTTAGCCACTTCTCCACCTCTTTCATCCCATTAAGCAGCTCACACTGCAAATATTTATCCCGACAGGAATACTTTAAATTAATATTAATCCTATCGCAGATTAGATATTATTGTCAAACCATAAACGCTTGCGCTCATCCCACTCTTGCGATATACTAAGCAACAATATTAAATCCAACAATCAGGCCAATGATCGGCATCCAACCGTGAGGCGTCTGCGACCGGAGCCTATAATGACTCCCTAAGTTCACCGGGTTTCGCCCGTTACCGCGAAGACCAAAGAGGGTCGAATTCTTTCCTGCTGTTAAGGAGATTCGATCAACCTGGGTGGCACCGCGAGCTGACGCTCCTCGTCCCATGGATGAGGGCGTTTTTTGCGTTTTTTCAAGCATAAATACCTTCGGCGTCCTTATAAGGACGGTAAGTGTTTGTGCGAGAAATAGAAGGATAAAGTGAAGTGTGAAACTTACACTCTCTTATCTTTTAAACAAAAAGGAGCGAGCGATATGCTGGAAATGAGCTGGATCAAGGATAATCAAGAACTTGTAAGAAACACTGCCACCTGGAAAAGAATCGACTTCCCACTGGATGAATTGCTGGATTGGGATGAGAAGCGCCGGGGCCTGCGACAAGAAACAGAACAAATGAGAGCCGAACGTAATGGGCTAACCAAAGAGGTTGAACGATTATTACGGCAGGGTGACCGCCCTGCTGGAGAGATCGTCAAAGCACAGGTACGAGAACTCAATCATCGGCTGAGCCTGCTGGAAGCAGATCTGAACGAGGCTGAACGCCGCTGTAGAGAGCTCATGCTGCTCGCACCGAATCCGGTGTCGCAGGATACACCCATCGGCCACGATGATAACGATAACGTAGAACTGCGGTTGAACGGAGCGGTGCCGGAATTCGACTTTACGCCTCGTGACCATGTAGAGCTAGGTGAACTCCACGATATCATCGATATCCCACGTGGCGTCAAAGCAGGCGGTCCTCGCAGCTATGTGCTTAAAGGAGCCGGACTGATGTTACATCTTGCTGTACAGAGACTAGCCCTAGATGTGCTCACTGCACGCGGATTCACCGTGATGGATGTTCCTGTGATTGTCCGCCCTGAAGCGTTGGAGCGAACCGGATTCTTCCCGGGTGGGATGGATCAGACGTACGAGCTCAGCGGAGATAATCGCTGGCTGGTAGGCACATCTGAAGTGTCACTAGTTTCACTCTACAGCGATGAGATTGTAGAGCTTGACACACCCATGCGACTAGCCGGAATGTCGACTTGCTTCCGCCGTGAAGTTGGATCAGCGGGGCGAGATGTGCGCGGACTGTACCGCGTACATCAGTTCTCGAAGATTGAGCAAGTCATCTTATGCCGAAATGACGAAGGTGTCTCGGACCATATGCTTCACGAGATCCTCGCAAATGCTGAGCACATTCTTCAGCTCTTAGAGCTCCCCTATCGAGTCATGGCTGTCTGCACAGGGGATATGTCCCTGAAGACGCATAAGCAGTATGACATCGAGACATGGATGCCTAGCAGAGGCGCATACGGTGAGACCCATTCGGCTTCTAATCTACTCGATTTCCAAGCCCGCCGTTCGGGCATCCGTTATCGGGATGCGGATGGTCGCTTACAATACTGCCATACCTTAAATAACACCGCAGTGGCTACGCCAAGAATTCTAATTCCGCTGCTGGAGAATCACCAGCAAGAGGATGGTTCTATCTACATCCCTCAGGCGCTGCGCAAATATATGGACGGATTAGAGCGGCTAGAGCTTCCACAACAGTAGTCTGTTTTATCCAAGTAAATTTAAAATAAGTAATGCCTATTCACTTCTCAACAAGAAGCTGAATGGGCATTTTTTTTTGTTCTAAGACCTCCCGAATAGCCGAGCCCAATAACTCCTTCTCTATTGTTATTCAAATGTAAAATTTAACAGAAGTATAGAATACATTTGTTGTAATCCTTTGATAATTCAACTATAAAAATCAATTCATATATGGGACTATTCATCATCCAATAAACACTAGATTTTAAGGATTATTGTATTTATGCACTATTTTCAGCCCCTATTCTTATGCGAAAACAATAATTTTTTATTTTTTTATTTTAATTTATAGAACCTTTAATTTATATTAATGCAAACCAACCTTTCATTTTACATTTGAATGATAAGATTTAGTAGGTTTCTAATAAAAGATTTGAGGGGAGAATACTTATCCAAATGATTATTTCTTCAAGAGTAAGGAAATGGTGGGCTAGTGGACTGGCAATGTTAATGCTTGTCGGCAGTGTGCTACCAGCTATTCAGACTGCCGAGGCAGCACCGGATAATAGCAATATTGTTATCTCACAAGTCTATGGCGGTGGTGGAAACAGCGGAGCAGAGTTTAAGAATGATTTTATTGAATTATACAATCCTACCAACAAACCAGTAGTTTTGACTGGATGGAAAGTTCGGTATACTTCCGCAACTGGAACCTTTAGCAGCGGAACAGAATTAACAGGAACTATTCCTGCAAATGGATACTACCTCGTCCAAGAGGCTGCAGGAACAGGAGGAACTGCTGCACTACCTACTCCTGATGCCGCAGGTATCCTAGCTATGAGTGGGACAAACGGTAAAGTCGACTTGGTTGACCCATCGAATAATACGATAGATTTAGTTGGCTATGGTACAGCTACAGGTGTTGAGGGAACTCCAACCCCTGCTCTCACCAACGCAACAGCCGCTATTCGTAAAGCTGCAGCTGGTGCACCAGCTGATAGCCGTGGTCTAGATACGGATAACAACGTTACGGATTTTGTTGTTCAAGCAGCAAGTCCACGCAATAGTAGTTATGGTAAAGCACCAGAGACAGCTAGCTCCGTAGTAGCTTCACCAGCCGCTAATGCCTGGCCGGTAGGCACTGAAATTTCTCTGAACTCTCCGACAGTTGGAGCATCCGTCTATTCAGCTGTTTATGGATCAGGTGGTTCAACTGATTTTCAACCTTACACAGGGCCTATTACCTTAACTGAGGACACTACGATTAAAGCGTATGCTTCAGAACCGAATATGCCAAACAGCGCAATAACGACTTTTGACTACACGATTCTGACCAAAACAGACGTCGCAACAGCACGCCTTGGTAATAAAGGTCAGAATATTTCAACAGAAGGTATCGTAACTCACATTAACGCAGCAAAAATGTATATTCAGGATGGAACCGGCGGGATCGTACTTTATGGATTCCCAGAGTTCGCAAACGTTGGAGATCGTGTTGCAGTTAGTGGCGAGATGGATATCTACAGCAACCTGCAAGAGCTCAAACTCCAAAGCGGACTTCAATACTCTGTCGTTGCGAATGATGTAGGTGTACCCGCACCTAAATTGATTACAGCAACCGACTTGTCTGCAGCGAACGGCGAAAACCATGAAGCTCAGCTGGTAACTATGAATAATGTCACTATAGATAATGTAAATGGAAATACAGTGACTGCAAGTCAAGGCGGACAACAATTCACAATTTTCTCAACCCTGCCTAAACTAGTGAAGGGTGCAACCTTTGATAGTATCACTGGGGTTATCGAGCAATATAATACAACTTATCAATTCATTCCACTTAACGAAAACGCTTTGGTGGAAGAAACCTTTTCCGTAATGGCGAGCCCTGGTGCAGGTCGCATCATTAAAGGAAGTGCTGTGACCCTATCCAGCCCTACCCTTGGAGCACAAATTCATTACACGACCGATGGAACTGAACCGACAGCAGCAAGCAAGCTTTATTCAGATCCAATTACAGTTAGTAAAGATCTTACCATTAATGCAATTGTCGTAGCAGATGGCAAGACAAGTAAGGTGTATACCTTTGCTTATAAAGCTTCTGATCTCCCTCGTATACATGATATTCAAGGAGAATCTCATGCCTCTGAGTATGTAGGTCAGAACGTTACTGACGTAGAAGGTATCGTTACCCAATACGGATACACATTCGCAACTGGCGCTTATAGAGGTTTCTTTATGCAGGACCCTCAGCCGGACAATAATGTGAACACATCGGAAGGTATTTTCGTTTACAGCACAAATGCATCCCTTAAACCTAAAGTTGGAGATTTAGTGCGCGTTAATGGAGCCGTTTCCGAGTATAACGAAGGAAGTGCGAGCAATCTAACCTCCACTCAAATTAATATGACATCACTAACAGTAGATTCCTCTTCTAGTTATACTGTGCCTGAACCTATCGTACTTGGCAAAGGTGGAAGAGCTATTCCTTCTTCCATCATTGATAATGACAGCATGACTGATTTTGAACCTAGTGAAGATGCCATAGATTTTTATGAATCGTTAGAAGGTATGCTTGTAAAACTCCCTACCCCTACGATTATTAGTCCTTACTGGACAAGTGGTAGCGGAAATTCCATGCTTTATAACATCCCTACAAGAGTAGAAAATGATACTCCTGATGTCATCACACCAGCCGGTGGACTAGTTCTAAAAGAATATAACCAATTCAATCCTCAGCGCCTTATTATTGCTTATGGAAATCCGGGTCAAGAAGTCATCACCGGAGATAAGTTCGCTGGAGATGTTACAGGAGTCATCGGATACAACAATGGCAATTTCAAAGTAATTCCGGAGAACGGTAAGCTGCCAACCATTACCCCAAGTACTTTTAAACAAGAGACAACTACTCTTGAGGTTAATGAGGACAAGCTATTAATCGCTTCATACAACATTGAGAACTTCTACCCAGGCGTCGGAGCAACAAAAATCCAGAAACTTGCCGACTCCATCACGAATAATATGAAAAAGCCTGACATTATCGGCGTGGTCGAAATGCAGGATAGCAATGGTGAAACCAACAATGGAATCACTGAAGCAAGTGCTGACGAACTGATTAAGGCTATTGAAACTGCTGGCGGTCCTGTATATAAATACACAGACATCGCTCCAGTCAACAATCAGGATGGCGGAGCTCCAGGCGGAAACATTCGCGTAGGCTTCTTGTACAATCCAGCAAGAGTACAGCTTGCGGATAGTGTAAACGGTCAAAAAGGTACATCTACGCAATCCGTTGCTTATGATGCAGCGACAGACAAGCTGACTTACAATCCGGGACGAATTGATCCAACGAATGCTGCATTTGCTAGTTCACGTAAACCACTTGCTGCACAATTTATTTTCGGCGGCGAAAAAGTGATCGTGATCGCAAACCATTTCAATTCAAAAGGCGGCGATAATGGTCCTTTCGGGAACGTTCAGCCACCGGTATTGTCCAGTGAAACACAACGTCATAAAATTGCGGCGGTCGTAAACGGATTTGTCAAAGAGGTTCTGACTGCAAATCCTGAAACCAACGTCGTAGCTCTTGGCGATTTGAATGATTTCCAATTCACTAAAACTGCAACTATTTTAAAAGGTACAGAGCTGGACAATTTGATCGACACATTGCCTTTAAATGAGCAGTATACGTACACCTATGACGGAAACTCTCAAGTACTGGATCATATTCTTGTCAGTAAAAATCTAACGGCTTCTTCCAAAGTAGATGTCGTCCATCTAAATGCCGACTTCTCTCCATCGAAAGGTCGGGTATCCGATCATGATGCGGTTGTAGCACAGATTGATTTTAGTACTGCTGAAGATTTCCCATTAACAGTTCTACACACCAACGATACGCATGCAGGACTAGATACTGTAAGCTCACCAAATAACATTCTACGCCGTGTAACGGCAATCAAAAATGCTAAGGCGACTACAGAAAACCCTATTCTTCTCGATGCGGGTGATGTGTTCTCCGGAACACTCTACTTCAACAAGTATCTGGGTCAAGCAGATCTGGCCTTTATGAATCTGGTCAAATATGACGCTATGACTTTCGGTAATCATGAATTTGATAAAGATTCTGATACGCTTTCCAAATTTATCGGCAACGCTAAGTTCCCTTTTGTCTCATCTAATGTGAATTTCTCTGCAGATGATATTCTAAGCAAAATGTTCACCAACGAAATTGGTCGATCGGATAATGCGGCAACCATCTACCCCGCTCTAATCAAAGAAGTTGACGGAGAACAGGTTGGTATCATTGGTCTGACGACAGAAGATACTGCCAACATTGCTTCACCAGGTAAAGTGACTTTTGAGAATGCTGTAGTGAAGGCAAAAGAAACTGTCGCTATGCTGCAAAAAGAAAAGATTAACAAGATTATTGTTCTCTCACACCTTGGTTACGAAGAGGATCTCAAGTTAGCCAAAGCGGTTAATGGCATTGATATTATTGTCGGTGGTCACAGCCACACGCAATTAGATCAAGCGGTTGTAGATAACAGCGATCCTAATGCACCGAAGCTTATTGTACAGACCGGTGAAAAGGGACTTTTCCTTGGACAGCTTGAAGTTAAATTTAACAAAGATGGCGTACTGACAAATTGGAAAGACCAATTAATCTCCATCGACGCTAAGAACGGCGCTAACTACGTTATCGCAGAAGATCCTGAAGCTAAAAAGATCCTGGATACCAAATATAAGCCAGGTATTCTAGAACTGAGCAATGAGGTAGTAGGAAACTCAGAGGTTGTTCTAAACGGCGTTCGTGATAATGTTCGCACAAAGGAAACCAACCTCGGTAACCTGATTGCCGATGGTATGCTTTTTGCAGCCAAGAAAGCTGGCACTAATGCCGTAATCGCCCTGCAAAATGGTGGCGGTATTCGCGAGTCCATCAATGAAGGACCGATTACACAAGGTGAAGTACTCGGAGTACTTCCTTTCAACAACGATCTGGTTACGATCACTTTGACCGGACAAGAAATTAAAGATGCAATGGAGAATGGGGTTTCCAAAACTCCAGCAGCAGACGGACGTTTCCCGCATGTTGCAGGGTTGAAATTCTATTATGACTCTACGAAGCCTGTGAACGAACGTGTATTACGTATCGAAGTGAAGAACGGAGACAAATACGTTCCTCTAGATCTAAAAGCATCTTATGAAGTAGCTACTAATGCTTTCACAGCTAAAGGTGGAGATTTCTATACTTCCCTTGAGAAGGCCTATAAAGAAGGCCGTGTGAATCTGCTGTACCTGCCGGACTTTGATGTATTTACGAAGTATCTTAAAGAAGTTGGAACTGTCACTGCGAACACTTCCGCTGTTGAGGGCCGGATTGTGGATCTGAAAGGTGCACCATTGCCGGAGATAACCCCAACACCAGACCCAACACCAGTGCCAACACCAGATCCAACACCAGTGCCAACATCACCAACAGTTCCAACATCAACAGCAACAGTAGCACCAACACCTACTGCAACAACAGCACCAACGACTGCACCGCAAGTAACAACAATTGATGCTGCTGATCTGACCAAACAACTTGCTGAGCTGCCAACTGGTAAACATGAACTGGTTATTCCGGTTAAAGCGACTACTGGCGGCGCTCAAGTAGAACTCCCAGGCAGTGTGCTTGTAAAACAAGCTGCTGCACAGCCTAACACCATTCTTACCCTTACTACTGATGGCGCTTCGTATTCCTTGCCGCTCAGTGTTGTAAACAGTGTATCGCTTGCCGCTCAATTAGGCACCAGCGACTTTACAATTACGGTATCCATTCTATTAGCGGATTCGAAAACGCTAAGCAGCACAAACCAAGCTATCGCTTCACAGCTAGGTAATGCTACTTTAGCTGCTCCAGTAATCGAATTTAGTGTTTCAGCAGTAGCCGGATCTAAGCGTGTACCGCTGAACAACTTCGGCAGTACTTATGTTAATCGGACGATCAATGTACCTACTTCCTTAAATTCAAATAACGCAACGGCAGTCGTCTTCGATCCTGCTACAGGCAAGATTTCCTTCGTGCCTGCGGTATTTGCCCCTAAGGCTAATGGAACAACAGATGTTACGATTAAACGGAACAGCAACAGCTATTACACCGTTGTTAAATCTTCCAAAACGTTCGGAGATATTAGCGGACACTGGGCTAAAGCGTCCATTGATCTGTTAGCTTCCAAACTGATCGTTAGTGGAACCAATAGCGATACATTCTCTCCTTCACAGTCGATCACACGGGCTGAGTTCGCAGCATTAATTACGCGTTCTCTTGGACTTGTGACAACGGGTGGCGAGACAACATTTAAGGATGTAAATCCAAGTGCATGGTATGCTGATGCTATTCGCACTGCTGCAGAAGCCGAATTGATTTCTGGTTATACCGATGGCAGCTTTAAGCCAGGTAGCCCGATCACTCGGCAAGAAATGGCCTCTGTATTAGCTAAAGCCATCAAGTACACGGGCAAAACCTTAAATACCGATCCTGCAGCACTAGCTAAATTCAGTGACGCAGCAAGCATTCCTGCTTGGTCCCAAGCAGCAGTAGCAGAAATCGCTGCTGAGGGCATCATTCAAGGAGCGAAAGACGGTTCCTTTGCTCCACAAAAGCTGGCAACTCGTGCTGAAGCCGTTACGATGCTGGAGAAGACCTTGAAATCTCTTCAGTTCATCAATTAATAAAGGCCCACAGCTCTGAGGACAAAAAGGCGGTTCCTAGGGTGCATAATGCACTCGAGGAACCGCCTCTTTTTCATATAACCCTAGGATTCCATCCCAGCCTCATTCTCTTCATAATGACTTGTATCCCCGTGCAGCAGGATCTCCGGCACGCCATCCGTAAAATCAATCCTGGATAAGCAGGTTGGATATATGTAAGGCAGATCCCATAGCTTAGGCAACTCTCTGCCCTCAAAATAAGCCATCAAGAGCTTGATCACTACCGTATGCGTTACGATAAGAATCGTCTCACCCTGATGGGCAGTGAGAATTTCCTGAAGCTTCTCCAGTGCTCTTGTCTGCACCTCTGCGAAGGTCTCGCTGCCCTCCACTTTAAACCGGTCGGGTTCCTTCCAGAAATAACGATGCTGGTCTGAATACTGAGCTGCCAGTTCAGCAGAATCTCTACCTTCCCATACGCCCATGCCAATTTCTTTAAATGCATCGGAAATCTTCAGCGGAACATCCCGCTCTCCGCGTATAATTTCAGCTGTACGCAGCGCCCTTGGGCTAGAGCTTGCATAAATGACATCCAGATTTGTAGCCTGCATTCCCCGGCTCAACCATTCCGCCTGTTGTACGCCAAGCGTCGTCAGCGCAGAATCCATATGACCTTGCATACGATTCTGCACATTCCATTCTGTCTGTCCATGACGCGTTAGATATATCGTTGTAGTACTCATCCGTTGCTTCTCCTCCTAATCCCAAATTCAGAGATAGTCTACTTCCTGTTTTGCTCCATCCAGTTCACCGCATAGTCTACAATTTCACGCTGTGGAATCAATTGAGCTGCAGCTGAGGCGATATGACCATTTGTAATGAGCCCTGTCTCTTGCCCGAATTGCTCAGCAAGTTCAACGAAATCGTCAGAGTTCCAATCTAGCTCCTTGAATTCCACCCACTGTCTATGACCATCCACTAGTATAGGTGCCCCGCCAATGACTTCCTTCTTTCCTTCATAGAAGGCCCGGCATTCAGCAAGATGTAATGAAGTATTATTCAGATTTCCTACGCCTAGCAGCAGCACACTTCCCCCCAGATCATAAATACGAGCTAATGGAGAGTCATCCCCCAAACCGTATTCGAGGGAGTGACCATATATAATCTCATCCCTATGCTTGCCCCAAGCCGCAAATGAATGAATGGGGTGATCGCTGCGCTTTACCTCTTTTTGTCTACGGAAGCAATCCGGAATAACCCCCATTCCCCTCAGTGGGGTCAGGTCTGGATCATAAGCCGGCATCTGCTCACGGATACTCTGCCACCAAGATTCGGGCACCGGTGGGTTACTCCAGCCAGCAGGGTCCGTCAGATCACTAGAATGCGTGGGCATCACAAGTGTACCTGACTCTCCAAGGACCTCCTCAAGCGCCAAAATAACGGCAACCGGGCCACCTGCCACCCATTGGCCTAGTGATTTGAAGGACGAATGCAGTATAATCGTCATCCCCGCCTGTACACCCAGTCGCCGAAAGTCCTCTGCCAACGTCTGAACTGTAATCAAATTGCCTTGAATTTCTTCCACCCTTCATTCCTCCAAACTCTCTTGCTGCTAATCCTAGCAAAGCTTCTCACTGCCATTATATAGGAGGATCACTTCTAACGACACCCTTAACACCCATCAAGGTACAGTACAGCAATGATATTTATACTAAAGCTACTTATCCTGCCGTTTACGAAAAATCTTCAGACAGCATTTTGGCTCTATAATCCCCTGGAGAGATCCCTTCCAACTCTTTGAATACACGGGCAAATTGCTTACTGTTCTCAAAACCTACTTTCTCCGAAACCTCAGCAAGCTTGCCACAGTCTTTCGCTAGCAGTTCTTTAGCATGACGGATGCGTACCTTTTTTAAATAAATGACAAAATTCTCACCAGTATATGCTTTGAAGGCTTCGCTAAAATAAGAATAATTCAAAGAAACATGGTTACTAACCATAGCCATATTTAGTGGACGAGCATAGTTCGTTTCAATATAGTTCAGCGCTTCCTCCATGACAGCATGCTCCGTATGAGCAGAGCGCACCCCTACAATATAATCACTCACACTCAGGAGCAAATTCTCAAGCGCACGATAATAATCATGGAAATGGCGATAGTTATACATGTTACCAACCGTACGATATAGCTTTAATACCTCAACCGAGGCTTCCCCATGCACCCGAAATACTTCATCCAGCACTAATTCATTGATATTCTGTCCCACCGACTCCAAATAAGACAGGTCAAGCGCCTTCAAATGCTCGGTCTGAAAAATCTCAGCCAGAAGATGCTTCATCTCCTTCTCGCGTTCTGTTCCAAGCATATTGAGCAGCTTGCGAATTTCCTCCTTCGGTAAAGGGGAATTAGACCGTTCTTGACTCACATCCGCGTAATTCAACAAGTTCACTTGCGGATATACAAAAGTATACTGTAATGCCCGACATGCTTCCTTATAACAGGAACGAAGATCTGCAAGACTTCTTCCTTCGCTACTTATTCCAATCGACAATCCCATTATTTCTTTGGCTTCAGCTTGTCTGGACAGCTCAATAAAGTCCTGTTTTCTGGTTCCGAGCAATACTAGCTTACCGTCCCAGTCCGTTGTGATTTCCGAAAAACATTTTTTAAATGGTCCCATCAATCGTTCAACCAGCCCCTGAACATCCCCAGGCTTCATTCTTGTTCCGTCATTACAATAGTAATTCAACACACCTACTGTAAAAGGAACCTCCAAGTCATCTAGGCTCTCCTGCTGCCCTCGCTCCAACTGAACTTCCTGCTGCATAAGCAGCTCGCGTAAACGGCTAGAACGCAGCTCTCGGCGAAAACGTTCTGCTTCCTGTTCCTGCTGCCTTGCGCTGAGATTCTGCTCCTCCTGCTCCTTGTCTATACACTTCAAGATTTCGAATAATTCATCTCTACGAATCGGTTTAAGTAAATAATCCTTCACGCGATAACGGATCGCGCTTTTGGCATATTCAAAATCGTCATACCCACTTAAAATTAACACTGCCGGACTTTTCTCGCCCCCTGTCGCCGAAGACAACCGCTCCAACAACGTAATTCCATCCATTACTGGCATACGAATATCTGTAATAATAATATCTGCACCGTCGGTCTTAAAGATATCTAACCCCTCTGCGCCATTACTCGCCATTGTGATGGTATACACGGACGGAAATTCTCTTTCAATCATAGTTTTGAGACCGTAACGGATATTCTTCTCATCATCAATGATCAGTAGCTTCTTCATAGTTGTTTATCTCCCGTCAAAAGAACTTTCGGCAAGGTCAGACGTACCATTGTCCAACTTCCTGCTTCACTCTGTACTACAAGCCCATATTCATCGCCATAAAAAATTTGCAGACGCTGATGCACATTTCTCAGTCCGATGCCACCTGTTCGGCGGTCAGCCTCCCTCAGTTCAGCAGTGCTCTCACAGCGTTCATCTTTTGCATAAATCGCCTCGTTTAAAGCATGCAGACGCTCTGGTGTCAGCCCCATGCCATTATCACGAAGCTCTATGAAAATATCGCCTTCCGTTTCCGAAATATGAATATGAATGCTCGGGTCCTGTAAATTTTCTTTCTCACCACACCAAGCATGCTTAACACTGTTCTCCACAATAGGCTGCAGTGACATTTTAAGCACCTCCAGCTCCAAATATCGAGGCTCAATATGAAGCACCAGCTTAACCGGATATTCAAAACGAATATTCATCACTTCAATGTAGTTCTCAATATGACGAATTTCATCTCGCAGCTTCACATACTCTCCGGACCATTTGAAATTATAACGCATCATCCCTCCTAGTGAGGTTAATGCATCCGAGATCGTTCGTTGGTTCTCAATTTCAGCCAGCATTTTAATATTTTCCAGCGTATTATACAAAAAATGTGCGTCAATCTGGTTATGCAGCGTACGTAGCTCAGCCTCTTTTGACAATGCCTGCTTGCTCACTGCTTGAGCCACCAATGTATTGATCGTGTTCATCAGTTTGGAGAAATGATGGGCAAGCTCACCGACTTCCCCTCCACCACGAATCATAATTCCACTGTAGGCCTCACCTCTCCGTACTTTTTTCATTGTTTCGGTCAATCTACGTAGATTTTTTAGAATAAAGGCATTTGTCACATAAGCAATCAGCGTTAGCAAGGTAATAAACCCGACATTGGCTCCAATGATTAAGTTGCGCGTTCGGGAGATATCCTTCATAACTCCCTCCATGGACACTACATTTAACAAATAAGCATCAATACGTTCTAGCGGAGTGTTAATCAACAAAAACGATCGACCATTCTCCGAGTATTCACTGTCCCATGCTCCAGTTTCCCGAAAATGCTTATACCGTTCTGCAATCATATCGGACATCTTCAGATTATCCTGCAAAAAAGAATGGTCCGGTCTGGTGAAAACCTGCAGCTCACTATCCACAAGGAACATCTGGGTCTGATTATCCCGAACGTCTGTATACGTCTTGGGTGTAAAACGACTCAGCAGCATATCCACCTGTACCATACCGATATGATTGTCTGCTGGACGACTCTTCTCACGCAACAACGAAACCTTTGGCAGACTTTCCGCCGGTGCTTCCAAGTATCTCTGCATCAGATCAGGATCACTTTTCTGAAAAGACCAGTATTCCTGTCCCTTCAATTGAAGCGCTTTCTGAAACCATGGCTTGGAAGAAACCCGCTCTTCCCGAAAGATAATCGGCCAAATTTCATGCACTTTATTGCTTTTCGAATACAGCCTCAAATGCTCAATATTCGGATTATTAAATTGAATACGAGTCATATTCACATAGGCATTTGTATTGAAATTAATCAAATCTACTAGCTGGGGTTCAGTTTCATTCGCAAGGAATTCTTCTACATCGGTATCAGAATAAGCCATCTGCGCCGCACGTTCCATCGCCTCAATTTGATTATAGATATGTAATTTTTCCATTTGCAGCAAATAATCATTTTTCTCGACGGCATCTCTGAGATAGGTATTATTGATAGACTCATAGAAGTAGACGGATACCAGCAAGCACGGGCCTAAAATAATAAAAACATAGGCTGCAATTAAACGACTCTGGAGAGATCTTCTTCCCCACCAATAACTAAAAGAATGCCATAATGCTCTAGCTCGCTCACGCCTGTTCACACTATACACTTCTGTTCTGTCCACCTCGCTAAAATAGTGAATACTTAACCTATTTAATATCTATACCATATTTATAGATTGAAAATAACCCAATCGCCCGCATTAGCGGGCGATTGGGTCCTGTTTATTTTATTTTTTTGCGAGTTTTTGCTTATTCTCTTCATATTTTGTTTGTTGGAAGGCTTGCACTTTAGCCAGACCCAGATCCTCTTGCTTCTTGATGTAATCTGTCCAGATGGAATCAAATTCAGCATCGGATGGGGCCATCAAAAGCTTCGGTAGCGTTTTGCTGCGCAAATCTTTGATTTTAGATAAGATGACGCCCTCTGGGGAGCTTGCCAACGGATCGATTTGATCAAACTCGGAAATACTCTTTGTTTTTCCGCGAGTCCAGTCTTCAAGCTGTTTGAAAGGCTCTACAGCTTTTGGTGTCCATTGAGCTGTAATATTGGTATTCATCAGCATCCAGAACGTAAAGGAAGAACCATATTGCTTGTCGAATGCCGCACGGTCTTTATTCATCAGATCAAAGACTTCTGGTTTAAATTGGTCTTTGCCGTCAATGGTATCATAGCTGACGCCTTTTTCGCCAAGATAGAGGTCTTTATTACCTTCTTCACTGTTCAGGTAACTGAGGAATTTAATGGCGCGTGCTTTATCTTTAACATCTTTGGAGATCAGCGTTACTGTCCAGCCAGAAATAGCAGGGCCGTTCAGAGTAGGCGCATCCAGGTTGGTATTAGCCGGACCATCAACGGCGATATAAATTTTGTTCGGGTCTTGCTGGTACAGAGTTCCCAGTTGGGTTCCAAAGTCAGTACGTTGGTACAGCATCGCGAAGTAACGGCCTTGAGCGATTTTTTCTTCCATTTGAGGACGTTTGTCAATAAAGATATCTTTAGAAAGCAAGCCGTCTTGGTTCGCTTGACGCAAAGTTTTCATCCAGCGGATATATTCAGGGTCAGTCTCACGATTATATAACTTGCCGTCTTTTTCTCTTGGAATAGCTAAGAAGTTCTGAATGTATTGTTCCAGAGAATCGTTACCGGTTGCGGTAAATTCGTGCAGACCGAGCGGAATTATCGGTTGACCATCGATTGCAGGGAATTTCTCTTTAGCGGCCTTCAGCGCTGCCACGAATCCTTCCGGTGTGCGCATATCAGGACTGCCAATCGCTTCATAAATATCTTTGCGGACTACAAAGGTTTGGTTGGATACATAAGTGTCGCCATATTTCTCGTAATCTTTAGGGGAGGAAGAAGCATTCGGATAACCGTATACATTGCCGTCAGCTTGTGTGTACCAGCCCAGTTTGTCAGGGTCGGATACTTTGAAGAAGTAAGGATCATATTCTTCGGCCAGTTTGTTAAGAGGAAGCACGAGATTCCCTTCAATCATTTTCTTAACGGCATCTTCATACCATCCCAGTGTAATGAAGTCCGGCAGTTTACCGGAAGCAATCAATGTGTTCAGCTTTTCATTTTCATTACCGGCTGGAACGATAAAGTTAATGTCAACACCGGTTTTCTTAGTGATATATTGGGAAGTTGGATCCACACCCCATTTATTAGGGAACCAGGCAAAGTTCAGGTACCAGTCAAACGTAATTGGTGATGTGTCGGATTTCCAACCCGGCTCATCAGCGGACAGTGCTGTAGCTTCTGGCGCTGTTGTAGCTGTTGCCTCTGCTGTGTTACCTTCAGTCTTGGTTGCGGTATTACCTTTGTTTGCGGCGTTCCCATTGTTGCCGGAACAGCCCGCTACGGACAGAACCATGATTGTTGCCATAAGCAGCAGCATTATTTTCTTTGGCTTTCTTTTCATGTCCATGCTTGTTTACCCCTTTTCTGAGATTGATTAATGATTATAATTTGCAACTCCAAGACTGCGGGAGCAGTCTGGAGGAGATACCACTAGTTCGGGTGAAGTGCGACCGGCACTTAGCCCTTGATGGAGCCAATCATCATCCCTTTGACGAAATAACGTTGCAGGAACGGGTAAGCAAAGACAATCGGAAGTGTTGTAACCACCATGGTAGCCAGCTTGATGGACTGCGAGGTCACCGTCCTAGTCACGGCGCTTCCCTGTACGGCAGTCATCATCAAATTGGAACTAGACTGAGCAACAACCCGGTACAAGAATGTTTGAATCGGTTGCATGCTTTCATTGTTCATATAAATCATTCCGGTAAAATAATCATTCCATTGGTAAACGCCATGGAATAGCGCAATGGTAGCCAGTACGGGCAAGGATACCGGTAGGACAACCCGCAGGAAGATGGACCAGTCATTAGCTCCGTCAATACGCGCCGCTTCCTCCAGACCATCAGGAATATCCCGGAAGAAGGTCATGAAGATGATTAGATCGAAGAAGCTGAACATGACCGGAATAATATAGACCAGGAAATTTTCTAGCAGATGAAGATCTCTGATGAGTAGGTACGTCGGAATAAGTCCTCCTGCGAAGATCATGGTTATCGTGCCTAACAGGATGTAGAATTTGCCCCCAATCAGTTCCCTGCGGGAAAACGCATAAGCAACCATCGCCGTAAAGAACACATGCAGACCTACGCCGAGAAGTGTTTTGGCTACGGTAAGCCACATCGCCCTCATAATACCCGGGCTATTGAATACAGCACTAAAGTTCTCCAATGAAAACTTGCGCGGAAACCAGTAAATCCCACCCAACATAGCATCTTTTCCGTCATTAAAAGCATTAATCAGCACGTACCAGATCGGATACAGCGTAACGAAGCAAATACAAAGCATTCCAATATTGTTGACTATATCAAAGACGACTTCGCCCTTGGTTCTGCGATTCAGTGTAATCATATACAGGTCCTCCTTGGCCTAAAACAACGAGGTGTCGTTGAGTTTTTTGGATACTTGGTTGGCAATCAGCAACAGAATGAGCGAGATAACCGATTTGAACATCCCAATTGCAGTTGAATACGAGAAGCGGGCTGAAAGCAGACCGGTATAGTAAACATAATAGTCAATCACATTGCTCGCGCTGTCATTCAGCGAATTGCGCAGTACCAGAATCTGGTCAAAATTGGAGTTCAGTACACCGCTGACTGCCAGAATAAACAAGATGCTGATCGTTCCTTTAATGGTCGGTACGGTAACATACCACATTTTCTGGAATCTTCCGGCACCATCGATGGTGGCCGCTTCATACATTTCGGGAGATATGCTGGTAATGGCAGCCAGATAGATGATCGCTGACCAGCCCAGCTCCTTCCATAAATCCGAGGTAATAATAATAGTCCAAAAATATTTTGGTTCAGCCAGGAACGAAATTGGCTGGTCGATCACATGCAGCGCCATCAGAATATTGTTGATGATGCCTATATCTGCCAGCCAAGTGGCAAGAATCCCGCCAAGGACGACCCAGGACAGGAAGTGGGGCAGATACGATATCGTCTGAATACTCTTCTTAAAGCGAACGGATCGGATTTCATTCAGAAAGAGAGCGAATATGATTGGCAGCGGAAAGATCAATAGTTTGATTAAGCTGATGCCCAGCGTATTCTTCATTACATACACAAAATTATCGTCCGCCAGGAACTCTTTGAAATTCGCGAGACCGACCCAAGGAGCTTCTGAGATTGGCTTGACGATGTTGTACTCCTTGAAGGCGATAATAATGCCATACATCGGAATGTAGTTAAAAATAATCATCCATACTACACCGAGCAGTGCCATTGTCTGCAAATGACGTTGGGTAATGAACTTCTTCCAAAGCGGGGTACGATTTACTTTACCGGTTTCGAAATTGCCCGAAAATTGAGGCTTCATCGCTGGGCTTAATTCCCCATTTGTTTTTTTCTCCATCATATGGACCTCCAGAATCTCTATATCCGCTCTTGTATAAAGCGCTTACAAATATTATATATTCATTGTATTTGCTTTTGCCTGTCTCCGTAAGGTATTGAATTTCGGATTATAGGTTCCATTTTTCGGGTTCAAGCTAAAACGCCTTCGGTATCCTGTAAGGAATTTCTTATATTTGGAGAAAAAATAGGGGAGGGCCTAGGCCCTCCCTTATTTTCTATGCCATTATTGCTCGAATTTGCTTGATCTCTCCACGCCGCAGAGCCTCTGCCTCATCGCCACGAACGAGTGCTCCTGAAATTTCGGTCACTGTTCCATCGTGATAGACGAGCGTCATGCTCTGAATAACAACCTTCTTCTCCCCAAACGTATTCTCACATTGTGGGTTCGAATAAGTTACTTCCGTGCCACCTAGAAATGTGAAAGAGAGATTGCCTTGTTCATCAAATAGCCAGCCTGGTAGAACCGGATCCAAAGATAATGTAAGCTGTCCATCTTCTACTCTGAAAACATGGCTTCCGGCCATCATCGTTCTCCACATACTCAAGAATTCAGCAGTCGACCCACTTAATCTTGCAACGAACCCTCTACCATGATTGTTCGGATCAGGATTACCTCCGGTAGCGATAAAGGATGAATTTTCAAGCGTGCTGCGTCCATAGACAGCCGGATCTAGGAACGGAACTAGCGAGGTCTTCAGTTCTCCGTAGAACTCCTCATAAAGCCCGCCCTTCAACAGCTCAAGCAAATATTTGTAGGACATATGCAGGAAGTTGGACTCCCGCTCTAGCCAGCCTGGCGTAAAGGCTCTCATTCGTCCGATCTCATGAGACTCACCCTCTAGACTAACCGAAGTTTGATACATAGACGTAGTCGGATCATATAGCTCTGTTTGCTTAATCAAATTATAGATTTCTTTGGCTTGCACCGGATCTTTCAGCGTCTTCAGCCAACGAGTAGGCCCCTCAAGGAAGTATGGCAATGCATAGACCTCAAACTCCTCTACCACAGCTTTTGGGAGGCCGTATCCGCTAAGTACTGGTTGACCTTCAGCATCTGTTACCTGCTGGAATTTCTTCGCCTCAAAGCGGAAATAGGTTGGGGTAAGTCCGTTACCAAGTTCTACTGCCTTATTGATTCCCTCGTCGATTTTGACCAAGAACTTGGAGAGGGCCTCACGAATGTATTCTAAGGTTACTTCAGACTCAGTTCCAGTAATACCGAAACGGATACGTGCTCTATAAGCCTCACGCGCCGAAGCTACAGTATCCCAATAATTAAATTGTTCCAAATCTCCCGACAGAACCGCCGTGACCGCATGATATACCTCTTCAAGCAACTGTGCAATTTCTTCTGGCAGATCTACAGCTCCTCGGACGCTTTCTTTGCTGTTCAGAGCATCTAACAAAAAGACTACGGTACGTTTCAGCTCAAAAGTCTCACTCATTCCGGAGCCGAACAATCCAGGCAGTCCATTCATAGCATCGTTCCAGCCCGGCTTATTGCCTTCCATTTCTACACCCATACCGTAAGGGTCAAGCGTAGCAAATTTATTCAAGGCAAGAGACAACATCTTCACGAACAGATTGGTGTGGTAAATGGCGCCGTGACCGCCTTCAGTACGCAGCCAATGGGTATCTCCAGCTTTCCATTTCAGCTTGTGCAGCTTCTCCTCATCCTCAAGGAGTGCACCATATTGCCGGGCCTTTCCGTCACTGATTACATATTTCTCACTGCGTGGCAGCACATACGCTGGGCTGTCATAGAACGCATAGGTGTTATCCCCAAATAGAAGCTCCTGCTTTTTGTCAGGGAAGATATCCAAGTAACCTACTACCAGATCCATATTATATGTCCAGTGATCCGACCAGAAGCCTTCGCCAAAAGCTGCCTCAATGTTTTGCTGTGACAGGGCAAGTAATCCCGACAAAAATTGTTGCTCGCTTACCTTCAAGGTAACGTTATGATCCGCAATATAGTTCACTAAGCTACCTGGTGTGAACCGAGTGCTGCACAGCTTTACAAGCTCAGCTTGATGATCTGCCGCAGCTTCTCCAATCCACTCCGCAGCTTGTGCCTTACTATCCGGTTTCACTTCAAAGGTTGTTCCTTGCACGCTCAGTGGATTGTAACCATCCGCCTGAATCAAGCTATAGAACATTTTGATGTTAAAGCTACCCACCTTCGGATTAAAAAACACATCATTCCGACGATTCTGATTCATATCACGGAAGTTTCCGTTCCCCTGTGAATAATATTCTGGGGCGAGTGAGAAGAAATTGTAGTCACGCTCCAAGTCACCGTGCTTACGCGAGTATAAGTGAACTACAAAGCCATCACCACCATTGTCAAAGACAAAAGGATAGCCTCCACGCAGGAAGTTATCGAGATAGGATTGACGGCAATACGCATCAAACACAGCCGATGAAGTGTGAGTAGCAATGTCTTCCGTTAATTCCTCCGTCAGACCTGCGGCCTCTTGAGATTTAGACAGGATATATTCATCGCGGCATAACTGCTCCGCCTTCTTATTGATTTTGTCGATGTCATTTACATGTCCAACCAGTGTATTCAGGATCAGATTGCTACCTGGTGCTAAACGTCTTGCCACTCCGCTAAAACCGCACGGAACCTTGTTGACCGGGTATTGCGGAAGCTCGCCCAGTTCGGCAAGGGTTAATCCCGCAAAGCGGTCCGGGTACGTAAGCGAGGTATTGCCACCAAAGACTAGCTCGAAATCGACGATTGGCGAGACTTTTTCTCCTTCTCCAGTGAACGACAGGTAGAAATGGCCATTGGTAATTTCGCTAACCTGTGCATCATCATTGGTGCTGGAACGCAGCTTATAGAACGGAATGCCATTCTCTAAGTTGTATACGTCCATCCAGCTGCGCAGCAGATTCCCTATTTCCTTGTATCCACTGTTCTCTACGCCGTAAGGCAAGATTTCAGGCAGACCATCCATCAGCTCCAGCTCGATCTCTTTACCGCCGATGTTCTCAATCTCTACCCGACGTACCAATGCTGCATAATCGTCATTAGGCAAATTAAAATAGTGTACGGTCGTCTTCAGACCATGTCCGGCATGGCTTTCTTCAATAGTAAGCCCATTAGGCAAAATGGTCATGAGGCGCTTTGCAGCAGGATCTGGACGTGCAGATTGAAACGGTTCATAAATATCTTGCTCGCCTTTAATTTTGATAAAGGTTCTGAAACCGGTCGTCCCTACGTTCTTATAAGAGATATTTGCAGGAGAGAATTCCATGATCGGCGAATTCTTATCGCGTACCCCGAAGCTGCAAATGGCCTGACCCCGATTCACATAAAAAGTCCACATCGGAATTCCCTTCAGTCCGGCAAGACCCGGTAAGAAACTGGAAAAAGGCTTTCCTTCATCAAATTGCTCCATTACAAATGTACCTGATTCGAAATAATAGTTGCTCATATTTATGTCCTCCTAAGTTGTAGATTATTTATGAAATCAAATGCGTTACGATGGAATGAGGCGATAGCTCGCAGCTTGCAATCTCTTCGCCTAGACCTAGCGTTACACTGTGCTCTTCTTCACTTTCATTCATCAGTACGACAGCAATACTACCGTCAGGATTACGGAATGCTGTGGTTAAGATACCTTCCGCTTCAGATGTAAATCCGATCCGTACCGCACCTGGCGCAATGAATTTACTGAAATGCCCAATGTAATAATAGGAGCTGTTATAATGCAATTCATCTGTTGTCGTATCTGCAATAATCGGCGCATCGCAGAGATTGCCTACATGGTTAGGACCTCCAGTCTCATCCAGTACCAGGTTCCAATCCAGGTATCCTTCTGTCCATGCATTGAGATCTCCAATCATGTTTCTGCCGTAACGTTCGCCAGTAAACCATTCCCCCAGCTTAACGCCGCCCTCTTGGCAGCCCTCTGTGAACAACAGATGCTTGTCAGGAAATAAATCATGTACCTTTTCTACTTTGTCGAACTCCTCGCCTCCGTACCAGTGAATACCTGTACCCCACACATACTTTGCAGCCTCAGGATCAGATAATACTGCCGAAGCACGCTCGACCATAATATCGCGGTTATGATCCCAGATTACAATGTTCACATCTGAATGGCCGGTCTGATGCATCACCGGTCCAAGATGATTTTTAACAAAATCCCGTTCCTCTTCCGCACTATAAATACATGAATCCCAGACCTGAACGGCAGCCGGCTCATTTTGCACGGAAACTGCCCAAATCGGTACTCCCTCTTTTCCATAAGCTTCAATGAATTTCGTATAGTAGCGTGCCCAAACTTCTGCGTATTCCGGCTTCAGTGATCCACCGTTATTCATTTCTCCATTTGTTTTCATCCATGCCGGAGGGCTCCAAGGAGAAGCCAGCATCGTGAATGCACCGCCTCTTACTTCCATGGCATCTTTTATCAGCGGAAGTACCCACTTATGGTCATGTGAGATATCAAAAGTAGCTAGCTCTGTGTCATGATCAGCAACATACGTATAATTTCCGAGGGCAAAATCACAGCTGTGAATATGAACACGACCCATGCTATAGCCTAATCCCTCTACTGGATGGAAGTACCGATGAATAACCTCTGCTCGTTTCTCGGAGCTCAGACGTGACAACGTATACGCAGCAGCTTCAGTGAAAGCGCCGCCAAATCCAATCATCTTTTGAAACTCCTGCTCTGGCTTAATCTCCACATCGGCAGACCCAGATCCTACTCTTGCGCTAAAAACAATTGCATCTTTTGGAGTTAAGCGTTCCCCTGTATCTTTTGCAGTTACCACAGTTTGAACTTTTGCCATTTCATCCATCTCCTCTGAATTGTTTTCTTACCAAAGCACTAGTCTTTCCTGGATCATCTTCCGATGTTATAGATTCGGAGCAATGAACCATCAAATCGAAACAATCGAAACCGGTTTCGATTGTTTCGAAAAAAAATGATCTTCCAAATCATTTGAAAGAGCATTAGCATTTATAACAATGAGTCTATTATAGCTCCATCTCACTACATAAGATGTGCCAAATACCACTATCTCATCTCATAAGAACAATTGAAAGCTATACTGTCTTTTACTTTAGCAGGACTCTTTTCAGTTCGTCAAGATTTATCAGACTACTTTCCGCTAATCGGAGGTGCACAGGATTCCCGTTCAACCACTTCCACCGGAACTAAAATCGCTTCCTTATCTAATACTTTACCTTCAATTGATGTTAAAAGAATGTCCGCCGCTTGGCTTCCAAGAAGCTCCGTATCCTGACGCACCGTTGTCAATGCAGGTGTAACGTACTCGGCAAGATCGATGTCATCGTAACCCATAACTGAAATATCCATCGGTACGGAAAGTCCACTATCTTTAGCGGCCATAATAGCCCCTAAGGCTAGTAAGTCACCAGAAGCAAAGACGGCGGTTGGACGTTCAGGGAGCTTAAGAAGCTCCAGCATCGCGCTATAGCCACTTTCCCGAGAATAAAAGGCTCCGTTTACAACATAGGACTTAGGCACTTTAAACCCTTGTTGCTTCATAGCGGTCTTGTAACCCAACTCCCGCATTTTACCTGGAAATGTGTTCATGCCTCCGGATATATGGGCAATCTTGCGATGCCCCAAAGAGGCTAGATACTCCACTGCCAGCTGGGCTCCAGAAGTATTATCTGAGCATACCGTATGCGTCTCAGAAGTCTCAAAATCCATAATAACGGTAGGAATATCACTCTCAAGCAGTTCACGGAAATACGGATCCTCATAATCGGACAAGAAGACAACAACGCCGTCTACGCCACGAATCCTGCAATTCTCTAAATAACCGCTTTGCTTACCACCGACATCTTTGGAGATAAACATGAGGGCATAACCCTTTTCAACAGCAACCTTCTTAAAGCTCTCGATCACAGCGCTGAAAAAAGGATGGCGAATACCAAATCCCGTATTCTCTACGAACAGCACGCCGATGGTCCACGATTTCTTAGTGGTCAATGTACGGGCATGTGAATTTGGCAAATATCCCATTTCTTGGGCAACCCGGAATATTTCCTGACGAGTTTTCTCACGTACGTCGGAATAATTATTAAACGCCTTAGAAACCGTTGTTGGAGAGTAACCGGTTCTTTTGGCAATATCGTATATCGTTGTCAAATCGGCTCGCTCCTTGCCCTGACAAATGAAATGCCTTTTGTTCACTGCAATTTTAACGTCTTTCCGTACCGCCGTCCAGCGAAAAGTAACTTTGTACAGAGGGGAGTATTGTAACGGCCTGAATCAACAGCCCTAGACTCATATAGATCAGATGTATAATTGCAACACTATTCAGCATGTACGTCTGCACCGTTATCCAAATGATTTGCCCAAACCCGATATACAGAGACAAAGCCCAGAAGCTATATAATTTCTTGAACGGATTTAATCGTTCCACCAAGTGCCACTGAGGTCTCTTGATCAGACCATAAACAACGAGGAGGGGCAGTAAACCAAATACGATAAATAGCAGAATACCAGGGAATAAAAAATCTGAGAAGGGCGATCTTTCCAGCATAGAAGTCGGCATTTTCATTAGATCCCCGCTTGGATCTATTACAAGAGCACCGCCCCCTCCTAACGCTCCAACCCCCAAAAAAATAAGAAGAATATAAAGCCATGTTACTGTACCTGGCCTTCCCTTCGTTAATTCCATTTCACTTCCCCATTTCCAAATAAGAATTAGAGCAACCCTATCTAGATAACGAATCTGCCCTTTTTTCTATTTTACAAGTTTTCCCTGTTTATCACCGAGATGCATATCACAAATTTGGCTGTGTTTACGTTTTTTTACGTACGATGTGAACAGTAGCACTTTACGTTATACTAAGTTTAGAAGCTAACATTTCACCTAACGGAACTCATAAATAAACATCATTGAATCCAAAGCATAAACAACTTCTACGTCCTTATAAGCGAGAAATCCAAGACATAAAGTATGGTGTGGAACCTATAGTTTATTATATTTCAAAAACAAGGAGACAGGACATGCGTACACATGCGCTGCACCTAACATACCTATGAACGATACCGACCTTCTATCTACCAAACAGTGTGCTTATTGCCACAACCTGAAGCCGCTCACTGAATTTCGCAGACGTACAGGCAAACGTTCCAAGGGGCAGTCACGCCGTGGTGCCTGCCGTGAATGTCGCAAACAACGGGAAACACTAAATATAAAACTCACAGCAAACCCCTTATTGGTGAAGCTTGATACGATCCAAACCCATCAGCACACTCTATTGGAGCGTCCCAAAGAGGGAAAACCGTCTTCCGCTGCTGCTTCTTCAGGACAATCTAATCCGAACCGACGCGTACGAGGTTTGGAACAGCGAAGAAAACGGCCGCATTCTCAAGGCACAAAGCTAAATCCCGAAGATCCAACCCAATTGATTCCTTCTACCAAAGGGATGATTCTAATGCGCGGTCATAGCGACAAGGGACGGCGCTGGCATCAGGAGATTGATCTAGTGCTTGCAATTACCCTGGTCAGGGAACATGCCGCTATCGTTGTAAACCGTCGAACTATTCGACGATTGTATAGTAATAAGGATTTTCGCGCTTATATACTAGCCAGAGACAATTACACCTGCTACTTCTGCGGCGCTTATGGGGACACCATTGATCATTTACTACCTCGTGCTAAAGGTGGTCATACAACCCCAGATAATTGCGTCTGTGCTTGCACGTTATGTAATCAGACTAAAGCTGATAAATCTGTTGAGGATTTTATGGGCCGAATATAACAACTTAAATCAAAAAGCCCTAATCTCGGAGGTTGTTCTGTTTCCGTGAACAGAACAGCCTCCGAGGTTAGGGTCGCTTTTTAATGTGGAGAAGTGTAGTTTATTTAGTTGCCTGTAATATTCTTAACTCGTCCTACCTGTCCGCTAGTCAATCTGACCTTAATGCCATGCGGATGCCGAGGCGAGTTCGTGAGAATATCTTTCACCGTACCGTGTGTTAGCTTGCCTGTAGGCTGATCCTGCTTAAGTACAATATCTACTTCAAGCCCAGGACGAATATCCGCTCTTACTTGTCCGTTCATGATGTAATCCCCTTTCATGGGTTATAATGTTGTCAACTACAATAGATAAGGATGAGACGTTATGGCCTTCGGCATCAATAGAGAAGAATTATCCCGGTGGAAAAAAGCGGTCTCCGCAGGAGAGATCGCCTTCTTGACTCATTATTGGCTGGATCCACGCTTTCCCGGCATCACTACCGTCACCAAGGTGGGCTGTAGTGATCTTACCACACTGAAACACTGGTGCGAGGAGAATGGATTGCCTGCCCAATATATTCATAATCGTTCATCGTTTCCCCACTTTGACCTCATTGGACCTAGGCAGGCAGAAATCCTTCGACAAGAAGGTCAATGGGATCAGCTGGAACGTTTCAAACTGCTCTAAATACAAATTGTGATTTGAGACGTATTAATTACTTCTTTTTGCGTAAATCCTGCATGATTTTACGGCCGGTAGGTGTCTGTGCTAAACCGCCCCCTGCAGTCTCACGGTGTTTCTCTGGCATAGCTGAGCCTACCTCGAGCATGACCTTGATAACTTCATCAGAAGGAATCACACTACGAACACCAGCCAGTGCCATATCTGCGGCGGCAAGTGCAGTAACTGCACCGAATCCGTTTCTAACAATACAAGGAATCTCAACAAGTCCGCCGACCGGATCACAAATCAGGCCTAAAGTGTTCTTAAGTGCTAACCCGACAGCATGCACTGCTTGTGCAGGCGTTCCGCCGCGTAGCTCGGTTAACGCGCCTGCTGCCATCCCAATGGCAGAACCTACCTCAGCTTGACAGCCGCCTTCCGCACCCGATACAAAGGAGTTATTGGCGATGACATAACCGATGGCCCCGGCTGCGAACAATCCGGATACCATGTAGTCATCATCCCAGCCAAACCGTTCCTGACAGCTGAGAAATACACCCGGAATAATCCCGCATGAACCAGCAGTAGGCGTCGCAATGATCCGGCCCATAGAAGCATTCACTTCGGATACAGCCAGCGCGTAAGCCATAGCTTGACCTGCAGGTCCACCTAGGCATGGCTCATCAGCCGCGTTGTATGCTCCTACACGCTGGGCATCCATGCCTGTAAGGCCGCTGCGCGAAGTTGTATCTTCATGCATCCCGCGATGAACAGCCTCTTTCATCACGCCATAATATTCACGCATCGTGGAAAATTCATGATCACTGGAACGTCCAGATTCCGCACTTTGCTCTTCGAGCATAAGTGCTCCAATCGTGAGACCACGTTCCTCACACAATACAGCCAGCTCGCTAAGTGTTTGAAAATTCATGTTAAACTTTCCTTCCCCTTCTCATCTTGCTTACCTTCGTTTAAATTAACCAACTTCACGGATTTCACAGCAGTGAGCGCTTTAAGCGCTTCAATAAGCTCCGGTGTAGCCGCTTCATCCAGCTCCAGCACCGTTAAGGCTGCACCACTACGATTCTTACGATCCAGAGACATATGCCCTATATTAAACTGTCCGTTACGCATCACTTCCGTAACACTCGCCAGAACACCTAAATAATCCATATGATTAATCAGAACCGTCGGATAGATCCCCGTAAGCTTCACTCCAAAACCGTCGATATCAACAATCTCGATGTTTCCGCCACCAATAGATGTCCCTGTTAGTGTCAGTTCACTTCCTGTTTCTTGTCCGATGAGATGCAGCTTAACGGTGTTTGGATGTGGGAACAGACCTGTTCCTTGCTTAAAAGAAACTTCCATCCCGGCTTCGACCGCCAGTTCTAGGGAATCTGGAAGCCGATGATCGTCGGTAGTGAAATCAAGTAACCCTCCAACAATCGCTCGATCTGTGCCATGTCCCTGATAAGTTGCTGCAAAAGAACCAAAAAACGTTACTTCAGCCACACGCGGTACTTCACCCAACACCTGCCTTGCAGCCCTCCCGATCCGTGCCGCCCCAGCGGTATGTGAGCTTGAAGGACCGACCATCGCCGGACCAATAATTGAAAATACATCCTTAAAACGCATAAAAGACCTCCTGCCTGCAAGAATAGGCAATTATCGTACTCCTATATAGTATACTGCACTAGCAGTCGGAGTTCACCGTGACATTTGCTGTGATATCCAAATGCCTGACTTTGCGTATTCAAAGGCTAGTATTTCTATTTCATGTCCTGAGTATCACAAGATATCCTGGGAGCACAGCATAATTCCACCTCTATACTGCCAGCCCATCCCTTCCCAGAACCCTCTTCCATGTTCATTGGTTTCAATAACCATCAGGTGGCACTTGGCAATACCGGCTGCGCGGAGATTCTCAAGACAAGATCATACTTGTTCCCTCGCTTGAACAGAATGACATAAAGCATGAAGAGCGCTCCGAGGAAGCTTTTCCAGCTCCAGCAGCGCTTCGTAAGGATCGCCCTCTAATCCCATAGCTTTCGCAAAGGCAGGCTCTGTCTTCCATCCGCTTGATTTCAAAAGAATGATCCGTTCGCGAAAATCATCATCCATCTGAGCTAAAATTTCAGCTTCAACGATCATATGCAAATAACCATTCTGGAGCTCCGTTCGCCTCGGCTGTCCAAACAGTTCGATAGGCCAGCCCTTTACCATAAAGTTAATTTTCGTTCGAGGAATGCCTTGAACCACTCGTGATTCGCTAACAAACCCCTCCATGGCTCCAAAATATCGAACAACTAGCGCCTTAAACTTCACAGGATCATAAACCTCACAAATGATATCCAAATCGCTGCCTTCCACTTGAATTCCAAGCGGTATTGTCCCAACCAACAAAGGGTTATAGTCCTTTAGCAAATTCATAATATTGAGCTCTAAAAGAAGGTTATAGACCTCTTTCTGAACCGCGGTTCCATGAATCAAATCATCGATATTTCGCCAATCATTCATTTTGGACAAGCGCCTCCTCCGACTCGGGTTTATAAACGCATATGTATGTATTGATGACAGCGCACGCTTTTCTGGGCGGATGCATAGAAATATACGGAAGGTAGAACGCAAGGAGGTTATTTCAAAAAAATGAATCCCATCTACCCCTATTATGGGGAGCGGACAGTATGTAAAGAGCAGCCTATTGCTTTTCCTCCACAGCATCAAGATCGTCAGCCGGGCCTGGAGAGTCTGATGAATCCTCGTCCCATCAGTGAAAACCCGGAAATTATCGGCAGTGGAAAACTGAAGGGAAAGGTTGCACTCATCACCGGAGGCGACAGCGGAATTGGTAAAGCCGCAGCCATTGCTTTTGCAAAAGAAGGTGCAGACATTGCTATAGCTTATTTATACGAAGCCTCAGATGCGGAAGTCACTCAAAAGCGGATCGAAGAATTAGGGCAACGCTATCTAAGGATTGAAGTTGATTTACGCCATAAGGAGAATTGCTTCAGGGCTGTGGAGCATACGATTCGCACCTTCGGCAAGCTGGACATTCTGGTCAATAATCACGGTGTCCAATATCCACAAAAAAGTATTTTGAATATCACAGAAGAGCAATTGTACCAGACGTTCCAGACGAATATCTTTCCATTCTTTTACCTCACTCAGGCCGCACTTCCACATCTTAAAAAAGGTGCATCCATCATTAATACCGCTTCCATTACTGCCTATCAAGGAAATAAAGAGCTCATAGATTATTCCTCCACCAAAGGGGCGGTGGTCTCTTTTACCCGCTCTTTAGCCTTATCTCTCGTAGACGCTGGCGTCCGTGTCAACAGTGTAGCCCCCGGTCCGGTATGGACCCCACTGATTCCCTCAAGCTACTCTGCAGAGGAAGTTAGTATCTTTGGTACAGATACACCCTTTAAACGTGCTGCACAGCCTTATGAGCTAGCAGGAGCATATCTCTTTTTAGCGGGCCCTGATTCTTCATATGTTACCGGGACATGTATACATGTCAACGGTGGAGATATGGTCACCAGCTGATACACAACTCACCACGAGAGGAATGTATACCTATGAATAAGATGCCCGATTATGATATTCCTTCTGTCCGTTTAACAAGCGGCATGTATGCCTTAACAAAATTAGCCTGCGCTGGGCTAACGTACGTCCTTATCTCCTTACTTATGCTTGGGTTTCCACAACATAACGGCATACCAGAGGGTTGGCCACTTTCGATCCCCTATGCGATTTACGCTTATGGACTGCCAGCCGCACTAGTAGCCGATGTTCTGCTGCGCCTCCTGCGTACCACATCCCACATCGTTTCCCTTGTTGTATACGTAGCCGCAGGTTTCGGTGCAGGTCTATGGCTGGCAGCAGAACAAGGTGCAGAGCTACTGCTGTGGGGCCTGGCTGGAATTTTGGGACTGTTGCTGCTACGAGTGACGCAACTGGGTGTAGAGCGTTCCCCTCTGTTACTGCCTGTGTTTGCACTATTTCTACCGCTGCTCTGCTTGCTGCTGTTATAAGCTGCACTCAGAGTGCTTCTATGATATCACCGGCAATAATAGCCGCTGGATTATTCCGCTGACGGGCGGCTCTCTCCCCTGCTAATCCGTGTAGATATACACCAAAAGCTGCTGCCTGCGCCTCATTCAGTCCCTGAGCCAGCAGGCTGGAAATGATGCCCGTTAGCACATCACCGGCTCCACCAGTACCCATGCCGGGATGGCCTGTGGTGTTTACATAAGCTTGCCCTTCAGGCGTTGCTATAACCGTATGTGCTCCTTTTAATACAAGCGTAACCCCATGCTCTTTCGCATATCCCATAGCCAGACTGATGCGGTCCCGTTGCACCTCAGCTGTTGTTATACTAGCAAGACGGGCCATCTCACCTGGATGAGGCGTCAGAATCACCGGATGGCGTCTACTTGCCCAGCTCTTGTAATCAGCGTCAGCTAATATATTTAAAGCATCCGCATCGATCACCAGAGGACAATCCGTCCCTTCCCAGAGATTGCGAAGCCATTCTGTATCAGCCTCGAATCGACCAAGACCGGGACCAATGGCAAGAACATCTCGCTCTTTACTTAGCCTCAGTAGCTCTGAAACGCTCCCTGCTTGCCAGGTTCCATCTTCATTGCCCCCAACATCGGCTAACATGAGTTCAGGGGCAGAACCGATGATACAGGGCAGCAGCTTCTGAGGAAGCGCCCATGTCACTAATCCGCAGCCTGCCCGGAGCGCAGCACGGGCAGAGAGCAGTCCGGCGCCGCTCATTCTTAAGGTGCCGGCAGCAAGAAGGACATGCCCATAAGTACCCTTATGGCCTTCAGGCGAACGCCGGCGGGCCAGATCTACGCCCAGATGGGCATGCAGCACTTCCGGTGTCAGCAGGTGAACCTGCACACCGCTTTCAGGGGCCAAAGAAGACGGAATGCCGATGGCCCGGACCTTCACATACCCCGCTGCGCCTGCACCGGGGTATTGCAGGAGGCCTCGCTTGAGAAACGCGAGGCAAACCGTCACCGACGCATGAATGCAAGGCTCATGCGTCTCACCGGTGTCCGCGTTCAGACCACTCGGGATGTCCGCGGACACGATCACTTTGCCGCTGCTATTCGCTGCGGCAATCAGCTCCGCATAGGCGCCACGCGGGGCTCCCGCGGCGCCAGTGCCGAGCAGCGCATCCAAGATGCCGCTGCACTCGGCAAGGTCCAGCCGATCCCTGCCGTATACCACGGCAGGAAGGCCCATGGCTGCAGCCGCATCGCGCTGCAGGGCGGCCTCGCCGGAGAGCGACTCCGGCGGCACCGCATAAACGAGCGTGACGGCGATGCCGGTCTCGCGAAGATACCGTGCGGCGGCGAGGCCATCGCCGCCGTTGTTGCCTTTGCCGACGAGGATGAACCATCGCTCGGCGGCGGCATTGTCCAGGGTCAGCGCATGATCTGCGCTGACCTGAAATGCATCCTTCCCGGCGTCTTCCCATCCAGCTGCATTTCTGCAGCCCTCTCCACTTCTCCGCCGGCACAGCGCAATGATCTCCTCTGCGATCACTCTTCCCGCATTCTCCATCAGCGCAATAGCTGGAATCCCCAGCCGCTGGATCGTTTCTCCGTCCAGCCGCCGCATTTGCTCAGCAGTTACCAGATACATGGTTCGGCCCCTTTCCGCTACACTTCAATCCACAACTAGCTTGATATCAATAAGCTACAGTAAATCTCGTCCGGCTAAAATTCCCTTCCTCCAGCTCGTCCACCATAGCTACAGCAAAATCCTCTACACTGATAATACTTTCGCCGTTCTCATCAAAAACGAGACGGTCGAGTCCAATGCGGAATTGGCCTGTACGTCGACCTGAATGAACTATCGCAGCAGGACTGGCATACGTATAATCCAGTTCTGTGTTTTTGTAAATTTCATAAGCTTCCGCATGAGCCTCTGCCAATGGTCTAATCTCAGCTGGGAAGTCTGCCGTATTCATCAACAGCTCTCCAGTTTCAGTCTTCAAACTACCTGCACCACCCACAACTAGCAGTCGATTGAGCCCAGCTTCTTGCATCCCCTCAACAATCGCCTTAGCCGCTGTTAGCAAATCCTTCTCTTGGCCGAGTGCTGGACCGTATGCACTGATTACCTCTTCATGTCCACGGACCGCAGCTGCAACTGAAGCAGGATCTAGAACATCTACAGTCGTGATATGCAAACGTTCATGTTCAAGAGTTACTGATTCTGGATTCCGTACCGCAGCTGTTACCTCATGTTTTCTTTTTAAAGCCTCCTGTACAATCGCCTTTCCAATCGTTCCTGATGCACCCAATACTACAACATCCATCTGTTTTTTCCTCACTTTTTCCGGGTAAGGCCAGCGTGCGGCCTTCCTGCTTATTTATATTTTTCAATACTCGTCTCAATAGCCTTTTCCTTACAACCTTTAATCATTATTTATCCCCTGCGGTCCATTTGAAATCAAATCGCATACGTTAACTTCCAAACGAAAAACCCCTTCACCAATACAAGGGGCACTCCCTACTAAGCGCATATACTCGCATTAACGACGCAAAAACATTCCCTGAGAACGGGGCATGACCGATTCAAAGCCATATTGTGCATATAATTTAAAGGCTTCCCCATCCGCAATTAGACTGACATAAGCCTTGTCCGGTATAGTATGAAGGAACTCCCTGATTTCTTGCATGATCAATTTTCCTAAACCGCGACCCTGATAAGAAGGCTTCACTGCGATATCCGTAACCTGAAAAAAGCATCCCCCATCGCCAATCACCCTGCCCATCCCGACCAAGGTATCCTTCTCATACAAGGTTACCGCAAAAATAGAACGAGGCAGCCCTATCGCAGCCCCTTCCGCGCTCATTAGACTCAGTCCAGCCTCTTTTCTAAGCGCTAAATACTGTTCCACTGAAGGACATTCATGACGTATATCCAGCTTTCCTGTTGTCCCCATACCGTTCTCCTCCTAGCATCTTACAATAAAATAGAATTAGCGCCGTTCAGCATTGCTGTTCCAACTATATACGACTCAATGGTGCACAGGCAAGACTCGCCTCCGTCGAATATACAAAAGCCGCCTGGCACATAGGCTAGGCGGCTTTTTTTATCAACGATTTTCATTATTATGAAGTATTATCTTCTTATTAAATAGGCGATTACTCCCAATAATCTGGTTAACTGATCTGGTATATCGTTTTACTACCACAAGAACAAGTCGTTCCCCTTTAGCTTAAAAATAGCTTCCATAAAATAATAATCGCCATAAATGATTGAAACATGAATGTCTTTATGATGATACGCTGCTGAACCGCCCATTAAAAGATGATCGGAATCGGTCGTCCATTCGCAGCGAGTAGCGTCCACTGTTTTCACGAGCTTCAGCGCGGCGTTCAGGTAGACCTCCTTTTCGTGCTCGCCAACAACTTGGGCGATCTCGATCAGTCCGCAAGCTGCGATCACCGCTGCCGTGGAGTCTTCGTAAGCGGGCTCCTTCGGTTGCCGGAAATCGATTGGAATAACCCCGTTATCCGGAATATTAGCCATAAAATAATGCGCCACCCGTTTGGCCGCCTGCAAATACTCCGGCTTTCCCGTATGCGTATAACTGATCATAAAGCCGTATAAAGCCCAGGTCTGCCCACGTGTCCAGGACGAGCCATCCTCGTAGCCTTGGCCGCCGTAAGTTCGGACCACGCCTCCATGGAACGGATCGAACTCCACGATATGATTCACGGAACCGTCCGGCCTGATAAAAGCTTCTAGAGCAGTGTCCGCATGCCTCATTGCGATTTGCGCATATCGCGGATCTTTAGTCTCTTCGCTCGCCCAATAGAGAAGCGGGAGATTCATCATGCAGTCCACGATCGCCCACCCTCTTGTATCTTCGCTGGCCGTATCATCGTTCCAAGCGCGGATAAATCCGCCTGCCAGATTAAATCGTCCAGCAAGTAAGTTGGCGGCATGCATTGCCCTCTTACGAGATTCCAGATTTCCGGTCACTTTATAATTGGCCAAGCTCGTAGGCAACCACATAAATCCGACATCATGATGGAGACCGTAGAATTGATGGAAGCAGGCATCCAATGCATCCTCCGTGAAATTGGCGATTTCCTTGTACTTATCAGCGCCGGTTTCATGGTGCATGAGCCACATCATACCGCCCCAAAATCCATTCGTCCACCAGTTGATATCTTTTTCGATCTGATTGTCGTGCGTGCCATTTCTTGTCGTGTATGGAATTTTGTTTCTTGATCGTTCACATACGGCGTCCATTTTGTCCGTTAGTTTAGAAATGACATTATCTACCCAAATTTGATCATCAGCCTTAAGGTTCAACAATCTGCTCACTCCTATTTTTAACTTTCTAAGGGTCCACCCTTTTCAAGCCCGTTTGCTTATGTGCATATCTCTTTCGTTTATCGAAACCAAGTACTGATCTCCAAGCTCGAAGCTAAATACACCTTCCTCTTCTTCAATAATCTGAACGGCAGGCTGTTGCCCCCCTTGAAAAGGAATAAGCACGGTCAAGAAAGTCATAGTACCGCTGTACCTATCCTGAAAGCGGACCCTTGTCGAAGGCCTTGAGAGATCGGTCTCATCGGATAATCTTCCCTCCAAGAGATTCAATTCTCCCGTATGGCTTGTCGCTATCGCCAGATTCGCAATATCACTTGTCGCGATCACACCGTTCTTGTTCTCCTCCACCTCGACAAAATCTAGATGAAAATAGCGCTGAACGCTATGGTCATTCAGGCCTTCTACCCGATCGGCAATAAGCACGAATCGATTATCCACTAGCGAAATATGCCGGTAATGAACAACCGGATCGTAGTTGGTATGACAAGCACTGGCGAGCCGGTAGAAGCCTCTATCTTCTACATTGTAGATTCCACCGGGCTTTTGCGGCCCGAATTTAAACGGAGAAATATACTCGAAATGATCTCGCTCATTGATCAGCAGTGTGGAGTGATAATTTGAGCTCTTAAACTGTTTGCGGTCTTCATCATCCCGATAACAAAAAAATCCGGGATCGCAAATCATGTCTTTTCCAAGCGCCGTAAAATCAAAGCTCATCAAATCGATATGGGCATGGGCATTCTGTATTGGGCTTTTACATGTAAATAAAAAGCTAAGAGCCTTCGAATCCCATCCGCTGCGGATAATCGCTTGATCTAGCGTACGATTCCAGAATGTCGTGGGCTTATCCAATACAAACTCTCTATCCTGCAAGGAATACAGCTCCTCCACAAATTGGCGGACATCGAGCGCTCTCCATACATGCTTACTAGCTTCCCTTACAACTTCGTGTACATCAATCAAATTCGCTGCAAGCCCTAGCCAGGAGCTATCATTCAAGGCATAATACCCATAAACGCCAGACATTACCGCAAGCGGATTTGCAAAAGAGTCTCCGACAGGTACACATTTCCCGGTTGGTCTTAACGAGTAGATCGAGTAATCCAAATTCTTTCTGAACCGTTCCATGTACTCCGCAGAGAACTCAAAATCGAAACGTTTAGCCAGAACGACAGCCAGCCCGAACCAGAACATGCAGCCATTATGATACGATGGACAGCCTTCAATTTGACCGCCATCCTCTGTCAGTTGCGCCATGCTGCACTTTTCGATGCCCTCGATCGCAAAAGCCTTCCATTCCTCAGCTTCTTTCAGCTCGGGAAAGTAAAGGGCAGTCGTCAGAAGGCCCAAACATTCCATTAAATAATGGTTATGATCCGCTTTAGGCCACAGCTGAGGCGACACGTTACGCAAAGCTTTTACTTGCTTGTAAATGACTGTTAAATACTTCTCCAAAATCTCTTCCGTGAACAACTCCGAAGGGCCTAGATGCTCCAGAACAAGCGGCCAAATTTTGTAGCCCCGGATACCAATCTCCAAGACCCTCAGTGGATGGCATTCCGTAAAATAGTCAATCGGCTTATCGAGCAAATCCTCGGGAATAGAGACCGTCTCAATCCAGTCCAGCATTTCGTCGATGACCTTGAGCCCGTACTTCGCGTCCTTGGTGAGCGAGTAGGCTTCCAGCAAATCCTGCCAATGATTCATGCGATTCAGCTGCCATAAATATTCATTGTCATTATGTCTGCGTTCCAGCCAGCTGGGCGGATTCCCGACAAACTCCCTAACTCCCCCTGTACCAGGAAGCATGATCATTCCTTGATAAGCGAATTCAGCATTCGCGATCGTCTCGCGCACATGATCAGGCATATGGGCTGCGATATAGGCGGCCTTCTCATCCATCGGCTCAAGCCGCGATCGCAAGTTAGCTAATAGATCCGTCGTAGTCATCTGCTCTTTCAGCAATGATTGCAGATTCATTTATCCATCTCCGTTATGTTATTTTCGATTATGAATGCTCCCTCCGAAATCATCTAGACTCCGGAAGGAGCGATGCCAACTATTTCATGTAACGGTCGTATGCAACTTGCTCTAACGCAAGTAAATCCTTGATGCCTAAGTCTTCCAATTCCTTGATATACTTACTGAATGTCTCATCGTTGACCGGTTCCACACCTAGCACCCATCTCTGCAGCTTTTCCTCAACATAAGTCAGTACGCCAGCATTTAACTCTTCAAATTTGCTCCGTTCCTCATCCGTATACGAAATCGGCGGATAAGCCTCCATAATATAGCCATTGTCAATGTATTCCTTGATGCCCTTCAATGCAGTCGCGTTTGTCCATTGTTCTTCGTAAGCATAGTCTTGATGGAAGGCGAGCTCAATTTGTCCTCCCTCTTCCTGAAGCTGTTGAATCACTGTTTTTTCTTTATTATCCAATATGGATTCTTTAAACTTCGGCTTGCCGTCCACAAGATCGTAGTGTTTTCCTTCGATGCCAAAGTTCATCAGCCTCCGGCCCTCCTCGGAGAACCAGAAATCCATATATTTGATCGCTTCGACGGGATGCTTAGTTGCCGCCGAGATTCCCCACCCGCTCGCATGCGTCTGCTTACGGGAGCTCTCTTCGACGACTTTGCCCTCGGTATTCGCTGGAGGCGTCATCGGACCAAAGGAGAAGCCAGGAATCTTAGTCGCAAGAATGTCATTGAAGTTAGCCGTGCTGGCGAACCAGTCGTGCGTTATGCCACCTATATTGTCTCCGAGCAAAATGTCACGCGCTTTCGCTCCGCGGGTGAAGATTTCTTTATCGATTAGGCCTTCCTTGTACCACTTCGCAATATTCTCGATTGCCGTCTTATAGCCCGGCTCATACATGCCGTACTTGACGACACCGTTGTCCGCGTAAAATCCGCGTTTAGCTGCATCGGCCCCGCCCCGCACGCCCCACTGGATCAACAAATCGTAAATCCCATCCAGCTTCGTTCGGCTAAAGTATGGAATTTCATCGTTTACTCCGTTACCGTTCGGATCTTTTTCTTTGAATGCTTTTAATAGTGCATGCAGCTCATCTACCGTTTTCGGCTGCTCAAGTCCCAACTTATCCAGCCAATCCTGGCGTACAAACCAGCCCTTGGCAGCCGGTCCATCTGGAGTAAAGTTTAGAAAATACGTCTTGCCGTTATAAGCCTTCATAAATTTGGCTGCATCTGGATGTTCGGACAAGAACTTTTTAATGTTCGGTGCATGTTCTTCGATCAATCCATCTAGCTCGAGAAAGGCCCCTTCAATCCCAAGGCTGTCGTACTGCTCTTTAATTTGATGATGAACCAGATCCGGAATTTTCCCTGAAGCCATCATTGTATTGAACAGTTCTTTACTATTCGTCGAGGCCTTAGATGCGGTTCCCTTCAGCTTAATATTGGTCATAGCTTCCGCTTCTTTAAAAATAGGCCAGTTATCATCGTATATAAACGTATCTGTGTAGTGCATATGGATCGTCAGTTCAAGCGGGTCTTTGACGATCAGGTGCCCAGACAACTGGGTTGTATCTGACTCTTTTGAATCATTCGCCGCACTTCCGCTCTTTTGCGGAGCGTTATTATTACTACAGCCTGCCAGCAGCATACCGACTGTCATTATGATTATTGCAGATGATTTCATCCATTTTTTGTTCCCCACATTCATGACCTCCCAATATTGGTTTCTTGCTTTCATAATAAAAAGTTGGAAACAGCCACTAGCCTTTGACTGAGCCGATCATCGTCCCTTTGACGAAATATTTCTGAATGAAGGGATAGGCTGCAACAATCGGAATAATGGAAATGATGATAGTCGCATAGATGATCGTTTCCTTTGAATATAACGCCATATTGCCCATCTCATCATTCACATTCATCTCAACGATCAGCTTCTTTAGCAGGACTTGTAGCGGCACCTTGCTCTCGTCGCTCAGTAGGATCATTGTCCAGAAGTATCCATTCCAGCGGTGTACCGCATAGAATAATCCGATCGTCACAAGGGCTGCTTTGGACAGCGGCAGATACACCTTCCATAGGATCGTCAGATCATTGGCTCCGTCAACCTTCGCCGCTTCCTCGAGTTCCTCCGGAATGCCCTGGAAGAACGTTCTCATGAGGAACACATAGAAGGTCGTAATCGCGAATCCGATAACAATTGTAAACCTGCTATCGAGCATGTTCAGATCTCGGAAATTAAGATACATCGGAATCATGCCCGGTTGGAACCACATCGTCAGCGCGATAAAGAAGCTGATGGCCGTGCGCCCCATAATCCGTTTCTTAGACAAGGCATACGCACCGCAAATGGTGAGAATTAAGTTGGCCATTACGCCGAATATGGTGTAATAGAACGTGTTTAAGTAGGCAATCCAAATTCCCTTTTCCGATAATACCTTTGCATAGGAGTCAAAGTTAATATCTTTCGGCAACAAGATCACTTTGCCGGTAACAACCGCGTCGGAGGAGCTGATGGATGCGGATAAGACATACACAAAAGGGTACAATGCAAGCAAAGCAATAATTCCAAGAAATACACAGTTAAAAATATAAAATAGCTTTTCGCCTCTGGTTTTTTTCATCTTCCATCACCTACCATAATCCAGTATCCGTTAACTTCTTGCTCATCTTATTGGCAAATACGACGAGAATAAATCCAACGACGGCATTGAACAACCCCACCGCTGTCGCCAGGTCGTAACGTGCATCCTGCAGACCGGACCGGTACACGTAGGTGTTAATAACGTCGGCTGCCTCATAGGTGGCTGGCTGATACAGAAGGATGATTGCCTCATAGCCAACTTCCAGCATGGAACCCACCTTCATGACAAGCATAATTGCGATCGTTGGAATGATGGCGGGAAGTGTGATATGCCACATTTGCTTCCATTTGTTAGCTCCATCGATAACCGCCGCTTCGTACAAGGCCGGATTGACGCCGGACAAAGCGGCTATATAGATGATGGTACCAAACCCCGCTTCCTTCCAAATATCCATGGACCCGATAAAAATCGTTCGGAAATAATCGGGATTGGTCAGAAAGTATTGCTTTTCGCCACCCATCATCTCAATCAGGATATTGATAATACCGTTACTAGGAGCCAAGAAGTTGGTAACAATCCCAGCTACGACAACGACTGAAATAAAATGGGGCAAATACGTAAAGGTCTGCACCGTTGATTTGAAAATCCCGTTCTTCAATTCGTTAAATAACAAAGCGAGGATAATCGGCACAGGAAATGCGAACAGCAATTGATACAAACTGAGCAATACTGTGTTTTTTAATAGCCGCCAGAAATATGGACTTTTAAAAAAGCTCTCGAAGTGTTCAAACCCCACCCAGGGACTCGCTTCAATTCCTTTATATACACTGAAATCCTTAAAGGCGATTTGCAGGCCGTACATCGGCTTATACGCAAAGATGATATACCAAGCCAGAAACGGTATCAGGAGCAGGTAAAGATAACGGTCCCTGATCAGGTTGGTTTTTATTTCTTTAAAGTTAAGCAGCACCCTCTTCTCCTCTCGCAACGATGTTTAGCTGATCCCTTCAGGAGCGCTCCCATTTGAAAGGTCAGCGTTGCAATTTAAACTATAAGAATGAATGTAAGCGCTGTCTATCGCCATTATTTCATCTAGCGTCAACTCTTTATGTCTGGGTTCATAATGTGCATTATTTTATGTATCAACAATTTCTCGTTATATAGAGAAACGCCTGTCGAACATACAATAGCCGCCTGGCAATTAAGCTAGGCGGCTTTGTTTTGAATCAACGGTTCTCATTACTTGAAGCCTCATTCCTTCTCGTTAAGCTTCTTTGCGTATTGGCCAGGAGCTAACCCTTCATACTTGCGGAACATGCGAATAAACGTGTTCGCATTGTTGCACCCGACCATTAGTGCTAAATCTCCAATTTTGATATCTTTCTGCTGGCGCATAATTTCTTTAGCTTGCTGCACACGATAAAAATTCAAGTAATCTTTAAAATTTTCTCCGGAATGATTTTTGAACGCGATACTGACATAACCAGGAGAGAAGTTAAACTCCTCCGCTATCATACTAAGCGATAAATCCCTATTGTAGTTGTCATGAATATATTCAATCATCCGCTTTACCGTACTGTTATCCATCATTTCATTCTGCTGATCAATCGTATCCATCATGGCACCGAACAAGAAAGTAATGGCGGAGACCATCAGCTCCTTCGATTCGCCGTGCTGTACGATGTCCAGAGATTCCTTATGAGCTTGAACGAACTCTTCGAAAGGCATATTCAACTGCTGTATAATTCGACTCAGCGTAGCCAACACAAGCAGGCTGAACTGGTCGAGCTGCTGCCTGGTTAACTGCCTTTGCTCCAGATTTTCCGATAGCAGGCGGTTTAGCGTATTTAAAGCATTCTCCCGCTTGCCGCGAATCACATAGCTGATCAGCTCTCGTTCCGTATCAATAGGATAATAATAGCTGACCATCTGAACTTGACTGAGTTGTTTATAAGTAATGACGGAAGTCTTGTCCACTGCCGATCTCCTCTTCAGAATATCAAGCGCCTGGATAAAGGAGCGGTCAATTTCGCCAGCAGAGGCTACGGGCTGACCTACTGCTGCAGTCAATCCGTATGCATGTGCATCCTCGATTTGAGCCATCGCTTTCATGAGCTTCTTCTGAATGGATTCCGTATCGGATTCACTGATTATGAAGACAAATTTGGTGAAATCGTGATCAAGCAGCTCACAAGGGAAATGAACTTTCAACTGCTCATGAATAATCAAGGAAGTCTTTGATTTTATCGTAAGAATCGCATCTTTCGAATATTGCTCCTCCAATTCCTTAGCGTTCGAGAATGAAATCACACAAACGCTCAAGTTGCTAGAAAGGCTTTGCAGTTGATGTGCATTTAGCAGGTCATCCACCTTCTCAGGTGGAACGAGTCCATGGAGCAAATCCCGCAGGAACTTGTCTCTCATCGAAAGCTTGTGCTCATGTAGCGCGGATTTCATCTGTTCATTAGCTTTACTTATACTCGTCGCTGTCTCGTTCAAGAAAGCGAATTCGTCTGCTCCCGCAGGCTCACCGTAGCTCTTGAACAATCCGACGAGATGACCCACAGGCCGGTACATGCGCCTGGAAACTGTATAGGCGAACGCAAGTCCCACAAAGATAAGAATGGCTAATAAAAGTACAGTCCCTTTTAAATTTGGGGAAAAGGAATCCACCAAAGAATAGTTCTGTGTAACATACATATACGACCATTGCGGCATTGTATTCGAGCGGATTAAATGGAAATCGAATTCATCATTGGATAGCTTCTTATAATCCACAGTTGCCTGTTCATCCAGTTGTCCCAGTGGATAGGCAAGCAATTGCTTTTCCCGTTTATCGTCAAAGCTTGATTTAAGCGTTACGTATCGGCCATTCTCGATAATGGCAAAAGCTTCTTGCGCATCAGGTGATAGGGGTGGCAGCAGCAATTGTTCAAAGAATGAGACAACAAAAAATAATGAATTCCCTATTCCTACCCGTTCCGGATTAACGATTCGTATGGATGCGCTTTCATTGTTTGTCGACGTTATATTTTGGCTGCTCGATATCGTTATGTTTGGACTCGTGCTGTCTGTGCCTAATTGTGCCAAATCCTCATTCGTCATTCCCATATCTTCCATATAGCGTCTTCTATCCGACGAAATTTGCGGCGTTATGACCAGATCGTCGTTAGTCTTCATTAAATCAATGCTATATCCGAATTCAGAGAATGCGTCTATATGATTTTGCAGTGCATAAGAGGTTTGTGTAATCTCATAGTAATTGCGTTCTTTTTCAGCGAATTTAACAACATGATCATTACGTCTCAATTGCGCAATTAAATTGAAAGAAACGCCGAGTTTCGTGTCAATTTTGTCGCGCGATTGCATGAGAAAATTCTGCTGGTTTTGGCTTAATTCCGATCGCACGTTTTGGCTGTCCTTAAAAAAAGAAAGGCAGACAGCAATCATAGTGTAAGCGAATATAATAACCAGATAAGCGATAAGTAGTTTTGTGAAAAAGGATTTTCTAAGCAATGTGATCTCCCCTTGATGATTCCTTTATAAATTGAAAATCACCCAATAGTAAAATTTGTATCCTTATTGGGTGAGCGTATATCTTTACACTCTTTTGGAAATATCTAACTCACACTATATATGAATATGAAAATACCGTCCATTCCCAAAATTCATACACATCCACCAAAGTGGTAAGTATTATATTCTTGAATCCTATTACTCACTGTGTGGAATAGTATTTATAACAATATTCTAAAAAGGTTGGTGGCATAATGTCTCCTGTAGCAAAGCTGTTTAAATGGGGAACGTGTGTGTATGAGGCTTTTCTGGCTCTGCCTGTCCTCGGCGGTCTCTTTATTATAGCGAATGGTTGGGTCCCACTTGCCGTTGCCTTTTTGCTCCACGCTGTAGCCATTGTAATCCTGCAAAGAGAGCGGAAACCCATCGTAGGGAATGTTCTAGGCATTATCACCTCGATTTTAGCGTTTATCCCACTCTTAGGTTGGATCATGCATGGCATCACTGCGCTCGTACTGTTGGTTGAAGGGATTTCCTCTTCACGTCAGGCAAATCGTTATTAATAAGAGCACCTAAATCGTCAGAAAAATAACCCGCCCCTATTCAGGAGTGGGTTATTAGCGTTTATTCTTAAATATGATATATACCTTTATGATTGCCCGAGATTGTATCAACGTCCTGCCGATTGGGAATCGGCCCGCCGGGTTCCACTCTCATTAATGTAACGCCCATTTGCGTTGCCATTGCCATTCTCAAAACGTTTGCGTTCCGTACGCTCCATCTGAACAATCTGACCTTCATGCACTACGATGTGCAAGGAGCCAAATTCCATATCATCCAGAAGCCCTGCAATCCGCGTAAGCCATAAATCATCCACTTTCAGCGGTTTAGCCATTCTCTAGCCTCCCTTTCCCCATCCAAAGGATTATATCCGCCTAAATTTCACAATTCCGTTATTACCAACCCGTATACTATGAATTAACTTAGCACGGAACCAAAAGTACTGTCAATGGGCATTTTTTCGTGATAACCAGCTTTTAATAATCATCGTCACCAAAGCCAACAACAGGAGCAGTGAAGCTACTGCAAAAGAGGCTGAAAATTGATATTCATTGTACAAAATCTCAACGTGCAGCGGCAGTGTATTTGTCTCCCCACGTATATGCCCGGACACCACAGAGACTGCGCCGAACTCGCCCATGGACCGCGCATTACACAAAATAATGCCGTATAATAAACCCCATTTAATATTAGGAAGCGTGACTCTGAAAAAGATTTGCCACCCATGTGCTCCGAGGGTAATCGCTGCCTCTTCCTCCTGTGTCCCTTGATCCTCCATCAGTGGAATCAACTCACGTGCCACAAAGGGAAAGGTCACAAACAGCGTGGCCAACACGATGCCTGGAAGCGCAAATACGATCTTGATATCATGGGCGCTCAGCCAAGGGCCAAACCAACCGTTGGCGCCGAAGACGAGCACAAAGATCAGACCGCCGATGACAGGCGATACTGCAAAGGGGAGATCAATCAAGGTAATGAGAAACCCTTTGCCGCGAAAACGAAACTTGGTTACTGCCCATGCAGCCGCTACGCCAAAAAAGGTATTCAGTGGTACAGTGATCGCTGCAACAAGCAACGTCAGCCGCAAAGCGGAACGGGCATCCGGATCGGTCAGAGCAGCTATATATACATCCCAGCCCTTTTTCAGCGCCTCTGTCAGCACAACAATCAAAGGCAAGGCAATCAGCCAAAAAAGGACTAGTCCAGCAGCTCCGATCAACACCCATTTTACAGCCTTGGTTTCCGTTGTCGCTGGCGAGGACGTATTCTTCTGTAGCCGGGGGGCTTGGAGTGGGATGGTGCCTGCCACAAGTTATTCCTCCTTTAAAGGGTTTTACGAAAGCATGATTAGCTTCTGAAAAATGCCGTATTTCGGTAGATGTGAAGTGTCTTCGAGAAATCTTGGTTTTCCGATCGGTTGCTGTCTCGGAAATTTAATGAAACAAGATTACTGGTAATGGGTCACTCCAAGGAATATTGGACTTCCGATCGCTGTTATCCTCAGATTTCCTGATTTGAACCGCTCTCCGCGGTAGAAATCCGAGGATAAAGGCGAACGCTAACGCTTCTCCAGTTCCAATATTCCTCTCCGTTCCTTTCTTACCAGCCATCTGGTTTCAAAACTTCGAGATCGCTATCGCTCCTCCAACACCCAGATTACTCTTCGAGTACTTTATCTAACGGAGGATTCCGCATTTTACGGAAGCAAGTATGCTTCGTAAAATAAAGTCGTCATTTACCTGTTAGATGTAGCCTCGCTAATACTCGCTCAGCAAGTTCTAATACAAAAAGATTAGAGAATAGGGAATAAAATCTGAGTAAAACCGAAAGACCTAACGAGAAGTCTTACGCACCCAACGCTGGAGTGTATTAATGACTAACAGCATTAAGAAGGAAATGAGCAGCAGGAGCAACGCAACGGCGGTAGCACCAGCGTAATCATACTGCTCCAGTTTGGACATAATAAGCAAAGGAGCAATCTCCGTTCTCATCGGCATATTGCCGGAGATGAACACGACAGAGCCGAATTCACCAATACCACGGGCAAATGCCAAAGCAAAGCCTGTTAACAACGGCGGGAACAGCTCAGGCAGTACTACTGAACGAAAGGTTCTCCAGCGGCCTGCACCGAGGGTTGCCGAGGCTTCCTCCATATCTCGGTCCAAATCCTCCAGCACCGGCTGTACCGTTCGCACGACGAACGGTATCCCGATGAACATTAAGGCAAGGGTAATGCCAAGCGGAGTAAATGCCACCTTTAATCCTAGTGGCTCAAGCCACGCCCCGATCCAGCCATTTGTGGCATAAAGAGCCGTCAAGGAGACACCAGCTACAGCTGTCGGTAAAGCAAACGGAAGATCGATCAGCGCATCAAATATTCTTTTGCCCGGAAATTCGTAACGCACTAGTACCCACGCCAGCAAGAGACCTAGAATAGCATCCACAAAAGCAGCAGCCGCTGCCGTAGACAGGCTGACACGATACGAAGCCAATACACGCGGATCGGTAGCTACATCCCAGAATTTCGCCCAGCTCAGCCCAGTAGAATTGAACAACAATGCTGAAAGTGGCAAGAGTACCACGAGACTCAGGTAAAGTACGCTGTACCCCATCGTTATCCCAAAACCGGGTAGTATCTTTCGCCGCGTTGTCGCCGATACAGCTGTAGTCGTTGCGGTGACATTCATCCCCTATTCATCCTTTCTCGCCTTCGGCAGGTTAGCCGATCAGCCCCTTACTAGGGACAAATCTCTTAAAGAAAAAATATAATTTTCGTTTTATTAATCTGTTATTTAGCACCCGGCACATAGATCTTGTCAAAGATCCCGCCATCGTTAAAATGCTTCTCTTGCGTTTCTTTCCAGGTTCCGAATTTATCAGCCAATGTGAAGAGCTTTATTTCCGGGAACTTATCTTTATATTGTTCTTTCACGCTTTCTAGCGTTGGACGGTAGTAGTTCTCAGCCGCGATTTTTTGTCCTTCCTCCGTATAGAGATACTTCAAGTAAGCCTCGGACACTTCACGCGTATTTCTTTTATCCACAACCTTATCTACTATTGCTACCGGCGGTTCAGCCAGAATGCTCTCAGATGGATTTACGATATCGAATTTATCTGGACCAAGCTCTTCTACAGAAAGGTAAGCTTCATTCTCCCATGCAATCAGCACATCGCCAATTCCACGCTCTACAAAAGTGGTCGTAGAACCGCGCGCACCCGTATCCAGCACCGGAACATGTTTGAATAATTCTTTTACAAATTCCTCAGCCTTAGCTTCGTCGTTATTGTTGTGGTCTAGCGCGTAACCCCACGCCGCCAAGTAGTTCCAACGTGCGCCACCTGATGTTTTCGGATTCGGTGTAATCACTTCTACGCCTTCCTTAAGCAAATCCGGCCAATCTTTGATTCCTTTTGGATTTCCTTTGCGTACTAAGAATACGATCGTCGAGGTGTACGGTGAACTGTTATGATCAAATTTACTTTGCCAGCCTTCATTAATAAGTCCCTTTTCCTGCAAGGCATCAATATCATAACCAAGTGCTAATGTCACAACATCCGCTTCCAGACCATCAAGTACAGCACGGCTTTGTTTCCCCGATCCACCGTGGGATTGCTTAATCGTGACCTTTTGTCCTGTTTCTTTCTCCCAATAGGCAGCAAAAGCTTTATTATAATTCTCGTACAATTCGCGAGTAGGGTCATAAGATACGTTCAGTAGTTCTACTGGATCTTTAGATGGAGTTTTTGTTGCTTCAGCCGCATTTGTGGCCTCCGGTGAATTGGTTGTTGCTGGTGCGTCTGTTGCCGAACTAGCACTATTTCCGTTGTTGTTATTGCTGCCGCAAGCAGCAGTAAGCCCTGCCGTCAGCAACAAGCTAAACCCTACAAGAAGCCCTTTATTCATCTTTTTCTTCATCTTTTCCACTCCCCCATGTTTTTCTTGCCATCATTTCTTTCCTGTGGGTAACAAAAAGAACGGAGGAAAGCCCACGTATGGCAGGTCAAACCGGTCCTATGACACGTGTCTGCGAGCCTAATGCAGGCGTTCCTCCGTCTGTACGGTAAGAACTTTTTTCAATTATTCCTATCTACTTAGTTGGTTTATATGGATATAATACTGAAACCCTTTAACCGTGTCAAACCTTTTTTTCCAACCAATGACAAAGGAATCTTTCAAATCCCACGCTATACAGGCAATGGTGTGGGTTCCTGTAAGATCCACTTGTTATTGATGCTATAAAGTAATATTATTGCTACAGCTTATGGTCTAGAGAAATTACCGCTTAATGTCGGGAGTGAGAATCATGGGTATGGATTTAGAGTACGTCCCTGCGCCGATAAGACCACGGCTTCATAGGAGAATGACTCAAGAAATTAATCGAAGGATTAGGGGAACTTACCGTTATGATACAACGGTCTGGAGGACAGCAATCGCTGGTCTTTGGATCGTTTGCTTTTTGGCCTTCACCACTGCCGTATTAGGTATACCCACTGGATTAGGGGTGCCAACTGATATTGCACTTGCTGCAGGTACGAGTACCATTCTGCTGGCCATTGCCAGTAATATCATTGCTGTACTGATCGCGTTGACCGGACTGCGCATCCCACGACTATTCGCAGGCTGTGTATTGAGCGATGTTGGAGCGATTCTACTAATCTTATATTACGCAGATTTTGAGATTGAGGCTGCGGTTCTCATTGCTGTTCTACTATCCGTATTAGGTGCATTGGGCGGATTAGCCATCGGTCTGCTGCGCAGCAAAAGAATAACCATGGGACTTCTGCTTACCATTACAGTGACTTTTTCCCAACTTGCTCTGGCAAACGGAGTGCAGGAAATACCTACTTTGGAACCCATTGATATCAGTGATTCCGATGTGATTCCATTGACAGCCGCAAGTCCATCACAACCTGGCAATCAAGCCTATCAGACCTTCACTTATGCCAGCGGTAAGGATCTGCATCGGACCGAATACGGCAAGGATACCAATGTGATCTCTTCTACAGTAGATGCTTCTGCTTATATTAAGGATTGGTCAAAACTCCGCACTTTATTCTGGGGTTTCGATTATAATGCACTTCCACTGAACGGCCGAGTATGGATGCCTGAAGGCGAAGGTCCCTATCCGGTAGTTCTGATGGTGCACGGAAATCATATGATGGAAGATTACTCTGACGGAGGGTACGCTTATCTCGGTGAACTCTTGGCCAGCCGGGGGTTTATCGCAATTTCACTGGATGAGAATTTCCTGAACTATTCTGCTTGGTCCGGTATTCCGGACAATGATTTCAAAGTACGGACCTGGATCATCCTGAAACACCTGGAACAGCTAACAGCTTTCTCGGATGAACCAGACAATCCTTTTTATCAAAAAATAGATTTCACAAAAACCGCCCTGCTCGGCCATAGCCGTGGAGGACAAGCTGTTGCTATGGCAGCAGACGCCGAACGTTGGTTCAAAAATGATCCCGTTATGAAGGCAGTAGATCGTTTTAATATAGCCTCTGTGGTCGCCCTTGCCCCTACGGACAAAACGATAGACGATCAGCAAGCCCGTCTCAAGGATGTCAACTATTTGACTCTGCAAGGGGCTCGTGATGGGGATGTACATGATTTCTATGGTGACCGGCAGTATATACGTACTTCCTATTCCCAAGGGTCCTCTGCTTTCAAAAGCTCGCTGTATATTGCGGACGCCAATCACAGTCAATTCAACAGCGATTGGGGCGCGTATGATCAGACCTTACCTGCTGGCCTCTTTTTAAATCGAGCGCAAATTATGGATGCAGACAAGCAGCGGCAAATCTCTAAAGTGTATGTGTCAGCTTTTCTGGAGACCACTTTGCATGGAAAAGACGAATACCAGAGCTTGTTCCGGGATTACCGCAGCGGACTGAAATGGCTACCGGAGACCACTTACTACAATCGATTCCAGGATGGGGGATATCGGCCAGTAGCCACATTTGACGAGGACCGCAACAAGAATACCGTTAATCTCGGAACAGCAGAAGCATCCGGATTATCCTGGTCGGAAGAGCTCGCAAAGGATCGTGAATCGAAGAGCAAAGCCACATATGGTGTCGTTCTTGAACGCACAGCCAAAAAAGACGAGGAAGCTTATTACAACATTAAGCTTAAAGACAGTGTTGTTACTGAAATGGCCCTTTCAGACGCAGATGGCCTTACATTTTCCTTAGCAAACCTCAATGGTGATATCAAAGATGAACTAAGTATTCCGCTACCTCCCAATGTAGAGGTTGAGTTAACCGACAAAAATGATACCTCAGCACGCTTGCCGTTAAGTGAGGTAATGGATATTCTTCCACTTCCGCAAACTCAGTTCACGTTATTCCCATGGCTTGAAGAACGGATTAATGATGGGAAGTACGGTGATCTGTCCGAAGCTGTATTTCAGACCTATGAGATGCCGTTTGAACAGTTTCAGGAGGAAGAACCTGAGCTAGAGCCTGAGAACCTGACGGAAATCACCTTCTACCTTGAAGCCGAGGGAGATAAAATCATGCTAGATGACATAGGCTTTTACGATCTAGGAATTCGAAATATGTTTTAAGGTAACTTGCCATTATACCATTTAAGGCCTTCCCCTCAGCACATGTACAGCTGATTGGAAGGCCTTTTATTTTGATAAATTTCGGGGAATAGCCCCTAATATTGAAACATACAATAACCTATTCCCAGCCTACACGGCTTGAATACAGACCGGTGTCTTAATCTTCAGCTCGTTCCCTGTAGGAATTAATCTGCCACTGTCACTATCGATGGAGAATGAAGTAATAATATCACTATTTTGATTCGCAGCGAGCAGCTTGCCACCAATAATGGCGAAATTACGCGGAGTACGTCCGCCTGTAACCTGCCAATCTACCGCTTCAAGATGACCTGTTGAACCCTCAATATGGAACAAGGCGATACTATCTTGTCCCCGGTTTGAGACATACAAGAATTTACCACATGGCGATACATGAATATCGGAAGCTGTATCGTCACTACCCGCATTATATTGCTCTGGAAGCGTGCTCACAAGCTGTAAAATGCTGAGGTTTCCATTCTGCTCATCATTAGCAAATACCGTTACGGTACAGTTTAGTTCATTCGCCAGATAAATCCATTGTCCTGAAGGGTGTACCGCGAGATGGCGTGGGCCTGAACCTGGTGGAAGATTAATCTCCCGATGCTTAGACAGCTTACCTTCTTCAAGGCGATAAATCAGGATTTGATCCAGTCCCAAGTCGCAAACCAGTATATGCTTGCCGCTTCCATCCGGAATGACGGAGTGTGGATGCGGAGCTTCCTGACGGTCTTCACGAATTCCTGAACCTACATGTTTCACTTGATCAGACATGACCTGAAGCGAACCATCCTCATTTACAGGAAATACGTTGGCATTGCCACCGGAATAATTAGAGACGAATATGTAATCTTGCTTAGGACTGATCGAGACATAACAAGGAGCGCCACCTTCCGTAGGACGACTTCCAAGTGGACTCAACGCTTTAGTAACAGGATCAATAGCAAAAGCATAGACCTCGCCCTCATCCTTCTCACTAACCGCATAGAGCACGCTGCCTGTGCTGTTTACTGCTAAAAACGATGGATTCTCAATGCCCTTAGTACCCTCAAGAATCTTCATTTCCCCTGATGAAGGACTAAGTGAGCAGAGTAGAATAGCTTCCTCACCTTCAGGGTTGTACGTTCCCACATAAAACAATACCTCATTAGGCCGTTCCATAGTAGCGACTCCTTTGTTTGTATAAATTGTATTTACTTCTTAATTACCCTTTACTGATAGCAACTCACTCAGTATTTTATAATATTTTTTCACTATAGCATGTTTATAGTTGTAATACATTATCGAGTTCAATTTTGAAGCCATTTCCTAACTCTCCCGGCAATAGTAAGTTTTTACAAGTGGTTTAAACATGATTGGCAAGGTTAATAGTAGACATCGAAAACAACAAAACGAAGGAGTTGAAGTAACATGAGTTTTTTATGGATGTTAATTGTTGGTGGGATCATTGGTTGGTTAGCGGGTCTGATTATGGGCAGAGATATTCCAGGCGGGGTAATTGGTAACATTATCGCAGGTATTATCGGTTCATGGCTCGGTGGCGTGCTTCTGGGAAGTTGGGGACCTAAAGTAAGTGATTTCTATTTCTTCCCTTCTTTGATCGGGGCCGTTGTTCTGATCTTTATCGTCAGCCTTATTCTTCGCTCAACAAGTGGACGTAGCCGTTCATAAGCTTAGGCTGAACCAATAATTATTGGACTACTTATATTATTAAAAAAATAGCAGGTCAAGGTTAACTACCTTGACCTGCTATTTGGTGTTTTCGGCCCCTTTCCACTTAAAGTAGTATGCAGTGCTTTTCACGGAGCTACTACCTCCAGACAGCGGCTACACTTCAATGTTCTGCCATCGTTTTTCTGTTATAATGAAGATACAAGTGACTCAAATCATAGAGAGGTCGTGAATCATGGGTAGCATTAACCCCTCACTCCTACATATCGGCTCCACTATAGGGACCTTGCTCATGGCGCTAATGGTTATTTTTATTCGTCTAAAAGCTAGCGCACGTCCGGTTACCATTCGAAAAATATGGATTCCACCTCTCGGGATGTCGACTGGCTTTGCCATGTTCGTTGTACCTGAAGTTAGGTTTCCTTTATGGTGGGCAGCACTCGCCTTTTTGATTGGCTGGTTCATCTTCGCGTATCCTCTAATACGCAGCACAAACTTCGAACAACGGGATGGACAAATTTATGCTCAGCGTTCTAAGAGCTTTGCTTTCATTCTGCTCGGACTCCTTTTAGTTCGCACCTTACTTCATGAATTTATTAATAGTTATGTCAGTATCCCTCAGTCCGGTGGATTATTCTTCATCTTGGCTTTCGGAATGATTCTTCATTGGAGATTCTTTATGTACAAACGTTATAAAGGTATGACCTCCTCGGAGGCTCAGTCCTTACAGTCATAAGTATATTTTATTCTAAGAAGCCATCTCAATTCATACGATTGAGATGGCTTCTGACGTGGATGAATACCTTGAAGTAAAAAATATTTTTCTGTGTCCGATGTTAGGTAACTTGTGGAGGGATACGTTAAAATATATGCATACCTAACAATAGAAAGCGAGGTCAAGGCAATTGAAAAGTAAATCAAGAAAAGTTGCCATCGTCGGTGCCGGGATGGTCGGTTCCAGCTGCGCCTACTCCATGGTCAATCAGGCAATTTGCGACGAGATCATGATGATCGACCGCACCTATGACCGCGCTATGGCACAAGCACTTGATCTCTCACACTGCATGGATTTCACAAACACACGCACCAAGGTGTACGCCGGAACCCATAGCGACTGCGCAGGAATGGATGTAGTTATCTTAACAGCCGGCGCTAATCCAAAGGCAGGGCAGACAAGACTTGACGTCCTGGAAGCCTCTGCAGTCATTACTAGAGAAATTATTACCAACATTATGGCTGGGGGATTCGATGGAATATTCGTAGTCGCCGCTAATCCGGTCGATATTGTCACTTATATGGTATGGAAAATATCAGGGCTGCCTCGCCACAGAATTATTGGTACAGGAACCTCCATTGACTCCTCGCGCCTAAAGACACTACTATCTGATGTTTTCTCCATCGATCCACGCAGCGTAAACGGCTACGCACTTGGAGAACATGGTGAATCCCAGTTTGTAGCTTGGTCACATGTGACGATTGGCGGTAAGCCCATCCTGCAAATTATGGATCAGCATCGTGAGCGGTTCCAGCATCTGGATCTGGAGGATATCTCCCGCAAGACCAAAGATGCGGGCTGGGAGATATTTACCAAAAAAGGCTCCACACATTTCGGTATTGGCAGCGCACTGGCTTACATTACTCATTCCATTCTGAATGATGAGCATAAGATCATTGCCGTATCCGCAATTCTGGATGGAGAGTACGGGCAAAGTGGTATATGTACCGGCGTACCTGCCATTATTGGCAACACTGGAATTCAAGAACTACTGGAGCTTAACCTAAACACCGAAGAAGCGGAGAAATTCAACGCCTCCTGCAGCATTGTTCGCTCAGGCATTGAGAGCCTACACTTGGAAGACAGCATTTAATCTCCTGCAAACAGAAAAAATCGCTCTTTGGGGATCGGTAGATAACACCAATACCCTAAAGAGCGATTTTTTTATCCTTGATCTTTAACCTTTAATGCTCGGATACTGTTCAGTACAGCCAGCACGGTTACCCCAACATCTGAGAATACAGCCTCCCACATCGTGGCAATCCCAAATGCGCCGAGTATAAGAAATATAGCTTTAACACCTAAAGCGAAAATAATATTTTGCCATACGATCATCCGTGTACGCTTGGCAATGCCGATAGCAACAGGAATCTTCGAAGGTTCATCGGTCATAATTACAATATCTGCCGCTTCAATCGCAGCATCGGAGCCCAGTCCGCCCATTGCGATCCCAACATCTGCTCTAGCTAGTACTGGGGTATCGTTAATTCCATCACCGACAAAAATAATTTTCTCGCGATGTGACTTTTCACGATCCAGCTTTTCGATGGCCTCTACCTTATGCTGCGGCAAAAGCTCCGCGTGAACCTCATCTACACCTAACTGCTTCCCAACATCTTCAGCTACAGAAGAAGCATCGCCAGTTAACATCACCGTTTTACGGATGCCAAGCTTCTTGAGGCTCTGAATAGCCTGCTGCGAGTCCTCCTTCACTTCATCAGCAATCACCAGATAACCCCCATACTGATGATCCACCGCGATGTGAACAACTGTACCGCTTTGCGCTGGCACCTCATAAGCTATGCCCTCTCGTTCCATCAGACGCGCGTTACCTGCAAGTACGGTCTTGCCTTCAATCGAAACCTCGATTCCATGACCGGAGATTTCGTTGTAATTCGAGATCGCTTCCTTAGAAATCTGTTCTCCATAAGCCGCCCTAATCGATTCGGCAATCGGATGGTTCGAATGGCTCTCCGCATAAGCAGCTGTCTGCAGCAATTCATCCTTAGACTTGCCACCTGACGGATAAATTCCTGTAACCTTAAATTGCCCCTTAGTCAACGTTCCGGTCTTATCAAAGACAACTACTTTCACGTCATTTAACGCTTCAAGATAGTTACTTCCTTTAATCAGAATACCACTGCGTGAAGCTGCTCCAATTCCTCCGAAGAAACCAAGTGGAATCGAGACCACAAGCGCACATGGACAGGAGATTACGAGGAATACAAGCGCCCGGTAAATCCAATCTGAGAAGGTTGCCCCGCTAATCACTAGCGGAGGAACGACAGCTAGCAGCACAGCTGTGATCACTACTATAGGTGTGTAAGCCCGTGCAAACTTAGTAATAAAGTTCTCTGTTTTGGCTTTGTTGCTTGAAGCATTCTGTACCAACTCCAGAATTTTGGATACGGCTGATTCACCAAAGGTCTGTGTAACTTGCATCGTAATAACGCCGTTCCGATTAATAAACCCACTTAATACTGTGCTTCCCGGTCCAGCCGAACGCGGTACAGACTCCCCGGTAAGTGCTGATGTATCCATCATGGCGCTTCCCTCAAGGATCGTTCCGTCCAGAGGTACCTTCTCACCCGGTTTCACAACAATCACATCACCGATCGCTACTTCCTCAGGGGAGACTCGTTTTAGATCATTTCCAAGCTTAAGGTAAGCAAATTCGGGACGGATATCCATAAGTGCCGTGATAGATCGACGTGAACGGTTTACTGCTAGACCTTGGAACAACTCTCCGATTTGGTAAAAGAGCATAACCGCTACGCCCTCTGGATACTCACCAATCGCAAAAGCACCGATGGTTGCAAGAGCCATCAAGAAATTCTCATCAAATACCTGACCCCTGATAATGTTCTTAACCGCCTGCCAGACAACCTCACTACCCACGATGAGATAGGCTGCTAAGAAAATCAGCAATTCTACTACACCCTCCACCGGTAAGAATATTCCGGCAAGCGCGAGTATCCCACCGCCACCTAACCGCAGTAGAATCTTACGGGTATCGCCTTCTCCATGCTCGTGGCTGTGGCCATGGCCGTGACCATCCGCACCATCATGCTTATGTCCGTCTGCAGCCTGATGATCGTGTTCATGGCCATGTTTGTGATCCTCTCCATGCGTATGACTACTGTTATTCTGCAGCTTGCGACTGCCCTGAGTCTTCTCTCTTACATTTACATGGGGCTCAAGTGCCTTCACCGTTTTCTTTGCTTCTACAATCGCCGATTCCTCATAACCTGCGGCGGTTTCCATCGTCATTGTCTTCGTAACAAAATTAACGGAACAAGACGATACGCCCTCAATTTTCTTCACTTTATCTTCGATTTTCCTTGCGCAATTGGCGCAATCTAAGCCTTCTAATTCCCACTGACGTTTTACTTTTCCTTGCATCGTATCCATACGGCACATCTCCTCAAATAAAAACCATATATGAGCACTTGTTCATATGTTTTCTTATTGCTATTATATTCCCTTTATTTTTGAAGGTCAATACGTCATATACACCATTTTTCTCCGCCCTCATAAAAATTAAATAAATTGATCTTTTCGTGAAAATATGGTAAATGATGTATGATCGCACCCGAGATGAATTGGCAACTAAATTACACAGAAGGAAGGATGAATGTAGACTATGTCAAAGCTAGCCAAGACGTCTTCTTTTTCACAGAAACACCCTGTTTGGACCGTTGTTATTATTGAGGTACTGTTACTTCTAGCTGTATCTGCCGCCGGGACTTACGCTACAATTAAAGAGCTTTCGTATACCGCCCCTGTACTGATCTCCTTTATTCCAATCGCGCTTGTACTGATCATCTACTTCACGGTTAAGAACAAATGGAGTGATCTTGGCTTCCGTCCTCTGAATACCATTTCCTCTGGGAAGTGGATCTATTACGCACCTCTAGCTGTCGTCCTGATCACCATATCCTTTAAAGGTTTTCGTGAGATCAGTACGTCTGAGGTGTTGTTCTTTATCTTCTTCACCCTGCTTGTAGCCTTTGTGGAAGAAAGTATTTACCGCGGATTGATTTTCAAGACTTTACTCACTAAGGGCGCTAAAACGGCTGTGATTACTTCAAGCATACTCTTCTCTATTACCCACTTGCTTAATGCTTTATCCGGTACAGACATGACGCAAATCCTCCTACAGCTCGTATATTCTCTTCTGATCGGTTTTGTGCTTACCTTGTTGATGCTGAAAAATAATAATATTCTACCGCTGATATTGTTTCATTTTGTACATAATCTGATTCAGTTTGTTGGAAATGATAATACAAGCGAATATATGGGGATCGATCTATTCATCCTTCTCGTACTCGCTGTGCATTGTCTCTGGCTGGCTCTATCCTTTAGAAAACCAACCCTATCGAGCAACCTAAATCAATCTAGTTAACGCAAAAGAGCGGTTCTCCAATAATCGGAGAACCGCTCTTTTTTTTGAAAAATACAACTATTCGTGACGGACATGCTCATGTGTCTGCAGAAAGATCTGCTCTACATGCGCATCGTTAAGCGAATAGAATACCGTCTTCCCTTCTTTACGACGCTTCACAATTCGTAAATTCCGTAAATAACGGAGCTGATGGGATATCGCAGATTGGCCCATATCAAGGATCACAGACAAATCGTGTACACATAGTTCTTTCTGGGACAAAGCGTAAATGAGCCGCACTCGTGTTGGATCACCCAACGCTTTGAACATCTCTGCCATTTTATCCGTTATTTCTCGGTCAGGCAGAATCAATGCAATGGATTCCGGTTCAAGCTCCGAACCCTTGCATGTGTTATCGCAATCTTCTAATGCCGTTGGCTCCATGCTATCGCCTCCTCCACCAGCTAGTCAGCTTTGCTGATTGTTTTCCTCAATTATATGAAAACCAGCTCTGGATGTCCATGGAGAAGGCGTTTATAAGAATCGCTGTAAATCAGACCGCTTTACGATAAAAGGAGAGTAGTCCTGCCGCAAAAAACACAATAAAACTACCGCCCACTACCATCATCAGCGTTTCGAACGGTAAATTAAAAGCCCCAAACGTGTCATCACCATACGGCATCATAGCCAACATCGGTTGTACCCAAGGATAATAGGGGCCATAGGTTGAAGAATTGGCGATCAGCATATTAGGAATGGTCAGACTCACATTCAGCGCCAGCGGTGCGCCAAAACTGCTCCAGCCTTGAGAGATAGCCAGTTGCAGTGCAGCGAGTGGCAGACAGGCAATAAAGCCGCCAAATACCGAGCTAAGCAGCAGCGACCAAGGGATCGAATCCGGAATATTTCGGAAAAAACCCATTCCCAGCACCATCACCAGGAACGTTAGTTGAACCGCAGCCAGCAATCCGATAATCATCACATATTTTGAGAGGTACACTGATAACCGAGTCACAGGCAGAGACAGCAACATCTTCCAGCCTCCGTCATGATGCTCATAACGACAGATCAGCGCTGCGAAAATACCCGAGAGCACAGGTAGAAACAGCAAGGCATGCATCATAGACATCACATTTAACAACAGTTCCCAACTCATCTTCTCCCCTTGATTATCCGCCAATGCCCCGGGAAGTAATGCTAAAATCGGACTGCCTATAACTAAAAGCCAGACATATGATTTAGACATTTTTAATCGTTCTGCCGACAACACTCTCCAAAATGAATTCATCGTTAATCCACATCCTTTCGTGCGAAGTGCAGTGCACCCGGCAAAAGAATCAGCAGCCCCAGCAGCAACCCTGCACCGCTAAATAAGAGACGATGCGAAGATTCCCAAGCCATATATGGCCATGTTAAAGGAACCCACTCCGAAAGTAACATGGAGAAGATAGACACCAGAGATAAGGTTATTCCAAGAGCAACTGGCAATGTCTGATTACGGTTAGCCAGAGAAAGCCACAGCTGCAAAGCGATAACCGGCAATGCTGCAATATAGGACATAAAGCCAATTCGTAACACATCCAAATACGGAATCAGTTCGACCTTGAAGCCCAAAACAAGCCCTAAACCAACTGTACCCACCGAGAGCAACAAACAAGAAACCGCCACTAGCACCAAACATAACACCAGCTTAGCCATAAATACTGAAGTACGTGAGATAGGTAGTGCCAAGAGCTGCTTCCACGAGCTCATCTGATGTTCTACATTTGCAATCAACGAGCATACTAAGGTCCCTCCAAGAAAGAGAGCAATGGGCACAAATGCAGCCACATTGTTCAGAAGCCCACCCCATAAATCCGCACTATACTGCTCGCGAAGATAATCATAACGAAGGCCGAAATTCAAGCCTTGCATGGCTACAAGTCCAAGCGGTCCAAGAAACACTAGAAACCAGAGTCCCTTGCCACGGATTTTGAGCCAATCCGCCGACAGTGCCCGCCACATCATGATTCCTCTCCTCCTACAACCTGCAGGAAGAAGTCCTCAAGTGATTGTCTCCGCTCCTCTACACGATAAATAGCATGCCCATTCTCTACCAACGCTTTGACTAGCAAGGCAACTCTTGCATCGATCATCCGGGAGAAGACTAGCTTTTGGTCTTGAAGTATCCCTGTGTACCCCCGTTCTTCAGCAAGACGCAGCGCGGCCTCCGGGTCCGAGACTGCTAACCGCATTTCTCCCCCGGCTTGCCGCTGCAGATTCGTTATACTATCTTGGTACACCATTTGCCCTTGACGAATAATCCCTACGGTATCCGCCATTTGCTCAATTTCACTAAGCAAGTGACTGGATACTACGACGGTAATCCCTTGCTCCTGCGGCAATCGTTTAATCAGTCCGCGAATTTCCTGAATCCCTGACGGATCAAGTCCGTTCGTCGGCTCATCCAGAATAAGCAGCTCCGGTTCCCCGAGCAAGGCAGCAGCAATACCTAGTCTCTGCTTCATCCCAAGGGAGAACCCTTTAACTGGACGTTTCTCTTCCCCTGTTAAGGAAACAATATCTAGCACCTCAGCAATCCGTGACTTCGGAGCACCAAGGATACGCCGGATGGCTTCAAGATTATCCACAGCGCTTAAGTGCCCGTAATAGGATGGAGACTCGACAAGCGACCCTACCTTCCGCAAAATTTGCAGTTTATGCTTGCGAAGATCCTGGCCGAAGACTTCAATCCTTCCTGATGTTGGAGTGATCAGTCCAAGCAGCATACGAATTGTTGTTGTTTTCCCTGCCCCGTTCGGGCCAAGAAAGCCATAGATCTCTCCCTTGCGGATGTTCAAATTTAAATTTTCCACCGCAGCCCGGCCACGGTATTTTTTTAATAAATCCTTCGTTTCAATCACTGTTTCTTTCATGTTCCTCACCTCGGTAATTAGCATAACGTCCCAAGGTTAAGAACAAGGCGGCACGAAGTTTAAGTTTTGTTTAAATTTGACGATATGGATGTTCAATGAAAATAAAGTCCTAGACCGCCGCTGTTTAATCAGCAAGATTTCTTAGAACAACGGCATAAGGGTAAGGCTTGGACTTGGTCGCCACTCCGTCCTTCTGTAGTCTGCGGCTTCTCGCAAAGGCAACAGTATGGGCGGCGACCGACGAGCGCTGTGCGAATCAGGCATTCAACATTACGAACGGCGACCTGTTTCGTTGGAATGAGTTATAGCCGAAAATCGCTCAATACTTTGGCATGGAAACTGCGCCTCCGTTGCAGATGTCTCTAGACGTTGTCATGGCGGACAAGGAGCAGCTTTGGAACAAAATGATTGAGAAGCATGGGCTTGCTCGGCATTCCTATAAAGACGTATCCTCTTGGCTATTCGGCGATTTCGTGTTTGCATGGGATTACGATTTTTTTGCCGACGGAACTACGGCTCGACGTTTAGGCTTTCACGAATTCGTCGATACCGAAGAAATGTTTATGAACATCTTTGACGACTTCCGCAAGCGTAAAGTCATCCCGTAAATTACCGTATAAATTAAGAATGCCTACCTTATACGTGCTCAACATTTGGTTTTGTTTTATGTGGTTTTATCTAATGTTCGTTAAAAAAGCTTTGCAGCGTTTCTAATTTTACGCATAAAAATCTCCGTTCTGTCCATTCTACTTTTGATTAAAACACAAATGACCCGCAGGAAGGGACACTTTTAAAAAGTGTTCCATCTTACGGGTCACCGTTTCAGAGTTGAGGTTTTTGTACTCCTATTCTCCGACCAACCCAACACTGATTGTATTGCCTTGAACAAATACCTGGAAGAACAGTTTAGTTCAGTCCTTGTCCTTTTTGGTGTAATTCAACATGATCGTTTTTGGCTCTGGATTATCCATTGGGTTCTATACCTCATGCGCCTTGACTTGTTATTTCTTCGATGGTGTTTCATTTTTGTGTTCAATAATTTGTAATACTTTTGGTTCAATAGCTTTTAACTGTTGTTCATTTGAACGATTACTTTTAGGAACTTCACCATTAATTTCACCTTGAATTTGTCCATCAACCTGTGTTTTTGCAATGACATCAATCACTTGTTGTTTAGAGACATTTTTAGATGCTGCAATCTCCACAACAGATTTACCTTTTGCTAATTCTTGTTTTAATTCTTCTGGGCTAATTTTTAGTAAAGAAAACAGTTTTGCATCATTTAGATAGGCATCAGCAGAATAATCAGGCTTACCATTTCTAGAGAAAAAACCTTCTACTTTAATGTTTGAAGGTGTAGTCTCACCTCCGATCAGAGAAACACTGATTGTATTGCTCTGAACAAATACCTGATAGAACGGTGTTTTTGATCCCTTTTTGGTGTAATTCACCATAAACGTTTTTTGATCCGGGTTCTCCATTTTCTCCATAGCAAATTCGTACTCTTCGATGTTGCCATACATTTTATCAATTAGATAATCTACCTTCGACTTGATTTCCTGATCGGATAAAGTAGTGAGTGGCTTCTCCTTAGGCTCCCAATTCTCTTGAATCACGTGTTCAATCGCACCCGTAATACCGTTTGTATGAAGGGTAATCTTTTTGCCGGTTCCTTCTTTTTCCTGCAGTATGATGCTTGTTTGGACACCTTGAACGTTGCTTGCATCGATTATCTCAAACGATTTTGTTTCGGGAAATGTGCTATACAGCTTCTCAAGTGTTGCTTTGCCAACCTCATCCGCCTTGACTTGTTCAGCATTCATTGGTGTTCTAGTAAACATTTCAATCAGGGTAGGGGCCGCATATGCTGCGGTTGGAATTAAAATCGCAGCAGCAACTATTCCACCAATTAATCGTTTTTTCATGGTTATTCCGCTCCTTTTTGGTTGCAAATATTGAGAATAGGATTGTTCTATTCGTTTGGAAATAGCCGGAGGGCACTCCATAGTTTCTGCCTCTTTGTGCAGATGTTCACGGATTTTGCGTTCAGTTAGCATTGATCTTTTCCATCCTTTCTGGGGGGAGATTCCATAAGTTTTTTCGAAGCGCCTGAAGGCCAGCATGATATCTGGACTTGACTGTACCCAGCGGAATATCGAGCAATGTCGCGATTTCCTCAAGAGTATAGTCGTGAAAAAAGCGGAGGATAATCACCGTTCGCTGTTTGTCGGTCAGTTTTTGGATTGCCTTCGATATCATTTGATTCGTCCCATCCATCAACACAGTAGGTTGATCCCAATGAGACTCTTCCCGAGAGAAGGCACGAATGCGTTCAAAAATTCGGAATCTCCGCCAGCTCTTGACCCGAAATCTCTGCACTTGACGGATTACCAAGCCGTGTAGCCAGAAGTGGAAAGGTCGGTTCGTATCGTAGTTAGCAAGTGATGTCCACATTTGCATATAGATCTCATTCATGACATCTTCCCGATCCTGCTGATGATCCACCAGAAAGGAGACTGTCCGGTAGACGTCCTGATAGGTGGCATCATACATCGTATGAAACGCCTGTTGATCACCATCTTTCATTTTTATGAGTAATTGGTACATGTATTCACTTTGCATTCAGAGGGCCCTCCTAAGTAAGCTGCTTACACACTATATTGCCTCTCTATCAAAAAAAGGTTCGGTTTTCTTTGTTTTTTTTTGCAAAAGGCTGAGTGTCGACGACCATCGATCAGGAAGACTACCAGGAGTGCAACGACCTTATGGCAGCCGTGGCCTGTCTAGTGCTTTATTTTTCAGTCTAATCACACTGATCACTGGCTGTCGTAAAGGGATACTAAGTATTTGGATTGACTCATATACTTGCTTCCGATTTGCTCCATGTGGCAAATATACATTTAACGCAAAACAAACATTACGTCCACTACGAGAATAAAACAAAAGCCGGATTCCTTAGAGTAGGAAAACCCGGCTTTTTAACTATTGGATAGTCCTTAGCGTATATTTTCGTTAAAATGTTGGCGGGGCCCCTGTAAGCATTGAATTAGCCAGAACGGTAGCCTTTCCCTCGTACTTTCTCTCTATATGCGAATCCCCCCAACGGCACATCAGATGTAGGAGTTCCTTTAGACTCCAGCTCTTAAATTCATTATTACGTTTCTTACCGAATGTCAGATGAAAGAGAATAACAGGTTTCCATTTCCCACCATCACCTCTAAAGTTGCCTCTACTGCAGTATTGTATATTTTTTCAGCCTTTTTCACACAACTTGCCCCTTTTCGAAATATTTCAACACAGGTCATTGGTAACTCCTGAGAATTGGAACCATTAAATGGCCCTATTAAACATTATAACTACAACCAAATATATTACGCTATTCTGCTCGTTAGTTGTTAAAACAGGTGCCGTTGAGCTCGTTTTTATTGACTATTTTTTCCCGTGAGAGCTTAATGACGATGGTAAGTCTAAGATTTTATTTTCTTTCTACAGCGGATTAAAGATTACTACGGAAGTGCCATCTCCTGTACTCTCCATATCCCACTCTAACTCCATATGCTTCATTAACAGATCCACGATGGACAGCCCTAATCCTGCCCCTTTGTAATCGGATGGACTCTGGATACCTCTGCCGTGATCCGTAATCAAAATAACACGTTGCCCATTACGGGACTCCGTAGAAATCCCTACATAAAGACCACTGCTGGCATGACGTACAATATTCTGAAACAGATTATCAAGAATACGGCGGAACCAGACCTCATCCACCATCCAGAACAGCGGTTCAGCCTCCAGGTCAATATCGATCTCGAAGTTCTCTTTTTCCCATACGGGGTACCAAGCAGCAGCACTTTCCCGCAACAAGCGCAAGACATCTTTACGCTCCTTCTTCAAAGTGATCCGTCCGCTGTTGAGGAGATTGTAGGATAAAAGATTCTCGATCAAGACGCTAAGATCTGCTATACGCTTATCCATTAGCTCTAAGGACTGTTGTCCTTGCGGGGTTAAGCTCTCTTTAGTCATTACATGGATGTGGCTACGAATAACCGTTAGTGGTGTACGTAAATCATGAGATAGGTTAGATACTAGACGCTTACGCAGCTCTTCCTCTTCGATTTCCCTCTTTCGACTTTCGTCAAGCTTCGCCACCATCGTGTTAAAAGCTTCCTCCAGTCTGCCAATCTCATCCAGCTTGCCCGTCATAATAGACTTAGGCATTCTATCCGGTCCCGTAATCGTCATCGCGGTTTGCAGCTGTAGTAGCCGTTTGCGTATTTTTCTAAAGAACAGCAAAGAAACCAGTGCGAACCCTCCAAAAAGTACAAAGAGCACAAAGTAATACAAAGCCCAAGCCCCGACTCCCCCATAAGCCCCTTTGTTGAGCAGCTTGTTTGGAATTTGCATTACCATAAACCCTTTACCCGCATCCACTCGGTCTCCCATAAAGGCGACGATGGCTAAAGGATCACGCTTTGTACTTTCTTTCATAAAAAAAATAGCCTCAGCCGCCGTCCACTGCTCCGGAACTCCGCTGCCATGATCCGGATTGCCTTCATCAGGTGTGAGAATCAACTGGGTCATTCCCTGCCCATCTACCCAAAACATAGTAGCCTCAGTGTATTTCCGGCTCAGTTCATGTAGCCGCTCATTTATGCCTTCCGAAGAAGCATCTTCCAATTGAAGCGCCTCTTTATGCCACATGGTCTCCAGCGCTGCAACACTCGAATACAGAGAAGTGTCTACAGGCGGAGCCCCTTTAGTCACTTCATTAACCATATTGTAGAGAACAAAAGATAACGGCAGGACCACAGGGATAAAAAGCAGTGCAGAAACGATAATAAGCAAATATCCCGATAGCAAAGAGGAGTTACGCTGCTTGCGAATGCGCCCTAACCCCCTCATGCTCTTACCCGATATCCGATCCCCCGGACAGTTTCTATAATTTCCGGATTGCCCGGATCAAGTTCTAACTTTTCGCGCAAATATCGTATATGTACCATCAAAGTTTTATCCCCTTCGAGATAGGCTTCTCCCCAGACGGCTTCATAAATCTGCTCCTTCGTCATAATCTGGCCGAGATGACGCAGTAAATAAGAAAAAATCTGAAATTGCTTACCCGTAAGCATGACTTCTTCCTGTGTCTGAGCATTTATTACTCGGTTATCCCCTTCATATACGACTAGGTGTTTAAGCGTGAGCGAATCCTGAACAGATGCCCCATTCCGCCTGAGCAGCACTTCAATTCTGGCTGCCAATTCATCCGGATGAAAAGGCTTCGTCAAATAATCATCCGCGAATTCAAGCCCCTGCAGTTTATCATCAATAGAGGTTCGCGCAGAGAGCATCAAGATCGGAAGCTTAGGGTACGCCCGCTTCAATCGTTGTCCGACAGTAAAGCCATCCAGGCCAGGAAGCATTACATCCAGAATGGCCAATTGACAAGGCGCCGCTTCCTCCGTCGCTCCCTCCCCGCTCCGCAGCCATCGTACACTATAACCACGCTCACTTAAATCCGCAGACACGACGCTGCCGATTTCATGATCATCTTCAATATATAACAGAGTAACGCTCATGTATTTTAAGTCCTCCCCTGAGAAATTACGTAAAAAGTTGAAGTCATTATAACATGTTTTAACAGGACACTCAGGGACTTATCTTTTAAAAAAGCCCTCCTAAACCCGTGGGGGATAGGAAGGCTTTCGGAATCGATATTAAATTGGTTTAGGGAGTCCACACGCCGTGCTCTTTATTACTGCCAACATACTCAATACGCGTTGGAGTAAGTTCAAGAATCACATAATTAGGGTCATCAGGCCCTGTAAACCATGGCTCCAGCTCTTTGTTCCACACCTTTGTGCGCAGCCCTTCATCTTTAGAAACGGCAACGGTGGCTTCAATCTCCAGCACGTCTTTGCTTCCGCCTGACTCATATCCAAGCAGTAAAAAAGCATTCGGATTATTAGATAATTCCTCCACCTTATGAGTTTTGCGATTCGTAGCTAAATAAATCTTCAAACCCTCATGGAAAATGGCCATGTAACGTACTTTCGGCTTATTTCCTTCTTCGATCGTACCAAAGGAACCAAACTTGTTGTCATCCAATGCTCTAATAATGAGTTGCTCCAGTTGTTTGTTATCCATTACGTAAATCTCTCCCTTCAAGCATGTAAACAAAAGTTTATATATCCAAGCTCACCGTTTGGATTTATCATAACAATGGTGCTTATTATAATGTACCCTTCCGGTTCACATTGAATCCGACCTTACTCCATAAACTACTTTCAATATAAGGAGCTTACTTCGTGAAAAAACTGATCTGGATCGGCTGTCTTTCCTACTTTGTCATTGGCCTTGCTCATGTAGTGCTGGGATCTATTCTTCCCGTTCTGCTACAGCATTATGACCAAAATTATAGTGCCGGCGGGCAATTAATCTTTAGTCAATTTGCTGGTTTTCTGGCTGGTGTGCTTGTCTCTCCCCTACTCAATCGCCGTTTTGGGAAACGAGGAGGCATCATTATCGCCACCGCTCTTCTCCTGACTGCTGAGATTGCGTATGCTTTTCTACCCCCTTGGGAGTGGATGTATGTCATTGCTGTTGCGGCTGGCTTTGGTTTCGGTATGATCGAAGCCGTCATCGGCACCATCATTATCGGAGCTGTGACAGAAGGAACCGCGATTGCGATGAGCCGACTTGAAGTCCTATTTGGGATAGGAGCACTTGTAATGCCTCTTATCGCCAGTCCGCTCATTGCTACCGGAGCATGGAGATTGGCATTCCTAATTGTCGCTGGCTTCTCATTACTTTCCCTCATTCTCTGGGGAAGAGGCCATTTTGGGAATCTGCAGCGCATACTGGACGAGCGAGCACCTCGCAAAGTCTCAGCATCCGCACATTCCTCGCAGTCCAGCACACAGCTTCCGTATAAAGGGAAACAATGGATTCTGCTGGGCATCTTCATCCTTTTCTTCTTTCTTTATGTAGGTACGGAGATGAGTCTGGTCAACTTTATGCCCGCCATCTTTATCGCCAAGCTAGGGATGACAGAATCTGCGGCGGCGCTGACAGTCACTTTCTTTTGGCTAGCTATGTCTACGGGAAGATTGTTTGCTGGAGTGATTGCAGAGAAAATTTCTTACCGTGTATATATTTTAAGTAGCTGTTTACTGACCTTGTTACTGCTGGCTCTTTTTCCGTTCACAGATAATCGATTAGCTGCATTCATCGTAATTATGCTACTTGGGCTATTTATGTCCGGTATTTTCTCCATAGCTCTAGTCTTCTCCAGCAAGATGCTGCCAGGAGCCGAAGAATCAACACCCAGTATAATGATCGCTGCTGGAGGTGTCGGTGGAGCTCTGCTGCCCCTATTTATGGGCTGGTCTATGGACCATCTAAAAGTGGCACAAACTGCTGGGTTACTTGCCGGTTTTGCCGCCTTCTTGTTCTTGCTGAGCATTGCCGCATGGAGGTTCCAATCCAGGCAAGCAGTCCAAAGAAAGAGTTCCAGTATTTAGAATGTTAGAATGGTATCAACCTAATCCTTTTAGGGTAATGTCATCTATAAGCATATTCTGAGCACAAGGATGGACGATGAATGGATAAGCTTTCAACTGAGCCTTTATTACATACTGCGCTTATGCAGTTTATTTTTCCCTTTTCAATAAAAAAGGGCGATTCTAAGAAGCTTATCCAACAATTGCAGGATGATGGCTTCACACGTTTTTTTCTGGATAATAAAGCGCTAGAAAATGCCTATTACGGAGAAGGCCACTGTGTTTCCCATGAACGGATGGAGCGCACCTATTTACCGTTTGCTGCACACATTCTTTTTCCACGCAAGAAGGATGTTGACTCTTTCCGCCGCTTTTCCAGAGTCAATAATCTGGACTGTATTCTAGAGATTCCTCAGCAGTCTATATTTTTTAAAATTCTCTCGACGGATATATTCATATGTCCTTTTCAGCTTGGATTTGTGACGATACGTGTCCAGCTTGAGGGGGATTCGATTCCCTTTAGTATTGCACTGGAATTCGCGGACCGCTTCCGGACGCTTGAGAATACCTTCGTACAGGATGACTACACCTATATCCATTGCGGAGAACAGACCTATGAGATGGTAGAGGATTTTGTCTTCCGAAATCTGGTGGATGGACTGGAGCCTTTTCTGGATCACTCGGATATTAATGGGGCTTATTTCGAGACCCTTCCCTTTTTCGTAGATGAAAGAATGCAGGTGCAAGCCTTTTATGGCTTTCAGAGTGAAGGAGATTCTGATGAGATTAGTATAAATATGCGCTATCGCGCCTCTCAGCTTGATGGAATTGATCTGAACGGGAAGCCCTATGCCAGTGCCAGCGATCCAGCGTATATTGCGAACTACTGTCATGAGCATTCCTATAATCGATGGGGCCCAGACTCGTATTATATGATGAATGAGCAGACCTTTTGCTGTCTGACCCGAGCTGAACCAAAGATCGCCGTTAGCCTGGCCAACCAGATGTACGGGCAATATTATTACGGATTTCTACTCAATATTTTCCACAAAATTGTTCTGCTAAAGCTGGCAAATATGCATTCCCGACTACGCATAAACCACGATTATGATGAGATCGATAATTTAATCTACTCGATTAATAAATTCTCGGCAAAGTTTTATTTCTTGGAGCTGATTTCACAGTCGCAAGGACGGGAGATTTTTCTTCAGCTGCGTAAAGTATACGGAAACGACGCTCTGTTCGAGGAAGTGAAAGAAACCTTGACTGACCTGTTTCAGTATCAAGACAAATTCCAGTCGAAGCGCCGGGATAATCTGCTGATGATCCTCACTGTATTTACGGTGGTAAGCGGGATTTATGGCATGAATCAAGTCATTGACGATCTGGATGGAAAGATTCAATGGAGTAAGATGGTTAGCTATTCCCCCTTTGAGTTTCTTGCTCTTTTCGTGATTATGAGCGGGATAATGATCAGTGTTGTCCTTACGCTAGGTGCTCTGGTTACTGAGCTTAAGCGGCGTCATCGCAAGAAACATAAAGATCTGGATTAATGAAAACGGACGGAGAGATTTGAAAAATTTAGGAGCGTGCTACTAGACATTCCGAGAACAGCCGTCTATAATACACCGTATGCAAGCATAAACGCCTTCAGCGTCCTTATAAAGACGATTAGCGTTTAAGCGAGAAATACCCGTTAACTTCATAGAACCAGGGGTGCTGGAATTGGCCGGCTGAGATTGTATCCCACAAGATACTGACCCTTATACCTGATCTGGATAATGCCAGCGTAGGAATCGCCAATTGGTTTTGGTCCCTGTGACCTTTACTAACCTTGCGCCAAGCCAGCGTCCCGATCACTCGGGGCGCTTTTTTTGTGTAGATCACAAAAGATGTAGAAGAAATGTACATACTACACTTTATGGTTCATGTTGGATGACGGGATCTGGCAACCTTAAAGGAGAGAAGAAGACATGCAACTCAAAAAAGCACTTATGCTTAGCCTCACCTGTATGCTCATTCTTGCGATTGCCGGATGCGGCAGCAACAATGGGAATACAGCCGGAAACAAAGGAAATGCTGCGGATTCGAATGCAGCGACCGGATCAAATGCTCCGAAAGAGCTTACCAAAGTTAAGGTTGCACTGGATTGGACACCGAATACGAACCACACCGGTCTATACGTAGCCAAGGATCTTGGTTATTACGCGGAAGAAGGTCTGGATGTAGAAATCGTTCAACCTGGCGCAGCGGGTTCTGATACTATGGTTACCTCTGGCGAAGCCGCTTTTGGGATCAGCGCTCAGGAAGGATTGACTCTAGCCCGTCTACAAGGCGTTCCCCTTGTCTCGATTGCAGCCATTATTCAGCATAATACTTCGGGATTCGCCGCTCCAGTAGACCGCAATATTAAATCACCAAAAGATTTTGAGGGTAAAACCTACGGCGGTTGGGGCTCTCCTGCTGAAGAAGCAGCCATGAAGGCGATCATGGACCCTGTTGGTGGCGATGTGAAAAAGGTGAAGCTAATCAGTATTGGTGAAGCTGACTATTTTACCGCAGTCAAACGTGACATTGATTTCGCTTGGATCTTCTACGCTTGGACAGGTATTGAAGCCGAACTGCGTGGTGAGCCTCTGGATATGCTCTACTTGAAGGATTATGCGCCTCAGCTCGATTATTACACCCCTGTGCTGACCACGAGTGAGAAGCAGATTTCTGAGAATCCAGATTTGGTGAAGGCTTTCCTGAAAGCCACATCGAAGGGTTATCAATATGCGATTGATCATCCAGAAAAGGCTGCCGCTACATTATCCAAGGCTGTGCCTGACCTTGATGCAGAGCTTGTCCTAGCTAGCCAAAAATGGCTTAGCCCGAAATATAAGGACGACGCCCCACGCTGGGGAGAGCAAAAAACCGAGGTCTGGCAGAATTACGGCGACTGGATGTATGATTTGAAGCTGCTGGACAAACCGCTGGATGCAGCTAGTGCATTCACGAATGATTTTTTACCGGCGGAGTAAATAACAATTATTAATGAATTACATCGTTATCAAAGTTGGCTTTTTGAACTTACCTATACAATTTGAGAGGATTGATTATTGTGGCTAACACATTATTAAGCATTCAAGTAATTCCTAAGACTCCAAACAATGAGGACTCCATCCCCTACGTAGATAAAGCGATTGAAGTTATTCAAAAATCTGGCGTTAAACATCAGGTGAATCCACTGGAAACTACTATGGAAGGTGAACTGAGCGAGCTCCTGGAGGTTGTACGTCAAATGCAAGAGGCGCTGATCGAAGCAGGTAGTCCAAGCGTGATCTCCCAAATCAAAATCGCTCATAACCCTAACGGAATCAGCATGGATAAATTGACGGAGAAATATCGGCCGTGAGATCGACCTGGAAGCTAATATGGCCGCCCCTTGTGGCGGTCGTCTTCTTTTTAACCGTATGGCAGTTATCTGTTTCTCTATTCCATATCGAATCCTGGATTCTGCCGAGTCCTGCTGATATTGCTCGCGAATCCACCAGTAATGCCTCAGGTCTCTGGGCTCATACGATGGCTACGCTCCGACTCACATTAATCGGTTTTCCTATTGGTACAGGTGTAGGCTTGATCGTCGCTCTACTTTTGCATCTTTTACCTTGGGCTAGACGGGCTTTTTATCCACTCATTATTCTGAGTCAAAATGTTCCCTCTATCGCACTCGGACCACTGCTTATCATCTGGTTTGGCTTCGGTCTTTTGCCCAAAATCGTGCTGATTACACTGGTATGCTTCTTCCCGGTAGCTGTCGCTGCAATGGGCGGCTTGTCTCAAAGTGATCAGGTCATGATGAATTATATGAAAATGGCGGGCGCAAGCAAGTGGCAAATCTTCACCAAGCTGGAGCTTCCGTCTTCTATCCCGGCACTATTTTCCGGTGTGAAAATATCAGCTACCTATGCGGTTATGGGAGCCGTGGTCGCTGAGTGGATTGGCGCGGATAAAGGGATTGGCTATTATATGCTCCTGCAAAAATCGGCTTACCGTACGGATCGGATGTTTGTCGCTATTGTTATTATTGTGCTCCTTAGTCTTGTGCTTTTTGCGATTATCGCCTTGCTCGAAAAATGGTTAGTTCGCTGGAAACCGCGCCGTAACTCATAGAAAGGAAGATGCCTGTATGTCTCAAGCGACGCAAATAGAGCAAAGAACAACTGAAATCATAAGCTCTCCTGAAGCTCATACTGCACCACCTGCTCTTGAAGTAAGCGGCATCTCCAAGTCCTTCACCCATCGTCGCCGCGAGACGAACGTGCTTAACAACGTCTCTCTTAAGGTAGAGCAGCAAGAGTTCGTTTCGATCGTCGGTCCTTCCGGCTGCGGAAAAAGCACCTTATTCCATATGATCGGCGGACTAGTGAAGCCCGATGCAGGAACGATCCGCATGAACGGCAGAGCCGTTACGGGTCAACGTGGTGAAATCAGTTATATGCCGCAGCAGCCTGCGCTTTTTCCTTGGCGAACGATTGAAGATAATGTACTGCTAGCCGGGGAAATTAAAGGCGCTCTGCAGGATGGAGCTCGTGAAGAAGCGCGCCAGTGGCTCGCCAAGGTTGGCTTGAATGGATTCGAACAGGCTTATCCGCATATGCTGTCTGGTGGGATGCAGCAGCGTGCTGCTTTTCTCAGAGCATTGCTGGCTCCGCAGGAGTTGATGCTGCTCGATGAACCTTTCAGCGCACTGGATGCACTAACTCGCAGTGAAATGCAGCGCTGGCTGCTGGAGCTGTGGGAGGAGAATCGCCGCTCCGTGCTATTCATTACCCATAACATCGAAGAAGCGTTGCTGCTCTCGAATCGTATTTATGTATTCTCGGGTCGCCCCGGCTCCATCCTACATACTGTTGATGTGCCATTTCCACGGCCACGCCGCGATGAGATTACGGATTCCCCGGAATTCCTTAAACTCAAACGCCAGCTGTCACAGTGGATGCGAGAAGAACAAGCTAAAAGCGAGAAGTAGCTTTTTGAATAGAGGTTACTCCACTCATTTTAAACGAGAGATTAAACAAAGAACCGCCCGGGCTTCAATTAGCCCAAGCGGTTCTTTTGTTTTAAACAGAATAGCAGTTAAATCTTATTGTGCTTGTACAAACTCAGCAGATTTAATCCCTGCTTGACGGCCGAAAATAATGATTTCTGCTACAGAGTTACCGCCGATCCGGTTTTGACCGTGCAATCCACCTGTAACTTCACCAGCCGCATACAGGCCAGGAATAGCAGCGCCGTCTTTATTTAATACTTCTGTGTTCGTATTGATCTTCACGCCGCCCATGGTGTAATGAATCCCTGGGGCGATCTTAATAGCGTAGTAAGGACCCGCGGACAAATCGTTGTCCATCCCTGTTGTTCTGCCGAATTCAGCATCGTTCTTGTTCTTTACCGCGCTGTTCCAAGTATCAAGTGTCGCTTTTAGCTTATCGGCTGGAACACCGATTTCTTTCGCCAATGCTTCGATGGTATCCGCTTGGATCACGAAGCCCATTTTGTCATATTGTTCAATTGCTTTCACGCGTGATTTGACACCGGAATCAAAGACAAGCGTAGCCGCTTTTTCAGGAAGTGCATTGATCGCTTCGGTAACTTTATCACGTGTAGTCAATTCGTTTACGAACCGTGTGCCTTCGCTATTTACGAGGATAGAACCTTCGCCGCGTACAGCTTCCCCGATCAGATAAGATTTTTCTTGTTGAACTGTTGGGTGAACCTGGATTTGATCCATATCAACGGTGGTTCCGCCAAGTGCCTCAATCATCTTGATGCCGTCGCCGGTACTGCCGATTTGGTTAGTCGTTACGTATCCTTCCAGATCAGGTCTAACTTTTGATATCATATCCATGTTGGATCCAAAACCACCTGTTGTTACAACAACTGCCTTCGCTGTAATGGTTTTTTCATCAGCTTGGTTAAAGAGTACTTTGACGCCGTTAGCCTTACCGTCTTTTTGAGTAATTTCTTTAACATCCGCGTTCACAAACAGTGGAATTTCTTTTTCTTGTACGTTTCTAACCAATCCTTTGACAAGGTATTGGCCTACCGCAGAGCCGTCTTCTGGACGATGGGTACGTTTTTCGCTCATGCCGCCTGTGATTGTAATATTGTTCAGCTTGATTCCGATCGAATCCAACCAATCGATTGCACTTGCGGAATTGTCAACGAAGAAACGAAGCATCTCTTTATCGTTCGTGTCATGGCCGCCCTTTAGTGTCTCTTCATAAAACTTATCATTGCTATCTTCAATGCTTTGCTCTTTTTGAAATTTCGTTTGGGAAGCGTTCATTCCTGAGGAGGATTTACTTGTATTCCCACCTGCAACCGGCATTTTTTCTAAAATAACAGGGTTCAAGCCTTTGGCCTTAGCTTCCAGTGCAGCAGACATTCCTGCACCACCAGCACCAACAATAACGATATCATAATTATCTTTTAATTGATCCAGTGGCGAGTAACTAGCTTCTGATGCACCTGATACGGCTTCAGCTTTATCATTTTTGGCCGTCTCATTTACCTTACTTTTGTTCTCGTTGCCATTACTATTACCTGCGCTGTTGCTATTACTGTTACCGCAGCCTGCGATTACGAGCATGACAGAGAGAATGAGAATGAGAGCAGTACTTGTTGTCTTCTTCATCTTTATAACGCCCCTTTGTGAATGTTTTCACATTTATGATAACGCAAAGTCGATGTTTTGTGAAGGTATTTCTGTAATTAGTTATGATTACTGTTACATTTCCATGTATATTTTCATTTAAATTTTCATAAAAATTCTCGCTTTCAATATTTCCGCAGCTTACTACTCAAAAAAAGCCACCCTTTTCAGGGCGACCATCTGCCTTATTTTCTAATCCTTTTTCCATACAGGGTGTGCAGGCTTAACTAAGCAACCCGTAATTTGAACGCTACTGGATCACTTATGGTATATAAGCTATAACTTCAATTTCTACGAGCCCATCCTTAGGCAGACGTGCTACTTCAACAGCGCTGCGAGCAGGGTATGGCTGAGCAAAAAACCTTCCATAAATCTCATTCACCTTAAGAAAATCATTCATATCCTTTAGGAAAACGGTCGTCTTTATTACCTGATCCATGCTTGTACCCGCCGCTTCCAGTATGGCTTTGACATTCAGCAACGACCGTTCCGTCTGTTCCTCAACCGTAGCAGGAAAAGTCCCCTTAACCGGGTCTAGTCCGAGTTGTCCTGAAGTATATAGGACGTTCCCAAGCTTTACAGCTTGAGAGTAAGGTCCAATTGCACCTGGTGCATCCGTTGTTATTACAGTTTCTTTATCCATATTTGTCATTTTAAAAGACTCCTTTATCCAGCTTGTTCATTAGTGTTACCGTCATATTCCTTTAACATTTCTGCCTGTTGCTCTGGCGTTAACTTCGCGATACCGAATCCCGTGAAGCCCCATATCGTCGCAAAGATTATTCCTGTCCAACAGAGAACAGCCCAAGGTAAATAATCTAGCGTTGCAACACCCAGCGTACCCGCCATATAAGCACCTGCAGCTGTCCAAGGCAGAATAGGCTCGGTAATCGCCGCTGAATCCTCGATGGTACGTCCCAAGTTCTTCGGATGCAAGCCCCGACGGATATATGCTTCACGCAGCATTTCACCTGGCATTAAGATGGATACCTGACCATTACTTGTAACTCCGATCATCGTAAGACCTGTAACAATTGTTGCTACGATCATTGAACCTGTGGAATGGACGAACTTCAAAAGCTTATTAACAATCAATTCCAAGGACTTCGTCAGAGATATGGTTCCAGCGAACGTGATTGCACAGAAGCAAATGAGAAGTGTACCCATCATGGAGTTCATTCCGCCACGATTTAGAAGACGGGGTACATCTTCAATAACGTTGGCAGAATCAAACCCAGCTACTTGAACCATAGAAATATTAAATCCATTAACAACAGAAGATACGACATCATTCAAAGTAAATCCCTGGAATACAAGTGCGTTAGCCATAGCGAACATAGAAGAGATCAGCATGACCGGTATTGTCGGTTTCTTCGTAATTGAACCATACAAGATAATTAATACGGGTACTATAAGCAGCAGATTAAAGTCATAAATTGTATTCAACGATCCCATGATTATTCCAACCTTCTCCGGAACAATAGCACCTGCGGCATCTGTGTTTAGGCCTGTTATAATAAAAACAACGCTTGCGACAATAAAGGAAGGAATTGTGGTATACAATAAATGTCCAATATGCTCATATAGATTGACACCTGTTGCTAACGCCGCAATATTGGTTGTGTCTGAAAGCGGTGACAATTTATCACCAAAATAAGCACCTGCAACTACAGCACCAGCCACTGCTGCCAGGTTTGCATCCATACCCGCGCCAACGCCCATAAAAGCAACCCCGATCGTTCCCGCTGACCCCCAAGATGTGCCCGTACAAAGCGAAACAGCAGCTGTCGCAATAAATGCGGTAATAAGCAGAAATTGTGGACTAATAATTTTCAATCCATAGTAAATCATCATCGGAATCGTTCCACCAACCATCCATGCCCCAATCATAAAACCAACCATGATCAGAATAAGAATGGCGGGCATCGTTTTCGCGATCTTACCAGCGATAGATTCTAGTATGTCGTTATAGCTATAACCAAGAATAATCGCGATAATACCAGCAACAACCGCTGAGGTAATAATAAGTGGTTCTGGTGGTAATTCAAACAACACATACCCTAAACTAAGTAGCACAATCATCGTAATAATCGGCAATAGCGCTAAGAACATCGTCGGCTGTTTCTTGACTCTTGGTGTTTCTGATTTGGACATGATTATTATCCCCCTTGATACGGATCTGAGAAAGGCTACTAACGAGGTCTTTCAAGGTCATTAATAAAGAGTTTTTTATTATGAATTTTTTAATGGATAGGCTCGGTACAGCCGATGAAAAGCTTCTTGTAACATGGGCAGCGGCGTTGCAATATTTAAGCGAATAAAGCCTTCTCCTGATGCCCCAAAACCTGTTCCAAAGCTCACACTAACCTTCGCATCGGACTCAATCCACTGCTTTAGCTCTGCTTCGTTGGTGCTAATTGCCCTACAATCCACCCATAATAGATAGGTTCCTTCTGACTCGATCACGCGAAGCTCAGGCATATATTCAGCTATATAAGCTTTCACCCAAACGATATTGGCTGTGATATACCCTCGTAATTCTTCCAGCCATTCATCGCATTCCGTATAAGCCACTTCTAATGCAGGTACTGCAAAAAAGGTTGGGTTATGACAGCCTGCTTGCTGTAAGCAATGTCTGAATTTCTCACGCAGCTGATCATTCGGAATCACGATGTTAGCAATTTCAAGGCTTGCAAGATTGAAGGTCTTCCCTGGGGAAGTACAGATAAAGGATCGCTGCTCTGCCTCAGTCGATATCTTCCCGATTATCGTATGCTCATGGCCTTCATGGATAAAATCGGCATGAATATCATCCGATACAATATAAGCATCATACTTTGTACACAAGCTAACGATTCGTTCTAGTTCAGCTCGTGTCCATACTCGTCCAACCGGATTATGCGGTGAGATGAGCAGTACAATTTTAACCCCTGCTTGCATTCGCAACTCCATATCAGCAAAATCGATCTCATAACGCCCGTTCACTTCACGAAGCGGACTTTCCACTAATACGCGGTTATTTAGTTCTACCGATTTAGCAACCGGCTGATAGGCTGGAGTATGGATTAACACTTGATCACCTGGTTGAGTGAAGTTCTGAATGATCAGAGAAACCGCTTGCACAATACGAGGGCAAAACACGATCCATTCTTGCGGAACCTCCCAATCGTAAGCTTTTTTAATCCATCCCTGAACTGCCTCATAATAAGGTGGAAAAGGATCGGTATATCCATATATGCCATGCTTCGCCATCTCCGTTACTCGCTCAATCACCTGTGGAGGGGCTTGAAGATCCATATCCGCGACGGAAAGCGCTATCATTTCTCTGCCCAAAACTTGCGCCATGCCATCCCATTTAGCGCAATTGGTCCCATATCGGCTAACAACCTTATCAAAGTCTATTGTCATCTAGCCCACTTCCTCTCTTGAGAGTTCTGTTTATTCTCACTTAATTTTTTGCAAATAACGATAAACTGTTGGCTCAGATATCATCAAGGTCTTAGCGACTTGAGAAACTCCACCTTTAAGTAGAAACACGCCCTGCTCGTTAAGTACTTTCACAAGTTCAATCTTCTCTTTCGAGGACAATCGCTCTGCCGGGACATTAATTTTACCGAGCACCGAATCAATCATGTGCTGGAGCAGGTCATCTACGTTTCCTTGTAAATACTCTTCCGTCTGCTTCTCTACAACCTCTTGTTGTGGTATTAACGGTACTGGTGGAAGTGTTGATCCTCCTTGCAAAATGTTTTGTATCCACTCAGCTGCAACCTCCATATGCGTGACATCAATGTTAATACACATCATACCGACCAATTCGCTGCTGCTGTTTTTAATATAATAAGTAGCGGAGCGAAATACCTGACCTTGCGAACCACGCGCTTTATAGTTAGCAATAAACGGTTGCTCACGGTAGGACTCATCTTTCAACAGCTTAAGCACGAGATCTGTTGAACTATCGCCTACTTTACGCCCACTAATGTATCCGTTCTCAATAAAAATAATTGAACGCTCTGGATTGCTTATATCATGAATAACAACCTCACATTTTGAACCTATAATTGAAGCAATAAAAGAAGCGATTGGAAAATAGGACTCCAGGCAGCTGCGATCTTCTAACATGTGAGCATCTCACTCCTTTCGTTTTACGTCTTTTCTATTTTGATAATAATTTATTATCTTGATAAGATTTTATTACAACATTCTTAAAAAAGCAATCAGTAATATATTGGAATTGTTCCAGCCAATATTCTCTCTTAAATACTTAGGGCATATTTCTTGTAAAGCGATAACAAAAAAAGTCTTTCACTATTTCTACAAATTGCAGAAATAGTGAAAGACTATATTTACTGCTGTACCTTATTTCCTAATCATAGCTCGATACACGAATTTAGGAAGAACTGCTTGCCTGCGCCAGCGCGACTTTTGTCCTTTGGCCACAGGTGCGAATAAGAGTCGATGCAGCCACTCCAAATTGAGTTTCTTCCATATCGCAGGGGCTGGAGTCACTTTTCCCGCTATAACATCCAAACTTCCCCCCACGCCAAACACAACCTTAACCTGAGAAAGCGCCTGTTTATGCTTATAAACCCACTTGTCAGAGTATGGAGCCCCCATCGCGACAATCAGGAAATCTGGCTGTGCGTGCTGAATCTCTGCCACAATGGCCGGTTCCTCTTCTTTAGTAAGAAAACCATTATGTCTTCCGGCAATTTTCACATTCGGATATAGCTCTGTAATCTTTTCAACCGCTTTACAGCTGGTATGCTCATCCGTGCCCAAGAAATAAAAACACCAGCCCAGCTTATTTCCTTGCGCGAGCAGCTCAAGAAGTAGTTCATACCCCGTAACTCGTTCAGCTATAGGGTCACCTTTTCTTCTCGATGCCAGCACAATGCCAATCCCATCAGGAGTAATCAAATCTGCCTCATGGAGTATGGTTCGAAGCAGCTCATCCGATTGGCTTGTTATTGTAATTTCCGGGTTCGCCGTAATCAAATGAAATAGCTTCGGTTCTCCGGATTGAATATGTTTTGTTAGATGAAGTGTTGTCTCGTTTAGTGTTAGTTTTGAAAAAGGAACGCCTAATATAGAGACTGTCCCAGCCATTTAATCACCTCTTACTGAAAAGTTCATTCCAGTATACCTTACCGTAATCAAGAAGGATAGTCAGCGTCATTACTCCGTTTATTCCTCTAAAAACTTCCACCACTCTATTAACCAAGGTTCATCGATCTCTCTCAGGCGGAATTCCTCCAAAAGTATCTTTCGAAATTGTTTTTCCATTTTGACAAAATTATTGTCCTCCTGGTACATGGGAGCAAAGGATTCATCCTCTCTAAGATAACTCCAAAAATCGCCTGCACACTCCAAAATCTTTCGACCTACGACCGTTTGCTGCGCTACGGGAACAAGCCATTTGTCATAGGGATACGGATAACCTTCAATAGTGATTGCACAGCGTAAAGCCTCTTTAAAAAGAGAAACCGCTAAGAACAAGATGGGAAAGGCGTCGCCACGAACTACAGGATTATCTAGACTTCTGGCATAGCTTCTCAGCTGTATGTATGAATTCTTACGAAATTTCATTAGTACTTCAGGTTGGAGTGGAACATAGGAATGAAAAAGTGACTTCAGCTCCAGCAGATCGTAGTAAATATAGGACACTGATGCATTCCACAGCCATTCCATATCCCCGCTCATTAAAGCTTCTTTGATATCAGATATTTTATGGAGTGTATAATGCCCTGTCTTCCCACTCGGAAGCCTTAAATCCATAAAAAAACTACTGTGCTCCGGAATCAGCCCGGCTTCCTCGAACCGATGATTAATACTGTTGTAAGACTCATCCTCACAAATAATGATTATATCTACATCCGACTGCCCATCTACCACCCCGAGTGCGGTCGATCCATCTAGGATAATGCTTACCCTCTGACGATCTTCTTGCAATAACGGATGATTTAGGATCTCTTGCGTAATGAACTTTCCAATCTCCTCTAGTAATTCGCGATGAAGTAGCAACTTATCAGGTGTTAGTAAAATATCCGACAATACTGATTTCATCATCATATCCATCAGCCTCCAATCGATCTCAATTCCCTTAAAAATATAGCGCTTACATTAAATCCGAAATGTGGATTTGGGAATATCATTCTATACTCTGGAGATACATCTTGCAACGATATATAGTACCCTTTTGCCCTTGCCCAAATATAATGAATCATCTAGTCATTTGAAGAGGGGGTTATATCATGGCGTTACCCACCATCATAACCACAGTTCCTACATCCGTACCTGTCGGAGATATTGAGGTAAATCCCATCACCAATCGGGTATACTTCGTAAATCCTAACACCACAGCCGGAACTGTTGGTGTATTAAGCACCCTGACCAATCGGATCATTGCAACCATACAAGTAGGTAGATTTCCGCTCAAGCTTGCCATCAACCCAAGAACAAACCGTGTGTACGTCACCAACTTCCGCGATGGGACGGTATCTGTAATTAGCGGACGGACAAACCGTGTAATCAAGACCCTCCAAGTGGGCAGGAACCCTGATAGTGTTAACGTTAATGTTCGAACGAACCTGATTTATGTGTCGAGTGCCTCTGGCATCGTAACCGTCATCGATGGCAGATCGAACTGCATTCGGACTACTATCCAGATCGGCGGCCGCCCTTCCGCTATCGTCATTAATAAACGTACCAATCGCATTTATGTAACGAATACGATAAACAATTCCGTATCTATCATTAACGGTAGTACACAAACTGTAATAGCAACCATCAAGGTTGGCAACAACCCAGTAATCACACCTGCGCTAAATCCGATTACGAACCGTATTTATGTAGCGAACAACTTAAGCCGCTTTCTTTCCGTGATCAATGGCGGCACCAACAAGCTCCTCAAGAATGTACAACTTGGACGGTTACAAAGCGAGGTCATCCTTAATCCGCTTACAAACCGTGTTTACGTGTCCAGTGCTCAACAGGTTAAACAAGGGAAGCTTTTTGTGCTTAATGGAAATACCAATAAGGTGATTGCAACTAGAGTGTTATCTTCCTCCTCCAGCACATTCATCAACCCGATTACAAATCATTTATTTGTCAGTAATTTCAATAAGAACAGAATGTCCGTGTATAACGCCAGTACGTTTAAAAGAATCGCGGTATTCCCCTCCGTAACAGGCGTAAATATCGCACTTAATCCACTAACGAACAGGTTATATGTCGCGAACGACAATTCCATCACAGTCATTCAGGATGGTCCAAGATTAACACATCATTATAAGTAATCTTTACTTTCTTATATTTGCAAAAAAGGCGCTTCACCTATAAGGTGCGCGCCTTTTTGAATATAGACTAATGCGTTGTAACCTGCTTAGCAGCTACTTTCTTTGCAGTCACTTTTTCTTCTGCCGTTTCCTTAGGCTGTACACCTCTTTTAATAAAGAAGGCTAGAATAAATGCAATAATCGCTACGCCTACAGATACTAAGAATGCATCATTAATTCCTTCAATAGTAGCTTTCGCAATGACTTGATTTTGTATACCAAGCAATTGGTCTGCCGAAGGTTTAGCCGTTAATTTACTTACAGCATCAGCGACCATATCTTTCACATGTGAAGTGGTACTGTTAGACATAATGGTTACGAGCAGTGCCCCACCAATCGCCCCTGAAACCTGCTGAATCGTACTGTTCATGGCTGTACCATGCGGCGTATATTTGGCTGGAATCGAGTTCAATCCATTGGTCATAACTGGCATCATCACCATAGAGATCCCGAACATTCTCACAGAATATAGGATCATGAGTGTCGAATATTTAGTCGTTTCAGTCAAATCACTAAAGAAATACGTACTAATCACTACGATCGCTAGACCGATTAGTGCTAATACTTTACCGCCGAATTTATCGAACAATTTACCTGTGATTGGTGACATAACGCCCATAATTAACGCACCAGGCAACATTAGAAGTCCCGAATCCAGTGGTGAAATCCCTCTAATGTTTTGCAGGTAAATTGGCATCAGCATCATCGCTGAGAACATTGCCATATTCAGTGTAATCGAAATCGCTGAGGATAAAGCGAACATCGGATATTTGTACACTCTGAAGTTAAGCATAGGCTCCTTCATCTTCATTTGGCGCATAATGAAGATCACTAACCCAATCGCTCCGATAATAAGCGCGGAGTAGACCATTGGATCATCCCATCCTTTGTTCCCAGCAGAACTGAAGCCATATAGGAGACCCCCGAAACCAATCGCTGATAGAACTACAGATAAGAAATCAATCTTAATAGCCACATCTTTTTTAGGATCATGCAATTTGAAGAAGGCCAGAATGAACACCAATACGGCGATTGGGGCAATCATAAAGAATAGTACAGGCCATTCATAGTGCTGAATAATCCATCCAGATAATGTAGGTCCGATAGCTGGTGCAAAAATCATAACCAACCCGAACATCCCCATAGCTGAACCACGTTTCTCAGGTGGAAAGGTAGTGAATAATACATTCATTAATAATGGCATCATGATCGCAGCCCCTGAAGCCTGAACCATTCTGGCGATCAGCAACACAGGGAAGCTTGGTGCTAATCCGCCGATAAAGGTTCCTATCGCAAATAATCCAATCGCGATTAAGAACAACCGTCTCGCGGTATACTTTTGAATCAAAAAAGCTGTTGAAGGAATCATGATCCCGTTCACCAGCATATAGCCCGTTGATAGCCATTGTACCGTTGAGGCACTGACATTAAAATCCTTCATAATCGATGGTAAAGCTATATTGAGTAGGGTATTACTCAGTAAAGCAACAAATGCACCAATCATGAGGATTGCCAATATCCCGTAAGATGCTTTACTTTCTTTTGCTTTCATTTTGGAATCCTCCATTCTATAATAATACTAACGGTTCAATTTTGAACTCGTGTTATAATCCGGTGTAGAATATATTACTCCCTTATTTCTCGCTTGGCAAGACAAAAATCATTTAAAATTGAAATTGTATTAAGTGGAAATATACGCTAGTCTATATTGGAACAAAGAGTTCAGCTTAAAGGGGCACCTCAGATGATAAATAAACGAAAAGAGCAAGTGGTTCATAAAGCGCATGAATTATTTATTGAAAAAGGCTACCACGCCACATCCATTCAGGATATTTTGAATCATAGCCGGATCTCCAAAGGATCTTTTTATAACTATTTCCCTTCAAAAGGGGATCTCTTTAAGGCTGTATTTACGTCCATTCACGATCGACTTGAAGAAGGGCGAAATTCCCTGCTCATAGGTCAAGATCCTTCTGACATTAAGATATTTGCCGAGCAGATTCAGCTGGTCATGAAAATCAATAAGAAAAATAAATTGTTACAGCTCGTAGAAGATGCTTTGGTCTCCAATGACCCAGACTTAATAACGTTTATCAAAAAAACAAAGTTCAACCTCCTTACCTGGGTACATGAACGTTTCCTTCATATTTTCCCTGAGGATAAGAAACCCTATTTACTGGACGGAGCCATCATTTTTACCGGAATTCTGCAAAATATGCTACAAATCAACAGCGCTATGAATGAAGTCATCACCTCTAAGCAAATCATTGATTATTGCACTACGCTTATCCAAACCATTGTTGAAGAAGTAAGTCAAATGGGCATTCAACTCATCTCACCAGAGCATGTGGGCAAATTATTACCCGCAGCGGAATACAGTGATTTTTTCAATAATGATTTATCCTTTGCGACCATCAGCTTAAAAAAAGTAATAGAGAGATCATTTACAACTGGTGATGCGAATCTCACTAATTATCTAAAGCTGTTATACTTTATCCAGGAAGAAATCATGAACAACAAGGAACCGAGACAGTTCTTAATCGAAAGTGCTCTACTATCCTTAAGGACATGTCCTAATCTAAATGAAGCCAAAGAGTTTAAGCATTATCAGGATGTATTATCTAAAATGCTGTAAAGCTAACTAAAAGTGTGGTGAAACATTTGTTCAAGCTATTATTAATCGAAGACGATTCAACGCTGTTTAATGAGATCAAGGAGCGACTTACCCAGTGGTCTTATGATGTGTATGGCATTCAAGATTTCAGCAATGTCACCCAGGAATTTATAGAGATCAAACCTGATTTAGTCATCATCGACATCCAATTACCTAAATTTGATGGGTTTCATTGGTGCCGAATGATTCGTTCCCACTCTAACCTTCCGATTATCTTCTTATCATCCCGGGATCATCCTACGGATATGGTAATGTCGATGCAGCTTGGAGCCGATGACTATATTCAAAAGCCCTTCCATTTCGATGTACTCATTGCCAAAGTACAAGCGATTCTTCGGCGCGTCTACAATTACAACACGGATAACCTTGAGCTCAAGACATGGTGTGGAGCAACCGTGGATTATGAGAGAAATGTATTGACGCATGATATGGGATCGATTGAGCTTACGAAAAACGAGATTTTTATATTGAAATTGCTTATTGAGAAAAAAAATAAAATCGTCACCCGCGAGGAATTAATCAATAGCTTGTGGGATGATAAACGTTTTATAAGTGACAACACCCTTACCGTCAACGTAAACCGGCTGCGAAAAAAGCTGGATGAGATAGGCTTAGGTAGTTTCATTGAAACAAAAGTAGGACAAGGGTATATGGCCATCGAAGAGGAAGCACTATGATTAAAAAGTATCTCTTGGAAAGAAGTAGCTGGATCCTACTAGTCCTCTTTACCAATCTTTTTATACTTTTTGTCACCTATATGGATTCATCAATCCCATTCTCTTCAGTTCTCTATCTGGTCTCCTTGTCGATGCTTTTTTTTGTGATGTTCTTAATCCTTCGCTATCCCAGAGAAACCAGGTTCTATAAAAGCTTGGTTGAGCGAGATGATGATCTGGATGTAACGAGTATCGCCACCCCCGAAAGCCCGTTTGAGCATATTATTGAAGAGAGCATTATCAATCAAGCTAAATGGTTAAAACAGGCTGCCTCGAACAATCAAATGACGTTAGAACAGGAAAAAGATGAACTATTATCGTGGATTCATGAAGTGAAGACCCCTCTGACAGCGATGCATCTAATGATGGAGCGAATCGAAGATGATGTAATGAGGAAACATCTGACCTATGAATGGCTGCGTATACATCTTCTGCTGGATCAACAGCTACATCAAAGGCGAATTCCCTTTATCGAAAATGATCTGTATATAGAACATATCGATTTAGAAACGCTTATTTTCGGGGAGATTAAGACGTTGCAATCCTGGTGTATTCAGAAGGGAATCGGCTTTGAGCTGAACTTGGAAGTAGCTGAAGTGCTTAGTGATGCCAAATGGCTGGCTTTTATTATCCGACAACTACTAACCAACGCCGTAAAATATAGTGAGGCTTCAGATATTACAGTGAGTAGCTATCAGCAAGCTGAGCATATCGTTCTTGAGGTGAAGGATGGTGGGCGCGGGATAGATCCAAAGGATCTGCCTCGGATATTTGATAGAGGATTTACTTCCACCACCGTGCATCGCGACAATGCCGCCACAGGTATGGGATTATATTTAGCCAAAAAAGCGGCGCAATCCTTGTTGATCATCATCGGAGTTGAATCGAGGCCCGGATCAGGGACGACGTTCACTTTAACCTTTCCGCTTAAAAATGAATTTGTGAAGCTCTCAAGCGTGTGACAACAATGTCACATGCTTTTTTATTTTGTTCGGGCAATCGAAGGATAAGAACGGCAAAGCCTTTTATAATAAAGCTATACAAAAAGAACGAGTATAAAAAGGGAGTGAATCATTATGGTAATTCTTGAAGCCACTAAAATTCATAAAAGCTACGGAAATAAATTAAACAAACAATCCGTGTTGAGTGGACTGGATATTTCTATAGAAGAAGGCGAATTTGTTGGGATCATGGGCTCTTCCGGTTCAGGAAAGACCACCCTGCTTAACGTTCTCTCGTCAATTGATCAGATCAGCAACGGATCGATTACCATTGAGGGTACTGAAATTTCTAATATGAAAGAAAAGCAATTAGCTGAATTTCGGAAAAATCATTTAGGATTTATTTTTCAAGAATACAATCTCTTAGATACGCTGACGGTGAAGGAAAACATCCTGTTACCTCTATCCATTACCAACACCCCTAAGAAAATTGCCAATGAGAAATTCGAAAACGTCGCGAGGGAGCTAGGGATTTTAGAGTTGAAAAATAAGTACCCGAATGAAATCTCTGGGGGTCAAAAACAACGCACCTCTGCAGCTAGAGCCTTCATTCATGATCCAAGCATTATTTTTGCTGACGAACCTACAGGAGCCTTGGACTCTAAATCTGCTTCTGATTTGTTAAACAAGCTGAGTGAACTAAATCAAAGACGAAAAGCAACGATCGTTATGGTTACACATGATCCAGTGGCAGCTAGCTATTGCAGTAGAGTTATTTTTATAAAGGATGGTACGATCTATACGCAATTAAATAAAGGAGAACAATCAAGACAAGTCTTCTTTAATGACATCATAAAAACACAAGGTGTACTGGGTGGTGTGCAGAATGAGCATTAATGTACTGATGCTTCGAAATCTGCGAAAAAACATCAGAAATTACTATCTGTATGTATTTGCTCTCGTTTTTAGCGTGGCCTTATATTTCGCCTTTGTTACGTTGCAATACGATCCTTCGATGGATGCGGTAGAAGGCTCGATCAAAGGTGGCGCAGCAATCAAGGCTGCCTCAGTCTTACTGGTCGCGATTGTATCCATTTTCCTGTTATATGCCAACACTATCTTCATCAAACGCCGGGGAAAAGAAATTGGCCTGTTCCAGTTAATAGGGATGACCAAAAGTAAAATATTCCGAATCCTTTCGGCAGAGAATTTCATCCTATATTTTGGTTCTTTAATTCTAGGAATAGCAGTAGGCTTTTCTATTTCCAAATTAATTCTTATGATTCTTTTTAAAATAATGGGGATCGATGCGATAGCATCCCTTCGTTTTTCTACCCCTGCCCTGGTTCAAACGCTGATCGTATTCTTTGTAATCTATCTTTTGATCATGCTGATGAATTATGGATTTATTAAAAGACAAAGCATTCTATCCTTATTCCGGGTGACCTCAACCACAGAAGGCAACGTGAAAAAGCTGTCCTTCTTTGAAATGATTATAGGGATCGCTGGGATTGGATTGATTCTGCTTGGCTATTCGATTTCATCCCGATTATTTAGCGGAGACTTAACATCAATGACTGAGCTATCTATATCCATGATCACTATTCTGGCTTCAGTTATCATCGGGACTTATCTTTTTTATAAAGGCTCGGTAAGCTTTATCTTTCATCTCATTCGTAAAAAGAAAAACGGGTATCTGAATATTAAAGAGGTGTTGTCTCTCTCCTCCATTATGTTCCGAATGAAATCAAATGCCGTACTGTTAACCATCATTACAACGGTATCAGCTCTGGCGCTGGGTTTATTATCCTTGAGTTATATTTCGTTCTACTCTGCTGAGAAAAGTGCGAAGCTCTATGTTCCGTCAGATTTTATTCTTACGGATATCCAAGATGCTAAACAATTTAAAGAGGCATTAACGACTGAAAATTTGCTGTTTACGGAAAAAATAACCGAAGTCATTCAAGTGGATGTAAATATAGAGAAGCTTCTGGCAGAAAATTCCAAGGCGCTCGGTATGATGTCGAATAATATGACTCTTCCCGTCATCAGTGAAAATTCGCTGGAGGGCATTGATCTATCCCCGGATGAGGCCTATTTTACGAAGACAAGTAGTGCAATGGAGAATCTGATTTCTATGAAGGACCAGGGTGGCATTGAATTCAAGGGACAACATGAAGTCATTCCGCAGTTTTATAAAAGAATTGATATAGAAGCCCCCGTTTTGTTTTATTTCACGGGTGGAGGGTTACCCCTTGCTATTGTAGACGGTACGACCTTTGAACGCTTAAAGAAGGATCTAGATCCAGCCCTTCAAAGAAAGTCCTCTCTTAATATCGGCATCGATATGAAGGACCGGTCAAGCGTTGAACAAGCTAATGAGCTTTTTCAGAGCATGAAATTTAAAAAAGACAGCAAATACGACTCTCAACTGGAGACGAAGAACAATCAAAAGCAAACTATGGGACTTATCATGTTTATCGTGGCCTTTCTGGGGCTAACCTTCCTGATTACCTCTGGATGCATTCTTTACTTTAAACAAATGGATGAAAGTGAGAATGAAAAGCCCAACTACACGATCCTCAGAAAGCTTGGTTTCACGCAAGGGGATCTGCTTAGAGGGATTCAGGCGAAACAATTATTTAATTTTGGGATTCCATTAGTCATTGGATTGCTTCACAGTTACTTCGCCGTAAAATCAGGATGGTTCTTCTTCGGTACAGAGCTCATGACACCGATGATTCTGGTGATGCTCTTATACACGGCTTTGTATTCAATCTTTGCAGTACTCTCCGTCTTCTATTATAAAAAGGTAATTAAAGAGTCACTTTAAAAAAAGAGGGGTTCCACAAGCCAGCATGGCTTAGGAACCCCTTGTTGTTATCATACCTCTATCTCCTATCTTCATATTCAATTCTAGTTAACCCGTAGAAGACTATATCCTCGAATTTATCCCATTTTAAAATATGCCGTTTAAATTCCCCTTCAAATCTCATTCCAGCTTTTTTCATAACGTTAGAGGAGGCAGGATTTCTAGTCATTGCCGCTGCCCATATTTTATTTAATGCGAGGTCTTCAAATCCAAAATCAATTAATCGCTTAGCTGCTTCAGTCGCATAGCCATCTCCCCAAAAAGATCTTCCTACCCAATAAGCAAGCTCACCTCTTTTATGCGATTTGTCTATATTTAGACTCATACAGCCTATTAAGGTATTACTCTCTTTACTAATTAAAGCAAAAGGAAATCCTCCCCCTTCGTCTGCGCTTTTCCTACAGGCACCAATCCAAGATTCAGCCGCTCCATCAGGGTATGGATGAGGAATAGACAGCGTTGTTCTAGCTACTTCTATATCCCCAGCAAGCTCTTGAACTTTACTTGCATCTGTGGATTGAAACGGTCTTAGTATTAACCTTTGTGTTTCAAATGTAGGTTGCATAGAAAGTACCTCTCACTATTGGATTTTCAATAGATTATATTACAATTGTTGGATATTGCAATACATATATCAGCTATTCACAATCCCCAATACGAAACCATCGTACCCTTTACTTCCCACTGTCTGAATGGCAGTAGCCGAAATCTTAGGCTCTTCAGCCAACAGATCATAAAATTCCCGTACGCCTACTACACGAGGATCTTTGCTATTCTTGTTAATGATCTCGCCTTCACGAATCACATTATCGCCTATAATCACCGTACCGGGCCGGGAAAATTGAAGCGCCCACTGTAAATAGTTAGGGTTGTTGGGTTTATCGGCATCAATGAATATAAAGTCAAAGGGTTCCACACCCTCTTGTTTCATCTGAGACAATTGCCCCAAAGCGTCGCCTATACGAAGTTCTATCAGATCATCTACTTGAGCAAGCGCGAAATTGACCCCAGCCACCTGAGCATGCGATGGATCTAGCTCCAAGGTAACGATATGTCCGTCAGACGGGAGCGCCCTTGCCATCCAAATTGTACTGTACCCACCCAAAGTGCCAATCTCCAGAATCCGGCGTGCACCTTTCATTTGAACCAATAGGTTAAGGAATTTACCCTGACTAGGTGAGACATCAAAGGGCGGCAGCCCTGCCTGTTGATTCGCGGACAACACTTCCTCCAGCACGGAGTCCTGCGGAATTAAGCGCTCTGTAATGTACTGGTCGACTTTATCCCATGTAGTCGGTTGATTCATATTTATCACTTCTCCTTTGAAATAAAATTTTCATTTCCACAATTAGGGATCGGTCGTAACTACGAGGAGTGTTTGGACTTCCGGCCGCTGTTGTCTCCAGATTTCTTCGATTAAAACCACTATTCGTGGTTGAAATCCGTAGACAAAGGCGGTCGCTGACGCTCCTACAGTTCCAAACCTCCTCTTCGGTACTCCTTTTCCCTAACTAAAGATTCAAGTTCAACTTCAACTTCAACTTCATACCTGTATTGTAAATCAGTTATAATCATAAATATAATATATATTTAAATCTAAACTATATATTAAATATATGAATTAAACGATAACAGATAGGAGCTTAACCATGAATCTACACGCCTTGCGCTTATTCCATGTAATCGCATCGACAGGAAGTGTGACACGCGCCTCCGAAACTTTAAATATCAGTCAGCCTGCGATTACGGCTCAGATCAAGAAATTCGAAAAGGAAATATCCTTCACCCTATTTAAGCCTCAAGGTAGAGGAATTGCTTTAACGGATGCGGGTGAAGAGCTTGCCCTACTCGCGAAAAGACTGTTCGCTGTCGAACAGCAGATCGAACAATTCACTCAGGATTATGTTAACGGCACGAATGGAAGTATCCGTCTAGCCGCGACGTATTTGCCTGCTCATTTCCTTATCCCTACCTGGATCGCAAAGTTCAAGCAACAATATGAGCAAGTGGAAATGGTGATTACTACCACCAATTCAAGCGATGCCCTGAAGCAGCTGTTAAATGTAGACGTGGATATGGCGATTTACGGAGGGATTACTGAGGCATATCCAGATACGATCCAGACAGAGGAGTTATTTCAGGACGAGTTATGGTTTGTGGTCGCACCCCATCACCCCTATGCGAATCAGCAAATTTCTTTATCCGAAATGATGAAGGAGCCCTTTGTCATGCGTGAGGAAGGGAGTTCGACGAGAGAGAGATTATTATCGTTATGCCGTACATATAATACGCCAGCTCCCACGATCTCTTTGCAATTTAACGGACTTCATGAAGCGATTCAAGCCGTTATCGCCGGGTATGGCGCCAACTTCGTCTCTTCACTCGTTGTTCGCGAATATGTTGAACGTGGAGAGTTATGCCGAGTTTATGTTGAAGGCATACATCTGAAGAACAGCATTGCGATCTGTACGCGAAAAAATGAACCATTATCCGCCTCAGCGGCAAACCTTATTCAAATGATTCGCCAAAATCCTTATACGATGTAGCATTTTTTAAAAAAGACTGCTCTTTAGGCTGACTATATCCAGCCCGGAGAGCAGTCCTTGTAAGTACCGGCTTTATTGGAACGCCTTACGCTTGCCTCTTCTCCGTTAAATAGTACAGAAAAGCCAAGATCGGCAGCGCCAGACCGATCAAGCTGGTCAGACTCCAGCCTCCGTACGCATAAGCCCAGCCGCCTAGTGAAGAGCCAACGGCTCCGCCTACAAAAAATATCGCCATAAATAATCCGTTTAAACGTCCTCTCGCCTCGTTGCCAAGGGAATAAATCGCCCTTTGTCCAAGCACCAGATTACCCGATACCCCCATATCCAGCATAATAGCTGCTGCAACCAGCAATCCAAGTGTTACTCTCGAATTCTCTTGAAACAAGTAAGCTAGAAGAAAAGCCACAGCTGCCAGTACAAACGCAAGTCCGGTCAACGGCCGGGTCCAGCCCTGGTCAGCCAATCTCCCAGCGATGGGAGAAGCGATAGCCCCAGCCACTCCGGCTAGCGCAAACAAGGCAATGCCTTGCTGACTTAAATGATACGTATCGGCCAGATGCAAAGAGACCGTCGTCCAGAACAGGCTGAAAGCTCCAAACAGGCTAGCCTGATAAATCGCCCGGCGGCGTAACACTGGCGTACTCTTCAGTAAAGTACCTAGAGAACGGATCAATCCGCCATAATTCATTGTAGGCACAGGTTGGCGCTGCGGCAGCACACGGGACAATAGAAGTGTTAATAAGGCAATCACTACGGCGGATATGGCATAAATCGCATGCCAACCCCACAATCCAGAGACAAAGCTAGCCAGTGGCCGGGCGAACATAATACCGAGCAGCAGCCCACTCATTACATTACCGACCACCCGGCCGCGCTGTTCTTCAGCAGCCAGAAAAGACGCATACGGCACAAGAATCTGGGCAGCTACGGAACCGAGGCCAATGAACAGAGACGCTCCCAGAAAGATCGCTGCATTCGGAGCTAGTGTGGCTGCTACCAGTGACACCACCACCACAGCCAGTGACGCCACTGTCAGGCGGCGATTTTCAATAATATCGCTAAGCGGTACTACGAACAAAAGTCCAAGAACGTATCCTACCTGGGTCAAAGTTACAATCAGACCCGCTGCCCCAGAAGAAAGCTGCGTAGCTTGGGCGATCTGTCCGATCAGGGTTTGGGCGTAATACAGATTGGCCACAATTAGTCCGCAGGACGCCGCTAATAGAAATGTAATCCATCCAGGGATCGTCTTTCCTTCCGCATGTTCCATCGCTGAATTCACTGAACTTCCTGAACTTACAGGATTCATTCGTCTTCCTTGATTCATAAGATCTCCACCCTTCGATTATAAATACTGAACGTACCGTTCATTAATTAATTTAATTATATACTGAACGTTCAGTTTTGTAAATAGGCGATTGGCTACTTCGTTCAACCTTTTGTATAATGAACGTATAGTTTCTTTTTAGATCGCAAGTTAAATAAAGGATAGATTAATCGGGAGGGATCTCTGATGGATAAAAAAAGAGGACGGCCGCGCAATAGCGAAGCCGAGGCTTCTATTCTGGCAGCATCGTATGATCTACTACTGGAGACTGGATTTGGTGCGGTGACCGTAGAGAAAATCGCGGAACGGGCCAAGGTAAGTAAAGCGACCATTTATAAATGGTGGCCTAACAAAGCAGCTGTGGTCATGGACGGCTACCTCTCTGCAGCATCCGCAAGATTGCCAGTGCCGGACACCGGTTCGGTCATGGACGATATTATGATGCATGCCACAAACCTGGCTAATTTTCTTCGCAGCCGAGAAGGAAAGATCATTACCGAGTTGATCGGCGAAGGTCAATTTGATGCCGGCCTTGCTGAGGCCTATCGTGCGAGGTTTTTCGCTCCCCGCCGCCAAGAGGCACGACAGTTGTTGGAGCGTGGGGTGACCCGGGGCCAATTAAAAGCGGATCTGGATATTGGGATCACGATTGATCTGCTGTACGGACCGATATTTTATCGGCTTCTGATCACAGGGGATGAGCTAGACGAAGCTTTTGTGAAATATTTGATTACCTCTGCCTTTGAGGGCATCAAAGCATAACAAGCATAAACGCCTTTGACGCGTGAAACTTATACTTTTTTATATTTTAAAAAGCCATCCTTTGCAGGATGGCCTATCACTTATATTTACACCGTTCGATCTAAGTTAACTTCAAACGTGTCTCCAGTTACATAATCCATATACCTCGTATTCCCATCGTAATCCAAATAAGCTTGATAGCGGGTACGAATAGCCGGTTGTGTAATCCAATCAAGTACTTTCTCTTTTGCCACCCACATCACTTCAGAGGTTTCCTCCGAGGTACATAATTCCCCACCCACGGGCTTGCAGATAAAATCAAACATGACCTTAGTAGGAACATCGGTTACACCATCATACCATTTATGAATGCCTGTATTGGAATACACACCAATCAATTGAGATACCGTGACATCTATTCCACTTTCCTCTTTAACCTCTCGAATTAATGCATCCACCAGGTTCTCTCCGACCTCTACTTGTCCACCAGGAAATACCCATCCACCATCATGAGTCTTTACTAAAAGGATATCTCCTTGTTCATTTTCTGCGAATCCACCTGCCGCTACAATATGTGTTGGCCAAGCCATAGAATGCACCTCTTTTTAGAAGAGGTTAACAATTTAATCAGCATTTGTAAACGATATTTTTCTATTCCATAACGCTTTAAAAGCTTCGCAATGCTCTATTAAATCATCAAACTTTCCTTCACCCACGACCGACCCTTGGTCCACTACCAGTATCTTATCAACGTCTTTTATAAAATTTAGTCGGTGGGCAACAATAATGATGGTTTTATCCTTAAATTCCTGCAAAATCGTCTCCATAAGGCTTTGCTCCGTAATATTATCAAGTGCAGAAACAGGTTCATCTAGAATTAGAATGTTTCTTTTCTGAGCAATGATTCTGGCAAAAGCTAATCGCTGTCTCTCCCCGCCTGATAATTTAACCCCTTTTTCACCTACCAAAGTATCTAAACGATCCGGTAATTGGCTTACCTTTTCCTGCAGATGAACCTTTTCCAAAATCTCATACAACTCTTCATCGGACAAGGAATGCTCATCAAATACAATATTGTCCCTAATCGTAGCGTCAAAAATCGGCGTGTCTTGTGATAAGTAAGAGATATGATCATAGTAGCTATCCAGATGGATCTCATCGATATCCTTACCGTCCAATAAGAGTTCACCTTTGTCCTTTTTTAATAAGCCTACGATTAACTTAATCAGAGTTGATTTCCCGCCCCCACTTAATCCGACAATAGCAACCGACGTTCCTCGCGCAATCGAAAAGGATAGATTATTCAAAATCTTCACTTGTCCATAGTCAAAAGATACATCCTTAAATTCAATATTACCGTGGATCTCAGTGATAACTTCTCCTCGTTCTAGATTCTTATCTTCTGGGGCATGAATAAACTCCTCAAATCTCTTGTAGGTCACTCTATTCAGTCTGTAATCTACAAAGAGGACATTGAAGATAGCAATCGGCGAATAAATCTTATCAATAAACATAAACAAAGCGACCACAACACCAAGTGACGTCTCACCTGCGACAATGCTTTTCACACCGTAAATTAAGACAACGACTTTAATAATCGTGACAAACAACTCGAATATCGCGAAAAAAGCTTCATGGATCATTTGTAACTGAGCATTTTTTTGAATGATAGTGCGTGCAGTCTGGCTTAATTTATCGATCTCTTTCTCATATCTTTTGTTCGTTCGGAAGACGACTAATTCCATAAATCCACGGATAGAGAATCTGGACATCTTTTCTTGTTCCTCTAGAATGGCCGCCTTCATCGCATACAGAAATTTCAACAGCAGATTCGTTATCAAAAAGACGACCACATAGCCAGCAGCAATCACTACCATGATCCTTAAATCATAGAAGCTGATAAAGATAAGACTGAACAGAAGAGTGGGCAATAACTCATGTAATGTTTTGAGGAAAAAGGAGAATATCATGCTGTTTCCAGCTGCGGCTCCATTCTCGATCACTTTAATCATCTGACCTGTGCCCATATCCTGATAGGCTTGATAGTCGATTTTGGATATTTTAGATAGTGCAAGTATCTTTAACCTCTCCGTTATGCTGTTCGATAAATACACACTAGGGTATTCATCCACATAATTTAGGATCACCACCCCAGCCAGCAAAACGCCGTACACCAAGATTAAATTAAATATCTCACCAAAGCTGTTGATCACCGTGACCTTGTCTAATATTTTTTGAAACACTACAATGCCTAAACTACTCAGCAGTTGAATAGTAAAACCCAATAAAATATAACCGCATATCCACCATTTCAGGTGAGCTAGACTCTTTTTCAACATATCGTTAATCCCCTATCTTTTAATTGAATGCAAAAAAGCCAGGCAACCCCACCATCCAACTATTAAAAACCATCCACAAATAATCGGTTCTCAAAGTTAAATAGGTTAAGTGCCTGGCTCTATACAAAAAGCTGCCTATGGCACCGTTCAAAGCTCTAGTTAATGTAATCAAAAGGGTAGACTCCCCCCTTGATAGCTGGTACGCGTTTGACCCAGCCCGATAACTAGTTACTTCGAACGATACGGAAAGACATCCATTTCACCCCAATTAAAAGAATTGTTCCTATTATAATTCTCTAATCCATATATTTCAAGAATTACGTTTGACGATACGTAGTCCTGCCACTTGGCCCACCTTATGTCCTTCATGCGAAGCGAACTTGATCGTAACCGCTGAGTTGCTGCCCGTGATCGTCTGCGGAAGCTCGTAACGAATGGTCTCCAGCTTGTTCATCTCTTCAGACTCAAGGACGCCTAGCCCAAGTTGTTCCCCATCTGCCGTAATATCGAAAGCCACCGAAGTATCGTTGGACTTCAAATACGTTACCACCAGATCCACTTGCTCCTCTGGCAAGACTTCCATCGTGAAGGAGAACCAGCCATTGATCCAGCTATCGCGATACTTGCGATTGTAGATTTTGCCTAAGCCTACATACTCTCCTTCGAAGTTATGGTCACGTTCAGGTTGCATTTCAGCAGGTTGTACCGAATCGACGGTTAGCTGTTCAAGCAGCAAGTTATTCTCCACGGCTTCGCGATATTCAACTTCTATCAGCTTCCATTCCTCCGGCGTGAACAAATCCCAATACACGGAATAACGATGATCATGCATAGGGTAGAATGGACGAAGCTCATGGTCTCCTGCATATCCTAAACCTTTCATCCGGAACACATTTTTGCTAACGTTAGACTGAATCAGGCTATCCGTTAGCGTCTCGCGATCTCCAATTAATACAGAAGCAAGGGCGCGATCACTGCCTAGCTCAGCATTTATAGGTCCAAAATCACCTGCAAGCACAAGCGGTCCATAGAGGAATGCAATTCGGTTTGGATTATCCGGCATGGACTCGATTCTTACCGACATCGGAATATCATATTCGACAACGTCTCCATCCTGCCATACTCTATCCAAAGCTAGGTAGCTGGATTTGCCCACATTCACTTGAATGTCTTCACCATTTACTTTAACGCTCATGCCTTGCTCAGCCCAGTAGGGGTATCTTAGCTTCAATGTGAATTTAGTTGGTTTCTCCGTGCTGATACGCAGGGTGCCTAGTCCCTCTTCAGGGAACTTGGTCTCTTGCTTCAAACTAATGCCTTGCTCTTTCCAAGTCACTGTTGAAGGTACGTACTGATTCACATACAGCTCATCTTCACTATGGAAGTAAATCGCCGAGCCATACATAGAATGGCTTTCCATTCCTGAGCCTACACAGCATGTAAAGCTCTCAAACTGGGAGTTGAACGACTTATGTCCACCCATTTCGAGGGATACAAAATAACACACACGTCCATCAACCGGCTCCTGAGAAGCTAGGATATGGTTATACATTGCACGTTCGTAGTAATCCGCATATGCGGCATAAGCATCCCACTGGAACATATGCTTGGTCAGCTTCAGCATATTGTAGGTATTACACGTCTCACATGCCCCCTCTCCCAATCGGTCGTTCAGCTTATCCGGCTCGCCGAAATGCTCATTATAGCTGTTGCCGCCAATCACGTATGAATGATGATTCACGACCCGATCCCAGAAGAAGCGAGAGATGCCTGCGTAATGCTCCTGTCCCGTTACCTCATACTGTCTTGCCGCTCCAATAATCTTCGGAATCTGAGTATTGGCGTGTCTTCCTGCTAATGTGTCTTTTTCTTCGGCAAGATCATTAAGGACTTCTCCATGGTAAAAGCTTTCGGCTAAGGTGAGGAAACGGTCATCGCCAGAATCCTCTGCCAAATCTGTGAGGACTTCATTCATACCGCCGAATTCACAACGCAGCACCTCTTGGATCTGATCTTTATTCAGCCCTGCAAAAATATCTTCAAGCCACATTCCAAGCTTCGTTTCAATAACGAGCGCCTTCTGATTTCCGGCCAATCGATAAGCATCACGAAGACCCGCAAACAGCTTATGCATCGTGTACAGCGGTACCCAGCCACCGTTAAGGTCAAAGCCCTGTGAGCGAATGTCGCCTACCTTCACTTCCTCAAACAGCTCTTTGCCACGAGGAATACCGGAAATGAAGCCATTACCATGCGCATCCTGACAATGCTCCAATTCGTCTACTACATAATTCACGCGGGTGAGCAGCTCTTCATTCCCTGTCGAGGCATACATTAACGCACATCCAGAGATATAATGGCCTAGCGTATGGCCGCTAATGCCTTGGGATTCCCAGCCTTCATAGTGAGCAGCCTTAGGCTCTAAGCCAGCATATTGGCGAAAACGCGACAGAAGCCGATCTGCCTCAAGCTTGAGTAAATAATCCGTATTTAACTCCATCGCATGGAGAAGTGGACCTGAATCAATGTGTACATTCTGCAAATCAAAAGCTTGCGTCTTCAATGAAATCGCTCCCTCGCAATCTTGTCAGGGTGATATGACAAGTGTATATTTGTATCCATAAGATAACATCGGAACGTTGATTTGTCGGTAGATCAGCCATACAAATGGTGGACAAATCCGACTTATTAATTGCTAGGAGGACCGCATGACCTATTTGAAAATAAATGCAGATATACCTGTTCATTTTACTGCGGCAGGTGAATTCATCTCAGAAACGCCATGGAAACATGTGGAGCGTGTTATGGGGAACTACGAACTAATCATTGGCGTGAACGAAACGGTATATTTGAGTGAGGAAAACAAACAATTTGAAGTAGGTCCTGACGAAGCTCTTTTGCTTATGCCTAATCGCACACATGTCGGCTATAGAGAGTCACGACCCGGGGTTAAGTTTTATTGGTTTCATTTCGAGCTGAAAAGCGAAGGGGTATTGCTGAGTGAGGAGGAAATGAAGCCTGAGGCGGAAAAAATCTTATCGCGCACACAGCGCTTATGGTCCGTACATGATCTATATCTACCACAGTTCATAAAGATCGAGCACAGTGACCGGATTCATATTCTGGCGAATCAAATCCTCCATGTAGCCAACTCGGGATATTTGACCTATTCCAGTGTTAATTATTTGTTGACCTCACTCTTAATTGAGCTATCTGAGCATGCACTTCAGCCGTTCGCCAGTAAGCTAATCCGTGCGCAGCAAGATGTCACCTTTGTAAAAATAGCCGAGTGGACAAGAATACATGCAAGCGAACCTCTTACGGTGGCAATCATCGCGGAGAAATTCAATTACAACAAGGATTATTTAGCTCGGCTATTTAAACAGCACACCTCGATGGGACCCTTGGAGTATATTCATTCAGTACGTGTGACTAAAGCGAAGGAGCTGCTAACCAGAACCGCCCTCAGCGTGAGGGAAATCGCGACAGAGACGGGGTTCACCGACGATAAATATTTCATGCGCCTCTTCCGAAAATACGAAAACATGACACCGACCCAATATCGTAACGCCTATCATAAGACGTTTATGAATAATGATTGAAGTAAAAAACTGCGGCAGGCTTCAACGTTTTGAAAAGAGTTTGAAACAACACTCCGTCCGCGGAGCCCCCTCGCCATGGGTTGAAGAAGGGGGAAGCGGATCCTCCGATAGATAATCAGGGAATTTCTCCCTAAAAAATCTGATATTCTGTTCATTTGTCTAGTGATTAGGGAATATCTCCCTAAAATTCGACCAATTTGTTGAAAAGTATAGATATTACCTCGATTTTAGGGAAAAATTCCCTAATTCCATTCGTTTAAAGCAAAAATCAGTATTTTTCAGGGATTTTTTCCCTAATTATTCTCAAAAAAAGAAGCTGCCTCTAAGTAGCATTCACTACTTTTGAGACAGCCCCTTCTCTAACTTACAATCTTTAAATTATTGAATCGCTTGCGAAGACGAATTCCATCGCCAGCGCGGAGTCGATCCTTGCAGATGCACCCCTCCATACCATTCATCGATTCCTTTTTTCTGAACCCAGTCTTCATTTCCAGCCAATACACTTTTGCCTAGCTCGGTTAATGCAAGCTCGCAGTCTTTGAATGGCATTACTGGATCGTTATAACCAGGAAAATCATTGAACCCATGGGTTTGCAGCAAAGGGTACGGGCGTTGTGCCATCTGTCTTAGAATATGCCAATATTGCAAATCGCCCATGCCTAGTATATGAAGCTTATCTCCCACATTTTTGAACAGCTCATAGGGTGAGTTTATTCCCTCATGAATCATTTCCAGAGTCATCTGTTCCACAATCCCAAGTCCATTATAGGTCGATGGGAAACGTGATAAATGCGCTATGAAGGCGTCATGTGCAAATGGTAAAGCGGATGTATCTGTAGTTAATCGTTGCTGCAACAATTCTGGATTAGGCGAAGCATAGGCTTCCCAGAGTTCTTGGCCTACCTTTAGCTCCTTGTCGCCGATTAACTTCCACGTTCCTGATAAAGTCTCCATTTGCTCTACAGATAGTTGTCCAAGTCCTCGAAACAGCTCAATACCGGGATATTCTCCAATGCACAATAAACTCAGCTTCGTGGATCCCTTCTTTTGCTTCGAGAACCAATGGAGCAAATAGCACAGCATCGTCTGGTCGAATAGATCATGCTCGAACCATAATACAACTTCATCATATTTATGAAAATCAGCTAAGATCTTTTCCTGTTCCTTACTGATCTGTATAAATTCCTTCTGCGGAATCCCCATCGTTTGTTCTAAATAATGCGCTCTTACTAAGCGGTTATTCTGTTCCGCAGGCTCTAAAAAGACCGGCCCATGAGAGTAGACCTCTCTCCACACTAGTACATCACCTTTCACGATTCCTTGCCGCAGCTTCTCTCCCACTACATCTCCATTTACAATGTGAAGCACATCTTTTCCCCCTTCGTACAAATGGTTGAATACGGAAAGAACATCTGCCACAGGCAATGCACCTTTCAGTTTGCGGCGGGCATCAAAAAGTCGCTTCTTCAATACCGAAACCGAAGTCCCCAGAAAGTCAGCAATCTCTTGTAGTGAGTAGCCTTGAAAATAATATAATTGAACGGCGATCCGCATATTGGATGTCAATGCAGCTATAGACTCGTGAAGCAGTCGCCGCGCTTCTTTTTTCTCAATAATGTCTGTCACATTAAATGAAGATTCTCTCGATTCCACTGCTTCATCGTAAGGTACTGCAGGATGCTGCTTTCTTCGCAAAATACGATAACATTGCCTTGCCACAATCGCTTTAAACCAGCCTGGAAATGCCTCTACTTCTCTTAATTTATTCAAATGCAGGAAGGCTTCTGTGAAGGCTTCTTGCACAGCATCTTCCGCTAATTGATAGTCACGCAGCTTTTCGAACGCAACTGCATTTGCCATCGGTGTAAAGTGCCTAACGATCTGTTCAAAAGCTTGACGATCTCCTCGCCCTGCCTCTTCAATATACTGAAGCATACCTTCGCTCGCTCCCTTCTTCCGTATTATATACAAGTGCCAATGAAGTTCCCAAAGGTTACGGATGAGATTAAAAAAGTCAGACGTTATTTATTTTTTCCTATTACATCCTTTGCAACCTCTAAAGCTGAAGAGGCTCGCGGCCAGCCTACATAATAAGCAAGGTGGGTAATGGCCTCCACGATTTCTTCAAGTTGTAATCCGTTCTCTAAAGCCAAGCGCAAATGATAGGGGAGTTGTTCGGTCATGCCCCCCATCACCAAAGCAGAAATCGTAATCATGCTACGATCCCGAAGTGATAATTGCTCCCGTTTCCATAAGTCCCCAAATAACACATTTTCCGAGTAGTCGACGAATGCTGGAGCGAACTCCCCTAACGATTCCCGTACATTTGTGACGATTTTCCGATGCGCCATATTACACCTCCCTAAGCGGAGGTTGTAGCATTTGAGCAACACCGTTACCAAACGACCAATCTTCGAATTCCGTGTCGACGAGCACAATGAATATATCTTCTTTTCTGATGTTTAGCGTCATCGATAATTCCTCGGCTAGCATCGCGTAAAAGCTTGTTTTCTGCTCTGTTGATCTTCCCGATTTTAGCGTAACTTGGATATATATCAGTCCGTCGCTTCGTTCAATATTTAAATAATCTTTACTATAAAAAAACTCCCCCGCTTTATGCGCATGAAAAACCTGAAACATATCATCCTCCGGTACATGGAAATGCTGAATTAACGCGCTCATAATCGCTCTGCATATTCCTTCTAGCTGATGAATGTCGTATTGTTGCTCCAGATAACTGACTCTAATGAATGGCATTTTAATTCACTCCTTCTTTGGAATTCTTTTTATTGTACTCTCAGTATTTTGATTTATATAATTGAATAAGATAATAATCTTAATCAATTATACCGATGGAGGTGACAATCGATGGATCTAAAAGAACTGATGGCCTTTAAGACCATCCTTCAAGAAGGCACTTTCTCACGCGCTGCCGAGAAGTTGAATTATGCGCAGTCTACCATTACAAACCAAATTCAACGTCTTGAAAAAGAACTTGGCATACAACTCTTTCACAGAGGCTGGGAAGTAGAACTGACAAGTGCTGGGCAAGTTTTTGCAGCGGAAATCGATGACCTTATTCAACATTGGAACTATGTATCAGAACTCACCAAGGCTTTACAACATGACGAAATTGGCACACTTCATATCGGAGGCATTGAATCCATGATGGAATCCGTCCTACCGAACGCCTTGCGAAAGTTTCATGAGCAAAAACCAAAGATGGCATGTAACTTCATTCAGGGTAACACTGATTCGCTCTCACAACTTGTTCTACAAAGTGAACTGGATTTCGCCATCTGCGGTGAGCCGTCCGACCTGTCTTTCTTTTATTTCGAACCGCTCTATCACGAGAAAATAGCTTTTATAGTAGATCACAATCATCCTTTAAGCGGACGAGACGATATTTCATTTCGAGAAATTCTTGAATATCCAATTATAGCTGGAGGACGCACCTGCTTATATTACCTTCGGTTAGCTAAGCAATTTTCGAGATTCGAATCAAAGCCCACTCTATCCACCATAAGTCAAATTTCTGCTATTCCTCATTTTATAAGAAAGAACCCTGGGGTGGGGGTAGTGCTTGATTCGACATCTTTAATGACAGATATCGTAAAAATCGATGTTGAACTAAGCGAGCCGTTCATTCAAGTGGGTTTATTGCAGCGGCGCAACCGAGAATATTTAGCAACATCATCTAAAAAACTATTCATACAAATCATAAAAGGGGAAATTGAGAGGATTAGCAACGCTAATCCTACGCTCCATATTTGAACCTCAAGCTAGTTCCATATATGATAGCTATATCATTGTTCTCAGGGAGGATTCACCCAAGTGGCCGTATTAATTAACGAACAAATTAGAGCATCCGAAGTAGTACTTACTGGACTTAGAGGTGAGCAGCTGGGGATTGTGTCCAGAGAAGAGGCGCTGGCCATGGCTCGTTCAGCAGGTGCTGATCTGGTATGCACCTCACTAATGAGTAGCCCTCCACCCTGCAGCCTGACCGCAAAGGGCAAGGCAAAAGCAGCTGCACAGAAGGAAGCAGCAGCAACACGCAAGGCGAGCGCAGGCTCGGCAGCAAAGGGAGGCAGCAAGGAAAAGGTTAAAGAGCTCCGCTTCACGGCTCATATTGAAGAGCATGATTACGATACAAAGCTTCGCCAGGCAGAGAAGCATCTCCGCTCTGGCAAGCCAGTCCAATTAGTCGTGAAGGCATCCGGTGCCAAAGAAGCTGCGGCTTCCAAGGCCGTATTGGAGCGACTAGTGACTGACTTGAAGGAAGTTGGAACGAAGGACACTGGCATCCAGACAGGTGGTAAAGGGTCTCAGGTGAAATTAAATCCACGTTGAAGAGTGCTCTATTCGTTCCGATCATATAGAGCTAGTAAAAAGGCCATCCTCTGTGGGATGGCCTTTCACTTCATAGGCAATGTTCTAACTCACCCTTAAGCATTCACTTTAAACATGATTGCCCATTAATCCCCTCGGGCGATAGTTCATGCCGCCAGCATAAAGGTGGGAAACATCTCCTAGTCCAATACATCTAGGAACCGCAAAGTGCTCGCTGCGCTCTTCAAACAAGATCGTCGTTACCGAGCTTGGGGCTAACCAAAATACGGACCAAGCCAAAGCTAAAGGAATCTGTAATAAATGAGCTAGCCATGTGAGACCAAAGCCACCATGGCATACTACTCCAATCTTCTTGGTAGAAGGCTCAAGGATCCGATACAGGCCATCTTCTCTTTTATAATGGTGTAGAATTAAGAATTGATCTGAAGCTGCTTGTAATTCGCTGAACCGCAATCTGTATTCCTCTTGCTTCAACCAATGATCTGTTTCATCAGACCATACTCTCTTTCCACTCGATAGTTCGCTAATATGTTCTCCGGGGCTATCCCAAATAGACGACAATTGTCCATCTAACATAATCTCTGTCCAATCCAGTTCAGAAGTCCAAGGTTCTGTCTGAATTACAAGTCCCGTCTCTTTGGCCACATAACTGGCTGTTGTCTGTGCTCTACCCAGTGGTGAAGCATATAGTTCATCCAGACCGATAGCTGCCATGCGTTTTCCTAGTGCTGCTGCTTCCTGATGCCCGAATTCTGTTAGACCATCTATGGAATAGTCTGGATCCCCATGACGAATCAGAAATATTTGCATAATAATTTCCTGCTCCCCTCAAATCCAGCCTTTTTCCTCTGCCAGTCGTACCGCCTCAATTCGACTTTTCACTTCCAGCTTATTGAGTATTTCAGAAATATAATTGCGAACTGTGCCATAAGAAAGATGTAGCGAAAAAGCGATCTCCGCCGCCGTTTGCCCTTCACCAGCCAACTTTAAAATCTCTCGTTCCCGTGCTGTTAGTGGATTTTCTTCCCGCAGGCTACCAAAAACTAACTCGGGGGATACCTCCCGATGTCCAGCCATGACACGGCGAATAGATTCAGCCAGCTTATCTACAGGCTCGTCCTTCAACAAATATCCTTGTATACCAGCCTTCACTCCACGCTCGAAATAGCCCGGACGGGCAAAGGTAGTCAAGATGATAATTCGAGTCGGACAACCTTTACTCCGCAATATTTCTGCAACCTCCAACCCGCTCTTGAACGGCATTTCAATGTCCATGAGACATACATCCGGCTGAAGCCTGTCGATTAAAGCTAACGCCTCAGCTCCATCACAAGCCTCTCCGACGACTTCGATATCATCCTCAAGATCCAGCAGCGATGCCATCGCTCCCCGAAGCAGACGTTGATCCTCCGCTATAACGATGGTTATCATGCACTCTCACCTCCTGTTGCTTCCTTAACGATTAGAGGGATCATAACGATCAGCGTAGTTCCCTGACCTTCTTCTGAGCTTAGCGACAAAGAGCCATCAATCAGGGATAGACGTTCCGCCATCCCCTTCATACCATTTCCATCACTAAGCTCACCATTACATCTCTCACCGTTCTGGAGGCCAATTCCGTTATCTTTAACGGTAATTCGAACTTCTCCGGCGGTCTTTGCCACCCCGATGAAACATTTATCTGCTCTACTATGCTTCACAATGTTAGTCACAGCTTCTTTGATGCAGAGGCTGAGAATATTTTGCGTCAAGTCGGGTACTCCTTCTAACGAAATATCGCCCTCCACTTCTAAGGCAATCTCCGCTGTTCGCAACATTTCCCCGGCTTCTGCCAGTTCCTCTGCTACCGAGATCGCACGCATTTCCGACACTAGCTCACGCACCTGACGGAGCGCAGCCCGCGAAGTACGCTGAATTTCTCGCGCCTCCTCTTGGGCTCGCTCCGTATTTTTGGTCACCAGCTTCTCTACGAGTTGGCTTTTTAATGTAATCAAGGACAACGTATGCCCGAGCGTATCATGTAAATCACGAGCGATTCGCATCCGTTCCTCACGCTTCACCAGCTCTTTAATCACCTCATTGGCTTGATCCAGCTCTTTCTCCAGCTTCTGATTCCGATTCATGGATCTCACTCCGAATGGACTAATCAACATAATAATGATAAATGGAGCTAAAAATATCATGCTTCCCCAATCCATATCACGACCCACTAAGACCAGCACAGAAAGTACCATGACCACAAAAGAAGTAAATGCAATTTTGAACCCTTTATTCTCCGTATAGTAAGCTATGAAATTCGCAGTGAAAAAGCCCATGTACAGATTAAAGGGCGTATAAAACAAACTAAGCACCACGATGATCACCATTTGAATAATCAGCCAGACATTAAAGACTCCACCCCGAACCCAATACAGCTGGCGATAGCTGATGGCAAACACCGCTATCATCATCCCACCCAGAATGAGCTTTATTCCAGTCTCCCCGCGCAAATTCAGGATGGGCAAAACCAGATAAACAGCCCATACAAAAGGGAAAAAACCCTGTTTTTGTGGAAATAACCGGAACTGCGCACGCTCAGCCATTCATTCACACCGCTTCCTGTTTTTTTCGAATATAAACCGATAGTAACATAAAAACTACCAAATATCCGAGCAAAATCAAGACATTACTCCAATGCGGGGCTGAACCACGTACAATCTCCCACGCCCCATTTCCATAGTTATAAGAAGGTAACCAATGACCAATCTTCTGCATTAAACGTGGTAAAATCTCAATTGGCATCCACATGCCCCCTGCTACAGCAAGCGCCATATAAATCACGTTACTGACTCCACTAGCCGTATCCACCCGTTTCATAGCACCCACAAGCGTACCAATCGCCAAAAATGGAAGGGAACCGATCAGAATCCATAGCCCACTAAGCACCCATTGACCCGCAGATAAGGAGACACCATTGATTAAATATCCTGCGGCAAAAATACAAATGACCGAAAACAGATGCATCATCGTTTGCCCGAACATTTTTCCGAAGAAATAGACGGAACCCGGTAGCGGAGTAATCCGAATAAAGGTAGTCCAGCCTTGTGTTCGTTCTTGCACTAAACGGATGCCAAGCGTCATGATCGCAGAGCCCATTACACTAAAGGTTGCCATCGACATTAAGTAGTGAGCGCGCCAAGTCGGGTCATCGTTACCTGTATTAACCACGCGGGTGAAGATGAAGTAGAACATAATGGGCATGAGCAATGACCAGAATACGTAATAAGGATTACGGATGATCCTCAGCATCTCGGCTTTACACTGTACAGTAATTAGTCTCATCTTTAGATAGCCTCCTCTTGGTTCATGGTCAATTGTTCAAAAGCGTCATCCAAACGTCCCTGATCTATACGAACATCCTTCACGGGAAGTCCAGTAACAAAAATCGCTCGCAGCGCTTCATCCGTATCGTCTGTCGTCACATGAATTCGGCCCTCTTTTTCATAACAACCCTCAATAGCGGTTAGTTCCAGCAGGCTCCTGCGTAATTTAGATCGATCACCTATTGGCAAAAAGGACAGCGAACGCTTCACAATCCGCGATTTAATCTCATCTGGACTTCCGTCTGCAACTAAATGGCCTTTGCTAAACAACAGAATACGATCCGCAATATCTTCAGCTTCCTGTAAGTAATGTGTCGTGAACACAATCGTCTTTCCCTGCTCCGCAAGTCCACGAACCGTATCCCAGAACCGCCGCCGGGAAGTAATATCAAGTCCAACCGTAGGTTCATCGAAAAAGATCAGCTCTGGATCACCAGCCAGGGCCAGCGCGAAGCCTAGACTACGCTTTTGACCACCCGAGAGCTTCTCGGCGTATCTATTCAGATCCGCTGGCGCAAGCCCTGTAGCTTTAATTAGAAACTCCATATCCATCGACTGTGGATAATAGCTACGGATCAGAGCAATGATCTCCCGAACCTTCAGCCGATCCATCACACTTACCTCTTGCAGCATCGCGCCGGTCTTTTCACGTACGATTTTATCTTTTGGATGTTGTCCAAATATTTTCACTGTACCTTCAGTGGGCTCTAATAACCCCAATAACATTCCCAATGCCGTTGTTTTGCCTGCTCCGTTCGGTCCAAGAATAGCTGTAATCGAACCCTTGGCAATGTTGAAGCTGATATTATCTACTGCTTTCTTATCCTTATATAATTTGCTAACTCCATTCATCTCAATAACACTGTCCATTTCGTAACCCCTCCGATTCCGAATGCGTTTGATCTATTTCAATCATATGGAAAAAGGAGACCTGACATTAGTATGGACTGTCATTTCTTTAAGATGACAACTGTCACCTTCATGCCTCAGGGTACGAAAAAGAGGTTGCCCTACCCGTAGTTTTAACTACGAATAGGGCAACCTCTTTAATCGAAAATACTAGATTACCTCTTAAAGAATCCTTTTCCGAGAAGGAATTCCTTCATATGCATTCGCGCTGGCTGTGCCAACCGTTCTGCCATAATCACAGACCAAGGTGTATCCTTGGCACCATGAGTCCGCTCACGCATATAGTCTGAAGAGACTTTATCGTAAGTCTTGACCTGCTCCACTGTCGTTTCGGCATTGTAGCGATTACGATGTAGAACAGCCTCTAATGGCAGACGCGGACGCAGGCTTGTGGCTCCATCAGGGTAGCCCACACACATTCCAAATATCGGGTAAACCAGCTCGGGCAGTCCAAGCAGCTCAGAAACCTCCGCAATCCGGTTACGGATTCCGCCGATATAAACAATTCCGAGCCCAAGCGATTCCGCAGCTACAGCAGCATTCTGAGCAGCAAGCGCAACATCAACGGTAGCTACAATAAGGTTCTCAGCAGAATCTTCATACGATGTCTCTCCCTGCAAATGAGGTTTTGTCACCTCACGCAGCCGATATAGATCCGCGCACCAGACCAAGAAGACTGGGCATTGTTCTATATAAGCCTGATTACCCGCTAATCCGGCAAGCTCTGCTTTTATAGCCGGGTCAGTCACTGCAATAACACTATAGGCTTGTACACTGCTGGAAGTCGAAGCCATTTGGCCTGCTTCAATAATAGCTGCAAGCTGCTCTTCACTTACTGGCTTATCCTGATACTTGCGGACAGATGCATGGTTCATTAATAGAGATATTGTCTCGTTGTTTTCTTGCACAGCGGCCACTCCTTACATAGTTAGGTTTCTCTTAAAGCTTTACCCGCTGCAAACGAAGTGCATTCAAGACGACGGACACAGAACTGAATGCCATCGCAGCTCCAGCTAGCCATGGAGCTAGAAATCCGAGTGCAGCAATCGGTATACCTATTGTATTGTATGCAAGTGCCCAGAACAAATTCTGCTTAATATTACTCATCGTTTTACGGCTCATCATAATGGCATCGGGTATGCTCTTCAGATCTCCCCGCATCAGTGTAATATCTGCAGCCTCCATTGCTACATCCGTCCCTGTACCAATCGCCATGCCCGTATCTGCAGTAGCCAGTGCAGGAGCATCATTGATGCCATCCCCAACCATAGCTACCTTTGTCCCATTCCGCTGCAACTTACGAACTTCCTCCGCTTTGCCTTCTGGTAGAACCTCTGCTAACACTTTTCGAATACCTGCTTGCTTCGCAATAGCTTCTGCGGTGATTTTATTGTCACCTGTAATCATAATGACCTCTATGCCCATCGCATGAAGCGCAGCTACAGCTGCTTTTGAGGTTGGCTTAATCGTATCCGCCACAGCGACAATCCCGGCAATATCATCGTCCACCGCTACAAGCATAGCTGTCTTTCCTGCCTCTTCCAGTCTCTTCATGACTGGGGTCCACTCTGTGATGTCCAATTGATGATCTTCCATCATACGCCGTGTACCCACCCTAACTTGTTGATCGGAGACAACAGCCATAATTCCCCGTCCAGGTACATTATCAAACTGTTCAGCGGTGGGTAAGAGCAAACCTCTGTCAGCGGCTCCTGCTACGATAGCTTCCGCAAGCGGATGTTCTGATAATTTCTCGGCTGCCGCAGTTAAAGCTAATAGACGATTCTCTGCACTTTCTTTACCATAAGCGGCAATTCCAGTGGTAGTCACGATATCAGTCAGCACGGGCTTACCATTTGTAACCGTACCTGTCTTATCCAAAACAACGATCTTAATCCCTTGTGCGCCTTCTAAATGCTCACCACCCTTGAACAGAATACCAAGCTCCGCAGCGCGGCCCGATCCCGCCATAATGGAGGTCGGCGTTGCAAGACCTAACGCACATGGACAAGCGATTACGAGCACCGCAATAGCTTTTTCAAGGGCATCGGCAAATTGACCAGGTGCTGCCCAGAAGTACCAGACCAAGAAAGTGATCATCGCAATGCCTACAACAATCGGTACAAAAATACCTGAGATGACATCCGCGATCCGCTGGATCGGCGCTTTGGAGCCTTGGGCCTCCTCCACTACTCTAATGATTTGAGCGAGTGCAGTGTCTCTTCCTACTTTGTTGGCTTTGATTCTTAAGATCCCATTCTTATTTAATGTAGCACCGATAACGGTATCTCCAGGTTTTTTCTCTACAGGAATACTTTCTCCGGTCAACATAGACTCGTCCACAGAAGAGGAACCCTCTACTACCTCGCCATCCACCGGCACCTTTGTTCCGGGCTTCACCAATACAATATCGCCGGGAATCACTTCATCTGTCGAAATATTCATTTCTTTGCCATCGCGGATCACGAGAGCCGTCTTTGCCTGAAGCCCCATTAAGCTCTTAATGGCGTCAGAGGAACGTCCTTTGGCTAGCGCCTCGAACCATTTACCGACGAGGATGAGTGTGATGAGTACAGCACTCGTCTCATAATACATTGGGGCGGTATGATTCATTCCCTTCATACTTAATGAATCAATCGTCAGATAAAGACTGTAGAAATACGCTGCTGATGTCCCCAGTACGACCAACACATCCATATTGGCACTTCCGTTACGAAGTGCTTTATACGCGCCTACGTAGAACTGCCAACCGATGATAAACTGTACGGGGGTCGCCAGAACAAGCTGAAACCAAGGATTCATAAATAACTCCTGTGTTGGAATCCAGCTTGTGAATGAGAAATGACCTGCCATCGCCCATAACAATGGGAAAGAAAGAATAGCAGAAATGATCCACTTCCACTTTTTATGCTGAATTTCCTGTACACGACGATCCACATGATCCTTGCGGTCTTCTTTAAGAGTAGCTTTATATCCGATATTGCTTACCTTCTCCATGATCTCTCTTGGACTAATATTACCGGGAGTATATTCTACATGTGCCGTTTCCAGCGCTAAATTCACATTCACTGCTGCGATCCCCGGCGTACGACTCAACACTTTTTCGATCCGCGCCGAGCATGCAGCGCAGGTCATGCCTGATATATCAAAATCCGCGGTCTCTTTGACGGTATCATAACCAAGAGCGCGGATTTTATCTTCAATTTGTGGTAACCCTGATACAGAAGGATCGAATCCGACAGTGGCTTGTTCCAAGGCTAAATTTACATTTGCGCGAGAAACACCCTCCATCCGGGACAAACCTTTCTCAATTCGAGCTGCACAAGCAGAACAGGTCATGCCTGTAATCTGTACGGTCGCTTGCTGTTCATTGGGTGAAGCTGTTGTTTTTAACTTATCCATGATTCCAAAGCCTCCTCATACCCCTATAGAGTATGATAATTTCTATAAAAAGAAAAGGCATTGGAGCTTATGGCATTCCCATACAGCTCCAAGCCTTATTACTTTGCTTCAAATTAAACTACATCATACCCTTGCTCTTCAATAGCTTCTTTAATAGCTCCAAGGCTCACCTTGTTCTCATCATACTCAACGGAAACTTTTTTAGCAGCAAGATCAACTTTAGCAGTAGCTCCAAGATTACCTACAGCCTTCTCTACAGAGTTGACACAGTGACCACAAGACATTCCTTCAACGTTTAATGTAGCGTTCGACATTATTATTACCTCCAGTAAATGTTATGAAGCCATGCTCAAGGAGCATTAGCTTATTATTTCATTAATTTGTTAACCGTAATTAACAGCTCATCGATAACCTCATGTTCACCGGCTTCGATCCGTTCAACAATACAACTCTTCATATGCCCTTCCAGCAGCATCTTACCAACACCGTTTAGTGCCGCTTGAACCGCTGCGAGCTGATTGAGCACATCGTCACAATAAGTATCCCGCTCTATCATACCCTTTATCCCGCGGATCTGGCCTTCAATCCGGTTGAGGCGAGTATTCAAACCATTTTTGAAATCTGTCGAATGATGACTCATTCGTTCTCCAGATGCTGAAGAATGACAGTCAGCTTCGCAGGATTTCTCAGTTTGTTCTTGCTTACTAGTAGACATAAGAATCAGCCTCCTTGCCAATAATATAATATACCCCCGTAGGGTATGTCAAGAGGCGTTCTTTATTTCCTATCCCCCAAATCCCATTTTTTCAAGCATAAACGCCTTCGGTGTCCTTATAAGGACGGTAAGCGTTTAAGAGAGAAATATAAGACATATAGTATTGTGTGAAACTTATACTTCTTATATTTGAAAAAAACTATTGCTACCCTATTCAAATTTGAATATAATAAATTTTGCTTCTAACCTATGAACATTTTTTGAACGGATTTATCACTATTAGAAAAAGGAGCCTGCGAAGCATGCATACTAAAGAAAGTAATCTTAAACTCGTAGTTATCGGCCTGCTGCTCGGTATTCTGATGTCCGCGATGGACAATACCATTGTAGCTTCAGCTATGGGAACCATTGTTTCCGACCTTGGCGGTCTGGACAAAATCGTATGGGTCACTTCGGCCTATATGGTCATGGTAATGGCTGGGACCCCTATCTTCGGCAAGCTCTCGGATATGTATGGACGTAAACGTTTCTTCATGTTCGGACTGATTGTATTCCTGATTGGCTCAGCACTGTGCGGTACTGCAACCAGTATTACACAACTAAGTATTTACCGGGCAATTCAAGGAATCGGCGGCGGTGCACTAATGCCTATCGCCTTCACCATCGTTTTCGACATTTACCCTCCTGAAAAAAGAGGAAAGCTGACCGGCCTTTTCGGTGCGGTCTTCGGAATCTCCAGTGTACTCGGACCCTTATTGGGTGCATATATTACCGACTATGTAGGCTGGCAATGGGTATTCTACATTAACCTGCCGCTCGGAATTATTGCACTTTTTCTGATCGCAACTTCTTACAAAGAATCGATCTCTCACGCTAAACAGCGCATCGACTGGGGCGGAGCCTTCACTCTCGTCGGCGCCATTATCTGCCTAATGTTTGCGCTAGAACTGGGAGGCAATCAATACGCTTGGGATTCCAGTGTCATTCTCGGCTTATTCGCCGGCTTCGCTGTACTCTTGCTGGCATTCATCCTCATTGAGAGAGTGGCGGCTGAACCTGTTATCTCGTTCGCGATGTTCAGTAAACGGTTGTTTGCAACAAGCAGTGTGACAGCCTTGTTCTATGGCTCTGCCTTTATCGTAGCCACCATCTACATTCCTATCTTTGTACAGGGCGTATTTGGCGGCTCCGCTACGAACTCTGGACTGATCCTCATGCCGATGATGATCGGTACGGTCGTGGGCAGTCAGACCGGTGGGCTACTTACAACCAAAACCAGTTTCCGCAACATTATGATCCTATCCGCAGTCTGTTTTGTAGCAGGTGTCTACAGTCTAAGCACTTTATCACCAGATACCTCCCGTCTCATGCTTAATGTATTCATGGCCTTAACTGGATTCGGCGTGGGCTTCTCCTTCTCCGTGCTAAGCATGGCAGCTATCCATAATTTCGATATGCGCCAACGCGGTTCGGCAACTTCAACAAGTACCTTTATGCGCTCGCTTGGGATGACGCTGGGGATTACGATCTTCGGTATTATTCAGCGTAACAACTTCACTAGCAGCATTAGCGAAGCTTTTGGCGGAAGTGAGCAGTCAGCAGCCTTCGGCGATCCACGGGCAGCCCTGACACCTGAAGCAAGAGCCAAGATTCCACCTGAAATTTTAGAGAAAATATCTAGTGCACTTTCCTCTTCTATCGCACATACCTTTATGTGGGCCTTGATTCCTGCCGTCCTTGGTTTAGTCTTTGTACTGCTTATGCCAAAAGACCGCCTCACTATTCCGAGCAAAACTGCTCAGGCGTCCGAGGGTAAAAGGTAACGATTATGTCGATGAAATTGTCCATTCTCGGTCTACTGCTGGAACGGAATATGCATCCCTATGAAATTACACTAGTTATGAAAGAACGCTCCATGGACCGGATTACAAAGCTCCAGCTTGGGTCTCTCTACTACGCTGTCGATAAACTTGCACAAGATGGCTATATCGAAGCTTTAGAGGTGATTAGCAGCAGTGATCGCCCAGACAAAACCATTTACGGTATTACTGAGCAAGGTAAAAATTTATTTGAGCAGTTAATTCTACAGCAAATTAAAAAGAACGAGCCCTTCTATCATCCGATGTATATGGCTCTAGCCATGTCCCGTCATGTTGATCAAAACAAGGTGGAGAAGCTGCTCGAAGAACGTATTCGGGAAACCGAACATCAGGTGAATCTGGCTTATCAGGTATATGAAGAACATATTCCTATTGTTCCTCGCTCCGCCCTTCATCTCATGTACGGCACCTATGAACACACCCTTATTGAACTAAAATGGCTGCAACGTCTCTATGATGATGTTGTAGCACGCAAGTTGAATGACATTGGAACACCACTCAATACAGAGTAGAGGCCTTAGGACCTCTACTCTTTTTTTCTTTTCCAGAGACAATAAATACCATACTGTAATCTACAGCGTGTACAATATGTACGTGTACGCAATCATTTTTTCCTAGGAGGAATCACATTGTTGAGAACGCTGCCTTTAAACAAGCGTGGTATACCTGCCAGCCGTATTGCTCTAGGTTGTATGGGATTTGGTGGGGGCTGGGATCATGAACCGATTACCGCCGAGAATGTTAAGCAAGGACATGCAGCCGTGGACGCTGCACTATCAATTGGAATCAATATGTTTGATCATGCAGATATTTATACCCGTGGCAAAGCCGAGAAGGTATTCGGTCAGATCTTTAAAGAACGCCCAGGGCTCCGCGAAGAAATCATTATTCAATCGAAGTGCGGTATTAAGCTAATGGAGCCTGGAGACAGCTCTAATGTGTTTGATTTCTCAAGCCAGCATATTCTAAGCAGTGTAGATGGAATATTGTCGCGACTAGGAACGGAATATATTGATATTCTGCTTCTCCATCGGCCTGACCCCTTAATGGATCCGGAGGAAGTAGCTTCTGCTTTGCATCAATTAAAGGCAACAGGTAAAGTTCGTCATTTCGGCGTCTCCAATATGAGCGCAGCGCAGATCAAAATGCTGCAAGCCTATTGCGAGGAACCTTTTATCGTAAACCAGCTACACATGAGCCTAGCCAAGCTCAGCTGGGTCGATGCTGGAATCAGTGTAAACCGTGAACCTTGGAAGGATATTACCTTTCCCGAAGGAACCCTTGAACATTGTCGAATGGAGAACATTCAGCTTCAAGCTTGGGGCCCACTCGCACAAGGCTTATTTAGCGGACGTTCATTAGAGGATCAACCAGAGAATATCGTCCAGACAGCTGCCATGGTTAAACAACTTGCAGATGAAAAAGGAACAACACCCGAAGCCATAGTGCTATCCTGGCTAATGACACATCCGGCAGCTATTCAGCCTGTGATTGGGACTGTGAATCCGCAGCGCATCGCTGCCTGCGCCGATGCAGACAAGCTGGAGCTTACTCGTAAAGAATGGTATGACCTATATGTTAGTTCACGTGGTACTCGTCTTCCCTAACTGAGCCCATAATTAAACTCGCAAGAATTCTTAATAGCCTAATCGTGCCTCTCGCATGATTAGGCTATTTTTAATACATTCCCCTCCTATGTATCGTTCTTTATTGCGAATAAAAATAGATATCAAGCGATAAACAGAGATAAATAGAGATAAATTAACATTTTTGTTCTTTATAGAGCACAAACGAGACTTATTGACAGTTTTCTTTTCAATTTATTCCATGTATTATTCATTACAGAAGTTGTTCTTAATAAAGAACAATAATAACGAACTAAAGAAACTCAAGACATTGAGGGGAGGTATTCCTCTGAGACCCAGATCAGCAAAAAGAAGACCTAAACGAAAGAAACAAATCGGATTACGTGTTCTGCAATCAGGAATGGCTGTCTCCGTCTTGTTTCTGACTACCTCGCAGCAAGTGGGTAGTACCTATGGTGGTTTTGGAGCTACTACGCAAACCACTAGCACAATTAGCTTTTGCGAAGTATTTCCAAACTCGATCAAGGGGCTTCTAACAGAACTCAAAGATCATATCGAAAGAGCTACTGCTTTAAAAGGATCGCTGCAAAGCTATACCCCTTCAGGCAGTCTCTCAGACGTTTCGGGAATAGAAGGCATGACGCTGGATGAGCTTGATGTCGCAGCGCAAGAGATTTCCACACAAATCTCCGCGCTTCAATCTCAAATCGATGGCGTGAATGAGCAAATGGCCACCAACAGCCAAATTTGGAACGAAATCAATGGAGAGCTGAACGCAGCAGCAGCCGTCCTATTCCAGATTGGAGGATATATGACCTCTCTAGATTCAAACTGTCTAGAAATCAAGGATGAACAATTCTTCAGAGAGCTGCAAAGCAGCCTGAATCAAAGCGGTGTAATCTCTGAATCCCTGAATGCTTCCTTAAAGGGAGTCATCCAATATCTAAACTCCATACACGACATCGGGCTTCCATTTGCTTCGGTAGTGACCAGTGATGTATATGGACAACCCGAGTTACGCAACGAGGCGTTTCAGCAGCCGTTACCTTTCCTGATTCCTTTTAGTCAGCCGGCCGGCAATATCTCTAGCGAACTTACCTCCACTTATGAAAATCTCAATACTGAAATGAATGGTCTTAAAGAATCGGCTACTTCAGGAATCAGCAATCTTCAGAGTCAGCTCCAATTGATCAGTCAAACCCGTGAACAACAGTTGGAAGCACTTGAGAAAGCCCGACTAGAGGCGCTGGAACAAACGAAGAAAGAAGAAGAACGTTTGGCACTGGAGAAAAAAGAAAAGCAAGAAGCTGAGGAGAAAGCAAAAACGGAAGTGACTCCACCGAAAGGTGAAGCTACTCCAGAGAACATAAATAAAGAACAGCCTGAAGCCCCAGCCACTAACCCGGTCGTTCCGGAAATTGGTGAAGAGCTAACGATTCCAAAAGATGTACCACAGCAAGCGGTTCCTCAGGAGGCGCCAAAAGCGGAAGATACAACCACTTCCCCACCGGCAGCAACACCAGCTCCTACGGCCCCTCAACAAGACAAAGGTGGAGAATAATATGCGGATTAAAAAAATGATCAACAATACATTATCGAGCATCATGCTTGTGATATTCATTCTGCTGGTGGTAGCCGTAGTTTTATCAAAGGCCTCCGGCGGTGAACCTGCCTTCTTCGGATACCAGATCAAATCGGTACTCTCAGGTTCGATGGAACCAGGGATTCAAACCGGATCGATTGTCGCTTTAAAACCCGGAGGAGATATGAATCGCTTCAAAAAAGGCGATGTTATCACCTTTAGAAATGAAGAAAACCTGCTCATTACTCACCGTGTTGTAGAAGCAACAATGAACAACGCTACTGGTGAAGCCATGTATCGCACGAAAGGCGATAACAATGATGCGCCTGATATGAACCCTACCAGTTCCACGAATGTTGTAGCTGAGTATACCGGGGTCACCGTACCTTACGTAGGTTACGCTATGAATTTCGCAGTTTCCAAAGCTGGAAGTGTCATGCTCATGATCGTACCAGGCTTGATGCTTCTGCTCTATGCTCTGTATTCGTCATGGAAGGCTGTAGCTGCACTCGAAAAGAAAAATGCGGCTATACTGCCCGCCTCTCCACCCCCAACTGAAATACAGTAATTCGTTGATTGTCCGCTTCCGCTTACGAACCGGAAGTTACAATATATAACTTTTATAAAAAACCACAAAAACCGAGGAGGAATTTTAATTATGGGTATCAAAAAAACATTGGGTCTTGGCGTAGCATCAGCAGCACTGGGTTTATCATTGATTGGTGGAGGAACCTTCGCTTACTTTAGTGACACTGCACAAAGCACTGCTACATTTGCTGCAGGTACACTCGATTTGAACTCCGACCCTTCAGTTATCGTAAATATTCCAAACCTAAAACCAGGTGATACTGTAACCAAATCCTTCAAATTGAAAAACGATGGTTCGCTCGATATCGGATCTATTATTCTGAACACTTCCACTCAAATTACGGATGCTAAAGGTGATAACTACCTGGATTTAGCCCAATTCATTAAGGTCAAATTCCTTAGAAATAACGATAAAGGAACCGTCGTTTCTCCAGAAGATGTAGTCTATCAAACTACGCTGGCTGATTTAAAATCTCAACATCCGGATCTCGTAAAAAATACTGGTTGGGATCAACTCTTCACCGAAGCATCTGGTATTAAAGCCGGCACCAATGACAGCTTCTCCGTCCAATTCGAATTTGTGGAAAATAACCAAGATCAAAATATTTTCCAAGGCGATAGCATAACCCTGACATGGGATTTCGTAGCTAAACAAGGTGCTAAAAAAGATTACTAAGATTAATAGAATAATTTAATATAATACTCGAAGAGCAGCAGATCCTGATTCCGGAAAGCGGATAAGTAGATGCTGCTCTTCTCTTTACAATAAACTTTGTCGAATTTATTGATATTTGTTATACTAATAACAAAAATTACGGAGGGGCGTCAGCATAGTGCCACAAAATATGGGCCAACGTATCCAGCGTCTCCGCCTAGAAAAGGGATTGTCCCTATCTGAGCTTGCGGACAGAGCGGATGTTGCTAAGTCGTATCTTAGCAATGTGGAGAGAAACATCCAATCCAATCCTTCAATCCAGTTTATCGAAAAGATCGCCGATGCGCTTCAGGTATCCATCCACGCTTTGCTCTATGGAGAACCTAATGATGCTGAGGAGTCACCTTTAGATTCGGAATGGTTCCGATTGGTGCAGGAAGCTATGGCCTCAGGCATAAGCAAACGCGAATTCAAAGAGTTTCTGGACTACCAGAAATGGCGCCTTGATCAGAAGGATTAATATTCCACCTGACCTGATAAGATCCTCTTCTACTCATACTATTAAACATAAGCGCCTTCGCCCTCCTAACATGGACCGCGAAGGCGTTTGAATTTTAGGAGAATCAATTATCATATGCGTTGTGAAACTTATATTTTGCTTTACACCGAAAAAGGGCACAGCGAGTTATCGCTGTGCCCTTTTTCAAAATATAACGCACTAAATGTATTACTGCACGGCTTGCACAGTCTTCTCATGAAAGAATCGACGAATTTCATCTGCCTTTATGCCAGCCTTCTTAGCTGCTAATAATAAATGTACCCACTCAACGTCTAGATCAATGACCTGCTGTTCTCTGTTGCTTCCCTGGTTGGACTTGTCCAAAAAATCTCCTCCTAAGATTTTACGTCCCCAGGCAATCCGGCTGTCATAGTATTTCTACCTTAGACCCGCGACTTTGTGCCCCTGCCTTTCGGCAGGTTTACCTTTTACTGGACCCTTTACACGAAAGGATCTACTTTGAAATATATGAAAATCGCTAACTGCAATAACATTATACTATACTAAAGTGGAAAAGTGTGTCGATTTCTGATTAGTTTTTCCATTAAAAAACAAAAAATAGAAGCGATTTTGTGCGATATCTTGTCCTATTAACACGATACTCGTCCCATTCATAAAATTAATTAAGCCAATATAATGATACTTCCTTCCCTATTAGTTAAAAATAAGGATATTAGAATCATTTTAGTGGGCCTTAGGAATGGGTAATGAGAAGAAACAGCGTTCTTTTCATTAGAACAAGCTAACCCATACCATTTTGCGAACGTATTGGACGAAAGAATGAATTGATTACACGTGTGGAAAGTAGCACAATAAGATGAGAAATGAAACCGCAATCATCACAGCTCCAGTAAGCGTTGACACAAAATGTCACGTATGGAGTTCATCCGTTAAGGAGGATGTATTCATGGCAGCCAAAGAGCCCTATAACGAATCCATTTGGAGTAAGTATTACGGACCCAATTTAGGCTACATTCAAGAAAGATATGAACAGTTTGTGAAAGATCCTTCCACCGTAGAGAATAATTATCGCGAGCTTTTTACAAATTCGGGTCCCCCACCCCTAACACCGGATAGCGAACCGGCTCCACAGCCTCGCATTTCGGGAGACACCGAATGGCTTAGAAAGGCAGTAAGAGCTTCCAAGCTAATCGCTAATATTCGTATATATGGCCATATGGCCGCTGATATTGATCCGCTTGAGCGCGATCACAATCCCATGGCTAAATATCTTGAACTCGAAACCTATGAGCTGACTCGTGAGGATCTGCTCGCACTACCTGCCACGCTCATTTGGGAGAATGCGCCGAATGATGTGCATACCGGATGGGATGCAGTTCAGCGTATGCGTCAGGCTTACACCAAGACAATCGCCTATGAATTCGGGCATGTGCATGAAGAACAAGAACTGAAATGGTTGAACAGACAGGCAGAATCCACAAGCTCACCAGCGCCTTTAAATAATGCAGAACGTAAAGAGCTGCTAAACCGCCTGATCCAAGTAGAGCAATTCGAAACCTTCCTTCACAAAACCTTTGTGGGTCAGAAGCGTTTCAGCTTGGAAGGCAATGACGCTCTCGTACCGATGCTGGATGAAATCGTACGCGCTGCTGCGCATGACGGCGCAGAGCATATTCTGATGGGCATGGCGCATCGTGGTCGCCTCAACGTTCTTGCACATATTTTGGGCAAACCTTATGACATTATATTTTCAGAGTTTCATCATTCTCCGAACAAGGAGCTTTTCCCTTCCGAAGGCTCTACAGGCATTAACTATGGCTGGACGGGTGATGTGAAATACCATCTGGGTGCAGATCGCGCTGTCCGTGAAGGAGAAACCGTACGCACAAGAATAACACTAGCGAATAACCCAAGTCACTTGGAATTCGTCAATCCTGTCGTGGAAGGCTTTACTCGTGCTGCTCAAGAAGATCGGAGCACAGCCGGATTGCCGAAGATTGATACCAGTAAAGCTATGGCGGTACTGATGCATGGCGATGCTGCTTTTCCAGGTGAAGGGATTGTTGCAGAAACACTAAATATTGGCAAACTTCAAGGTTATCAGAATGGCGGGACGATCCATATCATTGTTAATAACCGGATCGGCTTTACGACAGAAAGCGAAGACTCCCGTTCAACGCATTATGCGAGTGACATCGCCAAAGGATATGAAATTCCAATTATCCATGTCAATGCTGATGATCCTGAGGCCTGTATATCAGCAGTTCGTTTAGCTAGTGCATATCGCAATCAATTCAAAAAGGATTTCGTTATTGATCTCATCGGCTATCGTCGTCATGGACATAACGAAATGGATGATCCTGAAACTACACAACCTATCGTGTACGGTAAGGTACGCAATCATCCAACCGTTTACAAGGTGTATGCGGAGCGGCTACAGCGTGAAAAAATTCTTACAGCTGAAGATGTACAAAAGATGCACGTTGAAACAGAAGGCGTATTGCAACGTGCGTACGATAGTATGAAGGAAGGCAATCACAAGAAAAAAGAACCAAAGGCCTTCATTCCTCTTCATACAGATCGCTCAGCGGCAGGCACTACAGCCGTACCGATCTCCAGTCTGCAAGAGATTAATCGTGAGCTACTGAGCGTACCTGATGGATTCCAAGTCTATCCGAAACTGGAGCGAATTCTGCAGCGTCGCAAGGACGCGCTGAATGAGGGTGAAAAGGTCGACTGGGCACTCGCTGAGTCCCTCGCCTTCGCAACCATCCTGAAGGATGGAACGCCAATTCGACTTAGCGGTCAGGATGCACAGCGCGGCACCTTCGCACACCGCCATCTGGTGCTGCACGACAGCAAGACAGGAGAATTATTCTCTCCGCTTCATCAGCTAAGTAATTCTCGCGCTTCCTTTGGCGTATATAACAGTCCGCTATCTGAAGCTTCTGTGCTAGGCTTTGAGTATGGTTATAATGTGTTCGCACCAGAAACCTTCGTCATCTGGGAAGCACAATATGGCGACTTCGCCAATGCAGGTCAGGTTATATTTGATCAGTTCATTGCCGCTGGACGTGCGAAATGGACGCAGCGCAGCAATCTCGTCGTCATGTTACCGCATGGCTACGAGGGACAGGGACCCGAGCATTCCAGTGGTAGATTGGAACGCTTCCTACAGTTATCCGCGGAAGAGAACTGGACCGTTGCTAACTTGACCACTGCTTCTCAATATTTCCATGTCTTGCGACGCCAAGCTGCTTTATGTGGACAGGAAGACGCTAAACCACTGGTGATTATGACGCCGAAGAGTCTCATTCGTAATCCGCGCAGCACATCTGCCGGAACTGAGCTCGCCTCCGGACAATTCCAGCCTGTGTTAGCAGAGCCCCTACTAGGTCAGAAGCCAGGTGAGGTCAAACGTCTAGTAGTCTGCAGCGGTAAAGTAGCTATCGACATCCAAACAGAGCTAGAAGCTGCTTCAGACAAAGATTGGTCATGGCTACATGTACTGCGCCTTGAGCAACTCTATCCGTTCCCAGAACATGAACTGAGTGCTCACTTAAGCTCCTTCACATCCCTTCAAGAAATTGTCTGGGTGCAAGAAGAGCCGAAGAATATGGGCGGATGGAGTTATACCGAACCTCGGTTACGGGCCATCGCACCGCAAAACACTAGCGTGAGATATATCGGACGTCCTGAACGTTCCAGTCCTGCGAGTGGTTATGCAGATGTTCATAGCTTTGAACAGCGTAGAATTGTTTCAGAGGCCCTAAAAGCAAATTCACAAGTACAAACAGCTGTACCGTCCTCTTAAGAGGACGGTATCACAATAGCGTAAACCATTATATGTTTGGGGAGGTAACGGCCTGTGTCAGAAATCTTAGTACCCGATCTGGGAGAATCTATATCCGAAGGAACCATCTACAAATGGCTGGTTAAAGAAGGCGACACGGTAGGTCAAGGTGATGTGCTTGCTGAGTTAGAGACGGATAAAGTCAATTTGGAAATTAGTGCGGAGGTGGAGGGTGTCATCTCCTCCATCCTACGTCAAGCGGGCGAGAACGTAGCCGTTGGCGAAGCCATCGGCATCATCGGAGCCGCTAGCGGCAATACGCCGCAGGCCGCTGAGAGCAAAGCGCCTGTAGCGGCACCGGCAAGCGGCAGCGCAGCAGCCGCACCTGTAGCAGCGCCCGAAGTCGCTGTAGCGGGTGGCGAAAGCCCCGCTGCATTGGCATCTCCGGGCGCACGCAAGCTGGCACGGGAGCGCGGCATCGACCTCGGCGATGTTAGCGCCCGTGATCCTATCGGCCGGATTGGTCAGGCCGATGTGTCGGGTCATGGTGCAGCAGCGCTACAGGCCGCTGCACCGGTTGCTCCGGCGGCACAAGCCAAGCCGGAGCCAGCGAAGCCGACAGTGAGCAAAGCCGTGCCGGAGGATGGCAAGAACGTGGAGCGCAAGCGCATGTCGCGCAGACGGCTCACGATTGCCAGCCGCTTGGTAGAAGCGCAGCAGACCGCAGCCATGCTGACCACCTTCAACGAGGTGGACATGACAGCGATCCTCGACATCCGCAAGCGCCGCAAGGATGCTTTTAAAGAGAAGCATGAAGTAGGACTAGGCTTCATGTCCTTCTTCACCAAAGCCGTGATCGGTGCACTGAAGACCTACCCTCTGCTGAACGCAGAAATTGACGGTGAAGATCTGGTCGTTAAGAAATTCTACGATATCGGTATTGCCGTTGCAGCTAAGGAAGGTCTGGTGGTTCCGGTTGTCCGTGACGCAGATCGCCTCAGTTTCCCGGAAATCGAACGTCAGATTGGCGAACTCGCTTCCAAGGCACGCGCTAATACACTTAGTCTCTCCGAGCTTCAAGGCGGTACGTTCACTATCACCAACGGCGGTGTATTCGGTTCCCTATTATCCACCCCGATTCTGAATACCCCTCAAGTAGGTATTCTAGGGATGCATAAGATTCAATTGCGTCCAATTGCACTGGATGAAGAAAGAACCGTTAACCGTCCAATGATGTATATCGCCCTTTCCTACGATCACCGGATCGTTGACGGCTCTGAAGCGGTTAGCTTCCTCGTCAAAGTGAAGGAATTGCTGGAAGATCCAGAAGCACTGCTGCTGGAAGGCTAACCCTGATCGATCTTCCGACTTAAGAATATAAAGAAGGTATCCCTAAAGCTTCGCATTAGGGATACCTTCTTTTGTATCTGAATCAACTCTCCCATATCCTCTTCCTTAATTGCATTCTCTACAACTAAAATCCGTAAAAACGTTTATTTCCACTAATCTAACCAGCAATAGCTGTATTAAATACAACTACAGGGCTTATATAAACGTATTAGTTAACTTTAATTGTACAAAGTACAACTAACTTAGCGCATGCAACTACAAAACTACAAGAATCTACTTCAGCAGCTCACCAGCCACCTGCAGAAATTGCTCCTTACTCAAAACCTTATCTCCGTAGCTGCTGAGTGTATAATACGCATCCTGCTTCTCGTTATACCAATTCAGATAATCGTAGCTGACCTCTTCCTTCACTACTTTGTTATAGATCACTTCTGTGCCTGCCACCATAATCTTATCCGCTTGATTCTCAGGTTCTTGCTCCACAAACATTTTGCCACCATGCATGATCGATGCAGAGATACCTATATAAGCGTTATCCTTGGAATAAGTAGCGCTTATCCATCCGGGCTCCGACCACGGTATAACCATCATGAATAACTTACCGCTCCCCTTCTCTTTATTGGCTTGGACAGTAAGATCTTGTAACGTCTCCTGATATAGAGAACTGTTCTTCTCCGCATCCGTAGTCGGATGATTAGGGTTTATAACCCCATATTCAAAAGCATACCCTGCTGCCAATGCAGGAAGCGTCGGCGCCCCTGTCCGTTTGATTTCCTTCAAAAAATCAGAATATGCGCCTATCCGCTGCTCTTTATACTTAAAAGACAATTCTGTTGCACCTGCATTATTGTTCACAAGATAGGCGATCAATTCTCCCGGTTTAGCGAAAGCATCTACTTTCTGTGCATACTTATCATAGGAGGCTACTCCTGCAGATTCATTCGGCGCAACATGCTGAACCTTTACTACGCCTTCACTATTGCGGATCTGTATATATTCCGATGCAGCATACGCTGTCACTGAGATCATCAGGAACAAAGCTAACATACTGGCAACTGCCGTTGTTTTATTCATCGTCTTCAGCGAGAGCGAGAACGATCGCTTTCGATCTGATATGCCACGGATATGTCCCATAACCTTCTCTTCTACATCGATCTCACCCAGAAGTTCATTCCCGGCTGAGGCATAAATTATATTTTGGTATTCATCACTGATTGTGGTTCGTTCCATCTGATCTCCTCCTCCAATTTCATAGCTTCCTGCACCTTCCGCTTGATCCGGTTCATTCTCTTCGTCAGTGCATTGGGACTGACCCCAAGAATTTCGCTTATCTCCGCATAAGTCTTTTCCTCGAACACCCGCAGAATAAGCATATTCCTCTCTTCAAGCGACAACTGCGCTAAAGCGGCTGACAATGAGGGATTAAATAACCGATCATCCAGCTCTTGTTCAGGACTTACAGACATAAAATCAGGCTTGAAGATACTCATGACTCGCTTTTGCAAACGCCGTCTGCGCAGCAGGTTTAAGCAATGATGATACGCGATTCGATAGAGCCATGCCGAGAAATGCATCTGCGGCTTGTATTGATGGATAGATTGATAGCCTTTTACCAAAACATCCTGAACTGCGTCCTCCGCATCCTGCTTGTTTTCTAACAAACGATAGCAATAGCGGTAGATTGGCGTTTGGAAAGCTCTAACGATAAAAGCATACCGTTCGATATTGCCCTTTTGAATACTAATGATTAACTCTTCCAGCTCCTTTGGGTCTAGCGAATCCTGTGGCGATGTAAGCACCTCCTTAACCTTTATATCTTCTATAACACTTGGGCAGCGAAAAAAGTGCCTATGTAAACCGATCTATTCTCCCAAATTCACTCCAATTATACACATGTAGAGGCTAATAAGAGCTATACAGTCCGTAACTCTAGCAGAATGAGCCAAAAATCAATAATAGCTGCAATACGGACCGTGTTTCTGTAATATTCTCCAATGAGTAATTCATTCTGAATTCAGATCACCTTAGTTTTTTTGTTTCACATGCTCCACGGACTACTGCCCGCCAATAGAAAAAAGACGTACAACTGTTGTCAGTTTGTACGTCTTTGTTTAATTTATTGTCTTTTTACCTTTAAGCCGTCCGTTCTGTAGCTTTGAGCCGGAGCGCTTTCTTCTCTTTTTCTTTCTCCACCGGCGGTTTTAGCGAAATCGCGATGATGCAGGCCAGAAGACACAAGAGACCAAAGATCACGAAGGTAGGTTTAAACCCGCCCAGGAAGACGGCGATGAACGAACCTGAAAGGGCTCCAATACCGAAACCTTGATATACGATTCCATAGTTCTTACTGTGATTCTTAAGACCAAAGAAGTCACTGACAATTGCCGGGAACACTGTAATGTTACCCCCGAAGCAGAATGCAATGGCAGCTACACAAGTGAAGAACAGTCCGAAATTCAGCGTCGCATAGCTAAGGGTCAACATAGCGGCTGCCGTTACTGCAAGCGAAGCGCCAACCAGCTTCAAACGGCTCATTTTGTCAGACAAGGCACCCAAGATCAAACGTCCTGCTGTATTAAAAATTGCGATCATCGCTACGGCATTAGCTGCCGTCTGTACATCAAGTCCAGCCAGCTGCACACCGATGTCTTTTACAATACCGATCAAATACAAACCACACATACAAGCGGTAAAGAAAATAATGAATAACAGATAAGCTTCTTTCGTGCGTAGCATCTCTTTTACCGTGTAGTCTTTTGGTTTAGCGATAGTCGATGTTGCTGTTGCACCCAGTGATGCCGCTTGTACTGGAGCTTCTCTGACGAGTAAGGAACCGATTACAATCATCACCATAACAATCATGCCCCAATACATAAACGTATTAGACACACCCACCGAGTCGATCAAACTACCATTGATATATTTAAAAATCAAGCTCCCCGTTCCGTAAGCACCCACGGACACACCGGAGATTAAGCCTTTATTATTCGGAAACCATTTAATTAAGTTAGATAATGAAGTGATATAAGCTGTTCCGTCTGCAAAACCAACGATTACACCAGCCAATACATAGAACATTAGAAGCGAATTCGCCTGAGAGCTAAGAATCAATCCTAGACCAAGCACAATCCCTGCGGCGGCAGTTAACCGACGAAGACCAAAACGATCCTGCAATTTCCCTGCGAACAAAGTCGCAAAAGCGAGTGCAAAGCTCGTGATCGAAAACGTAATCGAAACAGAATTAAGCTCCCACCCGAATTTTGTTACCAGATGTGCATTGAACAAGCTCCATGTATAAATGGTACCTAGACCCATCTGCATAATTACTGTTCCTAATACGATAAGCCACCGTTTGGCGTTTTTGTTGTCCATCGTCGAAGTCATGGTCTATTCCTTCTTTCCCTCTCGTGATCTGCTACAAGAGCTTCTATTGCCTCTTTATTGTAGCTAAACCAGCGGTTGTTGAGAGAAATCTGGCATGAGATGACGAAAATGAAGAATGAACTGCATTTATAGGCGCATGATCTGCCTGAATTCCTTTACCTTGCTTCGACTTACCGGCACCTCAAACTCCAAATCATGCAGGCGCAGCAAGTATGTATTGTTGAACCAAGGGATGATTTCCTTGATTTTGGACAGGTTAACGATATAGGAACGATGGCAGCGGAAAAAACGATCCTCCGGCAGTCGATTATAAAAATCGCTGATGCTGAGCGCCATACTATATTCCTCACCTTTAGTTATTACACTCGTACTTTTCTCTTGTGCAGAGGCGTAATAAATATCATCAGCATTCACTACGATAATCTTCTCATTTTTCCACAGATTCACCTTATCACTAACTGGATTACGTTCCTCTTCCCCCTGTCTTCCGCGAGCAGCGAACGCCCCCTCTAGCTTGTGCAGCATAGCCTTAATGCGAACCTCACTGTAGGGTTTAAGAATATAGTCAAACGCTTCAATCTCAAACGCCTCGGCGGCATGCTCCTTATACGCAGTAATAAACACTATATAAGGTTTTACCGAGAATCTGCTAATATTCTGAGCCAGCAGGACTCCGTCGATCGAGGGAATGTTAATGTCCAGAAAAATCACATCTACCGTCTCAACCTGTAAAAATTTGAGTGCATCCAGCCCATCTTCAAATTGTGCGGCAATGTCGATTCCGCTGTGAGTCTCTATTAAATAAGCCAGTTCCTGTCTCGCTAGCTCTTCATCCTCCACGATAATTGCTCTCATAGGCCCTCCTTTTTGACATCAAAATAAATGTTCGTCCCTTTATCGAGCCTCTGAATCGTAAGACCAGTTCCATAGATGAGCTTGACCCGTTGATGTACATTAAACAGTCCGATCTTATTCTCCGGCATATCGCCAGCATAGACCTTCTCTATGGTTTCTTCGCTGATGCCAGCTCCGGTATCCCGAATGCCAACTCGCACATTATCGCCTTGATCTTTTACAGAAATCGTTACGGTTCCCGTCCCTCGTACCTTCAGTATGCCATGTATGATCGCATTCTCTACAAGCGGCTGAATGATTAGACTCGGAATTCGAACCTGAACCTCATCAATATCATAGAGGACATTAAGCCGGCTTCCGAAGCGCGCTTTTTCAATCTCTACGTATTGTTGAACCTGTTGCAGCTCGCGCTTAATATCAATGAATTCATCCGTCAGCTCCAGATTGTATCTCATATAACCGGACAGATTCACGATCAGCTCGCGCGCCTTATCCGGGTTAATCCGAATCGAGGACGCAATCGCGTTCAGCGCATTGAACAGAAAGTGTGGGTTAATGCTTGTCTGCAGCGCCTTTAGCTCCGCTTTGTTCGCCATTTCTTTAATGCCCTCAACCCGCGATACTTCCATTAGTGTAGAGATCATTTGCGACAAACCTACAGCCATAGCTTGTAGAGAATAAGTGATCTTGTGGGCTCTGGTGTAATAGATTTTGAGCGCTCCCGTCACTTCGCCCTTTTCCTTCAAAGGAATAATAATCAGCGATTTAATCTCCGGATTCACATAATCACTATCGTCGTTACGGATCGTAATTTCACCACTGGACAACGTCACCTTAGTTTCTTCACTTATAATTTCATTGGTCGTAGTATAGTCCTCTTCCCCAACACCAACGTAAGCGAGAATGAGTCTTGTATCCGAAATAGCTACAGCGTCTGCACCGATATCTTCTTTGATAATTTGGCAGATGGTACGAAGCGACTCGGGATTAATATTGCGAAAATAAGGCAAGGTCTTATTGGCAATATCCAGTGCCAGCTTGGACTGCTTCGCCGCAATCCGTTCCTTTTCACCTTCCACACTCTGCACTAGCATGACAATCAGACCGACACTAATCTGGCTCATAATCATCGGAAAAGCAATTTTAGACACGATATCCACACCCAGCGACGACGGTTCGGCCATCACTAGAATGAGAAGCATCGTCAGGGCTTCACAGGCCATCCCGGCCAAAATACCGGCCATCCAGCGACGTTCACCAGAAGTGCGGCGGTATATTACCCCTGACACAATCCCTGCGGTAATACTCGTAATCAGACAAGGAAGAGAGGTTACCCCTCCGATATCAATTAGAAAACGGTGAACCCCTGAGATGATGCCTGTTATGAGTCCTACCCATGGCCCAAACAAAATCCCACCAGACACGATGGCGATAATTCGCACATTCACAAGTGAGCCTTCCACATTAATGCCACTATAGGTACCGAAGATGGCAAATAAACTGAAGATCGTCGTCGCTATGGCAAGCTCCTGCGGAGCGTAGGTTCCTTTTTGAAAAATCTCTTTAAACCGCGGCAGACGAGTCAGCACGAACAGACACATCAGCAGTAGTGCAGCTCTTTCGAATAATTGCAGTAATATCGTAAACGTATATTGCACGGTCTCCGCCTCCAAAGGACTAGATGTCGACTTATTATAAAGATAGTTCATGCCTCTGTCCATTCAGCCTATCCTTTAATACCTCTATTGAAACTCTTGTTGTATGATATGAACAGAATAAAAGCATACATATACGGAGGTGGGCGGATTGCAAAACTTAGAACACGAGGCAGATATCATACAGCTTGTACAAAATGATCCCTGGATGATGGATATATTAGAAAACGCTAGATCGCTGCAGTTACCTGACTGGTGGGTTTGCGCTGGCTTTGTGCGTGCAAAAATTTGGGACACCCTTCATGGCTTCGAAGAACGGACACCTTTGCCAGATGTTGATGTTATTTATTATGACGACAGCAATCTTCAAGAGGAAGTGGAGAAGGATTGGGAGGCGAAGCTAAGAGATTTAAACCCCAATGTTCCCTGGTCTGTTAAAAATGAAGCAAGAATGCATACCGTCAATCAACTTCCACCTTATACATCAGCTGTTGATGCGATATCCAAGTTTCCGGAAACCGCCACAGCGCTTGGACTCTCCCTAGATCCATCAGGTAAAATCATCTTAGTCGCTCCACACGGAATTTCCGATGTTATTCATGTAGTATTACGACCTACCCCACATTTTACTGAAAACCCGAGCTTACTCCCTATTTATGAACAACGCGTTATTAAAAAGAACTGGCAGGCGACGTGGAAACAGTTGCAGATCAGCACTACCTAAAATAACAAAAAGCAAGCCCCCAATATAGCAGGGCTTGCTTTTCTGGTTTTATTACACCGCCAAATCGATACCTACTACACCAACGACATCTCCCTGACGATTCTTAATCGCTCTGGATAATGTTACACAAGAACGCTTCGTAATCGCTGATACATAAGGCTTAGAGACATATTCACCTTCATTTATGGCCCCATTCCACCAATCACGTCGCTTGGCATTCAAGAGGCCAGCCGCTGGCTCGGAATAGATAAAGGTCCCATCTGTCCGATTGGACCAAATGGCTTGTACATCCGGAATTTTTTTAATGTAAGAGGTCAAAACACCTTGATGAACTTCAGTATCCGGGTCGTACAGTTCTTCCTTAGCTGAAATTGTCTCCAAGAGACTCTGCATTTCTTGAAGCCGGGCAGCATATTGGCTCATCTCGATTTCTTCTCGGGCTGCTATGCCGGTAACCGATTGCTGCAACGATTGCGACTCCGCTAACAGATTAGCGCTGACTTCGTTCAGCTGCCCGATCTGGCTCCGCTGCCGTGTCACTTGTTCCAGCGTAAGATCGACATTGGCAATCGTCTCGTTCACGATAGCCACTGCCCCACTCAGCTCCGTCGTCACTTCAACAATCAGCTTGCTCTGCTTCGCGGCAGCATCAATGGTTTCTGTTACAGCGCTGCCTACCTCATCGACTCTCGACGCGATATCATCGAGTCGAAGCTTCACAGTGCCGACCTCGTTCACCCCGCGTTCCACTGAAGCTTGCTCTTTCGTCACGGATTCCAGCACCTGCTGTACTCCGTTATTAATGTCGAGCAAGATGCCAGAGGAACGGTCTACCGAGCTCTTACTTTGATCAGCCAGCTGCCGAATCCTGCTGGCCACCACCGCAAATCCGCGGCCCTGTTCCCCGGCCCGGGCCGCTTCTATGGAAGCATTAAGCGCTAGCAGTGAGGTCTCATCCACAATTCCGTTAATAAGCGTATTGATCTCTTCTACCATCGCAATATGATTACTCAAGATAGTAAACTTAGCTAACATGTCCCCGCTCTGCATCTGTAAATCCTTCATCACAGCATCTGCGATGCTCAAGGAATCAACCATGGTTGTCATTCCTTGACGAGCATATTTCATATTTGACCCCAGTCTCTCCGTCAACTCTTCGATATGTGCGGTAACGGATGCTACTCCGCCCATTGTCTGATAAGCACCTTCAATATTAGCTTTAGCTTCGTTACTGCGAATCCGCAAATCCATCTCGTATTCATGTGAATAATCTGCTGTCCGCTGCAGCTCTTCTGTATGACGACTGATTTCTTCGAGTGCACCATGCAGTCGGTCCGAAGTAACTACAATCTCATTGCCAAGCAGCTCAACTTTATTCTGCGACTCCTTCAGCAGCGCTTCTTTGCGGTAACCGTAGCGGGACAAATTCAGTGAGACCCAGCCTAGAGAAGCCATAAGCAGGATGATTACCAGCTTATGAATCCAGAACATGTCTATCAACAAACTGTAAACACTGACAAGGAGCAACAGGACGACTACAAAAATCTGGCTTCGACGAATCTGCATCATTATTCCCACTCCACTCGATTGATGTTATGTATTCTAACATTATATCAGCAGAGTTAATTAAAGGAAATACTTTCTATACTATTCCTTTTCGATCAGTCTTTCCACACGCAAATCCATATCCCTGGAGGACTTACACCAACGTAACCGTAATATACGAATATATTTGGAGATAATTGGTCGAGAGGGAATCCGTAATTATTGTCGAATATATAAGCAAATTGCCACTGGAAAAGAGGAACACATTATGCATACTACATCTCAAACTCCTCGTCAGACCCATTGGAATCGCGTGCTGCTTAATGCATTCTGGATCATCCTGATTGTGGATTTAAGTATTCATATGTTTGTTTCTCAATGCCTATGGGGCCAACATTCGGATACCCTAACCATGGGAGAGTTTATTACTCAGTCGCTGATTCCTGATTCCATCATATTGACTTTGATCATTATTCTGGAATTTATCTATAGATGGAAACCCCTATGGTCCGAGCTAGCTATTACAGTAGCGAGCCATTTATTTGCACTTTTGATTATCATCAATCTCAATGATGAACTGTATGTTATGTCATTAATTATGCTGCTGCCGCTGCTTGTATCCATGATCTATATGAAGTCTAGCTATATGATAGCCTCTTCTGCTGTTTGTCTACTGTACACGATCATTTTATTCATCAAGGCATCTAATCACGGATACGTCCCAATCACCCAAACTATCATTATTGTTCTTATTTTTGCTGCTACTGCTTTAGCAGGCTTTGCAGTTATCGGTCGTGGGCGTGATTTGATGAGATCGCTGGAGAACTCCGTAAAGTCAGAACAGGAATTACGCATTCAGAATATAATCATGGATCGGCTATCCAAGATCGATCCTCTGACGGACCTTTATAATCATAAGACGTTTCATGAATACTTAGGATGGCTGATCGATCATCAGCAGAGTAATCCATTTCCCATGCAGCTAGCCGTTATGGACATCGACAACTTCAAAAAAGTAAATGATTCCTATGGGCATTCCGTTGGAGATATCGTATTACAAAAGGTTGCAGCGATCCTCCTCGAGCATGTCGGTCCTGATGATTTCGCGGCTCGCTTTGGCGGGGAAGAATTTGTCGTCATTCTGACTTCTAAAACCCTTGATCATTCTCATGAGATTATGAAGCATATTCTAACGTCCATCTCCGATACCCCTTTTGCGGAAATGAACGGTAAAAGCGTAACCGTCAGTATCGGTATGCACGATTTTATAGGAACAGATTCCAAAAACTCTACATTTCAGAAAGCAGACGATGCACTTTACGAGGCTAAGAATACTGGGAAGAACAAAATCGTAATCAGCTAAAGACCGAACACAAGCAAAAACGCCTTCGACGTCCCTAATGGACGGTAAGCGTTTATGCGAGAAATATAAGGATAATATATAGCGTGAGACTTATAAATTCTTATATTTGAACAAATAAGCCCACGGATCTTTTCACGGGCTTGTTTGTGTTCATCTGTTTGAATCTGACTGCTAAATCCCATAGCGCCTCTGTGTTTCCAAAAGCTCTACGACTGCCTGCTTCGGCACAGGTCTGCTAATCAGGTAGCCTTGAACCTTGTCGCAGCCTAATTGCTTGAGCAAATCCATCTGAATAACCTCTTCTACACCCTCTGCTACAACTTTCAGTCCCATATTATGCCCCAACTGTATAATGGACTGCACAAAAGACTGGCTGTTAGCTTTTTCTGAGAGTGAATCAATAAAGGTTTTATCCATCTTGAGCGTTGAAATCGGCAATTGCTGCAAATAGCTAAGTGATGAGTAACCCGTTCCGAAATCATCCAAGGCGATACTAATGCCCTTAGATTTAAGAAACTGCAGCTTACCCAGAATACTCTCAAATGATTTCATAAAAATAGACTCCGTGATTTCCAGCTCAAGACAGCTTGGATTTAGGCCACTTACTGCCAGACTATCCTGTACCATCTCGATAAAATCGTTCTGGAATAGCTGAATAATCGAAATGTTGACCGATATTTTATAAGGAACACCTGTACGATCTTGAATACCTTTCATAAAAATGCAAGATTCGCGAAGCACCCATTCACCAATATCGATGATCAGTCTGGAATCCTCAGCAATTTTTATAAACGAAAGTGGAGATACAGAACCAAGCGATGGGCTGTTCCAACGAATTAAAGCTTCAAAGCCTGAGATGAATCCGGATTCGATATCCATCTGGGGCTGATAGTTCAGTTCAAATTCATTATTGTTCATTGCACTGCGCAAATGTTTCTCTATATTCATTCGTTCATTAAACGCTGTATGCATCGATTTGTCATAGACTACATAAGTTCCCTTGCCATCCTCTTTAGCGCGGTACATCGCCACATCCGCATTACTCAAAATTTGCTCGGCCGTCTCCCCATCCTCTGGATAAAAGGAAATTCCGATGCTTAGCGAGACGTACAGATTACTCTCTCCTATTAAAAAGGACTGCCTGAACGCTCTCATTATACGCTCTGCCAGATTCAATACAGCCTCACGGTCCTCTGTATCCTTAATAAAAATAACAAATTCATCTCCACCTAGCCGTGAGAGCATATCTCCTTCCCGCATCAGTGACTGCAATCTCTCACTTGCCTTCCGGATGAGTACATCCCCGGATTTATGACCTAAGGTATCGTTGATGTATTTGAAATTATCTGAATCTAAAAACAGTAGTGCAAATTTCCCTCCCGGATGCTTTAGATACTTCTCCATGGTCTCCAGCAGACATAAACGGTTAGGTAAGTTACTAAGCGCATCCACATAAGCCAGACGATGCATATGTTTCTGATTGTCTAGAAGCATATTATATTGTACTAGAAGCTCCTGTTGAGTAGTCGCGAGCTGCTCATAGGTCGCCCCAAGTTCTTGGTAGCTGTTGCTCAGTTCAAGCTCCGCTTGCTTCCGCTCGCTGATATCAATCAAGGAGCCCATGAATAACAGAACTTCATCCTTTGGATTAACGGTAGCCTTACCCCTAACTTCAAACCACACGATTTGATTGTCTTTGGTAATCATGCGGAACTCCGTTTCGAAAATAGGTGTAACACCCTCCAGGTGATCATGTTTAAGCTTACGGGTTGAAGCTAGGTCATCGGGATGAACAATACTAAAAGCTCCCTCTTCAAACGAGTTGATTTCATCCTTCGTGTATCCTATGAGGTCATACCATCGGTCTGATAAATGAAATCGTCTCGCTTCCAAATCAAACTCCCACATATATGCACCAGAACCTTCTGTGGTGAGCCGGAAACGTCGTTCACTGATTTGAAGCCTATTAAATTGTTCCTGTAGATCGACCTCTGTCGCTGAGAGCTCTTCGTATGTAGCTTCCAATTCCTTATAACTTAGCTGTAGCCTCAGCTCATTTTGTTTACGATTATCGATATCCACACCTACAAGTACAAAGATATCGGCTGCTTGCTTATCAAGTCCTTTTAATAAGGCTGTCCGGAATGAAAAATATCGCGCTTCAGATGACTGGTCTGGGAGCTTAATTTCTACGTTGTTAACATATTCATTCCGTATTGCCCGCATCAAAAGATCACGGATTTCAGCCGTACTACCTTTTAGACCATCGATATCCTCAATATTTACTCCCAGCACCTCTTTTTCGCTTAAACCCGTCATCCGCTCAGCAAACTTGTTAAACCGCACTACCTTTTTATCTGCCTGCACCGCCCAAACTACCATACCACTATGCTCTATAACATCCTCAAAAAATTGATGCTCTGAATAAACAGCACGCCGTAAACGATTAATATTCATTTTAAGCAGGACTCCACCCAGCATAAGAAGACAGAATAGAAGGATTGCTCCGTAAACCCATCTTTTGTGGATCATGCCTTTATAATAATCAGAATGAACGAAGAAATAGTTCTGGTACAATTCTTCAAAAGCACCCGAATGCTGTAATTCCACCAATCTCTCGTTAACATAAGAAACTAACTCCGGTGTAGACTTATTGATTGCAAAAGCCACATCCCTGGGATAAAGATCATTCATTTCCTTAATAACACTGTCTGTCTTCCCCTGTTCAACGAGCAGATAATCGACCACCTCCTGATTCTCAAATAGAAGGTCAATCTCCCCTTTTTCTAAAGCCTCCAAGGCTTCAGGAATCGTTGCATATTCTACGTAATCATTAATTCCCAGTTTCCCGTTCAGTACTGTTTCAGAATACTGCCCGTTTCCTAGACCTATCTTATAACCTCCAAGCTTATTTAAATCGATCTCACCCTTAAGCCCTCGCCTTGCGTAGATTGAAATATAGCTTTTGAAAACAGGTTCCGAAAATAACAACTCTTGTTGTCGTCCTTCCGTTACTGCCATTAGACCCGCTGTTTCGATATCTCCCTGAACGAGCCGATTATATACATCAGGCCACTTCCCTGTACTATAGTGGACATCGTAATCCTGCTTCTCAAAGATCATATTACTCAATTCAATATCAAAACCGGTCACGTACCCATCTTTTATATATTTATAAGGTGGATATTCCAGTTCTACTTGATATTCGATCTCCTTTCTTTCGGCGTGAATGGCAGTAGGAGGTAAGAGCATAAATAGAATGCTAATCAGAAGCAACAGTCTGTACTGCTTCATCGCTTATTCCCCCTTTTTACTGAATTTACAGTAATATCCTAAATGTTATTCGACAAAATATGGCAATACCCCTGCTTTTTCTTTCCTCGTCACATAATATACGCAAATCCCATCAATGAACCCTTCCCTTTGTAAATTATATAAAATTACGGATGCTACATTTTTATATTGCTTTTTAGATGGAAAATGTGGATAATAGCAATAATGATACAAGTTGATAATGATTATCATTATTAAATAAGTTATTGATTTCACTTTACTATATTTAAGTTAAAAGGAGACTGATCACCCATGAACGTTACCTCTACCCGAACAACACTACAGGTTGACGATTATCTGGATCTGCTCAATCTTGCCGTTAAAGTTGGAGATTTAAAATGGCAAAAAGAAATTAAATCCAGATTGCAATACATTCTTTGTCTGCCGACAAGATAATCTTTCTGAATATTCGCCGCATTCCTTTAGGGAATGCGGCTTTTTTTGCTTGTATGATTGGCAGCCATGTAAGAATAGGAGTATCCCCGCGTCACGTGAGGGTTAATGATATAGTATAATTATCAGCATAATATATTGAATACAAAGTCCTTCAGATTGGAGCGTGTCAGCTTGAAAAAGTATTTAGCTTTATTCTTATTGATCAGCGTGTTATGGATACCCGTTGCATACGCCGCCGAAATCCCTGCTCAACAGGGATTAGTAACCGATAAAGCTGGAATGTTTAGTTCCGCAGAAGCGACGTCCATTTCTGCTGCTGCCACTGGAGATCTCGTTACTATGCATGTACTCACCGTAGATTCCTTAAACGGTACTCCGGCCGATAAATACGCCGAGGATACTTACACCTCATGGGGACTGTCCACTCGCGATATTCTCTTGCTGATCTCCGCTGGCGATCAGTCCATTGAACTTAATTTTAACAATCCTGGCTTTCAAACCTCGTTAAATGCCTGGTCCCAAAATCAGGGAGGGAAATCAGGAAGTGCTGCCATTACAGCGCTGCTTGATACTTATTTCATCCCTTATGCCAGAGAAGGAGACTTCGCTGGAGGGACAAAGGCTTTAATTAAAGCGGTTCATTCCATCGGGGAGAGTACCGGAAATGCTGGAGGAAGTGCAGGAAGCGGTAGCGCAGTTGGCAGTACGAATAGCGGTTCAGGGAACGGAACCTCCGGTAAACCAGGGAACTCGGTCAGTACAGGAAGCCGCTCCAGTAGCTCCATGTTTACGATTGCCGCCATTCTAATCGGAATCGTACTAATACTACTTGTGCTATTTATAGTGATCACAGGTCTACGTCGACGCAAACAGCTAAACGTACAACAAGAGCAGTTATCCGATTTGCTAGTACGGGCGAATCGAGCACTGGAGTCATTAAAGCCATTTCAAGGGATCGTTCAGGGAAAAACCGAGGTACTGGTAGAAGGCATTTCAAAACGACTCTCTGCAAAGCTCGTTGAAATCTCTTCACTGCAAAATGAAGGGCAAGGTGTACAGCCACCCTTTTATCGTTTGACTGCCCTTAAGGCAGCCGTGGAACAATTACAGCAGACAGAGGACTCCTTCCGCGCAGCGCTTGAGGAGGAAGAGAAGAACATTGCTGTCATCAGTGAAGCTGATCGCAATGTTAAACAGCGAATTACAGAGCTGAAAGAGGATGCACCAGAGCTTGAAGAGCAGCTACAAGGTGCGGTTAAAGAAACTGGCTATGCACTTCAAGAAATTGTAGAAGAGCTCAAGGAGCTTGCCGAGGAGACCTCTAAGGCAGATCAATTGGAGCTTTTTGACCCTATCGCCGCACAAGAAATTACCGAGGATGCACAAGATCGCCAAGAAAAGATTGAACAAGACCTGAAGGATGTCGATCTCTACGATGATAAGCTAAACCAGTTCCCTACGGTATTAGCTGCAGCCCGTGCGAAAATCACAAACATCATCGAGCAGAATTCACTCCACAACATGAAGGTAAAACCATTTGACCGTCTGGAGCAGGCCCGCGCAGAATCGCTGACGCTTGAAGCGCCGCTGCGTGTTGGAGATATGGATGAGGTGCGCAAGATTGGCGCCACTCTTGACCTTCTCCTGGATGAGGCTGTTGCTATGACAGAACAACAAGCACTCCTTCGGCAGAACAACCGCAGAGATTTAGAGACATTCCGCACCGAATGGAGCCAATTAAAACAGCGGCGAGACGGACTGCAAAGCCGGATTACCGAAGCACGTATGTATTTTGAAGAACAGCATGTGTCAACTGTGGAGAACATCCTTACAGAGTGGAGCACACGCCTTCGGGAAGGTGCTAGTGAAGTGGCGCAGATTGAGAATTGGACCAGTGATGAGCGCGGCGAATATGATAAGGCCCACAATGCGCTAGAACAGTTGCTGTCCCTCCTAGATGAAGCTGCAAGGCAGTTCGATGGTGTCTCAGAAAGTCTAAATGCACTTCATGAAAGACTGGATAAGGTCACTCGCCTCTTTTCCGAAGGGCAAAGCCGGGTGGAAACGACCCAACGAATGCTGCATAGCAGAGGGTTATCTTCTAGAATTCACTTCGAGCTATCCTTACTGCCGGAATACAGTGTACTGGATCATCGCCTGGCATCCCGGCCTTATAATCTTGAGGAACTGGAGTCCCTTGGCCGTTCTTATGATTCACAGATCACTTCCTTTGTGAATGAAGCGAACCGACTCGTTCGTCAGAAGGAAGAAGAAGAACGATTAGCTCAATTAGCTATGATGAGAGAACAGCAACGTCGCGCGCAGGCTCGCAAGCGAATGTCCTCTGGCCCACCTTCATCAGGTGGATTCGGTGGAGGACGCTCCTCCGGTGGCTCCTCCTGGGGTGGCGGCAGCAGCGGTGGCAAATCCTCCGGCGGATCTTCTTGGGGCGGCGGAGGGAAGTCCGGCCGAAATTCATCAGGCGGATCCAAGTGGTAGACTATCTCCAAACAAAAGACTCTTCCAGCCTGCTTGGGCGGAAGAGTCTTTTATTATGAATTACTGCTTGCATGACGAAGAAATAGTCATGACAAGCCCTTTATTTTATTGGCAGATAAATCGTAACGGCCGTACCTACGCCCACTTCACTCGCTATGGTCACTCGTCCTCTATGTGCAGATACTATCTTTTTAACAATCATGATTCCCAGTCCATTACCATCACCTCTGGTCGTGTGAAAAGGCTGGCCTAATTTATCGAGTACTTCCCGGTTCATACCCTCTCCGTTGTCTGTGAAGGTAATCTTCTGGAAGCCATTCTCCACATCTAGGGCAACTGTAATGCTTCCGCCAAAGGGCAAGGCTTCCATTGAGTTTCTTAGGATGTTTAGGAAGACCTGCTTGATATGATTGCGATCACACAAGATATTCGCATCAAAATGGAATTGCGTGTTCAATGATATATTATTCATCTCCACTTGAATCGCAAAGATGCTGAGCACTTCCTGCAGAATCGTGCTACATTGTTCTACCCTATAAAGCGCGGCCTGCGGTTTACCTAGTATGAGGAACTCACTCACAATGAGGTTCATTCTTTCTACTTCTGACATAATAAGATCATAATGTAGCAGTTGCGAATCTTTATTGGCCAGTTGAAGCATTCCTTTGACTGTAGTTAGCGGATTGCGAATCTCATGTGCGATACTCATGGCTAGTTGTCCAGCAACCACTAGCTTCTCTGTATTGCGCAGCACTTCTTCCGTTTTTTTCATCTCTGTGATATTACGAAGACTCCCAATCACACGAGCTAAACATGCATTCGAATCATAAACCGGAAGCACATCCAGCATATAATGTTCAAACAAACCGTTGCTCTCTTGAATCACTTCCAGCCCAGCACATGCCTCTTGCTGAAGAATGACATGCTGAAAATAAGAGCCCACATTTCGAATTTCGAAGACACTGGCACCGATAACAGATTCTTGATGTTCACCATCCAAATGAAGCATGTTTAAGCAGTTCTCATTTATATTGACGATCGTTCCGAGTTCATCCGTTATAATAACACCCAAATAATTGGTATCCAATAGGATTCGATTTAAAAGCTGAAGCTCAGCATTCCCTCTACGCAGCAAAATCTCGCGTTCGATGGAGTCAGCCATGGTACAGAGTAAAGGCAATAAGTGGGGATGCGCCACATCTATATCCGCCATAAATGATATCGTCCCCAATATTTCTCGTCCATCCTCTTTATAAAAAGGAGCCGTACAGCATACTAAACGATGAAGAATTTGATGATAATGGTCTTGTCCCTTCAACTGAAAAGGCCGCTGGTGTTCGAGACACAACGCAATTGAATTTGTACCCACTTCTTTATTTAGTTGCACACCTTCTTTGATGCCAACCTGCCCAACGAGATCAATAATTGTCGGATCCCCTTTGAACGCCAATAGATAACCTGCATCATCCGATATCGTAACAAGGATCGGATTACCTTTTACTGAAGAAAGAAACTTAGTCACAAAAAAATCAATAACCTCAATCACTTCACTATATACACGGAGTTGTGACCCCAGTTCATCTGCAGCATAACATTTTGGAAAAATAGGAGGCTGCTCAGGGTCTATTCCTTGATCCATGCAATGCTGATTGGAAGCCTTAATGATAGTCTCATCCGTCAGTACCCCTGTTGTCTTTTCCAAAGCCTTACCCCATTCTGTATGAATCTTCAATTTTGTAATACTAATATGTATTCTACTTCTTTCCCTCTAATCCTTTTGAACCCTAAAAAATCAAAATATCCCAATGCAAATAAATTTCTTGCAGCACAAAAAAAACTCCGCTCTTTTAAAGAGCGAAGTTGCGGATGCACATTATTTCTTCTTAATCCTTCGTGTCGTCAAGAAAAGGTTTGTTCACATAATAATACATAACCCCCATCAGAACTCCACCGCCAATTAGATTTCCGATTGTAACGGGCACAAGATTATGTACCACACCGCCCCACGAAACCGTTCCGGGATGGTCAAGGACTAATGCAATTGCAAAGGTACACATATTGGCAATACTATGCTCATAACCGGAGATGAAAAAACAGAATACGAATAAAACCATTGCGAACATTTTGGCCCCATCGCCCTTTATATTCATCGGGATGAAAAAAGCCATACAAACGAGCCAGTTACAGAGGATAGCACGAAAAAAAAGCTGACCTGCCGGAGCCTCCATTTTATGCTCAACCACATATAGTAAAAAACCATTTACATCCGAACTGTAAAACAGGCCTGTTAAAAAAATCAACAGTGCAAATGCAGCAGCACCAAGAATGTTACCTATATAACTCATGATCCACATGCGTACAACCTCGGACCATTTCATTTTGCGTCTCAAAGCCGTGTACGTGTAGTAGAAAGTATCTCCGGTAAATAAATCCCCTCCACCGTATGAGATTAGGATGATCGCTGCTCCAAAAGTAATCGCAGCCATTGGATACGCAAATGGTGAATGCTCCATATAGAAGTAGTTGCCTGTCTTGAATGCTACAATTACGCCGAACCCGATAAACATACTGGCCAGCATGGCTCTGGCAATATAGCGCAATATACTTTGCCGATAGATCTTTTGTTTCTTAAGTGCTAATTGTTCAACCTGTAGCAGCGCCTCGTTCTCCATGTGACCTCCTTAGGAATTTGGGTTTTCCAGCTAGTTATGGGCTAATCGTGCAATCTTGCGTTATTATACCCAATAACCAGCTGGAAATTACTTGAACCAAATCATGGTAAAAATCCTAAGTGTCCTCATTCATTTTCGCAATCGCTTCTGCTCTTTCACTACTGGCTACGATGATAAGCACGAGTATCAAGCACCCTAAGATCATATGCCTATCCTCACTTCCTCCACATGTAGTCTTGTGACAACTTATGTGTGAAGATAGGGCTTTATGATTGAGTATTGGCGTTTAAAAAAGCCTGTTGAATGAATTCAACAGGCTTCTCAATCTATTCTCTGTATTTTTATTATTGTCAGAAACAATTTAGTTCAAGAAACTGCTCAGTTGACTCTCAGCCTCTCCTTGCTTCAGTGCCTGAGGCTTGTCCGCCTCATTTAGTCCTAAACGATTGCCTAGTTGAGTATTGATTGCCGTCATTTTAGACGTATAATCCTGGCAGCTCTCAATAATGCGACGGTTGGACTGTTCTGAAGTGTCTAATGCGCTAAGCAGATCACCGATCGCTTGATTCACAGCTTCCATAGACATAGAAGGCTTAGACAGCAACTCGGTGGTTTTCTCTGTAGTGGTACGCAGCAGACGTGCATTTTCTTTAAATTGATCTTCAATCGTCTTATTCGTCGCTTCTACAGCATTGATGACGTTCTCCTGATCCGCTAAAGACATCGCAATCATTGCCGACACCGTGATCAGATTAGAGGTCTTATCAATGGCGTTATTCACGGAATCAATCAGCTTGTCATTATTGTCATTAATAATATCTGTAGCAGCAATCGCTTGATTATACAGCAGAATCATTTCTGTCATCGACTGAATTCGAACCATCACTTTACGCAAACCGCGCTCCAGATAAGCTTTACGGTACTCATTCTCAGGCTTCGCGATCTCTACCTCGAACAACTCTTTCAACTTAGTGCCGAAAGCAATTTTGGTCTGTAGGTTATAGATCTCTTCCATAGAAGTACGTTTCAGCTGACGCATATTCACAATGCTCTCTTCGAGGGTATCTCTACCATCGCGAAGCCCTGTAACAATGGCATCAATGTTCGTGCGGACCGACTGATATTTGTACACATAGTTCTTCATCGGACTCTTGCGTAGCATCTTGCCAAAGAAGCTCACATTCTTACTTTGCTGCAGATTCTCACACTCATTCCGCAGCTTCATAATCATGTTAGGCACTTCAACGCGTTTACCAGACATCAGGTCATTCACCGGGCGATCCAGCAGCTTCAAGGTTTGTCCTGCTTTTTCCTGCGTCTTAACCCCAAGCTTACCGATATCATCCATCAAGGAATCCAGTGTAACAGTATCCGTTTGGGATACCTTCTCAATTAATTGTGCCGCTTCCTCGACTACCTTTTGTTCATCTTCTTTTTTTAATTGGATCAACTGCGTGGACATGGGATTCCCTCCTATAATTCGGAACTGCTGTACCGCTGATGAATCAGTTCCGCCTTCGTCTGAAGTTCCATCAGGTCTTTATGTTCGATCGTGGACGCAATATCCGATATTTTGGAATCGACATCTCTTAGACCGTTCAGCAGCATTCTCCGATTCTTCGTCTTTGCTTCACCGCCTAGGCGTAAGAACGGGTTGATTACACCATTCAAATCCTTCAGAATCAATCTGCGGACCGTATGATTAATCTCGCCGTTATTCAGCTCCTGCAGCAGTGGAATTACACGTTGAAGCCTCGCGAAGAGTGCCAATGATTTCTCGACAATTTCATTGTCCAGCGTATCCTTCTGCCCTTCTGAGATAATCATATCTTCCAGAATGCTAAGATACTCCACAACCGGAGCGAACTCCGGTCCAATCTTCACCGCGCTCTCAGTTCTACCGTCATAGCTGTGATTACCTGATGTAGTATCATTTGTCGTGTTGCTTAATTGAGGAGCACTCGCAGCGGGTGTCGGAGCAATAGGTGTCGTCACAGGGCCTGCTGGCAACACCTCCGCTGGGAGATTGGTTTTTGGACTTCTCGTTACCAGAGCACCTATCCCCGCACCCGCTAAAGGCAACAGCAGAGAGATGAATTCGGGAAGAAAAGAACTCGTTAATACAGCAACAACGTAGCCGATACCGGCGTAAAGCAATACTTTCGATTTAAACTGAATTGTTCTCACCTCTTGTGAGCGACTTTATGAACGCTCAATTCACGGCATCCGGAATGACAGATTGGCCGTTTATTTTCATAATCATCGGTTGCTCCAGATGGCTAGCCAATACATCACCTTCAAAATTCATAGGCTGAACCTCGCCACCGAGTGCGCTTTTGACGGCTAAATAAGGAAAGTTAATCCCTGACAGACATGACATATGCAGTCCACCGGACATTCGTGGGTTAATTTCCAACAGCTTTGGAGTATCTCCATTGTATTTCATTTGAATATTGAAATTGAAGGGGATCTTGTAAACTTCTGCAACTCTAGCTGCAATCTCCTCCAGTTCAGGAATATGCTCCATCAATCGCAGACGACCGCCCACTTTTCGACGTGGCACAGCTACTAACAGCTTACCGTTCTCATCTGCCAGACAATCTATACTATACTCGTAACCCTCCAGTAATTCCATCACCATCAAATCAGGGAAGGTCTCTTTGCTTGCAAGAATACGATAGGCATCATCAAACGTAATCAATGGAGTTACATACCCAAAAAGCTCTTGAAGAGGATCGCGGGTATTGTCGATAATACGGAAGCCTAACCCGCCTTCTGTTTCAGTAGGCTTAAAGCAAACACGATGTCCCTTGGCAACAAGGTCCTCGTAAGCGTCTTTAAACTGCTCCGCTGTACTAACTACATGATAATCCGGGATACTCATAATGCCCTGCTCACTAACATTCTCGTAAAATTTACCTTTGTCCATAATGGACTCCAGCAAATCAAGATCTCTACAGACCAGAACCTTTGTACCAATCGCATCAAACATTGCCGCATGGAGAGCAATATCAAGCATATGCAACCGTGGAATAAAAACATCGATCTCATTACGCCGACAGAAATCAACGCAAAACTGAACATATTCTATTCCCTTCAGCGCCGGCTCGGTTTCAGCAAAGTCAGCACCTTGTAGCGACATATGGCGGATATCCGGGTGTGTCGCAAAGATTTGAACCGGTATACCATCCTCGTTATTGCGGAGGAGATTCATATAATGGTAAGCCACGGAAAACCAACGATTGAAATAAATATTTACCTTTTTCATAGTGGCCCCACTCCCAATGCAGTTAGATTATTATAGATCATATTTACATACTGCAAAATCTCATCTCCAGCAAATACACCTGATTCTTTCGTGAATGGATATCTTGATTTTACAAGACCACTCTGTTGCTCTGCAAATATTTCACCATGGCAAGGGGCAATAGCATAGTCGGCACTCTCAAGCAGACTCTTATCTAGCAGTGAGTCCCCGGAGGCCACCATAGGTTCAGAGCGAACGGTGCGCCGCAAATGGAGTATAGCGTCGCTTTTGTTCACGGCAGCCGGCACAGCGTACAACTTGCGGCCTTGTAAAGAAACTCTCCAGCCGAGATTATAGAGCCGATCTGATAGATTAGTGATTTCATCTAAAGGCAACTGATCCCGATAAACCATGAAGGAATAGAATAGATCATCACAATAATTCTCACTAATGATCCAATCCTCACACACGACCGCCTTGATATATGATCTAACCTCTTCAGCCCCAGCAGAGTGACGAGCTACCAATCTACCGATTGATTCTCTCCATTCCTTATCGACAACTCCACCGATTAGGATATTCCCCCCATTGCTCGTAACCGCATAGTCAGGTATGACCGTTTCTTGAAACAGATTAATGCGCTTATATTGTTGTATCGTACGCGTAGTAACCGGGATGAAAATAATCCGCGTGTTCAGATCCATCAGCTGATTTAATGCTTGCTGCGAAATGTAGGATCTCGTCTTTCCCTCTATAATTTCCGCCGGAATTAGACCTGGGGTATTCTCCGGCACACCTATTGCACCTAAAGAATAGATCAAGGTACGATCTAGATCACTAGCATATATCATTCTGTCTCCCCCTTCAGCGGTTTAATTATTCCGCAGCAGGAGTACGTCATCCCAGGAAAGATCTCAACAGGAACGCCCCGGTCCTTCGCTAAGAGAAGAATATGCTTTAGATTCGGATTATCCATAGTATCGACAAGAATTTTCCAAGGTACTCTACGCAGTAATACGCGGGTTGTTTCGCCGACTCCCGGCTTTATCAGATTAATGTTATCTATACCGAAAGTCTCCTGAATACTCTGAATATCACGAAGACCCTGCCAAGTGATTTCTGGCGGATGCACCAGCATCTGTCCAACAATATTCTTCGCTTCTGCTACTACGGATGGAAAATACGGGCAAATCGTATCAATAAATACATTGGACTCGTCCGCATCCAGCCACTCCTTATAAAACTTTGAACCATGAAATTCCTCAGGACCAATGAGATCAGCATGTAACACCGTTCGGCTCATCAGCCCTGAAACGGTAGAGTTTAAGCAGGCGCTAGGAATGAGATAGTCTTCTCTAGTCCCAAACATGCCTGCGCAGTTTCCCGGGTCAGCCAATACGGCAAGATCATCATTTAAGCGAATACCATACTTCTCATAGAGGGTGTTGCAAGAATCAATCAGCACCCCACGGATAGCCCCTTTTCCTGTCCACCCATCCACAAACTGCAAATCAGCATCAAGTCCATGCTTCTGCAGAATGTAGAGTATCGCATTCTCATCTATACCTTTTCCTCGAATAATAGAAATACTATAATGCGGCAAGTCTACCTTGTATCTCTCAGCTATATAACGCTTAATCAGTATACCAATGGGTGTTCCTGCTCTAGCTAAAGAGACAAGCACCGTACTTAGTCCTCTTCTTGAGACAATCATCTCAGAAACAATGGCAACAGCTAAAGCTACCTTCTTAGCTGATTGCTGCAGCGTCTCATGAAACAAGTCGATATACTGCTCGGTAGGCTGATATTCAACGGGCAACATCTCAGAATAATGGACACCCGATTGGATAGCTTCCTCCCTTTCCTCTGTCGCAAGCTCCAGCGAAACGTCACTAAGATCCTTGAGCAGAAACGTAACATCTGACGGTGGATAGCTACCTAGCAGAACCGGTTCTGCTATTTTTTTGTCCATGACTTTATGATTACTTGTTCCCTTCATACTGGAGGCCTCCACTTCTTCCTTCAGGAGTCAGTACAATAAGATGCACTTTATGGCGGGCAAGTGTCTTCAGTATATCAAGCATGGGTTTCATTCGTTCATGCGGTACATCACGCTCAATCAGCACGAATATATCATCATACTGATCAGAATCCACATTATAAATAAAGTTTGTAATTTCCGGATCGCTAGCTGAAGGATATGCGGCAGCACTATGCACTCCGTAATCTGGTCGACGTTCAGGGTGGATTGGACTGCGAGTAGAGGACTGATATGAAATGCCTTCCCCCATCTCAGCAGCTATCCGCATAGGAAGGTACATAAATTCCCCTACACCCATCACTAGAGTCTTAGAATCTCCCCCTCGTAGTTCTCTTAGCTGAGCGGCTATCCGGGTTACTCCTACATCAAGATCATCATTATTCAGCGACTCCAGCCCGAAACGTCCGCTGTACTTCACATAAGGAGACGAGTTGGTGTCACCATATGAATCTACGGATGTTGCCTGCAGACGTTCTAAACCGTCCACTACATAAGTGGTCACTACTTCGGATTCCACTGAAGACGGTAACAAATCTTTGTCATTCCTAGCATTTAGCAAAGGCGTGCCTTTTACTTCAATACTTCCTTGAAGCAAACACAAGGACTTAATCCGAATCCCCAGTTCCTGTTCTAATTCGCTATAGGTATGAAGATTATTACCGCTCCTCCAATCCAAAATAGAAACGACTACGTATTCCTCCCGAGGGAATTTGGACTGAATATCACGGATCGTATTAATTGCTGTATTCCCTGTTGTAATCTCATCATCCACCAAAATAATCGGCTCAGTCCCTGATAATAGCTTAGTATTCAAGGCGTAACATAGATGGTCAACCGCATGTGAATGCTCTTCTTCAAAGCTAACAATGGACTCCAAATCGATGATATGTTCACGGGTAGTATGAATATATGATGCTGCATCGGCAAACATGTTGTACACACTGTGACCCAGCGCAGTTGCAGTCTCAGCAAAACCAATAAAGACAACAGGCCTAGGAAGAACTAATCTTGCAGCTAATAAATGCTCATAGGCTTCCTTGGCAGACTCAGGGTGCATCAGTCCGTGTACAGCTTTATCTAATAAATCTTCCATCCTATCATTATCCGCAGAATTACCGTTCATCTCCTGATATAACAGCAGCGCTAATGCAGCACCACTTAGCAGAGAGGTGTACGGATTAACAGGGATATGTTTACCAAGTACCTTGCTGACGAACAAAAAGGAGCGTTTCTTATTAATCCGGGCTGCCATGGAGAATAAAGTATCCACAGGCAAATGAAAGGGATTAGATGTTTCGGTAACCGTAACCTGCAGGTTCTCGACTATGTTATACGTGTGTAAATTCGTTTTCGGGTAATAATCCGACAAAATGCTGTTGTTCATGTAACACCCCGTATATTTGTGATCGTAGTAAAATCCGTTTTGCCCAGTTCAAATGTGGCTTAATCTCGTTCATCTTATTAGAATATTGACTCTTGAAGACTCCTAGGCTGCCATCGTTACTCTCTACGATACTGCAGGCGTCAACATATTCCTCGTGCATTACCGTGTACATGGCCTGAACAGGTCTGAGGTGTGAGGGATGTATAATCGTCTTGCCCAAGATCCCATTTTCTTTATCTAAAATCACTTCACGAATAAGCCCATCCATGCTGCTAGAAATGTAACTATTTCGCATGTCGCGGCCGTTTTTACCATAGGTGTCCTCAAACGGAGTCTGCCGTAGCTGTGGTCTGAGCACCCGATGCCCTTTATTCGCAAAATATTCCCAGACTGGTCCGGAAATTACATACCCTTCTTCCACTCTGCCAAAAATATTAATAATATCCGATATGCAGTCTCGAATAGGGGTAAGATCATAAATACTAATATCAGGACTACGGCGCAGTCCGAATAAACTTGAGAAGTCTGTTGCTCCAATTCTAACGTTCAACACATATTCGCGGTAGTTGCCTAGCAAATTACGAATAGATAAAAGACTATCTACCCGGCTCTCCCGGTAAATAATAGGCGCACTTTCCAGGATTGGCATGCCATAAAGCACTGGGTCTGAGTAACTGCGCGTTCTATTGTAATCGGCTATCGCCTCGAAATATTGGATTCCGTTGTCGACCGAAAACTTAGGGAAAACAAACCCTGTTAACATCGTAACCAAAGACCCTAACCGAAAAATCAGCTGCCGTAGCTGCTCCGGGTTACGAACTCGGATGAAGAGAAGCGGAAGACTATCACTCCCGCTTGGCTCGTTCTCCTCATATGCGGCGAGAAAAATAAGATGCTGAATGAGAGACTCCTCTGCATGGTCAACCTCGTTATCTCCGATCGCATCCTCCAGATCAATAATAACGGTTACAAGTCCTGCACTTTTAAGCTTCAAAATGTCTTCGGGAACACTAGCACGAGTTGCTGGCATATAAAGGGCAGCTCCAACAGCATGAGCCAGCAAATCTTTACTCGTAGTATTATGGTTAAATGAAATCGGCGGATTATAAAATAAGGCTATTTCTTGTTCTTTCGTCAGGTAATCGAAGTATCTCAAGATGGTTCCCCCTTATAGTTTTGCGAAGCCAAGCAAAACAAGCGCAGGCCTCTCCTATAGAGAGTGGCAGAACCAGCTATACCCTATCCGGTTCTCTCATATATAAGTGAAGGCCTACGCTATAAACATATACGATTACCTGAAAGCAGCAGTGTTCAACTAGCTTTGAAATCAAGCATTTCTATGGGCTTCTTTTTTCTTACGCAGTACGCTGTAAAGGATCGTACCACCGAATACAAGAATAATGATTGAAAAGAATAATACATGTGGCATTTCGTACCCAAAAGCGCCCGCGAGCATTTTACCAGCAATAATGGCAATAAGCGCAAAAGCGGCACGCTCGAGTTCCGGAATTTTATCAATAAGCTTCAAGAATAATTGCGCTACTCCCCGCATCATCAGAACGCCTATGATTCCGCCCATAAAGAGCACCCAAACCTGGTTACTAACACCAAATGCAGCAATAACACTATCAATACTAAAAGCAATATCCATTAATTCAACAAGGAGAACCGTCTTCCAAAAAGAGAACCCCTTATTCTCGATCTTCTCATCGCCACCGCCCTTAAATAACCCGCCATAAGCGATATAAAAGAGATAGGCTGCACCAAGAACCTTAACCAACATGAATTTAATAAGAAATGTCCCTAGACCGATAGCCAAAAATCTGAATACATAAGCTCCTATAATACCGTAAAAGAGCGCCTTCTTCTGTTGTTCTTTAGGTAAATGCTTAACCATGACGGCGAGAACAAGCGCATTATCTGCAGAGAGCAGTCCCTCTAGCAGAACTAAACTACCAATAATGCCCCAGCTAACCGGGTCTGAGAGCGTACCTACCACATCGCTCCATGAGAAAAAATGACCGTAGTTCTCACTAATATTCCTAAAAAAATCAGCGAACCAATCCATTACACTTGCGCCTCCGAAAAAATCGTCTATTTACTGCCAGCAACCCAGCGCAGTCCCCAACCATATGCCTCATCAATCTCCCGATGACCACTGTAATATTGGACCAGCCGTTCAACACTGAATGTCTCGTTATTCACATTCCGAAATAACGCGATAGCACACATGCCTTTGCGGTTGTTATGCTCGTCCAAATTGACAATAATATCGGGGCCACCACTCTGGGTAATCGTGACAACACCGTCAGCTTCTGACCAATTGGTAACACCTTTATAAATAAAAGAAAAAATTAGAATCCGTTCAATATCAGCAATTTTGCTGCCATTAATCCGCAGATTCTCACCGGTTGTTACAGAACCTGTCCGGTCATCTCCATCAAGCATGACATAAGGAGGTTGGTTCAATGAGCCAAAAGCATTGCCCAGCGCCTGAACTACTCCCTTACTGCCATTCTTCAACTCATATAGACAAGCAAGATCTAAATCTACACCATTTTTACGATTAAATAGCCCTCCACCCTGCTTCTGATTCCAGTTGAGGTTAATTAGCAATTCGCCCAAACCACCAGCTGATTTCTTCAGGTTGATCGAATCGCCTTTTTTCTTCAGTTCGATCTTCTTCAGGTTGAGATTGACCGGAGGGGGTGTTACAGGTGAAGGCGCAGCTGCAGGAGGAGGTGGAATCTGAATCTTAGGCTCCGCTACCGGCGCTGATTGGCGTTTAAGCTCTGGCTGCGGCGGAGCAGCAGGCTTAGGCACTGGTATTGGTGTCGGTGCCGGTTCATCGTTCGCTTCTATCCCAAAGTTCCTACACAGTTCCTGTAGACCACCAGCAAAACCCGCGGCAATGGCGCTGAATTTCCATTCACCGTTATATCTATATAATTCTCCTACCACAACAGCCGTTTCCACGGAGAAATGATTTTCAAGATCACATCGGAGAAGCTCCGCACCTGTTACTTGATTCAGAATCCGAAAATAGGCCTGATTTACCTGCCTAAAGCTTTGACCTCGCTTCTCGCCATCATAAATGGTAAGTGTAAACGCGAGTTTCATCACATCAGAAGGAACTTTGTTTAGTTCCACGTCAAATTGCTTGAGGCTGTTTGATGTAGGCATCTCCTTATATCTGATATAAGGTGTAGACGGATTATTATAAAATATCAAATCCTCATCTTTGCTTACTTTACCTTGCGCTCCAAGCAGAAAAGCAGAAGTATCAATCTCAAGTGAAGATGGCGATTGCCAGCCAATCTCTACGATAAGAGAATCAAGTCCAGGATTCCCTTTAGTTAAATCAACCTTTTGTCCTTTGACAACTGTAATACCCATTCTTACACCACCTTTATAAATGGAGCAAGCATAAACACCTTCGGCGTCCTTATAAGGACGGCAAGCGTTTAAGCGAGAAATATAAGACATAATGTATCGTGTGAAACTTATATTTTCTTATATTTTTAAATAACCCCACAAAGTGGAGTTTATACTTCGAGACCCATTCCATTTCCTTTGTGAGGCAATCCATAAAGAATTAAAAAAAGGGCAGGATCGGTGATGACCCCGCCCGGAAGATGCTATTGCGCGTCCAGCCCATAATTTTTACACAATGCGCTAAGGCCGCCGCCAAAACCACTACCTACTGCCTGGAATTTCCAATCCGCACCATTGCGGTAGAATTCGCAGAATACAACTGCCGTCTCTGTTGAGAAATCTTCACCCAGGTCGAAACGGAGTACTTCACGATCTGTGGAAGCATCCACAACACGTACGAAAGCATTGGAGACTTGTCCAAAGTTCTGTGCACGAGTTTCGTAATCATAAATCGTTACGGTAATACCAATACGCTGAATATGGGCAGGGACTTTGCTAAAATCAACGATAATTTGCTCGTCATCTCCGTCGCCTTCTCCTGTACGGTTATCTCCCGTGTAGACTACAGAGCCTGCGCCACCATTTGGGTTGTTATAGAATACAAAATCATCTGTACCTTTAGCTTTGCCGTCTTCATGAAGCAGAAACGCTGAAGCATCGAGGTCAAAATCTTGACCTCCACTATACTTATTAGTGTCCCAGCCCAATCCAACTACTACCTTTGTCAGACCTGGATTAGTCTTGGTAAGATCAATCCGCTGTCCTTTGGAAAGACTGATCGTCACTGACATAACCTTCTTTCATGAGTAGATTCAGTTCACTGTGTACTACAAGATTTATTGCAAGCCGTAATCGCGAGTCAAACCGCTCAAGCCGTCTTTGTAGCCGCTACCGATTGCATTGAACTTCCACTCTGCACCATGACGGTACAATTCACCGACAACAACGCCAGTTTCAATAGAGAAGTCTTCACCCAAATCAAAACGGATTAGTTCTTCATTGTTCAAATCATTTACGATACGTACATAAGAACGAGAAACTTGACCGAAGTTTTGGCTTCTTGTTTCAGCTTCATAAATTGTAATAGTAAAAGCTACCTTTTCTACATCCGCTGGGATACTCAGAAGATCCACTTGAATCTGCTCATCATCACCATCGCCGTCACCCGTACGGTTATCACCTGTATGAACAACAGAAGCGTTCTCGTTCTGTTTATTATTGAAGTAAATGAAGTTGGTTTCTTTTTCAACTTTGCTGTTCGCATTAGTCAAGAATACGGAAACGTCCAAGTCGAAATCTTTACCGCCGTCATATTTATTAGTGTCCCAACCAAGACCTACTGTGATTTTGGATAGACCTGGATTTGTTTTTGTTAAATCGATCTTTTGACCTTTGGATAGATTAATTGCCATGATAACATTCCTCTTTTCTTTTATTTGGATTATACGTAGCGTTCTGCCAGTTGATTGATATGTGCCGCGTGACTACCCTCACCAATTGCGGCGAACTTCCACTCTCCACCTTGACGGTAAAGTTCCCCACAAATAAGCGCCGTATAGCCATTGTAATTATCAGATAGGTTGAAACGGATTAGCTCATTGTTGCCTACAGCGTTCATCACACGGATATAAGCTGATTTAATCAATCCGAAATCCTGTTTACGGTTCGTGGCATCATAAATATTCACAACTACCAGAACCTTGTGTACATCGGAAGGAATGGCATTCAGGTTAACCATGATCTGCTCATCGTCTCCGTCACCATCCCCCGTGAGATTGTCTCCGGAGTGAATGACAGAGTTACAAGGACTTTGCTTGTTATGGAAGCACACCAGGTTACCCTTCTTAACTAGCTTACCATTCTCGTTCAGCATCAGTGCTGAAGCGTCACAGTCCACGTTGGCCTGTTTCTTCACACCGAAGAATCCTCGAGCTGGCTCAGCCGGATCCCAACCTAAACCTACAATTACGTTAGATAAGCCTGCATTACCTTTTGTGAGATCAATCTTCTGACCTTTTACCAGATTAATTCCAGCCAACTTTACGTACCTCCATTCTCTAAAAAGAATCACCATCTATTAGTCTAGCTTTTGGATGTTATATGAGTGATACGCTAAAGAACTAAATACGTTTCATCCGAACTCATGTATATGGTATTACATCATTTATAAACTGAATTCACTAGGGTTTAATCCCAAGACACCGCAGATATGCCGTACAACTGCTTTTTCATTGTCATCAAAATCACCATCAGCTGATCCAATAGCTGAGCATACACCCACAATTACACGTCCCACATCTGGTTTACCGGTAAACTTACCAATTGCTTTCAATGCTTCCTGCTTACCGATTTCTGGTGAGAACTCAAAGTTACTTACATAAAAGTTGAACTGGGTAATGACGTCTCTCATGTCAAACACCTTAAGCTCATTACTCATATTCATGTAACCAGCCATTTTATTCTTTTCAGCTTCTTCTATTTTACCGTCGGCAGCAGCAACCAAGGCGCAGCCCGCAACTACCGCATTCATGAAATCTTTATTTTTGAATTTCTTTACTTGTTCTGTTAGTCCGTTTTTGGTTGTGTTCAACCAGTTTTTAAATGTGCTCATCGTTTTCTCCTTCTATCACTGCAAGATTATGATAACAAAAGATATCCCAGAGCCTCCTCTCCACGTATCCGACAGAATTTTCATAGTAGATCCCTGAATCACGGTTTACTCTTCTAATATACCTGATAAAATAGCAATATTCTACTTTTCCAGACTTTTACAGTACTTTTGATAGAAAAGATTGTGTCCGATCTTGCACAGGAATTCCGAACAATTGCTCCGGACTGCCATCTTCCACGATTTCGCCCTGTTCCATGAACAGCATACGATCACCAACCTCACGCTCAAAGCCCATTTCATGGGTCACAACGATCATCGTCATTCCCTCACTTCTCGTTGAAACACCAAAAAAAGCATTGCCAGAGATTCTATCCTCTCTAGCAATGCCTTTAGCACATTTAACTGTGAATTCTTTTAAAGAATGATGTCCCCATCATAAGAACCAATCATTTTGTACAGTTCCGGCCGGCGATCACGGAAGACGCCCCACTCGATCCGTCCGACTTCCAAAGCATCCAGATCAAATTCGCTCACTATTACAGCTTGCTCGTCTCGGCCTGCTTCAACAATTTTATTGCCTTGCGGTCCCGCAATGAACGAAGAGCCGTAGAAATTAATGCTAGAATCTTCATCAATTTCTTCACCGATACGGTTGGAGGCAACGACTGGAATAAGGTTAGCCGCTGCATGCCCAAGCATACAAGTCTGCCAATGATCCTTAGAGTCGATCGATCCATCCTGTGGTTCTGATCCGATAGCGGTTGGATAGAACAGAATTTCTGCTCCCATCAGGCTCATCACTCTAGCCGCTTCCGGGTACCACTGATCCCAGCAAATCCCTACACCAATCTTGGCATAGCGAGTGTTCCATACTTTAAAGCCAGTATCCCCCGGATTGAAGTAGAATTTCTCTTCATACCCTGGGCCATCTGGAATATGGCTCTTGCGGTATTTGCCCAGTATCGTTCCATCGGCGTCGATTACAGCTAGTGAATTGTAACGTGCGTAGTTCTTTTTCTCATAAAAACTGATTGGCAGCACCACTTGCAGTTCCTTGGCTATTGCTGTGAAGTGATTAATCGCTTTGTTATGCTCAAGCTCTGTTGCATATGCGTAATAATCAGCCTTCTCTTTCTGGCAGAAATACGGAGTCTCGAACAACTCCTGCAGCAAAATAATTTGTGCTCCCTGTGCCGCCGCTTCTCTGACCAATGTTTCGGCTTTGCTGATATTCTCATCAATATTGCTGGAACAGCTCATTTGCGTCGCAGCTACTTTTACATTTCTCAAGAATCTGTCCTCCTTATATATAAATGTCCCTTTGGACGTTTAGTTTCCTTCAATTATTGCTGAGCAGGCATTTGTTGCGTAGTGCAGTGAACGTTCCCGCCCTCGGTGATGACCGCCATACCGTTAACTGTACGAATCTTACGTGCCGGGAACAAACCAGCCAGTACTTCCTCGGCAAGTTTATCTGTTTCCACCGCCGTACCGCCAAACACAGGCAATATAATTCCACCATTTACGAAATAGAAGTTCAAATAACTGAGCGTCAGACGGCTGCCGTCATGATCCACCCGTGGTGGTTGCTGAATCTTGATGATTTCCAGCTTACGCCCTTTGGCATCTATGGCATTCTCCAAAATACGAAGATTCTCCTGTGTAATCTCAAAATTCTCGTCCTGCGGATCCTCACAGACCTGAATAATGACTTTACCTGGAGCAGCGAAGCAAGCAATATTATCCACATGACCATCGGTTTCATCACCACTTAGACCACGCTTAAGCCAGATAATAGTTTCTGTACCTGTATAATTGCGCACGTACTCTTCAATATTCTCGCGCTTCAGATCCGGGTTGCGGTTCGTATTGAGCAGACATTCTTCTGTAGTAATCAAGGTGCCTTCTCCATCCGTATGGATCGAGCCGCCTTCCATCACAAGCGGCGCATCAAAGCGTGTCACTTGTGAGTGTTCGAGAATCTGTGGAGCTACCTCATCATCCAGATCCCAAGGTGAATATTTACCGCCCCAGGCATTAAACTTCCAGTTCACGCCTGCTAGAACGCCGTCTTTATTAACAACAAAGGTAGGCCCGTTATCACGCAGCCAAGCATCGCTATGCTTTATAGGTAGTAGCGTTACATTCGGTCCGCTGACCAGACGTTCTACCTTTTCCACGTCCTCCGGGTTAACGATGACCGTAATCGGTTCAAACTCGGCAATAGCTGTAATAATGTCAGCATAACCTTGGCATACCGACTCATGGTTGTCCGGGAAACACATAGATTCCTGCACCGGCCAGGAGATAAAAGTACGTTCATGCTTGCCCCATTCCGGTGGCATTGTATAGTTCAAATCTTTAGGATTCATGTGTTAACTACCTTTACTATTATATTTGGAGCCAGCCCTGCCCTAAAACTCCTACCTCATCATACAATAATATGTTCTAGTGCTCAATTCCCTAGAACACTAATAATGTTGGAAGAAATTCGGGTCACATGTGATCTGACTGAGCTTATAGTGTAATCCTTTTTACCACATCGCCCTCAAAATCCTTAACGATGAATTCTCTACCCTCAAGGATACCATAGGAATTCGGATTATTCTCTTTAGGCAGCGATATCGAACCGGGATTCAGCACGTATACGCCCTCTTTTACATCCGCAACGGGAAGATGGGTATGCCCCTGAATAAAGATATCCTTCTCAGATAGTGCCGGTAAATTCTCAATACTAAAGCCATGACCGTGTGTAACATAGATTCGTCTGCCTTCATGCAGGAGCATCACATAATCGCCCATCATCGGAAACTGCAGCAGCATCTGGTCTACCTCAGCATCGCAGTTACCACGTACTGCCGTTATAGCCTTCTTTTTGTTATATTCATTCAGTTTATTAGCAACTCCCTGCGGGTCATAACCCTTCGGCAGTGGATTTCTGGGACCGTGATATAAAAAGTCTCCTACGATTACAAGACTGTCTGGCTGTTCTTCCTCTACCTTTTCCAAAGCCCGTTCTAACCAGAATAAAGAACCGTGAATATCGGAAATAAACATTAGCTTCATCATGTATTCTCCTTTTCGACTTAAATAGATCTTGTGCTTAGGTTTCAATTTTAACCTTGAATAGGCAAACAACGCAAAAGCGGACGTTCCTCCAAAAGGAACGCCCTGCCCTATATGCCTCTATTCTTACGGCAAATTCGATGATCCCATCAAGAATCGGTCCACTTCGCGGGCTGTCTGACGCCCCTCATCAATGGCCCAAACTACAAGGCTTTGTCCGCGGCGCATATCACCTGCTGTGAATACCGCCTCTACATTGGTCGCTTGTGCTCCGAACTCCGCCTTGGCATTTCCGCGCTCATCACGTGCCACCCCAAGCTCACCTAGCACAATCTCTTCGGGCCCTGTGAATCCTAATGCGAGTAGTACCAGCTGTGCCTTTAGAACTTCTTCACTGCCTGGTACTTCAACCGGAACTATCCGTCCCTGTTCATTGCGAGTCCACTCAATGCGCACGGTATGCAGCTCCTGCACATGTCCACCATCGTCACCAACAAAACGTTTCGTCGAAACGAGATAACGACGTGGATCTTCCTTATACAGTGAAACCGCTTCTTTTTGGCCATAGTCCACCTTAAGAACCTTTGGCCATTCTGGCCACGGATTGCTAGGCTGACGGGTCAGTGGAGCTTGTGGCATAATCTCAAGCTGGATCACACTACGACAGCCGTGGCGGATCGACGTAGCTACACAGTCTGTGCCAGTATCCCCGCCACCGATTACAACTACATCCTTATCTGCCGCAGACAAGTATTCACCATCAGCAAGCTCTGAATCCAGTAAGCTCTTAGTATTCAGTGTCAGAAACTCCATCGCCTGATGAATGCCCCGCAGCTCACGACCCTCTATAGGAAGCTCTCGTGCCTGCGTAGACCCGCCACACAAGATAACAGCATCGTGCTCCGCCTTGAGTTGTGACGCCGAGATATCTCTCCCAATCTCTGTACGAGTTACGAATGTAATGCCTTCATCCGCTAGCAGGTCTACTCGGCGCTGAACCGTCTTCTTATCCAGCTTCATGTTCGGAATACCATACATCAACAAACCACCAATCCGATCTGCCCGTTCATACACGGTCACCGAATGCCCTGCCTTGTTAAGCTGAGCTGCACAGGCAAGACCTGCTGGACCCGAGCCCACTACAGCTACCTTTTTACCTGTGCGAGTAAGCGGTGGCTCAGGAACAATCCAACCTTCTTCAAAACCTCTATCTACAATCGACTTTTCAATCGACTTTATCGTTACGGGCTTGCCGTTCATCCCTACTGTACAAGAACCTTCACAAGGTGCCGGACACACACGTCCAGTAAATTCAGGGAAGTTATTGGTCTTATGCAGATGTTTCAGTGCAACCTCCCAGTTCCCACGATAAACCATATCATTCCATTCAGGAATCAAGTTGTGCAGAGGGCAGCCGGAAGCCATACCAGACAACAGACGTCCTACATGACAAAATGGCGTACCACAGTCCATACAACGTGCGCCTTGCTCGCGCAGATTCTCTTCATCCATAGGAATCGAGAATTCATCCCAATTCTTAATCCGCTCCAGCGCCTCACACTCCGAAGGCGTCTGCCGTTCAAATTCCAAAAATCCGGTTGCTTTCCCCATCTCTCTCATCCTCTCTAAATATCCCCACAGATATATACTTCCTAAACCGTTAAAAAAGAAAAGTACGCGCTATGTTTGTCTGCTGCCAAGCCTATGGCACTCTAAAGCGCCAAAGTAAATGCCTTCATATTAACATCCAATATCATCATCGAAAATGAGTAATGTCACCTTTTTATGTAAAATGAAACAATCAAATTAAGAAAATGGAAAAACAAAAAAAAGCACACAGTGTACTGTACCTGATTAAAGTACGTTACTCCGCATGCTTTTCAATAATGATCTTGTAAAAGACTAATTATTTCGCCGTCAGGACTACTGTCCCAATCCCATTTACAGTTAGCTTATTTCCAGTCAGCTCCTGCGTAAGATCAGCCCCGAAGATGGTCTTCCATGCTCCAAGCTGCGGCAGAACCACAGTGGTCTGTTCAGCATTCGCATTAAAAAGAACATAAATATGCTTCGCTGCATCTCCTCCAGCATGGCCACGTAGCGTGTAAGCTACTGCACTTGCCGGTGCCTTTTCAAAAACTAAATGGTTCTGAATGTCAGTTGCTGTTCGCATACGGAAGGCCGGGTGAGCTTTACGCAGTTCGATTAACTGTTTCATATACGCCACATCTTCCTGATGCGCGGCGCACAATTCCCAGTCCATACGATTGATCTCGACCGAAGATTTATAGCTGTTCTCCACCCCGTCCTTCGTTCGCATAAACTCCTGCCCTGCATGGATAAAAGGAATCCCCTGACTCATGAACACTATCGCAGAAGCTAGTCTGTGCATGGAACGGCGCTGAGTAACCGTCTCACCCTCGGTGGACAATACGATTTTATCCCATAAGGTATGATTATCATGACACTCCACATAATTAACGTTTTGCTGAGGCTCCTCGGCAAATTGCTTAATTCCTGGGCTGAAGTCAATTCCTCCCGCAATCCCCGCCTTGATCGCAGGCTCCAGACCCATCATTCCACTGATGAAGCCCGGCTGATCGTACAAAAAGATATTTCCTTTAATAGCATCCCTGAAATCATCATTAAAATGTCCGATTCCCGGCATAAGGGAGGCATTCTTCTGATGAGCGAGCCGTTCCATCGGTAGCTCAGTCCCCATCATCCAGCCTTCACCGATCGTCATGATAGACGGATCTATTCCATCCAGACGCCGCCGGGTTTCCCGCATCGTATCGACGTCCATCAAGCCCATCAAATCAAAGCGGAAGCCGTCGATATGGTATTCTTTAGCCCAATAGACCACGGACTCCACAATGAAGCGGGACATCATCAAGCGTTCTGTAGCCACGTCATTGCCACAGCCTGAGCCATTCGACAGGCTTCCGTCTTGTTTATAACGCAAATAATAGCCAGGAACCAGTTTAGTGAAATTCACGCGATATCCGTCGTACACATGGTTGTAAACAACATCCATAATGACGCGGAGTCCACGATCATGAAGCGCTTGAATCATTGTTTTTAGTTCTTGAATGCGTAGTCCGGGCACATAAGGATCTGTAGCATAGGAGCCTTCAGGAGCATTGTAGTTCTTCGGATCATAACCCCAGTTAAAATGAGGCTCATCCAGCTTCGTCTCATCTACACTCTCTGTAGAATAATCATAAATAGGCAATAGCTGCACGTGGGTTACACCGAGATCTGCGATATGATCGAGTCCGGTGAGAATGCCCTCTGGTCCGCGGGTTCCTTCTTCCGCCAAAGCGAGATATTGACCCTTATGAGCCATACCGCTTGCTGGATGAATGGATAAGTCACGCAAATGAAGCTCATAAATAATAGCGTCTACAGGATCCTCAAACGACGGCTTATCTTCCGTCCACCGCTCAGGGTCCGTCTTGCGCAAATCTAGAATAGCACCTCTGTCCCCATTCACGCCGACAGCACGCGCGTAAGGATCAGCTGCTTCATTCCACTGTTCACCTAGACGCACTCGGTAGGTATAGAACTTGCCATCTAAATCACCGTCAACCGTAGCTCTCCACGTTCCCCGAATATCGCGAATCATAGCATATTTGGACCCCGCAGCTCCCTGCCATGAATCATAAATTACTAGCTCTGCCTCCTGAGCCGTAGGGGCCCACAAGCAAAATGATGAACAGGCCGATGAATATGTAAGTCCGAGATCATCCCCGTCATAACTAAACAACTGATCAAACTCCTGAGCGAATACGGAAATCCCTCTAGTAGTCGCAGGATCACCATAATAAATCGGTTCCTTCATTTCCTTTTGTACGGACAAAGCACCTATCCCCTTTTCCAGTTATTAACTGGATTATAGTATGATCCTCGAATTTGTGCAAACGTTTGGACTCAAAATAACCAGATCATTTTTCCAGGGTAATTGCATAGCTAAATCACGATTAACTAGGCGTTTCTAAGATATTCATTCCCACCATCGTAATGATGTCTTTATTTGCATAATATGGGATGCGGCGTTCTTTACAAAGAGCAATCCTTCCATCCTTATACCTCACGCCATTATCCTGAACGATGAGGATTGGACGATCCCCGTTATCAGGTACTTCATATCCTATTCCTAATACCCAATGGTAATCGTAAGCAAAATTCCCTCTCCACCGAAAATTAAACCATTTATCAAATTTAACAGCTACTGGCCGACCTGCATCAATCTCCACTTTATACACATCGAAATCGTTAAAAGTAGAGACAGAAAGCTTATGTCCCCCTTTTGGCGAGATTGAAGAGTGGATATAAGCTGTGATCCCCTTTACAAAACTACGTGTACTCATCCCCAAAGGGGTACCTCCGTGATGACTGTATATGTAATTAATATGAGCTGCTTTAGAGTGAAAATGACCTTTGCCACGAATAAAGTCCATTCCTAGCTGGGTATTCCAATACTCGGTTAAAGCTGCCAGCGTAGCTGGTCCACATGCAGAAGACGGGGATGAAACCCCAGCCTCCCACTGTGTGTATGGATCTACCGATAGTTTGTTACTGAGACTGGAGTTTCTATGCCTCATCAGGATGGTTCTCCCTTTGAAGAGTTCGGCTTAGAAGCTGAAAGGGCAGGGCCTTCCGGAAGTAAAATCACATTTTCACCAACATCCATAGATCCCTCGGAATTAGATCGTGATTCCATTTCCTGTTCGGGCTTCTGCTCTGCCTGAGCAATATCTTCCTCATCGCCCTCATATTTACTTTCAGGATTAATCTGTAGCGTGAAATAGAAATTAGAGCCGTTTCCTTCGCTACTCTCCACCGCAATGGCTCCGCCCATCAGCTCGACAAGCTTCTTGCAAATGGCTAGTCCTAAACCCGTCCCGGCATACTTACGATTAAACGAGGAGTGGAGCTGGTAGAATGATTGAAACAACTGATGCTGCTTTTCTAAAGGAATACCTATCCCCGTGTCTCTGACATTAAACTTCAAAGTCGATTTCTTTGAAACCACGGACAATTTCTGCTCCACATAAATACAAACATTACCTCGGTCAGTAAATTTAATCGCATTGCTGACCAGATTAACCAATACCTGACGTAATCGTCCTGCATCTCCCATAATGAACGTAGGAACTCCTGGTGCCATGCTGTAAGACAGCTCAAGATTTTTTTCCAAAGCCTTAGCCATAAATAGATCCGTTACACTGTCCAGTACCTCTCGAAGATGCACGGGCTCATTTACGATCATCATTTTTCCGGCCTCAATTTTACTGTAATCGAGAATTTCATTCAGAATATATAGAAGAGAGCTACTGCTCTCCTTAATAATATTTGTGTACTCACGTTGTTCTTCATCTAGTTCTGTCTCGGCAAGCAGATCAGTCATCCCCACAATGCCGTTCATCGGCGTGCGTATTTCATGACTCATAATGGCTAGAAACTCTGATTTAGCCTGGTCCGCTTTTTCCGCAGATTCCTTCGCCCGAATGATCTCCTTCTCATCTGTAATATCCCTGAACACGACTACAACACCCTTAGGTTCACCTTTATCAAAAAGAGGGGTTACTTGGTACTCCGCAAGAAAACTTGTACCATCTTTACGCCATAAGACTGCATCCTTGCTCTGGTAAGATCCCCCTGACCTAATGGCTTTGATAAGTGGCGACTCCTCTGGCCGGTAATGGATCCCATCAAGCGCTGTCTGCTGAATATGATCTAGATAGGTATGACCCATGATCTCATCATGTTCATAGCCGAGCATATGCAAACCTGCAGGGTTGATGAAGGTCACCTTCTCCTCCATATCCAGTCCAAAAATACCCTCAGATACTGCATTTAATATAAGGGTGTACTCATTGCTTAGCTTCTCAATTTGTTCTGTATATCTTATACGTTCCGTAATGTCACGGGAAATACCATATACACCAACCACTTGATCGTCTACAATGATCGGAATATTAGTGGTATTAATCTCTACAAAATGCCCGTCTTTATGAATAAGCGTCAGATCATAGCTTTGGGGATAGCCCTTAGCAGCTAAGTTAAAATGATACAGCGTCTTCTCCATGTCCTTCTCATGCACAACGGGACCAAAGTACATTCCGATCAGTTCTTCCAGCGAATACCCGGTCAGCTTCTCCAGATTCGCATTGGCTGTTAAATAATCCCCTTGCAAATTCATTGAGTACACAGCAGAGGGATTATATTCAAATAAGGATTTATAGCGCTGTTCATTCTCCTGAAGCTTGAATTCGAACTGTTTGCGCTCTTCAACTGCATGACGCGAGATTAAATCCAGCGAATTCTCGGAAATCAATCTATAATTACGTTCACTTTGATAAATCTGTTCCTCTAGATCTCGTTGATCTGCCATTTGTTGGTCTGCAATCTTTCGGTCTGTAATATCTTCGGCGTACACAATAATACATGAAGGGGCTTGTCCTGCTGTTACAAATCCTGAGAATGTCAGGGAAAGCCATACCGGTTGATCCCCTTTGTAAAAGCATTCTTCCTTCTTCCAGCTCCCTGCTGGAGAATTCTGAAGCTCGTCCATCACCAATCTATAGGAAAGCTCTTTCGAAGACGTCTGTCTATTTTCCATTTCTGCAAAAATAGCCCCAGCAAGAAACTCAGCTTCCGTAAAGCCAAGTAAATTGCAAAAAGCCGGATTGACCTTCAGCCAGTTGCCCTTACCATCGTTTAAAGACAGTACGGCTATTCCCTCTGGGGACCTCATAAATGCATGTTCCAACATTGTGCTATATTCTACCGCGTTATCCATCTACGCCAGACCTCCTTTGTTGCGAACGTTGCATCCTTTATTCCATCCTAAGTTCAGTATACGATAAGAGAAGTGAGTATAGAAATGCCCTGCGTATTATTTTGAATAGGGAATAGTTTAATTTTAAATATTGACTGGATGGCCTGAGGCAAACTATTATTAAACATAATAATATCGTTCGTGACCTATTACGCTGGAAGCACCCGTAATAAAGGCTTTTGCCTTTGCTACGGGTGCTTTTTTTTGTTGCCATTAGGTAACGACAATAGGAGGAGAATAAATGAAAATATTTAAGTCAGTGCCCTTACTACTGCTTACGATCCTGCTACTGCTAAGCACATCATCAGGAGCTATTGCTGCATCTACAACAGAAATAACCCCCTCTGTTAAAGCGGCTTTTGATCTGACGGCCGCAACGGCAGATGGTCCTGCCAGGGTTAAGCTGACTTCTCTTTACAATGATTTATCCACCTTAAAGCTGCAGTATGATCAGCGCGAGGAGCAAATCCGAATCCTTCACTACAATAATGAGCAATCGCTAGTTGTGGTTCGTCAACAAATTATAGGGATTGATCTTGAAGCAGTGACCCGATTGGAGGCCTCCGTTAAGAGTAGCAAGCAGCGCTATCAGCCCTTATTTGACCAGTATAGTGCACTTAACAAGCGAATTAGTATCGCCAAGTCACTTAAGGACAAGACCTTGAATACCGTACTGCGTGCCCAAGGTGATGCTATGAAGATCTTGGTTCAGTTGGCACGCCAAGAGATCAGTGACAAGCAGAATCAGCTGAACGCCGCGAAAAAGAAACGTTCCCAAAAGATAGCCGAAGCTCGTAAAACCTTGTCTGGCATTGAAAGTCCTCAAATCACGATCAAATCTAACAAGAGCGTGATCACCTCGTTAAACAAACGTGTCTCAGCAGATTGGACTGACTTTAAAGCAGCGATTCGCAAACAAAACCTTACCCTAACCAACCAGTCCTTAGCTGCCCTGGTCTCCGGTTACCGTCAGATCGCAACCCATAAGCAAAAAATAATTGAGCTCGAACAAAAGGTTTCCCTTGTTATTGCAAATACGAAGAAGCAAATCAGTTAGCGGACTTCTTCTTCTCATTTGCTCTGCGGTATGCCATCACTTTGCGGTACATGCTTTTATTAGAAAGATGTTTGAAAATATATGGATCTGGACTCGTATTCACTTCAATAATCCAAGGCGTCATGTGGTTATCTAATCCTACATCTACACCAATCTGTTTAAAGCCAGGATATTTCTTATGGTAGAAACGTCCGGTATCCTCACCTAGCTTTCGCAATATCTTAAGCATCTGAGCTTGCTGAGCATCGTTCAAATAAGGCGACAGCAGCTTTTCCATAGACATTAGCGTGCCACCGTTATGATAATTGGTAACAATCTTGCCTTTCTCAGCTACTCGGCCAATCAATCCGGTAGTTTCCCATTTGCCACGCGGACTGAGCTGGACCATCACACGGATATCAAAACGATGCTTTCCATGCTTTAGCAAAACAATCCCTCTCTGAATCAAGTAACTGCGTCCGCGTGTCGCTTTCTTAAGGGATGAATAAAAGGTGTCATAGGCTCCAAAGGTTTTTATCTTTGTTCCACTTTGGTATTTGTATTCTGTTCCATGAGAATCCTTACTCTGTTCAACCTTCATTACACCATTACCATAGGTGCCATGTTCCGGCTTAACGTAAATCATCCCATATTTCAAGAGCATCGTTCTTAAGTTTGCTTTACTAAACTTCACTGTTTCTGGAATGAGCGGTGAAATCTCGGAACTTTGCATGAGCACCTTGGTTTTAATCCATTTGCTGGTCAACGCAGACTTTAACTTCGTTCCCAATTGCCCTCTCCCCTGTCACTAAATAATGATCACAGCCTTGCTTAACCTTAGTATTTTATGCTCCGACTATATGAATGGAATGGGTTGAACGCCCTCTCCGCTCTCAGATGTATCTCCAGATACTCAAGCTGCATATGGTGGGAAGAGGATAACCATTAGCGGATCAGAGGAGGCATGAACCATGCATATTTGTATTATTGCGCCGGAACGTCTCCCGGTTCCGGGAGACGGGTCAGTAGAAATCTGCATTTGGGCCATTGCCAGAAGGCTGGCTGAGAAACATAGGGTTACCATTGTGAGCCGCAGAGCGCCGGGACTGCCCGATGCTTCCATATTGGAGCAGGTCAAAATCATTCGTTTACCCGCAAGTACTCCCGTTCATTATCGTACTTCGGTGTTAGACTACATTCAGAATGAGTCATTTGATATCGTTCAGATCGATAATCGTCCTCATCTTATGTCTGCTGTTAAGAAACGGCTCCCTCAACTTCCGGTATTTCTATTTCTGCATTCTCTTACATTCACACCGGACACAGTTAAGACTGCGAGGGCCTTGGCTAAAGCAGATCTGATTATTGCGAATAGCCACTCTCTACAGCGAAGATTAACCCGTCGCTTCCCGCAATTGAACAATGAAATCCGTATCGTCCTGCTCGGAGCAGATCTTGATCGATTCACTCCTGTAGCGCTACAGGAAAAATACCATCTTCGCAAACTTTACAGACTCCCGAGGATCTTTACCGTATTGTTCGTCGGTCGAGTTATTCCCCGCAAAGGGGTGCCCGTATTGATACGTGCTATGTACCATTTAAATAAGCACCTTCCCGCTCATCTTGTAATTGCAGGCAAAGGGAAACCATCATATTTGCGACAGCTGAAGCTGCTTGCACGGCGACTAGGCGTATCCGTCTCCTTCCTTGGAAATGTAGCTCATGAGGATATCCATACCCTTTATCAAGCAGCCGACTGCTTCGTATGTCCTTCTCAGAATCATGAATCCTTTGGGCTTGTTAATGTAGAAGCTATGGCCTCGGGACTACCGGTCATCGCTTCTAGCAATGGTGGTATCCGTGAGATTATCGACTCCGGCCATAACGGATATCTGGTGGAACGATATCGCGAGGCCTTGCCCTTTGCTAGAGATTTGCTGCGACTAGGCCGGAATCCGGAGGTAGCAGCAACCATTGGGAAACAAGGACGAGCGGATGCGCTTGAAGCCTTCAATTGGCAACGTACAGCAACTGATTTGGAGCGGATTTATCAAGCTGCCTTAGTACAGCGATAGACCCTACAAACATAAAAAAGTAGTCCGCCTCCATTCACTGGAGACGGACTACTTTGATTTAAATAAATTGAACAACCGTAAGTACAAGCCCTACAACAAAACCGCATAAGGCACCGTTCACACGAATCCACTGAAGATCTTTACCTACTTTATCCTCCAGCATATTCACTAGACTAGCATCGTCCATGCTATCCAGATTCTCCTTCACCAAAAGACCGATTCGGAAGTGGTTAGCCTCTACAAATGCAATCAATGAAGCGCGAATCCGCTCCTCCCAGCTACCGATCCACTCTTGTTCCTTACTAATACGGCGCATAAGAAGGGTGTATAGTGCAAATAGTTTTCGTCCGCCAGCTGCCCGGTCCTCTTCTAATAAGGAGAGCGCCTTACTACGTACGTTCTCCAATTGAGTATGCAGAAAAGCAGTTACCGCTTCTCCCTCAAGCTCTTGTAGTGCCCATTCTTTCACAGAAGTCATTCTAGCCTCATCATTAACAATCTGGAACAACGCCACCCGAATTTCCCGGATGATCTCTTCACGATAAGGGCTATCCTCTTCACGAAAATCGCGAATACCGGACTGCAGCATGCCTTGCAGCATTTCACCAAGCATATCCGCATCCATGAATCCAACGAAAGCCTGAAAAGCCATCCCTTTCAGTCCACCGAGTTTTACTTCAGCCAGTTTCTCACTGGCGATCTTACCCAGCATAGCTTTCGTTTCAGGACGACCGCTCCAGTTAGATACCCCTTCCAGCGCATAATCCAGAGCCGCTACATCTTTTCCATCGTTCATTAATTTAGTGACAATCTTATCAGCCGCAACTCCAAGCTCCGCTTCACGAATATAGTCAGAGGCTGCCTTTTGAAGAAAAGGTACAGCTTTCTCTACCGGAAGACGTGACACGAATTCGCTAAGTTGCTCTAGGATCTGGGCTCTCGCCTTCTTCTTGCTAAAGAACTTCGTCAGCAGCTTGGAACTCATAGACATAATGCCAAACTTGCGCAGCTTGTTCTCAATACTCTCTTTGTTCAGCAGCTCAGTCTCCATAGCGGTAATTAACGACTGAATAATCTTATCCCGATTCTTGAGCAGCAGTGAGGTATGTGGAATACGCAGCCCGAGCGGATGGCGGAATAACGCGGTTACCGCGAACCAGTCGGCAATCCCCCCAACCAGCCCAGCCTCAAAGCCACCTCTTAGTAGAATTACAGCGAGATTTTCAGGTAGAAATAGTGTAATCAGAAACCCACATGCCATAAAAGCTAGTGACATGGTGGCCAAGTTTTTGGATCTCACGATTAGTCCCCCTTACATACACAGCTGCCGATGTCCTTACGCAGGAAAAATACCGACGGATCACGTCCCACGAACATGAACTGACGATAGACTCGGCTAGTCGATTAGTTTAACAACTATTGTACCACGACTGAACTATTTTCTAAAAATATACGATTAGACTAGGAATGAAAAGGTGTTTTTGGTTTTCAGAATATTAATGATAAGATACAAGTAACGTTCTCACTGGCCCGCGAAGGGGACAAATATGACTGGATAAGGAGATCATACACTATGCTGATTGCTTTAGATATGGATGGAACATTGCTGAACGAAGAAGGACAAATTAGCCCAAAGAACCGCGAGGCGATTATAAAGGCTCAAAATTTAGGTCATATCGTAATTATTGCTACGGGACGCTCTTTTATGGATGCGGAACGACAGCTGCGGCTGGCAGATCTGGAATGCCCTGTAGTCAGTCTGAATGGCGCAGTGGTTACATTGTCTGACCACACGCTGGCAGCAAGTAAACCGCTGAAGAAGGAAGACATCATTCCTGCATTACGCTGGATGAACGAAATTCCGGATTTGTATTACGAGGTATACACAGAGGACAACGTATACGTGGAGCTCAATAAACGGGTAAGATTAGAGAAACTATCTGCACTAAGTGAAGAAGAAGTGCCTGAGGAAGTCAGCTGGCTGCTAAAAGCAATGATCGATCAGCAGTTTCAACAAGCGGCTGTAACTTACGTCGAAAGTATGGAAGAGATCTGGAGTAAAGAAGAAAACGTCATTTATAAAACATTAGCCTTCTCTCTAAACCGGGAACTGCTCAAAGAAGCCTCCACCCGCTTCGCCGCGATCCCTGGCCTCATTATTACAGCCTCCCATGTCAATAATATCGAAATTAACCATGAGGACGCCAACAAAGGCTCCGGTGTAGCTATGCTCGCCGCCCACTATGGCATCCCGCTAACAGATGTAGCCGTAATGGGTGACAGCTATAATGATCAACCGATGTTCGAGATGGCAGGCTACCGGATTGCCATGGCTAACGCAGCACCGGTTCTAAAGGAAATGGCTGAATTTGTTACCGTCAGTAATGCGGAAGATGGAGTGGCGGCAGGACTTGAGCATCTTATGGCTAAATTCTGAGCCAACATGCCCGGCTTAAATCATAAACAGCTAAAGAACCTCTGACAGCATCCTGAGGATGGGTCAGAGGTTTTTTTAAGATTGTCTTAACTAATTATAGCTACAGCTTTATACAAGGATGATTGTCCAAGCTCAATGGCTTGGCAAACTCAACGTCTTTTAATAACTCGTTATTCCGCTTATTGTGCATAACACGTGATTCGGATAGCCCTGACTGAATCTCCTTGAGCATTTGACGATTCTCATCATATAAGGTAACTGCCAGTGTATGATCATCTTGTCTTACAACCAGCTCCATATTGGGCTTAACTTCAAGCGATACCGTTTCGAAAGGAGACATATCGATGATAACTTCCAGTCCCACATTCTTGAATGTATAGGCGTAAGTGATTTCAAGTCCACGGTTATACGTGGCTTCGATCTGTCCCTTTCCTATGTTCACATTATAGGCCAAGGATTCAAGCTGTTGCGGAATTCTTGGAGCAATTGTCAGTGTATTGTTAATCAGGTCTGGACGGATACCTAAGAAATATTGGTACCACACACGCAGGTGCTCAGCATTGGACCAAGCTTGCAGGTATGCACCCGTCAACTTCGCCCAGCTCTCACCTTCCTCTGGATAAGCATCCATATTCTCACAAAGTCCACCAACAACACCTAAATTCAAGGCCTGCCAGTTCATATTCTTGAATAGCTGATAGGCCGTTTCTTCCTGCCCCGCTTCAATCATACGCTGCATCGCAATACCATTAAGCCAAATCCAAACTGCACCGTTATGGTAAGCCTCGTCTTTCGGATAATGAGATGTTAAATGAAACGGACGAAACAATGGATGATGTCTATCTAGCGAAGCAACACCCCATGGATAGACCAACTCTTCCCACGCGGTACGAATCGCTCTAGCCTTAAAATCGTTATCATCAAACATTTCAAAAGCAAATAACTGGTTTGGGCGCAGGGAGAATTCCGGCTTATCTTCTGCATCCAGTCTGTCTGCTAAATAAGGATGCGCTTGATCAATGAAATCGACCTCAAAATGGCGCTTCAAGGTTTCAGCAATGCCCTTCCATTTATCAGCATTCACCTTGTCATTCATATATTCAGCAAAGTAAACACCAGCAAGCAATTGGTTATACCAGAGTGCTTGAATATCATTGGCACGGGTATCCCGAGGAGAATATGACTCCAAATTGCCATCCCGGGCATCCATCCAAGTTTCATTATCTGCGTGCTTCAAGTACCCTTTATCATCTACCCAATATTTTATGGAACCTTCAATACTATATTGTACATTGTGATACAGCTCTTTAATGATCGCTGTATCTCCTGAATACTTAACGTAATCCTGCAACTGGATAATGAATCGCGGCGTACCATCCGTTGTATGGTAATCCACTTTTCCAGGAGACAAGATATTTGGAATTCTACCAAAGTATTTAGAATCTTCGTCCGTATTCTGAAACTCTGCGAATGATAGCAAGATATTTCTAGCCGTTTCGAATTGCCCTGTAACGAGCACAGCGCCTGGAAGAGCTATGAATTGATCCCGTCCCCAATATTCGTTAAACCATGGTAGTCCTGCATAGATACCATCACCCTGCTGTCTAGTAACCAACTGATCCATTGTGATGTTCAACCAATTCATGGCTAAAGTAAACGTATCATCACTGCTGGTTAGATGGGCATTATGGTGTAAGAAATCTTCCATCCGCTTAACACGTTCATCTTTCAAAGTACTAATATCTTGTCTAGCTTTAAGGATTAAGCTTGCTGCTTCTTCGGATGTCTTACCTGCAGCGATATAATAACCCCCAGCGTTTGCATCGGCAATTAGAACTTCATTATCCATATGCAAAGGTGAAAGGTTGATAGCACTAACTGCAATCACCCAATCTCCCTCGATAGCGCTAAAGAACGCGAGATGATCCTGTTGGTTTATATAGCTAACATTCTCTCCCCTTAAAACGATGCCTATGTCTTCCTTAGCATTAGCTAGACTAATTTCTAATAGATTATGATAATCCAACAACCACAGCTCTTCTGTAAGATCGGCGTGCTTACGCACCATTTTATAAGGATAGGCCCAAACTTCAGATTGTCGATTGTCTAGCTTCTGTTCACCTACGAATAAGGTGTATCCACCGAAAATTCTATTCTTAGCAATATTAAGTCCCTCAAAAAATGCATGTTCCACATGATCCGTATGATGGGATTGCGTAAAATAAAATGCTGCCTCTTTATTCGTAAATGAAATACTCCGATTGGCTTCTCGAGAGACAAATGTCTTCATGTCATCCAGAATTGATGTATGAACTTGATTACTATTCATTGTAAGCCTCCTATTTGAAAATAGTAGGCCGCTATGAAGCTTCATAGCGGCTGTCTACTAATATTTATTCTTTAACCGAACCAACGACAATCCCTGATACGAAATACTTTTGCATAAACGGATAAATCAACAACAATGGTAGCGTAGAAACTACGATTTTAGCAGCGTTCAAAGTCTTATTCGAAACTTTTGCTAATTCCAATAATTTTTCAGGATCCGTAATGTTCTGAACCTCAACGCTAAGCTGTTGGATATAGGTTTGCAATGGATAATTCGCCGTCTTATTAATATAAACCAGGGCACCAAAGTAATCATTCCAATGGCCCACAATAGTAAAGAGCGTAACGGTGGCAAGCGTAGGCAATACTATTGGGAGATAAATTGTCCCTAATATTCTCCACTGTGAAGCTCCATCTATATTCGCTGCTTCCTCTAGAGATTTCGGTACAGCGCGGAAAGCATTCATCAGCAAGATAACATTCCCTATCGGTACTGCACCCGGCAAGATCAATGACCAGATGGAGTCTAAAAGATTAAGCTCTTTGACTACCATAAAGGTTGGAATCAATCCGCCTGAGAATAACATCGCGAAGATAACGAGATTCATATAAACCTTCTGACCCGTGAATACTCGTGAACTTTTAGACAATGGATAGGCTGTAAGAATCATCAGTACCATATTCACAAGCAGACCTAACACTACCCGTTCTACAGAGATCATGAATGAACGCCAAAACTGGCTGTCAGACAATAATTTTTCATAGGAGCTAAACGTCGGATTAACCGGGAATATACTTACTAGATTTGCGGAAGCCGCCGCATTATCACTGAAAGAGATGGCTACTAAATTGACTAACGGTATGAGACAGGACAAGGCGAACGCTAGAACAAATACCCAGATAATAACATCTGCAATACGACCCTTGATGTTAGATGCGTAAATGGGAGAACCCCCCTTTCTTTAGAAAATACGATAATCCGTAAGTTTTTGGGCCAATTTATTCGCAGAAAGAATCAGTACGATACCAACGACCGACCGTAATAGGCCAACTGCTGTACCTAAGCTGTATTGTCTTTCTACCAGACCCACCCGATAAACGTAGGTATCAATAATATCCGAAGATTCATACACCAAAGGATTATACAGATTGAAGATCTGATCAAAACCAGCATTCAATACATTCGGCAAGTTCAAGGTTGTAACCAGCAAAATAGTTGGCATTAAGCCTGGCAACGTGATGTGCCACAGTTTCTTAAACCGGTTGGCTCCATCAATGGAGCCCGCCTCATAAAGTCCGGGATCAATGGATGTCAGGGAAGCTAGGTAGATGATTGAACCGTACCCAAAACCCTTCCAGACATCTGTTAATACTAGCATCGGTCTAAACCAGGTATTGCTGGCCATAAACAAGACCGGGTCAATCCCAAACCAACTTAACATGGCATTAACAGGACCTTCATAAGAGAAGATATTCATGACTACAGTAGCTAAGATCGCCCATGACAAGAAGTTCGGCAGATAAACAACCGTCTGTATGAATCGCTTAGCAAACTTTACCCGAATTTCATTTAATAACAGGGCAAACACGATGGATGTAAAAGTACCCACGATAATTTTCCATAACGCGATAACGATCGTATTACTGAAAATCTGTTTGCTGTCAGGAATTTGGAGCATAAATTTGAAATTATCAAGACCTACCCAGGATGAACCACTCATTCCCTTAGCCGGAACATAATTTTGAAAAGCCATTATAATACCGAACATTGGAATAAACGAAAAGATAATTAGGAAAATCATGCCTGGCGCCATCATGAGATGGAATGCTGTCTGATCTTTTTTATTTTTCATTTACGGATCATCTCTTTCAACATCATTTGGTTGCTATCGCTTCGTTAACTTCCTTAGTAATTACTTCGCCGCCAGTTTTATTCCAGCTATCTACAAACTTATCAAACGCGTCAGGTGTTTGCTCACCTGTAATGATCTTCAAGTACATTTCAAGTTCCATTTTAGTAAGTGTCGGCCATTTCAACGTCATGGATGATGTACTTCCAAAGAATAGTGGATTCACTTCTTTAATATTTGAGGCTTTCACCAAACTAGCTGTCGTAATACTGGAAGTATATCCAGCCCATGCATTGGAGTCTGGTGTTTCTCCATTCTTCTTACTATCCAGAAATTTCTTATAGGAGTTATAAGCCGTTAAATCCTCATTGCTAGTTAATTTACTTGTATCGCCTGTTTCTAATGCTTCTTTCATGATGTCAACGTTACGATAGAAAGCGTCATAATAATCGATATTAATGGCGAGCGGAGATCCGCCAACATTCATGCTCTTATAATCTTCAAATTCTTTCAAAGCTTTTTCATCTTTTTCTTGGTAACGCTGATAGTCATATTGAACACTCACAAGCTTGGCTGCAAGTTCAGGATGTTCAAAGCCTTTGCGAACAACCAAATAACTGCTGGAAGGATTTCCAGTGAACATTGTAAGCGAGCCATCCTCTGATTGTGGGGCAACATAAGATACCCATTCCGCTTCTGGATTCAGCTTAAGTGTGTCAGCCACAGTCCAGCTTCCCCACCAGTTATCCATGAACGACCCACTTTTTCCGCTTGTAAGTAGCGCCTTGCGGTCATCACCAGTACGTACTGCAAACTGACGATCAATCAAGTTATTCTTGTACATTTCAGACAACTTGGTCAGTGCTGGCTTCATCTCTGGTTGAACAGATCCGTATACAGCCTTTCCACTTCCATCATCAATCCACTGTTTTGGATACGCACCATATAGTGAAAAGATATTATTAAATGAGAATTGTCCACCAGAGACACCGGCAACGTTTTCATTATCGACAACAAGACCTAGCGTCTTACCCGCTCCGTTACCACCTGGATCTTTTTCTACAAATTGCTTAATAATGTTCTCGACATCAGCCATTGATTTCGGCTCAGCAAGTCCCAATTTGTCCATCCAGTCTTTGCGAAGCCAGAGGATACCAGGACCATGTGAGATTTCAGTAGTTGGTATGGCCATCAGCTTGCCATCGAACTTTGCACTATCCAGAACACGACCACTGTAGGAATCATAAATTTCCTTAATTCGATCGCTGGCAGTATTTTCATAAACCTCGGTCAAATCTGCAATCAGATCGTTCTCATAAAGCTGTTGCAATGTCGCGTAGTCAGGAACCACCATTAGATCAGGGATTTCACCGCTTACAATCGCCATCGAAACTTTCTGACTATAGTCTGTACCATCATTGGACTCAAACGAGGTCGTATTTTGAATGTTCAGCTTATCCTTGAAATATCTTGTCCACACATTGTTTGTGGCATTATCTTTCTCATGAGGCGTTCCTGCAAGTGCTGAATAGCTCGTTGCCACTTGTCCAACAGAATAAGTAACTGTTTCAGGATAGGCGCCAAATGGAGTCGTCTGTGCTTCTTTCCATGCAGGATCACTCGCATCTGTCTTTGGGGTAGATGCTGAAGAATTATTAGAACTTGAACAACCTACCATAGCAACAGCTAATAGTGATGCTAATATTATGGAGCTTGATTTTCTCAATTTATGTTTCATTATAAGAGCCTCCCTTTTTCTATAAAAAAACTCGTATTAGAAAACGATTTCAAAGCGCCGGCCAGCTTCAAAAAAAATTTATATTGTTACTTCCTTAAGTTTATAGATTATTGCTATCCATCGTAAACGCAAAAAAATTATGTTTTACACAAATAAATACTCATCATTAACGATAATATCGAGGAATAATTGCTACGGTCGAAGATGTTATACTACAATATCAATGTCACTACATGTCGAAAGGTGGTAAATAATGTTATCCATATTGGTGGTAGATGATCATAAGGAGGAGCGAGAGGGGATTGCTTTCCTCATTAAGGAGCTTGGCTTCCCCCTCCAATTGCATGTTGCAGAAAACGGTCGTAAAGCACTTGAATATGTAAGCGCACACTCTGTCGATATTCTATTTACCGATGTGCGGATGCCTATAATGGATGGATTACAGCTAACAAAGGAAGCATTAAAGTTGCACCCCAAATTAAAGGTGATTTTATTCAGTGGATTCGCTGAATTTGAGTATGCCAAAACAGCCCTCTCCCTGGGCGTATCCGAGTATCTTTTGAAACCGGTTAACATTGAAGCATTCCAAACTACTTTAGAAAAAGTTATTCAAGAATTAAAGAACCAGCAACAAAAAGAAGAAGCGTCACAAAGAAAGCTAAGCTATGTGAGAAAACATCTACTCTTCTCTCTAGTTAATGGCATCGGAAGCCCGCCTCCTCTTCAAGAGCTGTCTATTGAATTACCCAGCCATTACAATAAAATGCTTTTGTTAGAATTCGATAAGCCATTTTTTGAATCTGTGGATTCGGAGTTCGAAGAGTTTGTTCTTGGTTTAGTAGACACATCTGCTGATTACTTAAATCTAAACGGATGTCAGAGTCTACTACTGTTTCCCGAGCAAGAGTCCCCTTCTTCCCGGTTTGATAATAATTCAGCGATGCACCTGCATCATTGTATCCTTGATAAATATAAAGTGAATTGTTATCTCGCTATGAAAGAGGAACTAACCTCAATACTAGATTTAGGTTCACTTTTGACTTCATTAGAAGAATTGATGGAATATCGTTTTTTTCTCCCAGATACCTTTGTGTTTAATACACAAAATGACTTACATTTCTCTGAGGCCTTGTATCCAGACCTTACAGATAGCCATCTACTAGATCAGATTCGAAATAATCTGAAGGATCAAGATATTTTTAGCTTACGAGCAAATACTGAGATTTTATATCAAAAATACGTACATCAAGTACAGTACTCACATTTGTATGTGAAGTATATGTTCTCCACAATCTATCAAGAGATCATGACACAAGCTGCACCTATATCAGAAATGGAGCTGCAGACTGCCGTCGAGATCATATATGGATCTGAAGATTTGCGGGATATCAAAGATATCATATTTGAAGGTATCGCTCGGATTGATCAGAACTCTACTAACCATGAGCCTACTCAGAACCGTGATGTCGATGCCGTCAAACAATATATTGAACAATATTATGCAGATGATCTCAGTCTGGAAATGCTTGCTGCTAAAGTGTATTTGTCTCCACATTATCTTAGCTCCATATTCAAGAAGCAGACAGGCTGTGGGCTTAATAAATATATTAAGAATGTCCGCATGCAAAACGCAAAAGAGTTGTTAACAAATACGCATCAAAAAATATCAAATATTTGCACCGCAGTGGGCTATCGCAATATTTCATATTTCTGCCAAAATTTCAGGGATTTCTATGGGTACACACCAGAAAAATATAGACAGTATAATCAGAAGTCCTCTGTATATCGGGAGGAGCATTATGCAACTTTGGCAGACACTTAAGCAAAATATTCGCGACTTGAAGTTTCAAACCAAGATCATGCTTTCATTTATGTTAATCAGTATGATTCCTGTGATTGTATTGGGCAGCTTCTGCTATCAAGAAGCCAAATCATCCCTCATTAAGCAATCCAAATCTGATTTGAAAGCAGCCTTAAATCAAGGGGCTTTAGCTTTAAATAGTCATCTGGATGTCTACAATAAACTCATGAATTTCTTGAGTTTTAATCAGGAAATTATTAATTCAGCTAATCATACCTACACAAGTATGTATGAAATGTATGATCAGTTAACCCATGTGATTGACCAAAATTTCAATACTGCACGGTATCTAAATACAGGTATAGAACAAATCACTCTGTATACAGGAACCAATCTTTTGGCACATGGCAATACCGTCCGAGCCCTAAATGATATTAAACAGAAATCTTGGTACCCGACGTTGATGAAGTCAGTCGATGTCCTGTGGTTTACGGATAATAAGGAGATTTTTGCTGTTCGACGCATTATTAATACGAAACAGAAAGATCCAAAAGAAAATGTGCTGTATGCACGTGTGAATTACGATTCGTTATTCACACCTTTTGAATCCCTACTCTCTCAAGGTTCAGAGATTCTCGTCAAAGATGCTGATGGAAAGTCGATCTATGCCTCGCCTGGTATAGAAGGATATATTCCTTCCAATAGCACAGACAACTTAGATACGCTGCAATGGAAAAATACAAAGTACACTGTATTGCAATCTGAAGTTCCTATATCAGGATGGACAGTGATGTTATGCAAACCTACGAAGATGATTACGAATTCTGCTTGGAAAATCCTTTCGACAGTCGGGCTTGTTATTGTTGCCTGTATTGCTGCCGTTGCTATAACCGCCAATCTATTCTCTCGAAAGTTCAATTCACAAATTAAGCGTCTGCGCAATAATATGCGCACCGTAGAAGAGGGATCCCTGGAAGTTACCGTCACCAGCACATCCAAAGATGAAATTGGGGATTTAATCAGAGGCTTTGGCAATATGGTTGACAAAACAAAAGTGTTAATCGATAAAGTCTACATTGAGGAAATTTCACGAAAAGAATATGAAATGAAAGCCCTACAGGCTCAGATTAATCCTCATTTTCTATATAATGCTCTTTCGCTCATCAATTGGAGAGCCATCCGAATCCATGCAACAGATATAAGTGAAATGGCGCAGCTTCTATCCACGTTCTATCGGACTACGCTGAATAAAGGGAATAATATTATTTCGGTTTCAGATGAACTATTGAATGTACAATCTTATATACAGATTCAGCTTAACATGCATAGCAACAGCTTTGAGATAGAATATCAGATCGACGAGGCTATTCTCTCTTATTACATGCCTAACCTGATGCTTCAGCCTCTAATTGAGAATGCTATTATTCATGGTATTGAGAATAGAGAAGAAGAAGGAAGCAAAATTATTCTATCCGGAGAAATGGTGGAGGAGTGTATCATCTTCAAAGTAAAGGATAATGGCGTTGGCATCCCACAAGAACGACTCAATCTTCTGCTTAAATCCCAGTCTATAGGCTATGGGCTCAAAAATGTAAATGACCGGGCTATGCTAATGTACGGACCAGAGTATGGCTTGTCCATTACCAGTATTCTAGGACTGGGAACGGAGGTCACATTTCGATTTCCATCCAAAAGATACGAAGGTGGCTCAGATCTATAACTCTTTTAAATGCAGTGATGTTAACTAGCTACACTCTAAAATTAAATTCAACCGGGACATGTACGCTGGATTAAACCCGGTTGATTTTTTTCAATCTATTGAATTACAAATGATCAGGAGCGCTTTCCTCCCCCACCCATTCGGCAGAAACACGTACATAATCCCCCACATCAGAAGATGTCACCAGTTCAATAATGATCAATTCGAGCGGTGTAATCGCCCGTAAACCATGTCTCGCACCGGCAGGTACTGTGACTGTGTCTCCGGCTGCAGCTGCGTGAAGAACGCCGTTCATACGGTACTCTCCATTCCCCGAAAGAAAAGACCATATTTCTTTGGTATGCCTGTGAAAATGATAGCTGGTGTGCTTCCCTGCCAACATCGTGATTTTGGAAGTCGTAACCTCAACTCCTGCTGCTGTTCGTGAGAAATCCAGAATGCGTGAACTCCCCCACCGCTTTTCTTCAATCATCGGCTTCGCGGCATGACCCTCCAGCTTCTGCTTAATCCGTTTCGCCTGCTCGATCCCAGCAACTAAAATACCATCCGCACCCGCCGCCACAATCAAACCTGGGGCACCGATGACATGTACAGGACAAGAGAGTTCGTTCACTAAATAGGTTCCTTTTGAATCCTCAGAAATGCTCCCCCTGCCAATTACCTTTTCCTGCAAATGAGGGGTAAGCGCATCCCAACTACCAATATCCGCCCAAACTCCGGTGTAAGGAATAACTACCGCTCGCTGCGTATGCTCAAGCACTTCATAGTCAAAACTTCGTTCTGGCAATTCGTCATAACGCTCCAATAACTCCATGTAATCCACCGAAAGCTTCCGTTCCATCATACTTGAGAGCAAGTATCCTAATGAGCAGGAGAATACTCCACAGTTCCACAGTCCTCCACTGGAAATGAATTCGGCCGCCGCCAGTTCATCTGGTTTCTCTGCAAACTGCTTCACATTTAGAAAGGACGTACCGCCTGAACCTTCACTCGGTAAAATATACCCGAACTGTGTGGATGGGAATTCAGGTGTAACACCGATCAGGGCAATATCCGCTTGTGATTCGGACAACACGCTGGGAAACTGCTGAAGCTGTCTGAAGAAAGAAGCCTCCACATATGAATCCACCGGAATGACCACTACGATCTCTTCAAGGTCTATTTTCTTCACGGAATGCAAATAGCTCGCTGCCAATGCAACTGCAGTAAAAGTTCCCCGCTTCTGTGGCTCCGCCAGTAAAGCAACCTGATTGCCAACAGATTTGCGGGTAATTTCCACCTGACTACGATGGGTTACAATGCAGCTTGAATCTAACAATCCTGCCTCATCCAGCCCTCTGCATACTCGCTCGATCATCGACTCCATACCGCCATTTTCTGTTGGGAGAAGTCTTAAAAATGCCTTTGACCTGATCTCATTCGACAGCGGCCACAGCCTCTTCCCCGATCCCCCTGAAAGGAGCACGATCTGCAACGCTATCGCCCCCCTGCGCTGGACTTACTACTCGGTGTTCTCACATACCCCTTCCGTTTATGAAAAGACAATGATCTATACTTTTCTGCCAGCTCATTCAGCTTCTGCTTGGACAGCTGACCTGCATTCATATGGAGGCCTTTATTGCGTGCTTTTTGGATCTTCATGCCCCCACGATCCTTCGAATACAGGTAATTCCCATAAGTTTCGAATTCAGAAAAAGCAAATTGCTTAGTGCGGTTCATACTGTGTATAATCGCCGAATACCAAGGCTTCTGATGCTTTGCTTCAATCTCTCTTTTCATCTGAGTCAATTGGCTGCGTTCAAACAGCATATAATGCGTCACAAAAGAAGAAGCAGATGCCGCCTTCTTACCCATTAGCTTCCTATAGGTTGTAAAGTACTGAGGCTGACTCCAATTACGGCTGTAAAAAATCGTCTTTCCCTTCTCACGGAATCGATGAGGAGCGATTAAGACCGTATCTGCATCGATGACTAAAAAATAGTCAGCCGTACACAGCTTGTCACCATTCAGTTTCAACAATTGCTGGAACAACCAACCGGATCTTTCCCATTTCCGTGAACGGTAATGGATATCTTTTTTTGTAATCGGGAGGACTGTATTCTCATCGACAAAGGTACAGCCTTTTTTTCGGCAGAAATCCAGTATACGTGTCTTTTTTGGAGCAACAATCAATATACGACCTATCGGATGCTTAACATGTGTTCGGACAGCGTCAATAACATAGGGGAGTGTAGCCAAATCTTTCTCGATAGCCGGAATCAGTACATCTATGGTAACGGCATGTCTTATGCGGACCTTTTTAGGCGAGGGCATACGGTCATCTCCATATCATGATTTTGCTTTAGGATATGAGGATAATAAGGAAAGGGAATGGGCTTTACTGTAAACTTAAGAGAGGACAAGGGGGGGGGATTTATACCTTTCTTTTCGCCCATAAAGACAATTCCGCACACTTCTGGGGTATTTATACCGTTCTTTTCGCCGCCGGAGCCAAATTCCCACATTTCTACGGGATTTATACCGTACATTCCGCCCACAGAGCCCAATTCTAGCTTTTCTACGGGATTTATACCGTACATCTTGCCCACCAATCCCCATTCACACAACCAAGCTCCACACTCCCCCATACTATATCCAGCATTTTTTTCTGTGCAGTAAAAAGGCTGGGATGGTATATTGTAGATTGGCTAAATTTTCGGCGTATTTTAATCGGCACATTTTAAGATGAACTCAACCATTCTCCAACTAGTTTTGTTGAGCTCACTCTATACAGAAATATATGAAGGTGAATCTATTGAATAAGCTCTTATTTCATAATATCCCGCTGGGAGCAACCGGCGAACGCATCCCGCAAGCGGCAGTAGCTTCAGCACAGACCAGCAAGGAGCTAGTGAAGCGGGAGGAGGGGGACTCCGCTTATTTCCGCAGGCTGGAGGAAGGCGGCATCCTGCTCAACCGCCCGCAGATTGCTGCGGTGCGGCATCATAAAGGGCCGCTACTGACACTGGCCGGTGCAGGCTCCGGTAAAACCTCGGTTCTGATCTGCAGAACCGGTTATTTGTTGTCCGTGCGCGGCGTCTCGCCGAGTCAGCTGCTATTGCTGACTTTTTCGAGTAAAGCCGCGGCAGAAATGCGCGAACGAATCGCCCTGCTCCCGGGAGTCAGCACAGCGGACGTTGCAAGACTTCAGGCCCGTACGTTCCATTCTTTTTTCTTATTTTTCTTGCGCAGACAAGGATTGCAACAGGAAATTTTCAGTGAGACACGGCGCCAGCACATCCTATTGAAGCAGATCATGCGTGAGCTCGGACTGCCGAAGGATGCTTATCCACCGGAAACCCTACTCTCTCTGCTCTCTTCCTGCAAAATGAACATGGGCACCGTGGAAGATCTACCAGAAGGCACCACCGCCGAAAAAGAAATGAAGTCCATTCTGGAAATATACGAACAATGGAAACTAGACAATTTCAAAATCGATTTCGACGATGTCCTCTTAGTTGCTTATCGGATGCTGAAGGAGCGTCCGGAGCTTTTGCAAGAGTTGCAGATGAGATATCTGTACTTGATGGTGGATGAGTTCCAGGATACAAACGCCTTGCAGTACGAACTTGTCAAAATGGTCGCTCACCCACAGCATAATCTAATGGTGGTTGGTGATGATGACCAAACGATTTATTCCTTCAACGGAGCGCGCAGTGAGTTCATTCTAGAGTTCGAGAAGCTCTATCCGGGAGCAAGGGTTATTACGCTCGATATTAATTACCGCTCAGGCCCAGCTATCGTTGGACTTGGGAACGGCATTATCAAGCACAATACACGTCGGCGTTCCAAAACCCTGCAAGCCGCAAAAGGTAGTGGAAGTCAGCCACGATATATGCGTCCGCAAACTGCAGATGAAGAAGCCGAGCAGATGGTCGAGCATATTTTAAACGAGGTCTCTAGCGGCAAAAGAGAATATAGCGACTTCGCCATGTTGTACCGGGCGTCGAGCAGCAATCGGGCCGTTCTCGAACTGCTCCTTTTACGCGATATTCCCTATATCGATTACGGAGAGGGGCAATTATTGTACGAGCACTGGCTGATCTCTCCGGTAGTGGATCATTTGCGACTCTCCGTGAATCGGCGAAATTTTGCAGCGATGGAGAATATCCTGCCGACGCTATATATGAACCGTGAAAAAGGCATGAATCACATCCGCCAGATGGAAGCTAGACAGCCCAAGCAAGGACCGTTAATCCACCTATTGTCTATGCCTGGCATGGAAGACTTCAAAGGGACTAAACTAAGAGATCGGCTCGATCTAATCCGTAATATACGCGAACTGACCCCAATACAAGCAATCCGGCAGATTCGTACCCAATTCTATGATTATTTCATCGAAGCGAATGAACGGCATCAAGCGACGCTGCATAGAGAGACATTAAAAGAAATGCTAGATGAGCTAGAATCCTCCGCGGCGCGTTTCGACAGCATCCCTGCCTTTCTTGATTTCATAGATAATGTCACGGAGCGTAACGAGCATAATCGCCAACCAGGTACTAAAGAGCAAGGCAATCGGATTGCATTAATGACCATTCATAAATCAAAGGGGCTAGAGTTTCCTGTAGTCTTTTTAATTGGAGCGTCTGAGGGAATTCTTCCGCATAGCTCTGCACTGGAGGGCGACCGGTTAAAAGACCGCAAGCTTGCTGCCGGAAGCAACGGAGCCTCAAGCTTAGCAGCACTGGAGGAGGAACGGAGACTGGCTTATGTAGCCGTTACGAGAGCCCGAGAGGAGCTATTCATCAGCTCACCTGCACAGCATCGGGGTAAAAAAGCGGAGGTCTCCCGCTTCATGTTATCCGCCTTCCGTTCAGCGGTTTCTTCCACAGCGGCAACTACGGTGAGTAGAACCGTGACAACAAGATCCTTGCCGACCAGCCGAGCGACCACGACAAAAACAAAAACCTATGTCGTTCCGGTATGGAACTGCACAGGCAACAGTTGTCCTGGTTGGACACGCATGAAAGCTGGCGGAGCTGAGGATCATCTAACCTCAAAGCCCTGCCCTTTATGTAGCTCACCTATGGCAAAGGATCAGCGAGAAGTTCCCGTATGATTTACACGCAAAAAAAGCAAGTTTCCTCTTCCCTGGAAACTTGCTTTTTTTAATATAAATATATATTTAAGCTGTAGTTACTACTGCTTCTTCAACTTCTTCATGTACAGTCTTAATCTGAATCATTACTGCATTCGGATCGGTCAGCACTTCGATTCCATCTTGGAAAATCAGGTCAGAAACTAGCAGCTGATCGCCAATATCAAGTTTACTAATATCTACTTCCATAGAAGTAGGCAAAACGCCCGGCATACAACGAACTTCTACTTCATACAATTCCACTTGCAATACGCCACCGGCTTTCACGCCGATTGCTTCCCCTGCAAAATGAATCGTAACTTTACTATCCATATTTACAGACATGTTCACATGCTGGAAATCAATATGCAAGATTTTACCTGACAGAGAATCCTTTTGAATATGCTGAACAATGATCGGCATTGCTTCATCGTCCGTTGTTTTTGCTTGCAGAATAGCCCGTGGATTTTTTTTCAAAGTACCCAACAGCTCTTTTTCATCCACTTCTACGTTCAGAGTATCTTTACCCACTCCATACAATACAGCCGGGATACGTCCCTGTTTTCTCGCTAATTTCTTTTGGGACTTTGTTTCGCCAGTACGCTTGTTTAATTGAATAAATTTACTCATTTTTTATTTCCTGCTCTCTTTGACCATAAATTCTTGTCAGTCTAAGTATAACATGACCATATAATCTAGTCAAATTTAGCAGAAATCTCCCTTTTCCATACAAAAAAGAAGACTTGAGTGAATTCAACTTCCCATTCCTCAACTCTTCCCAACTGCACTTTCTCAATTTATTTAACGCTTACTTAAACCATGTTCACCTATCACTTCTTCTATTGTACAATCACTTTCATTCAACTCTTCGATTCCGATGAGTTCCCCAGGCTGTACATTAAAATATAAACAAAGCTTTAAAAGCAAGTCTCTGGGATACTGTACCATCTCATCCTTATACATACGGCGAACCGAATCAAAGTGATAATTAATATCCTTAGCAAGCTTTCGTATAGAGAGTTTGGGATCATGATTCTCCATGACCACACTTAATTTACTTCGGATAACCGGCATATATTCACCTCCAGCTTAAGTCCACGCCCACAAAAACCCATCGCGATCCCACGCGATTTTGCCGCCGTGCAGCTTCCGGAAAGCTTTCTTTACTTCCTTGGACAGTGAGGCATTGCCATTCTCATTCACAAATACAAATTGTTCCCCAAAATTCTCTTTCACATATTCAATCGCCGCGGTCTGATACAAGGTACCCGTAAACCGAATTTCCTTAACCATCCATTCCGCTACATCTTGTGCTGTTACTTCCATATGGATGTGCCTCCTTTCATGTACTTCATGCTAAAATGTGCCCTCATTATAACATGAATACAGCCCGACCGGACAAACGTCCGAATCGGGCTGTATTAGGATGTCTTAATTATTGTGGATAGGTATGATTCGAAGGATAACGAGTCTTCTGTCCACCACTTACCATCAACAGAATTCCTGTAATCAAGTGTAATACCCATCCCACTATTGGAATCCAAGCCAATAAAGAAGTTACAATTCCGAGCACTGAACCATAGATAGATTCATTGTTCTTTAAAGATAAAATCAAAGTGATTAGATGAAGAATAAACATAAATCCCAGTACAGAGTACCCACTGAACACTACAATAGTAGCACCCAGAAATGGAATTGCCAAAATAATTTCAAACGAGCCTGTAATCCACTTCATAGCTTTAGAAGCACTCAAAAGACAACCTCCCAATAGGTAAAATATACAATTTATTATACAAAAACCCAGTGCTCCCGTATATGATTTTCATCTTGCTTTACTATTTTATTTTCATCCTAAAATCACAGGTTCATTCACCTCATGAAGTGGTTGCTTTTGCACAAAAGGGGGCAATCCTTCCTTGCTCATTGCAGCTGAGGGAGCAAGCCCTAAGCAGTGGCATATTAACGGAGCCAGCCTTAATTGGGGGATTGCTTGATCTTCTTTTGCCAGAGGCAATGCATCTACTCCAAACGTATATAACGGCACATCCCGCTCGGAAGAGGTGACCCCTCCATGGTACCCATTTTCGTTCATTCCATGATCTGCCGTAATCAGAATCTTATACCCCTGCTCCATCCAAATGGGCAAAACAGTGGCCAGCAGTCCATCGGCGTTACGCACGGAAAGCTCATATTCCTTGCTCTCCCCGCCATAACGATGCCCGGCGTCGTCTATATTCATGGAGTGAATGAATAGAAAATGCGGATCATAGGCACTCCGTAAATACACAGCGTCGGCAAACACATGACTGTCAGGATAGTGATCCTCGAAATAAAAGCTGCCATGCTGAATTGGCTTCATCACATTATGCTGATGGCGATCAGCCAGTGGATCAAAGGGTGCCGAATTATAAAGCTCACTGACCCAATGATAGGCGACAGCAGCTGTACGCAAATTAGCGGCTACTGCCAAATGAAATACACTTTCTTCATGGCTAGGTCTCACAATATGGTTAGCCGTAATTCCATTTTTGGACACGGGTGTACCCGTTAAGAGCACTTCATAAAGCGGGCGTGATAGACTGGGTAACTCCGACTGTACTCGATAACAAGATAAGGATCCTTGCTCCACAAGATGCTCCAGATAGCCCATGTATTTGCGAGCAGCATCATATCTAAGTCCGTCCAAGACAACCACAATGAGTTTATTGGTCATATCCGTCATTCTACTCACGCTCCTTCTCGCTCTAAATGTAAAAGCTCGGAAGGGTTCAGCGCCAATGTGACTTTGTCCCCTTCTCCAACCCGCAGCCAGCGTCCATCATTTAAAAGATCAACCGTTAAGCGGATTCCTTCAGCCTCAACCGTACATCGAATAATATTGCCTAGCACAGACACCGATTTAATCATTCCATTCACCAGTTGTGCTCCGGCAGCAGCCTCCTGCTGACCCGCCCCGTCATGCAGTAACGTTACGGCTTCAGGGCGAATGGCAAAGCTGTCCATACCACTATCTATGCCACGGAACAGCGCCATCACCTCTGGCCGAGTCAATACGTTATAACTGCCCATGAACCGGGCAACGAACTCTGTGCGCGGCGCGGTGTACAGTCCTTCCGGTGTTCCATCTTGGACGATGCGTCCACCATTCATAATGCAGATGCGGTCGGATAGAATCAGCGCTTCTTCCTGATCATGCGTAACGAATAGGGTCGTCATGTTAAAGCGCTTCTGAATATCACGAATTTCGGCACGTAGATTCTTACGAATCTTGGCATCAAGTGCACTCAGGGGCTCATCCAGCAGTAATACTTTGGGTTGCACGGCTAGAGAACGGGCCAGCGCTACCCGCTGCTGCTGTCCACCGGAGAGTGACTGCGGATAGACGTCCCGCTTCTCCTCCAGATCGACCAATGCCAGCAGTTCCTCACAGCGGCTACGTCGGGCGGCTTTGGACAAACCACGCATCTTCATTCCATACTCAATATTTTGGCTCACCGTCAGATTAGGGAATAGAGCATAAGACTGGAACACCATCCCCACCTCGCGTTTACGGGGCGGCAGATTTGCCAGATCTTTATTCTCTAGAAGGATTCTGCCGCCATCCAGCTCCGAAAGGCCAGCTATGCAGCGAAGTAACGTACTTTTCCCGCAACCGGAAGGTCCTAGCAGCGTCACAAGCTCCCCTTCACGAATCTCCAAATCTATATTGTCTAGCACACAGGTCTCACCAAACATTTTGAGTATTCCCTGCAACTTCAGATAATCGTTCATCCCTTAACGCCTCCTCCCATCTTTTTGCCAAGCTTCATTAGTACCATCGAAAGGACTAGAATAAACAGAAAATACGAGATGGCAATCGCACTGGCTAAATGTCCGCTTTCGCCCATTCTTTGATATAGATACACCTGAATCGTCTGAATATGCCCGCCAACTAGCATGTTTGTAAGGACAAATTCGCCGAACAGAACGGAGAATGATAATAAGGTAGAGACGATAACGCCAGGCCAGATATTTGGCAAAATCACATTCATAAAAGCCGTTCTGCGGCGGGCTCCAAGCAATTCTGCGGCATGCAGCAGTTCTACAGCGTTAACGGTCAACAGACTATTGCGAATGCCCTGATACATATAGGGAAGAATGACCACAAAATACGCCCCCACCAATAAATAAGCTGTTCCAGCGATATCAAAGAGGCCAGAGGAATAGGTACGAATAAGTCCCACCGCAGCCACTACACCAGGCACCGCATAAGGCAGAACAACAATCACTTTCATAAAGCTCTCCCAGCGCGGAAAATAAATGGTGATGACAAAAACAGCTGGCAGCATCACGGCCAGACTCAGCACCACGCTAATCAGGCATAAATACAGCGAGGTCCAAAGCGCCTCCAAAAAACGAATATCCTTAAACATTTCTCCAAACCAATTCAGTGTCCAAGCTTGAGGCAATAAGGTATTTTGCCAGTCCTGCGCGAAGGCATAAATACAGGTTGCTAACAGTGGAAGTAATAAATACACCATGAGCATTAGCATGAAAGTGCGCGGAGCGAAGCCTGCTTTACGTATATTCATTGCCCCACCTCCTCACTAGCTGCCGTCCACAAGCGCCGAGAAGATTTGGTTTTCACATCCGGTTTACTGAGCGCTTTAGCTCCAAATCTCTCCGTTCGCCGAACCATCAGATGATTCAAATAGACGGCCAAAATCGTAGTCAGACCCAGCAGAACAGCAAGCGTACTCCCCATTTCTGGCTGAGTAACCACATCTCCAGCAACCAGTGAACCGATACGTACCGCCAGCAGATTATAATTCCCGCCAACCAAAGCATATGCCGTTGCATAAGCACCCATCGCATTGGCAAACAGTATTCCCAGTGTGCCGAAGATCGCCGGAGTTAGAATTGGCAGCCCAATCGTCTTCCAGAACTGCCACGGTCCTGCCCCCAGCAAGGACGCCGCTTCTCTCCACTGCTCACGAATTCCGTAAAAGGATGGATACAAGAGCAGTAAGGCTAATGGAACCTGAAAATATACATACACCAGAATCAAACCAGACCAGCTATATAAATCAAAATCGGTAAAAACACTCCAGCCCCATTGTTTGAATAAGAGTGTAAATACCCCGTTATTTCCTAGCAAAATAATATATGCAAAAGCCAGCGGAACTCCTGCGAAGTTAGAGGTCATATTCGACAGCATTAAGAGTCTGTCCCTTACCCTTGGAGTGAACCGAGTAATACAATATGCACAAAAAAGTCCGATGATGATCCCTATCAGACTTGAGGTTAAAGAGATCAGCAAGCTGTTCTTGATTGCCTGCATGTAATAGGCACTTTGCAGTGCATGAAGGTAATTGCCTAGCGTAAGTCCAGTTCCATCTGCCTTTTGGAAACTTCCCGTCAGCATGGACAATACAGGCACCAGCTGAAATGCCAACACCATCAGTGCAAACGGAATGAGTGCCAGGATCACACCGCGGCTTTTCTGTTTCAACTTCCTCACTCCTTGTCGCGGGAATAGAACAAGGGCACCTTACGGCATCGTAACGAAGGCGCCCTGTTTCTTTTTTTGGGGGAAGAACAATTCTAGTTCAAATGCACAAGCACACGTTCCTGCCATAACTGTGGAATGGTCTTCGCTGTTTCTTCCCATACCTTGTAATCGCCAACAGGCTTAGCGTTAACATACTCCTCTTTTGGCAGCAGTTTAGCCGCAACATCATCCGGCAGTGTTACACTGTCACGGATCGGACGAGCGTACCCTTTGGCAAGATTAATCTGTCCTTCATCACTAAGGATGTAATGACGTGTCAGCTTCGCAGCGTTAGGATGCGGCGCATATTTGTTGATGATCGTTGCATAACCGCTCACCACACTGCCTTCCTTCGGAATGGCTACCGCGAAGCCATCTTTGTTGATCTGATCTCTATAGTTCAAAGCGTTGAAATCCCACAGCAGGGTAACTTCTACTTCCCCTTTTTCAATGTTAGCAAGAGAAGCTTCTGCATTGGAGAGACTTCCTTTTTTAGCTAAATCTTCGAAAAAAGCAATCCCCGGTTCAATGTTCGACTCATCGCCTCCAAAAGCAATCGCTGCGGCCAATACAGCCATCTGCGCTTGAGCAGCTTTGGTTACATCACCTACGATGATTTTGTAATTTCCGTTCTTCAGATCTTCCCAGCTCTTCGGTGGATTAGCCACGAGCTTGGTGTTTGTCAGAAACGAAATCGTCCCTTGATAGCCGACAATCCAATTTCCGTCCTTATCCTTAGCCCAATCAGGGATCTCATCCCAGTAGGTCGTTTTATAAGGTTGTGTTACTCCTTTTTCCACGGCAACCGATCCAAAAGCGATCCCTACATCTCCGATGTCAGCCGTTGGTTTATCTTTTTCCGCATCAAACTTGGCAATTTCCTCCGCGCTCGACATATCCGTATCTGAATGTGTAAGACCATACTTACTACTCATATCACTCCATGTATCTTTCCAGTTCGCCCAGGAATCCGGCATTCCCACGCTGATAACACTGCCCTCTTCTTTAGCTTTACTCTCGATCTCGGTCAGACTTAATTCTTTGGTGCCAGCATTTCCATTCGTTGATTCGTCAGCCTTAGCCGAATTTCCACAAGCAGCAAGCAACAGGACGAGCAAGGATAACATTAGACCCATCGATAATTGATTTTTGATCCCTTTTTTCATGATTTCCCCTTCACTCCTATTTCTTATTTGCGGGCTTCTCTATGCTCCAACTGTTAGGCACCCAATTGCAGTATAGGCGTGTACTATTTTCGCGGCATTAAGGAGGATAGGAATATTTGTAAATAAAAAGTAAGACATACCAAAAAACCACCTGATCCACTCAGGCGGTTCTCGTGTTTATGCTTAAAGCTATACTACCTTCTACGCGCCGCCACACTTACCACGCCGTATCTATAGAGCACTTTCTTGCCGAACCAGCCAAATAACCGATCCGTGAAAAAGCCCATAAAGCCAAGACAGAATAACCCTACGAAGATCCAATCTGTCCGGAAAAACAACCTGGAATTCCAAATCAGATAACCTACACCTTCGTTCGAAGCAATCATTTCCGCACCGATAATCGCCATATACGAGGTTCCCATCGCTAACCGGATGCCTGTAAAAATATACGGTATCGTCGCCGGGACGATCACATGAATCAGAATTTGCCACTCACTGGCGCCCATACTGCGGGCTGAGCGGATTTTATCCTCCTCTACGGACATCACACCGGTCAAGGTATTCAGCACCACAATAAAAAAGGTAGCGTACATAATCAACGCAATCTTCGACTGCTCCCCAATGCCAAACCACACTAGAAACAATGTAATGAATGCAATCGGCGGGATAAAACGAATAAAGTTCAGAAAAGGCTCTGCAAAGATACGAATCACATTCACCTTTCCAATAATCAGACCTACGGGAATTGCCATTAAACTGCCGAGTACCCAGCCAATTAGCACCCGGTAAAAGCTAATCCCGATATATTGCATCAAAGTTCCGTCTTCCAGCAGTTCCCGTCCACCCTTAAGCGTACTCCAGGGTCCAGGGATCACATCAGGACCGTAGATCATTGCCCCAAGCTGCCAGACGCAGAGTGCGGCAATCCATAGTATGGATACAGAAACCCATTTCTTTTCCACCCATTTCATCATCTGTCCCACCCTATCCTATTCTTCGAAATGGCTCTGAATCTGGTTGTATAGCGAGTAAAATTCCGCTGAGGCTACGTCCCGTGGATAAGGCAGCGTATTGTCATAAATGTCCGTGATGTTAGAGGAAGGGCCTACAGACATAATGCCGATCCGTTCCCCCAACAGCAAGGCTTCCTGAATATCATGGGTTACAAAAATCACCGTCTTATGCGTCTGTTGCCAGATGTTGACCAGTTCCTTCTGCATCGTCCTCCGGGTCATCGCATCAAGTGCACCAAAGGGTTCATCCATCAGCAGGATTGCCGGATCATTGGCGAGCACCCGTGCCAGCTGTACACGCTGCTTCATGCCTCCTGATAGCTCCTTCGGGAACTTTTCCTCATGCCCGTTCAGTCCTACAAGTCCGATAAACCTATCCGATATCGTGCGCCGTTCAGCCTTTGCGATTTTCTTCATTCGCAGTCCAAACTCCACATTTTCTCGAACCGTCAGCCAAGGGAATAAAGAGGAATCTGCTTGCTGAAACACAACTGCCCGATCTCTGCCAGGCTTATTCACCTCTTCGTTATCCACCCGAAGGTTACCGCCGGATTTGGAAACAAATCCGGCGATCATATTCAGCAGTGTCGATTTTCCGCAGCCACTTGGACCGAGTAGAACGAAGAACTCTCCGCCTTTGATTACGAGATCCACATCTTTAATAATATAATGCACATCTCCAGCGGCTGGCTCACTGTAGCTCTTGCGTAGCCGCTCAATATGAATGGTGTGCTGCTTAGCAGGTAATGACATGCTGAACCCTCCTATTTCTTATACGTGACTTCTTCCGGCAAAGCTTTGGTAAGCGGTTCAAGATTCAGCTTGCTATCCAGATCGAAATCCTTCTCAATGATTCCAGTGTCGACCATATATTTCTTCTGCTTAGTCAGACTGTCATACGCCGCCTGTGTGAATCCGAGCGCCCATGGATTGTTCGGAAGATCTTTGATCGTCGATTCCTTAGGCTGCTTCACTTCCTCGTACATCAAATCAGCAACCTCATCTGGATGGGCCTGGGCATAGCCCCCTGCTTCATCCACTGCTGCGAGAAAGTTCGCAATCCCCTCTGGATTTTTCGTTACAAAATCATTCCCTGCTACAATGCCCATCCCTAACCGTACGGTTGTTTTGGACATATCCGTCAGCTCATGTACGCCTGCAAGGGCACCCAGCTTATCATTAAGAACTGAACCATAGAACCATGCACCATCCACAGCCCCCTGCTTCAAAGCGATATAAGATTCGTCAAAGGCTCCCTGCCCTATCAATTCCACATCACTGAGCGCGATGTTATGCTCTTTTAAATATTCATCCCAAAGGTACGGAATGAAGGTTCCACGAATAAAGCTCAGCTTCTTGCTTTTCAATTCCTCAGCTGTCTTGATATCATCCTGTACGAATAGCTTCCATTCTGTAGAAGCTTCATCTGTCGCCAGACCCGCAGAGGCGATGATAGCGTAATCTCCCTTCGACACTGCGTTCAGCAGGGGAAAATCCGCCCCGAAAGCCACATCTACCTGTTTAATGAAGAGTGCATTTACACCTTCTGCCGGGGAACCAAAGTTGACTAGTTCGGCGTCTATCCCGTGTTTAGCAAAGATACCTTTATCTAATGCCACACGAAAGGTTGGATTCGTATTGATGTCAGCGATTTTAATCTTCAATGTCTCTTTTTTGCCGTTCAATGCTCCATCTTTAGAGGACGACGCATCACCTTTGGAGCTGCAACCTGATAATAGGATAACAACGGATAAGGATAAGAGCAGAAAGCTTGAGCTGATCCATGACTTTTTCACAACAACATCCCCCTCAAATGTATTAGTTGGCTTTGCGGCTACTACCTTCATCAGTCGTCGCCACACAAGCAGCCCCCTCAACAAACGGCAGGGTGGTCGCCACGCTTACTACAGAATCCGAACCTTTAGGCGCGGCCCCTGGTACTCTGAACTGCGTGACATCTATCGGCTCAATCGCTTGTTCTTCCGGCTTCTCCAGCTGTGGTACCCACGCATAAGGCACACGATAGGAACGGTAAACCATGTTTGTATTTCTGGAATCGTTATACGGTGAGATATATTCCCAGACCAGTTCATGCTCTGGCGTAACCTCGAAAAGTCTACCGTTAGATCCTTCCGTTATTAAGGTGTTGCCATTCGGAAGCCGCTGGGCGGAGCTAATATAAGGACTATAGAATTTATAAGAATCCGTCGGAACAGAGAATCCTGCTTCTGCCGCAGTATACTGCCATTCAATTTCGAGTGTCACTGGATTAATCTCTAGAATTCGAGAGTAGTCGCGAAGTGCATTTTTTTGCCCAAAGGGTGAAGATGGATTGGGAAGACCATAACCGCCCCAACCTCCGTTATCAAATACGAGTAGGTTTCCTTCTCCCGGCAAGCCCTTCGGAATGATGTGCGCATGATGCTGGCCAATGATCCAATCGATATGCTTCAATTCTGGCAGTGAGTAGTCTGGACCGATTCTCCACACGATAGCCCCGGTACGCTTATCTGTAATTGCGATAATATTCGCTTCCCGTGCATCCCAGATCACGTTATCTGGATGGAAACGCTCATCGCCTGCATCGTAAAACTTATTAGGTCCTACATACGAAGCTGAATTAATATGCAACCAGTCACCCACACCGCCCCCCAGATTCCCGAAGGAGCGAGAGTTAGGATCACGGAATAAGACGTTTTTCGCTGCTTCATCAAAGCCTAGCTCTGCAAAATGTTCATTCGGAGCCCACTCCCAAACGATATTCCCTTCCCAATCCACTTCGATAATCGTGTCATCCAGCAGCTGCTTGTCGGAGATTTGGTGGTTGTAGATATTTTTGTGAGCGAGGATTAGGGTTTTGCCACCGTCAACCTTAGGCTCTAGCCCTGGTGCAAAATAACCTACTGGATTGCCCTCGCGCTGATAGTCATGATGCTGGCGGGCATACCAGAGCGGTTCATAACCCGGATCTTCTATATGTTCATAGCTGTTATATTTCCATACGATGTTACCGTCCCAATCGACCTGCACCAGATCTACATTATCCTGAATGCCAAATTTGGGATCTCTCCTTCCTGTACTGCCTAGCACATAACCACCAGGGAAGATTTTAGCCGGAAACCCGAGCAGCCCCTTCCACAAATGCACTTCTTTACCGTTCATATCAATCAGTACAACGCCTTCTTCACCCGCTTGAAATACGGTATAGCCACTCCACGCTTTGCTCGGATTATATACGGTTGCTCCAGTTGGAAATATGGTTGAATGTCCCATCGTTCATCTCTCCTACATTTAATTTATTTTAATAGCTAAGATAATTACTTTTCTTTGTGACTGCTCGTGGCTTCTGTTCAAGTTTTGGAGAAGCTTCAGCTTCAGCCTCAGCATTCTCCTTCACCAGCTTCAGCAAGATGTCTGAGAATCCTTCGAGATTGCTAATGATCCGCTGATAAAAGTGACTTTGCTGCACCAATTCCTCTTCCGTGAACCCCTCAAACAGAAGCGGAATACATCGTTCCCCAATGTTGCTGTTAAGCTCTGCCATCTTCCGGCCTTTGTCTGTGATGTCCAGCATCACCGTCCTACGGTCCCCTTCCTTACGTCTGCGTACAGTAAATCCGCCTGCCTCAAGCTTATCGCTCAAAGCTGTGATCGCACCTGACGTAAAGTCCAGTTCATCTGCTAAATCCCCAAGCCGCTGTTCACCCTCGCGAATGATTTTATGTAGAATCAGCATGCCGGGTAAAGAGATGCCTGCTACTGTAACCTTATCCCGTTCCTTTACAAATCTGCGGACCACCTTGCGGAATACCCAGTCCGTCTCTTCCAGCTGTCTCCAATACGTATCGCTCATTCTTACCTCATCTCTCTCCATAGCCATCAAAAAAAGACTCCCAGCACAACTCCCTGGCAAGGGAAAAGTGCGGGAGCCTTTGGCGGTCCAATCGGCTCAGATAAATTATTTCACTGTTCATTTAATTAGTGTTTAAGTATTGATGATATCATATAACCCTTTATTCCTACCTGTCAAGTATGTATTTTTAATTCTAAAAAAATTACCCCGATACCGGTGCAGATCGCATGCTTGTACTAATTCAAAATCAAATAAATTTTAAGCTTTTTCATTGACATTTTGCCCATTGTTAAATATATTGTACCTAAGAATAAATGTTTACCCAGGGAAACAAATTAGATAATTAAAATAAATGTTTCCAATAGGAAACAAATCAATAAATTTCAAGACGAGGAGCTTTTTAATGATTGAAATTAGAAACCTAAACGTGGATTATTTCGGTAATTCAGCGCTAGAAAATGTAAATATCGATATCCCCTTTGGGTACACCATCGGAATTATCGGGCCAAATGGTGCAGGAAAATCGACATTCATTAAGTCATTGTTAGAAGTAATCAAGAAAAGAAGCGGAACGGTGAGGGTAGAGGGAAAAGACATTTCTGAGTATAAACGGAAGATCGCATATGTACCGCAAAAAAATGATATTGACCTTACTTTTCCAATCACAGTGAACGATACAGTGCTAACTGGAACCTATCCAAACTTAAGAATTTTCCAGCGCCCCGGGAAAAAAGAGCGGCAACGCGTCGAGGAATGTATGGCCATGGTAGATATAAGTGATCTTGCAAATAAACAAATTAGTAATTTGTCTGGAGGACAACTACAAAGAGTTTTTATTGCCAGAGCGCTTGCCCAAAAAGCAGATGTATTTTTTTTAGACGAACCTTTTGTCGGCATAGATCTAGTCAGTGAGAAAATTATTGTAAAACTGCTTAAACAGCTTCGCGAAGAAGGGAAAACCATATTGATCGTTCATCATGATTTACATGAAGTCGAAGAATACTTTGACAAAGTAATCATTCTCAATAAAAAGCTTATTGCTTTTGGCGATGTGAAAGACACCTTTACAGCCGACAATATCCTCAATGCTTACGGGGCTTCCTTAGGTAATCTTGTAATCAAAGGAATGGGGGGCACCGAAAATGATTGACTATTTCTCATCATTATTAAACATTCCGATCTATGCGCTTAACGCCGGATTGTCTGCTATCATTCTTGGTATTGTTTCAGGGGTTTTAGGAAGTTTTATTGTACTCAGAAAGATGTCATTAATGGGCGATGCTTTGTCTCATGCTGTATTACCAGGTGTGGCGTTATCTTATATTTTAGGGATTAACATTCTTGTGGGAGCTTCATTGTTTGGACTTTTAGCGGCCATCCTCATTCAATTCATAACAAGTCGCAGCAATATCAAAAGTGATACCTCGATCGGAATTATTCTCAGCTCATTTTTCGCTCTAGGAATTGTCTTAATCACTTTCGCCAAGAGCGGGCTTGATCTAACCCATATTTTATTTGGTAACATTTTGGCCGTCCCGCAGTCTGAGTTAACGCAATCATTTATTATCATGCTTGTTGTTATAGCCATCATTTCGTTGTTGTATAAAGAGCTGTTAATTAGTTCGTTTGATCCTGTCGTCTCTAAGGCATTTGGTTTAAAAACGGGATTCTATCATTATTTATTGATGATGCTGTTATCCGTGGTTACTGTGTCCTCATTATCTCAAGTAGGCATTGTGCTTGTGATTGCAATGCTAGTTATTCCAGCAGCTACATCTTATCTTTGGACGAATAAGCTGATCCACATGATTGTCCTGGCTTCTACCATCGGCGCTGTATCTGGAATTATAGGTGTGATCATTAGCTTTAGATTCAATTTACCTACAAGTGCCACCATTGTTCTGGTAGGCGTAAGTTTGTTTGCTATATCATTTATTATCTCGCCCAAAAATAATTTTCTAAGGAAAGGGTTGAAACAAGGATGAAAACAATAAAGATGCTCTCTTTGACAATGTTCATCTTGCTATTTACCGCATGTTCAAATGTTAGTGAGGGAGAAGCAGACCATGACAAGTTGAAGATTGTTGCAACCTACTCCATTATCGCGGATATGACCGAAAACATTGTAGGGGAGAAAGCCGAGGTCTATAGCATGGTTCCCATCGGAACAGACCCGCATATGTATGATCCATTACCGAAGGATACGAGTAAAGTATCTAGCGCAGATTTAGTTTTTTATAACGGATTGAACCTGGAAACAGGTAAGGGGTGGTTCCAAGACCTTCTTGATGTCACTAATAAAAAGGATGTCGCTTTTGCCGTCTCAGATGAAGTAACTCCAATGTACCTAACAGAAAAAGGCAAAGAAACTCAAGAAGATCCTCATGCCTGGCTCGATGTTCAGAATGCTATTAAATATGTAGATATCATCACTAAACATGTAATCGAAAAAGATCCGGACAACAAAGAATTTTATCTAAATAACCAATCAGAATATGTTAAGAAACTTAATGAATTGGATCAATATGCAAAAGAATCGGTAGAAAAAGTCCCGCAGGAGAAACGTATTTTGGTTACAAGCGAAGGGGCATTTAAATATTTTTCAAAAGCCTACGGATTTGAATCCGCATTTATTTGGGAAATCAATACCGATAGTCAAGGAACCCCAGAACAAATGAAAAATATAATTAAAGTCATTGATGAAAATCAAGTGCCGGCTTTATTTCTGGAAACGAGCGTTAATCCGAAAACAATGGAAACCATCTCCAATGAAACGGGTTTACCGATACATTCTAAGATTTTCACCGATTCTTTAGCTAAGAAAGGCGAAGAAGGCGACACATACATTAAGATGATTAAATGGAATATTGATAAAGTCGTTGAAGGATTGTCGTCATAAAAAAAGGCTGTCGAGATTTTTCTCGACAGCCTTAACTCTCTTTTAAAGGATAAACCGAATGATTATTGGCCACTTTCCAGCACAATTGCGTGACTGTCCTCATCATATACCTGCATAAAAGCTGAAACCGTCGGCAAATAATCGGCTGCCACATACAAAGTGCCCTTTATGTTTTGCACATTAAGACTTGCATCTGGCTTTAGGGAAAGTGTCCACTCCCCTTTGCTAATCATCGTCTCTTTGCTTGCCGAATCCCAACGAATGTCCGCTCCCCATGCGCTAAATAGCGCTCTAACCGGTAAATAAATTTTGCCGGATTGCTCAAGTGGTAGATTGTTAGTATTCAATTTCACCTGTACTCCGTCCAACCATACTTGCATCTCCTTACCCACTGGTAGTAGCGAGACTGCATCGAGCAGATCACCCTCGCTACGAAGTGGCTTAAGGGCTTGCAAATCGAGACTCAATACCTTCAGCTTGTTATTCAGCGTATCCGTCACATACAATTTCCCGGAAGCAAACGCAACACCGGAAGGCTGATTAAACATCACTTTATCCAATGCTCCAACTTGATCTCCCAAGGTGCCCTGCCCTGCAACTGTGATGACTCTTCCATCTTTCTGAATGGCCCGAACCCTATGGTTCAGACTATCAGCAATCAGCAAGACTCCATCGGCATAGGCGAGTCCACGAGGACGATTGAACAGCGCAGACAGACGATCTCCATTGTGGAACCCTCCAGCCATATATCCAGTCACTGGATCAACTGTCGTTGCTTTGCCCGCAAAGGTCTCAACCATATTGCCTTTAATCAATCGAATCATCTGATTCCCACTGTCAGCCACATAGAGATTACCGGTTTCATCGAACACAAGACCCACGGGCTCATTAAATTTGGCCGAAGCTACCGAACCATCTAAATAAGCACCAATATTACCCTGCTGACCTGCAAAAGTAGTCACAATACCTTCCGGTGTAACTTTGCGAATCACATGATTCAGCGTATCGGCTACATATACATTGTCATTACTGTCTATTGCCAATCCACCCGGCGCGTTAAACTGCGCGGTATTGGGTTGTCCATCTTTATAGCCAGCCGCTCCCGTTCCTGCGAAGGTATATACTTCTCCATTCTTAATTTTACGGATGACATGATTGTCGGTATCACTGATATAGATAATGCCTTTACTGTCAGAAGCGGTATACGTCGGATGATTAAACAAGGCCTTTGCACTCTTCCCATCGATATATCCTTCTGCACCTTGTCCAGCCACTGTCTGCAGCTCACCATTACTCCACTTGCTGATAGTACCGCTTCCGGACTGTACGATAATGAGATCATTGCTGCCAGATACAGCAGTCAATCCCCATGGCTGTTTAAGAGAGAGTACAGCGTTAGAAGAGATATTCTGATTTATACTCCCTTGAACGTTGCCGCTTACGGGTTGTACTGCCTCTGCGGTAACGATGCTAGATGGTACTGCGCTTATGAGCATAAATCCACAAACGATGGAGATGAGTTCCTTTTTCATTATGTTTGTTCTCCTCTCGAAGGTTATTGCGCCTTTAAAATAACAAAGATAATCTAATCTGGAGGTTGTCTACTACTACCTCTACAGGGCCGTTTTCTGTATCTTCAATCCTCACGAGAGGAATGGTAACGATATAAGGTTCGGGAAATAATCCATTCAAGAACTCCGGAGTAAGTTTAAGCACAAAGGTATTCTCACCGTTACGATCCAGTACATAATCTGTATCTTCTAGTGGAGATGGAACTCCCTCAGAATATTCATAATGATATCTAATCTCCCCTACATCATAACCCAGCGAATAGATGATAAATTCTGGTGCTTCACCTTCACCTATAGGGCCAGTATGGTTAAAATAACTCGGAGTGATCATTCCCTTGTAGGTAAAACCGCCATCTGCTATCAGTTGATCCTCTTCCTGTACTTCACCCCCGGAAAGGGCATTCTTTAACAAACCGCCGTTCACCTTGATTTGAACGAAAGAGCTATAAGGAAGTGATTCACGCAGCTGAATGTGAAGCTTATTCTCTCGAATATATACCTCACCTAAATCGAGCTTGTCCTCACTTTGATTCAAAGTAACACTCACCCCATCCCTCGCAGCATTAGGATTAGTGTCATCTGCGATATTAAAGAATAACGGTGCTGTAAACGGCAAAACAATCTCATTATCACGGACGAGATAGTCATAGATATGTTCTCTAAATTCCTGCTGGTCTAGCTCAGGCGCACCTAGCGGATTTGGTGTTGGCTCCGGTGTTGGTACCGGCGATGGTGTTGGTGTTGGTTCCAGCGTCGGCGTTGCTGTTGGCTCCGGCGTCGGTGTTGACGTCGGTTCCGGTGTCGGCGTTGGTGTAGGTCTCGTCGGCGGTGTTGGTCTCGTCATATCTAAGGGAGCTGAACTAGATAGATCATAGTTAATCTGAGGTGGAATTGTTGGAATAGGCGGACTTGAGTGAACGGGAATAGCGGCTTTGATTTGCTCGAGTAGTTGCTCGATTTTTTTCTTAGCCGATTCGAATTCCAATACATCTTCTTCGTTCAGATATTTCAAATGCTGCTCTAGCGCAAATTGTGGTAATGCATTTAGGGACAACTGCGACTCTATCCATTGTTGATTCTCCATAATTAACTGCTGGGAGGCTGTTATCATACGCTCAATCAGCGTGGGATCAATAGTCGAAACTACATGAACCGTTCCTTCCAGAACTCCCAGATAATCACCGTTATTCCCTATCCCATTATTAAGGACTACGTTACCTTGGCTATTAACGCTAACAAAAAACTCTGTACCCATAACGCCCATAATAGCCGTTGGTGTCTCAATCTCAAAGCGGGAATCGCCCTCCAGTTTCTTTTTCACCTTGATCAAGACTTGCCCGTTTTGCAGCTTCAGACTTGTCTTACCGCCCAATGCCTTTGCGCTTTCTACTAATTGGCTAATGGTAAGCGTAGTACTAGCTCCGATCGTAACTTCTTTGTTAGCATCAAGATCGAGGCTAATTTGCCCATCATTGCCTGTTATAATCGTATCACCTTGGGTAATCGCCATTCCTTTAAAAGCGTTGAATTTCTTCGTTCCGCCGCTCTTTTTCACTTCAGACTTGCCTGAGACCGCAGTTATTTTCCCAACTTTGACGCTATCCTTCGCCTCTGTGACAACTGCTGGCCAAAGAATACTGAACAACAGCATAAACGACAGTGTAAGCTTTAACGACCTCATCTCAATCCCTCCAGTTCATAGACACTGATTCCTTGTTCCTTGCCCTTTACCTTGATCTCTCCTAATGAAACGGCTGATACTCTATCTTTTACAAAAGCGTAGGTAGCCTCACTGATGAGGATTTGTCCAGGCTTCGCATTGCTTTCCAGACGGGCTGCCGTGTTGACGGTGTCGCCAATCGCTGTATAATCCATCCGGGTCTTGGAGCCGATATTCCCGAATACAGCTGGACCAGTATGCACCCCGATACCGAATTTCACTACAAGACCAAACCGTTCGAACAGCTTTTGTTCCACCGCAGCCGAGCCTTCCTTCATCGCCCACGCCGCCTTCACCGCTTGCATTGGATGATCCTCCAGCAGCAACGGAGCATTAAAGATCGCCATCGTGGCATCCCCGATAAACTTGTCCAGCGTGCCATCATACTTAAAAATACAACCCGCAGTCAGATCCAGATACTCATTCAGAATCTCAACAATCTCCTCTGGTTCAGCAGCCTCCGATAACGGAGTGAACCCGCGAATATCAACGAATAACAGGGTTAGCTCTCTGCGGCTTCCTCCCAGCTTCAGCCCTTCTTGACCGTTCTTGAGAATTTGATCGACAACCTGCGGAGCAACATATCGACCAAAAATATCCGTAACTCTACGTTTCTCCATCAGTTCTTCTAAATATTGAAAAGCTATTACGATAATACAACTAACGATTAGAAAGGGAATCACATAACCCAGTGAAATTACTATCCCTTGGTCATAGAAAAAACGACCTGCAAAGATAAGAAGTGCAATGATGACCACAATGACCGCGTAGGAATATAGCATCTTCACTTTACGGAATAGTAGATAGGCTAGGAGCGCAACAAAAAGCAACACTACCTCGTTCCACTTCCAATCCAGTACCCGCTTATAATTATCGTCCAGTAGAGATTGAATGATATTTGCATGAATTTCCACACCATATAACGTATTTTTTCCGCTAATTGGTGTTAGGAAGTCATCCTTAAACCCTGTAGCATAGGGCCCTATAAGCACAATTCTATTCTCAAAATAAGATGGTGGAACCTCTCCGCTAAGAACCGCCGAATAAGGAATCTCCTCAAAGTCGCCATTGCCACCTGAATAAGGGATATAAAAGCGCCCAAAGTCATCCAGTGGGAGTTTCTGCGGATCAGCAGTGCCCCCCATCGCCTCTCGATATTTCTGGTAGACCGTCCATGACAAGCTGTGAATAGACTCCCCTTCATAGTCAAAAGAATAAAGAGCCTTACGCACCACTCGATCAGTATCGGTAATAGTATTGATATGGGCGGTTGCAGCCGCGGCCTTCCGCAAAGCCTCAAACGGCTGGGATAGCTCCAGCGCTTCGATCTTTCCCTGCTCGGTATTTGGCGCAAATGTGCCATATACCGGCAAAACTACATTCCCCGCACGGGCCACAGCCGCAGCGAATTCTGTATCCGCCTCCGGGTCCTCCGAGCCTACAGGGAACGTAAGGTCAAAACCGATCACTGCTGGATGTCCCTCGGAGAGCGTATCTAACAGCTGTGCATGAACATTTCTGCTCCACGGCCAGCTGCCAAAGTCCTCCAAGCTCTGATCGTCTATCCCGATGATAGCAATCGTAGTATCCACAGACCGCTCGTGCTGCATCACGCGGTCTTGTAACAGATGATCAATGGAGTCAAGACTCCCTCTATACAGTAGAACCGCAAAAATCACCGTAAGTAGAAGCAAAATATGTGCTAACTTTACTCTCAAGGTTCGTTTCTCCAATCTATGTATTATGGAATGAGTCCGAGCCAGCGCTATAATAAGCGTTCAAATACGTTGGTAATTGATAAGCAAAGAAGAAGGGGGCAGTGGATATCAGAATAAGGAATACAAGCAATCATGGATGAATATCCATTCCTGCGCCAATTGGAAGAAGTGCCGTAACAAGGAGAATAACTGCCGGATCATCGTGAATAACTAGTGTAACAACGAAAGATATTATTATGACTGCCAGCAGGAAGCTAGATTTTGTCTATTAAAAATTTATTCAAAAATATTATATATGAAAAATCATATGAATAGTAAGAATTTCCTGCTTTGCTAGAAGAAAAGGAATATAGAGTGCAAAAAATGACAAAAAGCAGGCCAGAGTTACCTCTGCCTGCCTTTGCCATACTATTCTTATAAATTGATTATTCCATATAACAGTTTTGCAATTTCAGCACGGGTTACTTTGCCACGAGGATCGAAATTATTGTCGCCCTTACCGTCAAGGATTCCCTTAGCTTTCAATTCACTTACCGCTTGCTTCGCCCACTCTGATACGCTGTTCATATCCTTAAAGCTTGCAGTAGCAGCAATGGAAGACTGCACTCCAGCTTTGTATTGTATTAATTTCTGCAGGACAACAGCCGCTTCTTCACGTGTAATTGCATCTTTAGGACGGAACTTGCCATCACTGCCTTGGATGAGTCCAAGCTGGACAGCTTTGTCTATCGATGATGCATAATAAGCATCTTTTGATACATCAGCAAAAGCACCGTTCCCCGTAGTTTCACTTGTCTCATTCAATCCGAGTGAACGAATGGCTAGTGTAACAAAATCTGCACGGGTTACATTCGCTTGTGGACCATAGTGCGTATCGTCGATACCCTTAATCACATGCTTAGCCGTCAGCTTGGAAATGTACAGCTCTGCCCAGTGACCAGCGGTATCACTAAATTGCTTATGGTATTCCAGTACCGCGAAGGAAGAGAAATGATCTGTTGTAAAGGTAACGGTATTGCCTTTAAACACTCCACCCAAATATTCCAAGGTACTGCCATTTACATAATAGACACCCGCAAAATCTGTATCGAGCTTAGCAAGCTGTTCCTTCGTCAGCGTCAGGGTAATCGTAACAGCACCTTTAAGCTGGTGGATAGCCGTTTCTTTGCCTCCTGCTGTGGTACTGAGGTTCAGCGTCACGGTAGCCTTGGATGGACTCATTCCAGCGACATTGCTTTGTACAGCTGTCGTACTTGTATCAACGCTCAGCAGCAGCATGTCACTTCCGGCCGGGATCGCTGGTAAAGAGCTTGTTGGTACGCTTAATGTAACGCTGGAAGATACAATATTCAGATTCAGCTTCTTGTCGGCAGCCTGTTGAACGGCCGCTGCATCAAGAGCAATTCTAATCTGATCTTGAGCCGAGGTTGCTCCGCCTACGCTAATCTTTAGGCTTCCCCCTGTAGCAGCTTCCTCTATCAGCTTCTTCAAGGCTGACGGATCAGCTGTATACGTTCCATTACTTCCTAATGCCAGTTCAATGTTTCCTTTTCCCGCTCCAGGTGTGGCTGTAGGCGTTGGAATCACTGTTGGCACTGGTAAAACTACTGGAGGTGCCGATGTTACCTCTGGTGTTGGTGTTGGTGTCACCTCTGGTGTCGGTGTTGGTGTCACCTCTGGTGTCGGTGTTACATTCTCTTTCCCAGTGTAGAAGCCCCAAATGTCTGAAAGCACACTACCAGAGTTATCATCCTCGACTTTTGTATACCACTGGTAGTAGCTTTCTGGATTAAGCTTACTCCAAGTGACCTGAGTCTCCGTACCGCTCTCTACTTGCTGATTGGTCGCGATTGTCTGATCACTGTAAACCTTAACTCCAATGTAATCGGTAGCTACACGTTTGGTTACAGGCTGCAGATCGAGATCTAGTACGAACTCATCTTTGCCAGGGAACTCATTTTCATCATAATAATTATAATCATCCAAGTAAGGCGAATAAGTCTTCACACGAAGCTTGTTGTTAGCTACATCGAACTGAAGCAGACGAATATAACCAAGTCCACCCTCTTCGGCACCTTGATAATCTGCCAGCATTTGATATACACTGCGGTCCGCAATGCCATCTCCATTATCATCCAACTCATCTACCTTAAGCTCCGCATCATGATAATGACCGGACAAAGCTGCGATTACGTTCTTGTTAGGTTTTACAACCTTTTCAAAGATCGTATCGGCAATCGGTGCGCGGTTATTAGATACGAGCAGGTATTCATGAAGACAAAGAATCGCTTTACGTTCTGGATAACGAGCAACGATCTCATTCATCCATTCAATTTCTTCTTCAGCAAGTCCCCAGCCCATGTATACAATAACAAAATCATTTCCATTCGCAGACAATAAATCGTAATGGCCCCTGTTGTTGTCATAAGAGCCACCGAAGGTCGGCATATTCTTGAATCTCCACTCTCCAAAATACTCCCAGAATTTCGTGTAATCCCCGGTTTGATGGCCTACGTCATGATTACCTGCAAGAACACCATAAGGAATGTTAGCTTCCTCCAGAACCTTCATGTCCCGGTCAGCTTCCTTCCACTCATACTCCTGATAGGATTTATCCACAATATCTCCGGTATGAATTACATATTTCAAGTTCAAATTATCCTTATTGTCGGCAATCCACTTTACATTTTTCTGATAAATGTAAGGGTAGCTTTGAGAATAATATTGCGTATCAGACATCCATACAAAAGAAAAATCATAGGTATCCTGCGTAACTGTAGGTGCAGTCTTAGTCGCGGACGCAATCTCATCCTGAACCATGATAGCAATGCTATCTCCGCTAGCGAATTCTCCAACAGTCACCGTAGATTTCAGTTCAAAATCCTCAGTACCAGCAATCAAATGATCCAGCTGTATCCACTTCTCTTCAGCAGGACTCCACGCGTAGAGACTTACTTTACGACCTGGAAGTGAATTACCCTTCCATTCAATATCCACACGATCTGAAGCCTTCACCGATTCATCCAGCTTAATTTCATAGCGCTGATATGGGAATTGATCAACAGCATCGTTAATTAAGTACTGTCCGTCAACTGCACTTATTTTGCTGTATTCGTCACTGCTAAGGGCTTCTTCGCCCGCAGGAACGGATTGCTTCGGCGGTTCTGTATCGGATGCGTTCTTAAATCCAGTAAATCCTTGCTCTGGATGGTTACCATCGTACTTGAAGCCTCTATAGAAGGTAACATCCATCTTATCCTGGTTAGGATCTTCAACCTTAACCTTCAAAGTTGGATTCGTGCCCACACCAATCTCCCAGTTCTGAGGTGAGATCAGGAGTGGTGCAAATGGATTTTCATTCGGTACATGGAATGTAATTACCTTTTCCACCTGATTACCTATCTTATCCAATGCGGTGATAGAAAGCGTATGGTCTCCACCCGACAACCTTCCGGATGAAGTAGCATACGGCAGTTCAATAACATTGCCATCCAGCTTCACGCTAACTTTATCTACACCTGCGTAAGTATCCTTGATCTCAGCAGTAATTACGAAATTACCACGATAAGTTTTTCCATCTTCAATCGATGCTTTAATGGATGGTGGCGTGTTGTCTACAACTACGTTTGACGATACCTTGGATCCACCTTCGGTCACTGTTACTTTATGTTCTCCGTCCGTTACTTCTGTAGTATTCCAGTTATAAGCCTTCGAACGGAACAAATCAGATTTCAGATCGAACCGGAAGCCGATGGATTCATGCTTACCTGCGCTGTCCCCCATCTTAATTTCTTTATCACGTTCTGCATAAGCAGGGTCCCAAACCTCAGTACCGTCTGCAAGTAATAGGCGCACATTCTTTACTTCAAAATCATCTTTATTCTCCTCGGGACGAGGGTCAAAAGGCGATGATTTAGAGCCCGCCCGAATGTAGATCACATTATCCTTGCCCACTTGTAAAGCGGCAGAGGAGATCGGGAAGGTCAAGGTCGTATACGTAGTAATCGGGTCCATAAAGGTGTATAGAATACTCGCATCCCCTAATTCTTCTGGTCCCATGGTGATACCGTTTTTGAAATAATAATCTACATTCTTCGCATCAAATACAAAGTAAGCATCATTCTCAAGCGCGGCATATACCTCGTTATTGCCAAGCACCTTATTGTCGATGCTCAGGCCCACTTCATCAGCCTTTGCGGTAGCAGAGGTTCCTTTTACCGTCATAGAGCCATTAATGAATTGCCCATCCTTCACATTCAAACGAAGTGATGATTGATCTGGACCACCTGTAATTTTCACTTTCATTACCGGAGATTCGGTCTCATTCGTGCCATCAGAAACGACGAAATAATACTGTATTTCATTTCTGCCGATCAAATCAGCAGACGACAATTTATAATGATACAAGCTATCGTTAAAGTCTTGGGATAGATTATGGCTGACAAAATCAGGCTGCTTATCCGAAGCTACCCTTACTTCTACAGACGTAACGGCTTTATTGTCATCCGCGAAAGCCTTCAAATCCAGACTCATCGATTGATCAATCTCCGTTACAGCAGTCAGATCATTTACCGTCGGATTTTCGGTATCCGGATCCACATGGATCGGTGTGTTAGGAAGCAGTGCAACATCTACCTGCCCTGGTGACGGAACCGCTGATCCTGTACTAATCTTGAGCATTTTACTTTGCCCATTCACAGGATACTTGTATAGAAGGGCTTTATTTTCTTTGGTGTCGTCACCTTTAGCCCCACCATCATAGGTAAGATCAGCATCATAACACGCAGAGGAAATTTCTTTCTCGGTATTACTTTTGATTACGACGGCCCGGCGGCCAGAGTTCGCCATCCCATCGCTTTTGATTTGAAAGAGATTTGTGCCATCCATCAGATTAGTGTTGAATTCTGTATTAAAATCACTAGCGGTGTATGTACTGTTAGCACTATTAATAACCCAGAACACTACGGACTGCTGTGCAGGAATTACAAAACTCTCTTTCGTAGAGGGCCACTTCACATCGGAAGCATTTCCTTTATCAGGATAGCGATAATAGATCTTGTAGTTTTTAAAATCAATCGGTGCATCAGTATTGTTATATACCTCAATGAATTCAAAAGCATCGCTGCTCGTTCCTTTTACATTCGTCGAATTGGGCAGAAGCTCTGTAATTAACAGCGGCGGCACATTATTCGAATCGAATGCAGGCAGATTTACATGAACAGAATAGCTCTCTGTTACATTGTTTACACGAATGCTGTAGTGCAGTTCTGGTTCTTCCAGTGCAGCCGCAGGAATCACGGCCGTATATTCCCCCTCGCTTTTTGAGGTCATGGTGATTACCGTATCTTTCACCTGAGAAGGAGAGCCGTATTGCAACTTCACTACCGGTAGCGTTCCGTCTGGTCCAATCTCTAGGTTCGTAATCTTCGCAGCAATGGGAAGATCCGCTGGATCCACACTGCTCTGCGAGTGGTGTTCAATTACCGGTTGCTTGTCTCCAGGCACTAGCTCAGGCAGTTGCTCTGGATCTACGGTTCCTGGTGTAGCCGCAACCGTTCCCGAAATCGCCATGAGACTCATCATAGAGCTGTCGGATTGCGAATACTTATAGAAAATCCCGTTGTTTTCCTTCACCTGTTCTTTTCCATAAGAAGCAGAGACAATAAGAGCATCTCCTGCTTTACTTTTAATTTGTAAGTTGCGCGGAGAAGTGTTTGCCATACCACCGCCACCGTTAATACGGAACAGGTTTACACCTTCCTGCAGAGATGCTGAAGGATTAAAGTTTTTGATGAAATCTTCGGCAGGAACACTCAGATTATTGCCGTTCATAATCCAGAAGACGATATTTCCATGCGCCGGTATGACCGCATCGCCATTTGGTGTCCAAGTATCTTTGTCATTATAAAAGAAATAATAATCCTTAAAGTTAACCGGCTCGTCCGTATTATTGTAAACCTCAACAAATTCGTATCCATCTACAGAGCTACCATCCGCGCCTTTTACATTTTTAGTATCCGGAACAACCTCTGTAATAAGTAAAGAGCCTGGATTGGTTGGTGTCGCGTATACATCTGTCATTACAGTCGGTTGACTTAAAAGCGTGTTGAGCTCAACCTGTTCATCAAAATGTGCTCCTAATTCGGAAGATGTCTGCTCTGTATCCGGCTGCTGTTCTTCCGCAAATCCTGCTGGAACCATGATCCCCAACATCAAACTACTTGCAATTACGCTGGATAGAAAACGTTTAGCTTTTGCTGTTATTCTCAAAACTCCGAACACTCCCCGTAAGTTTGATTGTGACCCTTCTGCATAAATATGCAATTTAGATCATCTGGAAATTATACTAGGGGTATATTATCGCTATATCATTTCAATGTTAAATCTTTAGGTTATCTTAAATATTGTTTAAGCTTCAGCTCAGCTTTCCGGGTTATAATAGAAATAAGTTAAACCACAACCATCACAGACACTTTCAACAGAAACCATAGAACGTTATTCGTAAAATAAGAAAAGAGGACTCTAATGGATATAAAAAGAGTGATTATAGTAGGAACCGTAGTTATAGTAATGTCTTTCGGAAATGCTTGGAGTAGCCTTACTGCTAACGCAAGCTCGTCAACTCAATGGTCCACCACAAGTGTTGCGGATAAAGACGAATTATTATTGAAAGCCCTTAACCAACCCACAGATGATGATCTGTACGACGCCTTATATGACGGCAAATCACTTCAAGATATTGCAATAGAACAAAACACAGATATTGAAGATGTGATCAATCTACAGGTAACCCAGCTAACGGAACAGCTAGATTCACGACTAGCCTCTGGAAGCATTACAGCCGAGCAGTATGCAGCACACAAAGCGGAGCTGAGGGACATCGTTACGGAGAGTGTTCTCACTTCTTTCGGCTAAGAAAGATACATATAGTGGCCGTATAACATTTCTCCGCGCCAAAATAAAGAGGGTGATCCGAAAGCCATTGAATGGCTATCGGATCACCCTCTTCGTATATTCAACGCTATTTAACTGAATTCCTAAGTCTCTATCTTGTTATCTCTATTGATCTCCAGTATATCCAGGAAAAATACAAAAATTGGAATACCGAGAATTAGACCCCATACGCCCATATAGTGCTCAGAGAAGAGAAGTACGATAAAAGTGTAGAACATAGGCAGGTTCATTTTGGATGACATCAGTTTTGGATTTAAGAAGTAACCCTCAACAAAATGTAGTATGGCGATCATAACCAATACATATATCGTCATTGCTATACCACCAATGTTGTAACCAATAATACAAAGTGGTATTAAGGAGATCACAAAGCCTACAACTGGAATCAAACTAAGCAGGAAGATCATAATCGATAAGGCGAATAGATACGGAAAACCTAAGATCCAGAGTCCAATCACCGTAAAGCATGTATTAAACAGCGCGATCAGAATTTGCGCTTCGATCACTTTACCAAACGATGAGATGAATTTTCTACCGAAATACTCAAGCTCAACATAGAACCAAGAAATCTTGCTCTCTTTAAGACGGGCAGTGAAACTGACAATTCTGTTCTTCTCAAGGATAAAGACAAAGCTCAGAATGGTGGATAATACGAAGCTTGTGCCCCAATTACTTATTTTCAGGACGTATTCAAGACCATCTTTCACATAAGACTGGTAGTTCAAATCCTTAAGCTGGGCAAATAAATACTGCACGATTTCGTTCTGCGGAATGTTTGCAGGGGTTAAACTGGTCAGAAAATTAGTTAACTGCTTTATCTGTGTGAAGACCTTCGGTAAATAATTCACTAAGGTCACTACGATCAGAGCAATCAGAGCTAAATACAAAATAACAATAATGACTTTACTGTTGACCGCAACATATTTATTGATTCGCTTCGTGAGCAGCACCTGAAAGCTGTTCATTACATAAGCAATCAGAAATGTTAACAGTACTAAATTGAGCATATCTCTAATACTGAATAGCAGCAGGGCAACCAGCCCCAAAATAAAAAAACGCCGGACCGTTAAATTCGCGTAATAACGCTTAAATACTTCCATCTGTTCTCTCCATTCGCCTACCAATTAGTACTCTAATTATAGTCTACAGTAAGGAATTCACTTATAGCAACTAGTGATTCGCCCAAATTGGCGAAATTTCTCACTTTTTGTAAACTCCTAATGAACATAGGGAAAGCTGATATCCATTCCATACATTTCCTTAGCCGTTTATGAGCCTCCCGTTGTGTTCATTAACTTAACGATTCGACTCTTCTGATCGTAGTTGAGATCAATATGTAGATCCTTGCATAATTGTATAAACGGAACCATCAGGGTCCCTTTCCTCATTTCGGGCGCACTTCCTATCAGAGCTACTCTTTGGTTATTCAGGGTTAATTCCATAGGTGAATCTATATGTTTAACCTGCTCAAGAGTTTGGACTGCAGTTAGACTCTGACTTCCCCCGTTGATCCGGGAGGCATTCCGGTCCGTTCTCGCATTGATCCCATCCTGGATTTTAAATGTTAGCGAAATTCCGAGTGAATCACATGCCGATAGCAATCGATCATTGTATGATCCATAAGGAAAGGCAATCGCTGAATCGGTATTCCCCAGCTCTTCCTTCAGTCTTTGCTCCGCCTTGGCTAAATCACGAGTAACTCTGCTGTAGTACTCCGTATTCATTTCGTTTCTGTTCTCATCATCGATATATAACAAAGCACTGGCGGCTGGCCGCTCCCCACCCTCAGCATCCACGATACCATAATGGTGTAAATCGTACGTGTGACTATAGAATCCCATCCCGTCCCGCTTCATTTCCCGCATCTGCTCCCAATTGAGCTTCGGCACACTATTCGGATCTGGGTGATCAATCGTAGATACGATAACAAAATTCACTGCCGTATAGCCATATTTTTTGAGAATAGGAAAGGCCAATTCATAAAAGCTCTCATATCCATCATCAAAAGTCAGCAGCACCGCATTATCTGGAACCGTGCCGCCATTCAGCATAAATTCACGATATTGTTCCATCGTAATCACGTGAAACCCTTCTTGCTTCAGCAGGTTCATTTGATCATCAAACCGATCGGCAGATAAGATCCAAGGAAACTGCGGCATTGGCTTCTCTGAAAGATGATGGTACATCAGCACAGCTACATGGTCTCTATAGTAAATACCTTTCGGAAGTGGCCCCTGCTTCTGCCAGCCGATATGCATATTAAGGGCCTGTTCCGCGGCAGCCTTGGGAATCATTAGCTCATCAGGCGAGCCCGGATATGTAGCTACTGTCTTAATGATTTGACCGTTCACATCTATAGTAACTGCAGAAGACTCGTGTTGATTGTTGAAAATAGCAGCAAGACTTATTAGCAGAACAATGGCTAAAAGTATCATATATTTTTTCGTATGCAATCTCTGAATCTCCTTAAAAAAGATCTTTTATTCACTATGTAACTACATATTTGGTGACAGTTCCACCTACTTTTGGTTACATTTTCTTTTTAATTTTGTTTCTTATAATAAAAATAGGAGGCGAACCCTATGCCTGAACTGGCTTAAGGAACACCTCCCTCACATGGAGATCTATATATAATTATGTACATCTATGTGTAATTATAGACGGTCTAGGATCTTCTCTTGTCTACGAAGTAATTTTCTTCCCCTAGCTCGTCCACAAACTGCTGCAGCCAATCATAATATTGAACGGCATGCTCCAGCTTCTCCAGATCCTTCAGACAGAAGTGCCGCTCCTCCTCAGGCGTATCCACGGCATGAACCAATCCCTCCAGCTCAGGAATAACAACATCCAAGGCTTGCCTCATGACATCAATCTCCCGCTGCAGCTTCATTCCAAAAAAATTCTTAAAGGTCTGAAAGAAATCTGTTTCCACTGCATACAGATCCTTTCGCTCCCGCTTCTCCTCCAGCTTGGTCACCATCTTGGAAGCCATCAAAGAACGAACTCCATAGCTCATATTACTCTTACTCATATTCATCACATTCTTCATCTCTTCAAGCGTCATCGGCCGGTCTTCAAAGAACATAATTCCATACAGCTGCCCGAATGAGTAATTGGCGCCATATAAGTCCATCGTCTGAGCAATAGCATCAATCATCGGACGCAGCAGCTGCTCGCGTGGAGATAAGTCTCTATTCTCTTCACCAAAGGCTACCTGTTTCATAGCTGCACCTTCATTCCACTTAGAATCTACCTTCTATTTTACACAAAATAGCAACTACTTTCGCTAATCTCTTAAATTTTTACATAATCTCGCATCGATCTTTACGCCCGCTTGACCACGCAGCTGCTCGATGAGTGTACAATTTTTTTTGAACGGAGGAGCTTTCCTCAGAATTATACCGTAAAAAACAGAAGATGGAATGGGGTATCGACAAAATAATGAAACGCACAAGATTTATAGGTGAGTTGAAACCGGTGCTCTTCACCTTGCCGGCAATGATTCCATTCGTGGTATTTTGGCTCGCGCCATTACTTTATGTATTTTATCTCAGCTTTACTGAATGGGACTTCATGAGCCCCGAGAAAACCTTTGTCGGACTAACCAACTATCTGGATCTGTTCAGCAATCCCGCCTTCTATAAAGCGCTAAGAGTAACCTTGTTATTCTGTGCGGGCAGTGTACTGCCCGTTATTCTGATCGGACTTGGACTAGCACTCCTGATGAATGGGAAGCTGAAAGGCTCCACCCTCTATCAGGTATTGCTTTTCTCCCCTTGGGTCACACCGACCGTGGCGGTATCCATTGTCTGGTCCTGGATCTATGAACCCGAAATTGGCCTTGCTAATACTGTACTTGACCTCTTAGGTCTAGAAAAAATCGGTTGGCTTCAAGATCCTAAATGGGCACTGCTCGGCGTTCTGCTCGTGACGATATGGAAATCGGTAGGCTGGGCGATGATTTTTTACTTGGTGGCACTACGCAATGTCCCTACCGATCTGTTGGAAGCCGCTGAACTGGATGGAGCAAATGCTGTGCAAAAATTCAGCCGTATTACTTTACCGCTAATCTCGCCAACGACACTGTTTCTGTTCATCGTACAGATCATTGGTGCCTTACAGGCATACGACCAGATTAACGTACTCACACAAGGTGGACCGTCGGGATCAACACGTACCTTGCTCTATATGTATTATCAGTCTGCCTTTGAAGCCTTTCAGATTGGAGAAGCCTCTAGTGTCGCAATGATTCTGGTATTTATATGTATGCTGCTCTCCGTAATCTCACTAGAGGTTAGTAAACGGACAACCCATTATCAATAACTACAGCTGTAAAGGAGAACGACTGATGAATGCAACGACCGTACGAGTGGGCAAACTGGCCCGCCATCTATTTTTTGCAGCTATTGCACTGATCATGGCCTTCCCCTTCTATTGGATGGTCACCAGCGCCTTAAAAACCAATGATGAAATCTGGCAGTCTCCGCCGACGATCTGGCCGAAAGAGCCGCTGTGGAGTAACTTTTCAGCCGCCTGGCACGAAGCCCCTTTCTTTAGATATATGGGCAATAGCGTATTTGTCGCCGTCTCTATTGTTATTTTGCAGGTGATAAATTCCGGGATGATGGCCTATGCGCTTACGCATATGAAATTCCGCTTCAGAGGGCTGTTCGCAGGTGTCATTCTTTTCGGCTATATGGTCCCTGCCACCGCCGTTTATCTTCCCGGATATCTGGTATTGTCCCAGCTTCATCTACTGGATTCATACGCTGGGTTGATTCTATCTAACTGTGTAAGTGTCTTCTCCATCTTTCTAATTCGGCAAGCCTTCCTTCAGGTTCCCCATGAGCTGGTAGAGGCTGGAGAAGTGGATGGTTCCTCGCATATGCGGATTCTCTGGACCATTCTTGTCCCCATTACACGGTCTTCCTTTGCTGTGCTAGCCCTGATCACCTTCATCGATCAGTACAATAACTATTTCTGGCCAATGCTCATCACCAAAGATCCTAATCTACAGCTGGTCTCGGCCGGTCTGCGTAGTTTCTTCACTCAAGGAGGTGCTTACGGATTGAAATGGCCGCTGATCATGGCCGCTAGCGCATTCACCATCGCCCCGTTGCTGCTAGTATTTCTACTAGCTCAGAAAACGATCATGCAAAGCGTCAACATGACCGCTGGTTCCAGCAAAGGATAAGTTAACTATTCTATTTAATAAGAGGAGAATGATGATGAACGTATTGAAGAGACTGTCCGCCCTATCTTTGGTTGCCGGATTTACAATGTTAACCGCTTGTGGAGGAAATGCGAGTACAGGTAATGTTACAGCGGCAAATGGAGCTTCTTCCTCCCCCTCCGCAGAGGCTGCGCCTACACAAAATGCACCGGTAACGATTGAGTTCTGGTATGGTCTCGGCGGTAAGCTTGGTGAGAATATGGAGGCACTGATTCAGAAATTTAATGCCTCTCAGCAAGAGGTCATTGTCAAAGGTATCGCGCAGGCAGACTACACTGAAACCGAGCAGAAGCTGCAAGCGGCCATTGCTACAGGAAAAGTGCCTGCTGCTGCTCTCTCCTCAAACGTAGATTGGGCCCGCAAAGGATATTTCGCTCCGATAGATGAGCTTATGGCATTGCAGCCAGATTTTAATAAAGAGGATTTTGTCCAAACCTTTCTAAATCAGGGCCAGGTTGATGGCAAGCAATACTTCTTGCCGATGTATGGAACAACACAGGTTATGTACTATCGCAAAGATGCTTTTGAGAAGAACGGAATTGATGCGAGCACATTGAAGACTTGGGAAGACCTAGCTGCCGCAGCTGCGAAAATGACCGTGAAAGACGGCGGCAAAACCACCTTCTTCGGTTGGGAGCCTATGTGGGGTTCAGGGAACATGATTGATGCCGTGCTCAGCAAAGGAGGCACTATTCTTAGCGAGGATGGGAAACAAGTCATGATCGACTCTAAAGAGTGGATCGAAACCTGGGATTTGTTCCGCAAATGGATCCACGAGGATAAGATCATGCGGATTCATTCAGGGGGTCAAGGCTGGGAATATTGGTACAAAACAATTGATGATGTAATGAAGAATCAATCCGCAGGCTACACCGGCTCCAGTGGCGATCAAGGTGACCTCGACTTTAGCATTGTTTCTGCTATGGAGCAGCCAGGCTGGGCAGGGATTGGCGAGGGCAAACCCGTAGCCCAAGCACTGATGGCCGGCATTCTATCTAAAGCTAGCGACAGTGAGAAACAAGCGGCTATGAAATGGCTAACCTACTTCACAAATGCCGAGAATACTGCCTCTTGGTCCATTAATACTGGATATATTTCGGTGCGCCAATCCGCATTGCAAGACCCGGCGTTTGTGTCATTCAGTGAAAGCAATCCACAGATTAAGGTTCCGTTGATGCAAGCTTCTCATGGCTCTGCACCATTCCAAGATCCTACTGGCGGCAAAATCAACGATGCGCTGAAAATCGCCGCTGATAAGGTGCAAATTGAGAATATTCCTGCAGCACAGGCACTTAAGGAAGCACAGGAAACGGCGCAAGCAGCGCTTGATAAACTAAAATAAAGGCGGTGGAGTTCATGTCTGAGCTCATCACGCCACAAGGCAGATACGCTGTAGCAGCTATTCTATTCGACAAGGATGGTACGCTGCTCCAGTTCGTATCCCTCTGGGGCAGCTGGGGCGAGTGTTTTTTAGAGCGATTCACGAAGGATATGAAGCAAAGAGGACTACAGATTCCAGAAGAACAGCTCCCTGCATTAATGGGAACTATACACAATGCCAAAGGAAGCATTACCGATTATGATCGGAACGGACCCCTGGCTATGGGGACTATGAGTGATCTCTATGCCATCCTATCATGGCAGGGTTATCTGCAAGGTTTATCGTGGGCGGAGTCCATGGAGCTTGTTCATCAGTGCCGTCTGGAAGCGGATGTTATGTTGGAAGAGAAACGCCCCGTTCACTCGCTGCCGGGTATTCATCGTTTTCTCGATGAGTGTGCGAGTGCTGGTATCCCTCTCGCCGTGGTGACCGCAGATGAAACAGATGCTGCAGAGAAACATCTCCAATGGCTCGGCATACGGCACTATTTCTCCGAGGTAATTGGAACAGACCTTGTGGATCAGGGTAAACCTTTCCCCGACATGGTGCAGCTTGCCTGCGAAAGGTTGGCCGTTGAACCCGCGCACACAGTAGTTATCGGTGATACTAATGGGGATATGCGAATGGCTAAAGCAGCGGGTGTGCAGGTAGCTATAGGTATCACTGAAAATGAAGACATTAGTGCTTCGTCGCATATTCTCCCGGATGCAGATCTCATTGTGCGATCTTACGCTGAACTCAGCATCGAGGTTACTTCCCTGTGAAAATAGAAGGAATATGGGCATGGATGTTTCTGATGCTAGCTATTGTGTTCGAACTCTCAGGGACCATCTCAATGAAAATATCTCAGGGGCTCACTCAGCTCTGGCCTTCCGTGCTCATGTTTCTGTTCTATGGAGCCAGCTTCACCTCCCTGAATTATGCCCTCACCTCTATTAAGGTAGGCGTTGCTTATGCGATATGGTCAGGGGCGGGAATCATCCTTATTTCTTTCATAGGAGCCCTATTTTTCGAAGAAAAGCTAACCCTGTCCTCCCTACTATGGATAGCCGTTATCCTAACCGGGATCATAGGACTGAACATTAGCGGGAAGACGCATTAGTGAACAGCCACAGTATTTCATAGATTCATAAGATGAAGGGGGATGCCTAAACATGAGCGTGAACACATTACCTGAAGAGAAGCCTGTTATTACCTTTCAGATCATCACGGATACGCATGTCACCGCTGACCGAAATCATGAGTACAATCTTAACTTTGAGCTGGCGCTCCGTGATATAGCCGCACATGGAAAAGGTAGCAGTGGGATTATGCATATCGGTGATGTCACAAACCATGGTTTTTCTGCTGAATATAAAGAAATGCTTCGTATCATTAATCAACATAAGGCTGACTTGCCCGACATTACTTTCACTTTAGGTAATCATGATGTAGGCCTCGGGATTTGGAAGTCTCGCTTAGGGATGTATACGTCACAGACTGGAATGTCTGGACCCTACCATGATCACTGGATTAATGGCTATCATTTTATTTTTCTAGGTACAGAAAAAGGATTGCCTAAATTCTGTCATCTTTCCTCTAAGCAGCTTGATTGGCTGGAGCATAAGCTTGGGGAGCAAGCTTCACCGGATCAGCCTATCTTTCTTTTCCTGCATCAACCGCTTAAAGATACAGTAGCTGGATCGTTAGAATCACAAGATTGGTATGGTGTCACTCAAGATAAGGAATTAAAAGAGATTCTTTCGAGACACCCCCAGACCTTGTTATTCACTGGTCACACCCATTGGGAGTTAGAGGTAGACAACACTATGTACCCTGGCCATGGAGAGATGGCAACGATGTTTAATGCTGCTTCTGTCGCCTACCTTTGGACAAACGAAGATAAGCATAAGACAGGCAGCCAAGGCTTCTATGTGGAAGTGCATAGAGATAAAGTGCTTGTCCGGGGCAGAGACTTTAAGACAGGAACCTGGATTGAAGCTGCACAATATGAGGTTGCTTATACAGCAGTAAACGTATAATGAAACTCCCCGCAGCAAGCTGCGGGGAGTTTCATTCTGTGAATTACACGCAGAAGGATTAGCCGTACCGCCACGCTCTGCGTTATTCATCCCATGCTTCTAACAGCTTCGGAATGCCTTCTACAAGAAGCTTGTGGTATACCTCGGAAATATCTTCAATATCATCCGTATTCGCCACACCCAGCAGCGTCTGCATAACGATCCCGTCAATAGCTCCAATCAGCAATGAGGCAATGGCTTTATTGTATTTCCCGGGTTGTTTTTCGTACAAGCGTTGCAACAGCTCCTCGGTATGACCAATCCATTTCTTATACTTAACTTTCAATTGATTGGAGATTTCCTCATTCCCTAGTATCGCTTCCTGAGCAAGATAGAACTGCATTCGATTGTCATCTATTTTGTTAAAACGATCTTTCACATTCTCGCTGATTTGCTCAATAACTTCCCCGCGGCTATACTTCCCTTGCTGTACCTCCTCGGCAATTCTCGTAGATACGGATAGACTGCGATCCATCGCATCATAAAGAATCTCTTCTTTACTATTGTAATGATGATACAACGCCCCCGTGCTAAGCCCGGCCTCATCGGCAATTCTCCGCATTGTCGTACCCGCAATACCCATTCGATAGATAACACGATTCGTCGCCTCAATAATATGTAATTTTTTATCCTCAGACATAAACTCCCCGCCCAACTGAATCGCTTGTTGCGAATTTTTTTTATATAAAAAGAGTACTGAATCTAATTTGTTTTTTGTGTGTTAATTAGCACAGACAGAACCAATTAATTCCTAATACAATAAAACCGAACAGTTGTTATGTTTATGAATTAACCAAGCTTTGTAGGGTTGAAGCTCAGTATCGGCAAAAATTGATTACGCTTTCACAAAAAAAGGAGGTTTATCATGGATATTCCTGCATGGCAGTACGGCGTTAGTATGATCGGCTACATAGTTTTGCTTCTTATTGTTGTCAGTATCATGCGCAAGCATTATAAGTTTGCCCACTGGTTCTGGATTGCTTCTTTACTAACCTTTCCCTTATGGCTTATGGGCGGTGTCGAAGGCTGGTTTCGGTGGGCCAAGATTTTAAGTGTAATTCTTCCTACGATATTTGTTGGATTCATTCGTATTGCTAACTACGAGAAACGAAAAGGACCGTTCTGGAATGGGTTACAGAAGGATTGGGTATTGTGGTTCGTATATGGCGTTCTATTCCTTAATATCATGGAAGCGACCATTAAAGACTTTACGATGGGGAATACGTTCAATGCGCTTACCGGCCTCCTATTATGTATAACCATCCCTTTTGCGCCAAAATATTGGAAGATTTCTACAGAATCACACGGCGATCTCATTGCATATACGACAATCGGCTGGAACTTCCTCTATACAACTTGGAATGCAGCCTTCGTCTATGCCGAGAGTCCGAAGTTCTTTGCAAGCTCGCTATGCATTCTTCTCGCAGCCGAGCTCTATCCCATCATCAAACGCCGCCCAGAACTCTACATCATTGCGCGGGTCTATACATTAGCGGCACATTTACTTCTACGCGCCTGCTTCGTTAGCCTGTTCCCGACACTAATGGATGCTTCATCGTGGTACAATGCAGACGTCATGAACTATTGGGGAATCATCAACTTTATTATGATTGTTCCGTTTGTATTCTGGCATATGTGGCAGCTGCACACCGGCAAAGCAGAAATCAGCTTCCGGCGTGGCCGGATTGAAGTGAACTAACCAAGAACGCCCTTATCCTTTCCATGAGGAAAAGGTAAGGGCGTTCTTTCTTTATTTCTTCTCTGCTCGGAGAGGTTATCGTTGAATCGGCTCGATCCGGTAGCTTGCGTTAGCGCTGGCATCGTCTTCCACGCCGGCTCCACCATGAATCTGCCAGCCGAATGACAGCACAGATTCCAGCCGATTCTTCTCGGCTGTCGTCAATACTATTTCTATGGCTTCTTTACCCTCTTCAAGCTCCAACTCTGCCTCTTTACCAAGAACAACCCATATCCAGCTACGAATGCCACGAATCGTGTTGTACTTGATCTGATAGCCTGTCTTCACCGCTTGCTCGAACAATTCTGGCTGCTCCGCTTGTAAAGTGGTCAACTGCTTATAATCAAATTCGTATTCACTCTGGTCAACGGGCAAATCGCCCTCCGCCACTTTACGAAGAATATCCTCATTGGACCAACCCAAAGCGCGAAGTGATTCTACCAGTAAAGCATCCCACTGAGATAACTTTACCCGGTTCAAATTGTCTGACATCCTGATTCCCCCCATACCTGTATATAGATTCTACTTATTCCGTGAAATCATAAGCAACATAATGACCCGGACTAACTTCCTGCAATGTAGAGGTCTCAGCCCTGCCGTACTCTGCCGAATATCCATCTAAAATAATTCTCTGATTAGCTCGCTTAGGGTCCGTCTCCAAAATCGAAGATAGCAGCGCCTTCGTATAAGGATGAATAGGGTTCTCGTATAGTTCGTCACTTTCGGCTACCTCTACGAGACGACCGCCATACATCACGCCAATCCGGTCCGAAATATGCCGTACCATCGACAGATCGTGCGCAACAAAGAGGTAGGTCAACCCAAATTCCGACTGCAAATCCTCCAGCATATTCACTACCTGAGCCTGAACAGATACATCCAGCGCTGAGATTGGTTCATCACACACTACGAATTCAGGTTTCACAGATAATGCTCGAGCGATCGAAATCCGTTGGCGTTGCCCACCACTGAATTCATGAGGAAAGCGATAAAGATGCTCTCTTTTTAAACCCACCTTATCCAGCAGTGCCGCAACAGCCTCTATACGCTCGTCGCCTTCGTGGATTCCGTGGATTTTCATAGGCTCACTGATCAGATCAAGCACATTCAGGCTTGGATTCAACGAGGAATATGGATCTTGAAAGATCGATTGAATCCGTCTGCGAAAAGGCTTAAGCTGCTTCTCTCCAAGCTTGCTCAGCGGCTGCCCGTCAAAAGACACTTCACCATCTGTATAGTCATACAATCGCAGCAAGCAGCGTCCAACCGTGGACTTGCCGCTCCCCGACTCTCCGACCAGTCCAAAGGTCTCCCCCTGACGAATCTGAAAGCTTACGCCATCTACCGCCTTAAGCACTGATGTATTACGTCCCCATATATCCTTGCCTTTGGAGAAATGTTTCTTCAGATTATTTACGTCCACTAGAATCTTATTATCACTCAACAGAACCGCTCCCTTCAACACCAGCTACAGCTGGAGTCTCCTGCACACCGTCTGCCAGCCAGCACATCGAACGATGACCAGGCGATAATTCGATGACTGGAGGACGTTCGCTGCAACGGGCAAAAGCATTAGGGCAACGTTCCATAAAGGGACAGCCCGAAGGAGGATTCAGCAAATCCGGAGGTGTGCCTTCGATAGGGACAAGGCGTTCCCGCGACTTGCCGTCACGTTTTGGAATCGAGCGAAGCAGACCTTTCGTGTAAGGATGCTGTGGGCGATAAAAGATATCCTCTACCGTGCCCTCCTCCATCACAAGTCCACCATACATTACGATAACCCGTGTACATACCTGTGCGACCACACCCAAGTCATGGGTAATGAGCGCTACAGCTGTACTGGTATTATTTTTCAACTCTTTAAAAAGATCGAGAATTTGCGCCTGTATTGTTACATCGAGCGCAGTTGTCGGCTCATCCGCAATCAATAGCTCTGGCTTACAGGAAAGAGCCATGGCGATCATGACCCGCTGGCGCATCCCGCCGCTGAATTCATGCGGATATTGCTGCAGCCGCTGTTCAGGATTATTAATACCTACCTGACGCAAGATGCTTGCTGCCTCTTTAAGCGCTTCCTGTTTATTTAAACCCCGATGCCGACGGATGACTTCCGTAAGCTGCTGGCCGATTTTTTTTACAGGATTAAGAGAGGTCATGGGGTCCTGAAACACCATTGCTATACGATTGCCGCGTAGCTTTCTCCACTCTTTTTCCGAAAGGTTCGATAAATTCTCACCCCGAAAATTAATATTTCCACCGATAATTTTACCCGGAGGTGTAATTAACGACATAATCGCCTTGGCAGTTACACTCTTCCCACTACCAGATTCTCCGACGATTCCTACCGTCTCACCAGCATCTATATGAAAGCTAACGCCGCGAACTGCTTGATTCTCTCCGTCCCTTGTATGGAACGAAACCTTCAAATCCTCGACAGACAATAGCCGTTCCGTCATGATGTCTTCACACTCCTATCTTCGGATCAGCTTCGGTTCAAAGCCTACCCGCAAAATATCACCCAAAACATTAAAGCTCAGTACCGTTAATAGTATCAATAATCCAGGGAATAAAGCCAGATATGGCGCTTGAGCGATATATCCCTGCGCATTGTTAAGCATACTGCCCCAAGTCGCATTCGGAGGCTGTACCCCGAACCCGAGGAAACTTAGGGACGACTCCATCATTATCGCCGAAGCGATATTATTCGTCGCACCTACAATGACAACAGGCACTAGCCCCGGAAGAATATGACGCCAAATAATTCCGAAATTGCTCTGTCCGGAGGCTTTTGCATAGAGTACATATTCGCGTTCCTTAATTGTCATCGTCTCTGCCCGAATGACACGGGCGATATTCATCCACATTAATAGAGCAATAATAATGATGATATTCCCAACACTCGGCTTCAGGAATACGCTAAGCAGCAGCAGAACTAAGAAAGAAGGAATGGACAGCACTACATCAAGCATCCGCATGAGAAGATTATCAACCCATCCGCCAAAGAATCCACTGATTACGCCCACCGTCACACCTATGCCTGTAGCAATGATCATTGAAGCAAAGCCAACTAGCAGTGATACCCGGCCACCATATAATGCGCGGGCAAAATAATCCCGGCCATAGTCATCCGTCCCGAACCAGTGATCGGCTCCCGGCGATTTCAGACGTGCCAGAACATCCATCGCATTCGGATCATGTCCAGATAAAAAAGCAAATATAGAGCCCAGTGAGAAGATGATTAAAGTAATGAGGGCTGCGACGCCCAATTTATTCGTAAATAGCTCATCTCCAACACTTTTCCATTTACTGCGATTCATGAGGTCACCTCGTTAATTTAATTCGTGGGTCCACGAAGCTATATAGAATATCCGCGACCAGATTACCGATGATCAGCATTAAAGAGGAGAATAGAGTAATTCCCATAATCACGGGGTAATCCATCCCTTTAACTGCAGTCATCCCCAAAGAGCCAATACCTGGCCATGAAAATACTGTTTCTGTAACAATTGCGCCTGCCACCAGATCACCCATAGACATCCCGAGCAATGTAATTACAGGAAGCAACACATGCTTCATTACATGACGGAACAGAATCGTTGTCTTGTTAGATCCAAAAGCATATTGAATCTGCACGTACTCTTCTTTTAGCTGTCCAATGGTACTAGAGCGAATGTATCGCACATAACCAGCCAAGAAACCAAAAGCAAGCACGGTGCAAGGCAGGATACCATGCTTGAATACATCAAACGCCGATTCCACACCAATCGTTCGCATCCCCATAATAGGAAGCAGATGCAGCTTAATCGCGAATAAGTACATTAGTAAGATGGCAAGCCAAAACAAAGGCACGGATATTCCGACATAGGATAAGAAATTAATCAGCTTATCTACCCAGCGGTTCCGGTTTGCTCCAGCAATAAGACCGAGTGGAATCGCCAGCAAAACAGCGAGACCGATCGCAGAACCCATCAAACCTGCCGTTGCAGGCAGGCGTTCTAGAATTTGATCCAATACTGGCTGATGATTCACTAGGGAATAACCGAAATTCCCCTGCAATATTTCTTTAATCCAGATTAAATATTGAATGTAGGCTGGCTTATCCAGCCCAAGGTTATGCCGGATGCGCTCAATATCATCTGCGTGCATATTCGGCGTAACGAAGGATAATACCGGATCCCCCGGAGCCAGCTTAATCATCGCAAAGCACACAACCGAAACAAAAAACAACATCGGCAGGGTTTGCAGTAATCTTCGGACGATAAGTTGTCTCATACGTTTATTCTCCCAGTTCTGTATCGGTAAAAAAGTAAGCTGGATAACCCAGCTTACTTTTTCCCGTTTTTATTTAAGGTAGATTTTCGATAAATCTTCAAAAATAACGACAGGCTTCAAGACTGCTTCTTCTAGACCGCCGTAGTTCTTGGAGACAGCTACAATAGTCTTAGTATTAGCAATTGGATAAATCGGTGCATCGTCAGCAATGATCTCTTGGATCTTCTTATAGATCTCACCACGTTTAGTCACATCTGCTTCTCCTGCACCTTCATTGAACAACTTATCGACTTCAGCATTATTATAATGCGAGTAGTTAGAGTCAGCAGTAGAAGTATACAAAATTCTGTAAGCATCAGGATCGTAACCCATAATATAACCTGCAATCGCAAGTTCAAAATCTGTTGAATTCATATCACTGAACTTCTGACCATATGCCGAGGCATCCATATTTTGCAGTTCAACTTCAGCGCCAATGGCCTTTAGCTTTTGCTGCACATATAGTGAAATGGCTTCCTGAGCTTTATTACCGCTCGATACAATCAATCTCAATTTCAGATCGCTAACCCCTGCCGATTGCAGAAGCTCTTTCGCTTTTTCCACATCATTATCGAAAGAAGGTACGTCATTAGTATAGAACAATGCATCCGGAGTCAAAAATGACTTCGCCGGGTCAGCATACTCGCTAGAGGAATAAGCAGCCTGAATGATTTCATCACGGCTTAGTGCTAGAGACAAGGCTTGACGAACTTCTTTTTTAGCAAGAGCACCTCTATCGCTGTTCGCGTTGAACATCAGGTACGACAATCGGCCTTCACTATAAGGAAGAATTTCGAAATTGTTCGAAGCTTCAATCGTTCCAACATCCTGTGGATCTAGATATTTAATGTTGATCTCACCACTCTGAAGTGCGAGATTCGCAGCATTCGTATCTTTAGCAATCCGGTACGTAACAGAATCAAGATGTGGCTTGCCGCCAAAGTAGTTATCAAATCTTTCTAATGTAACATATTCGCCCGCTTTATATTCTTTAAATTTAAATGGTCCAGATCCAACAGGATTAGCATTCTTGGTGCTTTTCTCTAGATCCGTCTCATTTTCAAAAATATGCTTTGGAATCGGAAATACTTGCACTAGTGTAGCTTCAAAAGCTGGGCTGACCTGCGGAAGCTTGAACTCTACGGTCAGATCATCCACCTTAACGGCCTTAACGGGTTTATCACCGATGAATAAGTTCGCTCTCAACATGCTGTTTTGCTTCTCATCGAGGATACTATCAATCGTGAACACGACATCGTCAGCAGTAAGCTTTTCTCCGTCATGCCATGTCAGTCCGCTTTTCAGCTTCAACGTATAAGTCAGATTATCTTCTGAAAGGGTCAGGCTGTCTGCCAAGTAGAAGGTCTTCTTACCATCATTTACTTGGAACAGTGGAGCATAGAGCGCTTGGTCAATCGTAAGACTGACACGGTCACCCGCGTAGTTCGGATTTAGAATAACAGGATCAGCTGCAACTCCAATAATCAAGTTGCCTCCATCTTTTATCTCAGTGCTTGCTGTCGTTCCATCATTAGTAGCAGGTGTCTGATTTGTATTTGTAGAAGTGGCGGTGTTCCCTCCGGAGCACGCACTAATCAAAAATGTTAACAAAATCAAAGTAATAACTCCAGATAATCCTTTACGCATAAGTTTCTCCCCCGTATTCTATGTTCTGCGTTGCTTGTGTTTTTTATATTGTATATCGGAATACTAGGAATTACAATGGATAGCATTTCACATTAATGTAATATTGAGGGAATCGATTGGTGATTTATCCATAGCGCTCATCCTTTGCTGTTCATGTTGTCATCTAATTATTCGGTTATTGTACAGCAGATCGTTACGAATTAATACATCTAATACTCATTTACTTTACAGAACTTTGAAAAATAAGGATTATTGCCGCTCTCCTGTAAATATATTGAGAACATAAGGATCATCCAAGGAAAGAGGGGCGTTCCCCAAGGAGGCGGCAATGACGGAAAACAAGATTCGCGTATTGATTGGCAGTCCAATCCACCAGAAGCCTATGGTTTTAAAAGAATTTCTGAATTCCCTGCTTCGTCTGAATATTGCCGATATTGAGCTGGATTTCCATCTAGTTGATGATAATGATGATGAGGAGTCAAGTCGGCTGCTCCAGGAATTCCAAAGCATGGGTGATCATATTTATCTTCAGAGCTCCGGCTTTCACGATGCGTATATTCGCAATGATACTACCCACTTTTGGAATACCAACTTAGTCTGGAAAGTAGCCAATTTTAAGAATCTCATGATCAACCGCGCCCAAACCTTGAACTATGATTATTTATTCCTTATTGACTCTGATCTCATTCTCCATCCCGATACCCTCAGACATCTAATAGGTACGAACAAGGATATTATTTCAGAGGTATTCTGGACGCAGTGGCAGCCCGAGACTATGTTTCAGCCGCAGGTATGGATGCACGACGAATACAATCAGTGGGAGTTACTGCCCGGTGAAAAACTGCAACCAGAGGAGATTAATCGCAGATTTCATGAATTCATAGCAAAGATGCGGATTCCCGGAATCTATGAGGTGGGCGGACTCGGGGCTTGTACATTGATTAGTCAGCATGCGATAAAAGCTGGAGTCAGCTATAATCAAATTCGCAACATTTCATACTGGGGAGAAGACCGTCATTTCTGCATTCGTGCCGCTGCCCTTGGCATCCCCTTGTTCGTCGATACCCATTATCCGGCGCTACACTTGTATAGAGACAGTGATTTGAGTAAAGTAGAGGATTTTATCAAAGAAACTACGGAGACCAAAGCTGAAGCCACTGATACTGAGAACAGTTCATCTACGGACGAATTACCTGCATCAGTAATGCCGACACCCACAACAGACAATCCAGACAACGAAAGCTCCAAGGAGACAGTCCCCCCAGCCAGAAAGCGGCCCAAGCTAACCCTCACCATGGTTGTGAAAAATGAAAGTGGACGCTTTCTGCGGCAGGTTCTGGAAGAGCATCGCAAATACATCGACGAGGCCGTCATTATCGATGATGGCAGCACCGATAATTCAGCAGCTATCTGCCTGGAGGTGCTTGAAGGCATTCCCGTTCATCTCGTGCACAATACCATATCCAAATTCAGCAATGAAATTGAGCTGCGAAAGCAGCAATGGGAAGAGGTTCTGAAGACGAAGCCCGAGTGGATTCTAAGTCTGGACGCAGACGAAATCTTTGAAGCGAGCTTCGCGGCAAATATCGAGCCCCTGCTGTACGCTGACGAGGTCGATTTATTCTGTTTCCGTCTCTATGATTTATGGAACGCCACCCATTACAGAGAAGATATTTACTGGCGCTCTCATTTGAATTACCGTCCTTTTTTGCTTCGTTATAAAGAAGACTTCAACTATGTATGGAATGAATCTCCACAGCATTGTGGGCGATTCCCGGAAAATGTCTTCGAGCTTCCCCACCAGCTAAGCAACTTGCGACTCAAGCATCTAGGCTGGTCGAAGGCAGAATTCCGCTTAGAAAAATATCTGCGTTACATGCTCCTTGATCCCGATGGCCAATACGGCTGGAAGGAGCAATACCTGTCCATTCTGGATGAACACCCTCATTTAATACCTTGGGTGGAATGAGGGTAATCATAAAAAGGACGTCCACAAAACCTTAGTGGCTTTGTGGACGCCTTTTATTTTTACATAGTACGATCCGTTTTGCTAACTTCTTCTTATTCAGTACGCTGTGGTTCATCGAGATCTGGTTTCATAATGCTCACCGTCAGGCCGCCGCCGGATTCGTCTACTTGAATCACCGTACCTTCTGCGGCTTCACCAGCAATGATCGCACGTGCCACACGGGTCTCCAGACTTCGCTGGATGAAGCGTTTCAGCGGTCTCGCCCCATACACTGGATCAAAACCTTCCTTAGCGATAAAACGTACCGCGGGCTCAGTTAACTCAAGACCAATCTCCCGGTCAGCAAGACGTAAACGTAATCCGTCCACCAGTTTGTCCACGATTTTCTCGATCTCGCCCAGGGTCAACGGCTTGAACATCACAATATCGTCAACCCGGTTCAGGAACTCTGGACGGAAATGACCAGTTAGTTCCTTCATTACGCTATCCTTGGCAGCCTCCGTAAGCTGACCCTTCTCATCGGTGCCTTGAATCAGATGTGGTGAACCGATATTTGAGGTCATGATAATGATCGTGTTCTTGAAGTCGACCATCCGGCCCTGCGAATCGGTCAGCCGTCCATCATCAAGCAGTTGCAGTAGAATATTAAATACATCGGGATGCGCCTTCTCCACTTCATCGAGCAGCACTACTGTATACGGTTGACGCCGTACAGCTTCTGTAAGTTGGCCGCCCTCCTCATATCCAACGTATCCCGGAGGTGCACCGACTAGGCGAGAAACACTGTGTTTCTCCATATACTCCGACATATCGATACGGATCATGCCATCTTCGCGATCAAAAAGAGAGACCGCGAGCGATTTAGCCAACTCCGTCTTCCCTACCCCAGTCGGACCGAGGAACAGGAAGGAACCGATCGGCCGATTCGGATCTTTGATCCCGGCTCTTGCCCGAAGCACGGCATCGGCCACCAAGCTGACAGCTTCATCTTGGCCCACAACTCGTTCATGCAGCGTTTCTTCCAGACGCAGCAGCTTATCGCGTTCGCCTTCAACCAGTCGGCTAACCGGCACACCCGTCCAACGTGACACAATATCTGCGATCTCCTCCTCGGTTACAGCTTCACGCAATAATCTTGTATCCTGATCCTGCTGTGCCGCTTCTTCCGCTGCCTTCAATTGACGCTCCAGATCAGGAATGATGCCATAGCTCAATTCCGCCGATTTATTAAGATCGTACTCCTCCTGTGCATCGACCAAATCCTTACGGGCTTGCTCCAGCCGTTTTTTGAGGTCGCGGATGCCTTGAATCGCTGACTTTTCCTTCTCCCAACGCGCCGTCATCCCAAGCTGCTTCTCCTTGAGATCGGCGAGTTCACGTTGTAAGATTTCCAGACGGCGTTTGCTGGCGTCATCGGTTTCTTTTTTGAGCGCCGCTTCTTCAATCTCCATCTGCATCAAACGACGGGTCACTTCATCCATCTCACCCGGCATGGAATCAATCTCTGTACGGATCATGGCACAAGCTTCATCTACTAAGTCGATCGCTTTATCCGGCAAGAAACGATCCGTAATGTAGCGGTTAGACAGAACGCCTGCAGCGACGAGGGCGCTGTCATGGATTTTGACTCCATGATGGACTTCGAACCGTTCCTTCAGACCGCGTAGAATGGAGATCGTATCCTCTACATCCGGCTCGCTGACCAGTACCTGTTGGAAACGGCGCTCCAACGCAGGGTCCTTCTCTATATACTTGCGGTATTCATCGAGCGTTGTGGCACCGATACAGTGCAGTTCGCCGCGAGCCAGCATCGGCTTCAGCATATTGCCCGCATCCATCGAGCCTTCAGTTTTCCCTGCGCCTACAATCGTGTGCAGCTCATCAATAAAAAGAATAATACGGCCGTTACTTTCACGAACTTCCCTCAGTACCGCCTGCAGGCGTTCCTCGAATTCACCTCGGAACTTCGCGCCTGCTACAAGGGAACTCATATCCAGCGAGAAAATCGTCTTGTCCTTCAGCCCCTCTGGCACGTCTTTGCGTACAATCCGGTGAGCCAAGCCTTCCACAATCGCTGTTTTACCTACACCTGGCTCACCGATCAGCACAGGGTTATTCTTCGTTTTACGGGACAGAATTCGGATCACACGACGTATCTCAGCGTCACGTCCGATGACTGGATCGATCTTACCCGCGCGAACCTCTGCTACAAGATCACGTCCGTATTTCTCCAGCACCTCATAAGTAGCCTCCGGCTCCCGACTCGTTACACGCTGATGCCCACGAATCTCAGCAAGTATAGACATCAGCTTCTCGCGTGTTAATCCACGACTGACAAAAAGATCACGCAGCTCACGATTATCCCTGCTCGAATCCGACACCATGGCCAGCACGGCATGTTCTACCGAAACAAACTCGTCTTGCATCTTCGCTGCTTCTTTCTCCGCCTGTTCCAGCAGATGAATCAGCGATTGCGAGGCATAACGCCGTACTGTGCTTGCTCCTGATCCGCTTATGCTCGGCTTGCGCCCAAGCAGTTCATCCGTGCTGCGCAGCATCTCAGCTACGGGGACGTTCATCTTTTGCAGCAATCTTGGCAGCAAGCCTTCTTGCTGCTGAAGTAATGCTTTTAATAGATGGAGATTATCGATCTCCTGATGTCCGCTTTCTGAAGCCAGCGACTGCGCCGCAGCCACTGCTTCCTGCAGCTTTTGAGTAAGTTTATTGAAATCCATAGCTCTCTCACCTTTCTATTTAAGAATGATATATGGCATCGGCCGTTTTGACCGGGATAGATTAATTTAGCGGGATTAATACCGCTGAATTGAGGCGGATGGGCCGCATTTGGCGCTATCTGTGGGATTAATACCGTACATTTCGGGTGATCAGCCACATTTGGCGTAATCTGCGGGATTAATACCGCACATTTGGACGGATGGGCCGCATTTGGCCCTATCTACGGGATTAATACCTTACATTTGGACGGATGAGCCGCATTTGGCGCTATCTGCGGGATTAATACCGTACATTTGGACGGATGGGCCGCATTTGGCGCTATCTGCGGGATTAATACCGTTCATTTGGACGGATGAGCCGAATTCGGCTCATTCTGGGGTATTTTTACCCCTCTTTTCACTCATCGAGCCCAATACGACTCATTCTGGGGTATTTTTACCCCTCTTTTCACTCATCGAGCCCAATACGACTCATTCTGGGGTATTTTTACCCCTCTTTTCACTCATCGAGCCGAAATCGGCGCATTCTGGGGTACTTTTACCCCTCTTTTCGCTCATCGAGCCGAAATCGGCACCTTTAGAACACTTTTACCCTTCCTTTTCCCGACACTTCTCACAGGTCTCTACTATAGTTAGTTTCTAATTAAGTTACTTTTCTACTACTAGCACTCTATTCACCATATTCACCAGCCAAAATCGATCACGAACATACAAAGTTACCTCTACCTACCTATTAATTACCCACTTTTGCCTTCGGGCGCTGCGCACTAGCGCTTTGACGTTTAGCTCTAGCCTCGAAATGCCTGGATTCAGCCAGTTTACGGTACAAATTCTTCTCCGCTTCGCTGGTTGGCTCAGGGACAACAATCTCAATACCAAATAAAATATCACCGTTCGCACCATTCTCACGCTTCAAACCTTTGCCTGGGATGCGCAGCGTTTTACCACTTTGAATTCCTGCAGGAATCTTCAATTTCACGGCACCGCCACCCGGTAATGGAACCTTCACCTCACCACCCAATACCGCTTGCCATGGAGCAACTTCAACCACACCGTATAAATCGCCAGCACGAAGCTCGTATATATCATGAGGAAGAATATGAAGTGCCAGCAGTATATCACCACCTGGAGCTATGCCACTCTGAGTGGTTCCTGCGATTTTTAAAATCGTGCCTTCACTAGATCCCGGCAGAACTTGAACGTCCACAGTTTTATCACCGATCTGCACTCTTACAGTTGCTCCCTTATAGGCCTGCTCCAAAGTAATATCCAGCTGCGCCTGCGTCGAACTACGCCCCTCACCCCATGGATTGCCATTCGAACGCCCACTACCACTACTAGAAAAGAAATCAAAGCCAGCGCGATCCGCCGATCCCCGATTCCCAAAAAACATTCCGAACAAATCTTCCTCCGAAATGCCAGAACCTCCTGCAGAATAAGTTCCGCCGCTCCAGCTTCCACCATAGTTTGAATCCCACGAAGAGGCTCCGCTCGACGCACCTCCACCAGCTCTACCACGCTGAGCCCCATAAAGCAGCTCCTCATCGTAAAGCTTGCGTTTCTCCTCATTGCCCAGCACTTCATAGGCTTCAGCCGCTTCTTTGAATTTCGCCTCTGCCTCAGAGGCTTTGTTCACATCGGGATGCCACTTCTTGGCCAGCTTTTGATAAGCCTTTTTAATTTCCTGTTTAGTTGCTGTTTTGCTCACGCCCAAAGCATCATAATAGCTTTTGTTAGCCACACGGATTCCTCCTTTCAACGCTTTATTAAATACAACTCATCGTACGATTCCGAGAAAAGACGCACCATAGCCGGAATCCTCCACTACAATGCGCCTTTTATTCATAACACTATATTAAAAGCTCGCTGCCTATCTCTAAGATGCTGAGCGGAAACTATTACCGCCTAAATTATGCTTATTCAGACTGCGAAGCGCTAGAATCTCCGTCTTGAATCTCAATGCGTTTCCCTTGTGGTTTTTGCTGTTTTGGAACTTCCAGCTTCAGTAATCCGTCTTTCAAAGACGCGCGAATCTCTTCCACTGCAATATCCTGAACATAGAATCTGCGAACATATTCACCATATCGACGTTCTCTACGTACAATTTGATGATCCTTGTTCTCCTCCGCATTCTCTTCCTTCCGCACCGCTTTAATCGTCAAGTAAGGGCTGGCATAATCAATGTCGATTTCTTCTTTTTTAAAGCCAGGAAGTTCAGCTTCAATCAGGTAAGCCTGCTCGCTCTCGCGGATATCCGTTCTGAAGGACATCGTCGAGCTCTTGATCGGTGCAAAAAAATCATCATTAAAAACATCATTCAAAGACTTAGCCAGCATACCAAAAGCATCATCTCTACGTTTACCAAAAGGAACCAAATCAAACATTATCCATTCTCCTCTCATTGACTTTGACTTTATTTGATCTATGACCTTATTATAGTCCCCTATCAGAGGAATAACAAAACCGATTTAAGCCAATTTTCGGTCAAATTCAGGCAAATCAGCTGATTTAATGCTACAAATTTTAATGTTTTTAATGTTTTGACCTTTTTTGACCTTTGTTTGATCTATACTTCAAATTTCAGCACGATTAGTATATGTTTAGGCCCCACGTTCCATACAAGCCAGCAATTTCGCTTTCATTACAACCCCAAAACATCCTACTCAAAAAGAAATGATATAATGAAGGTCAAATAACGACCATTTTTCTTACGGGAGACCAATTGTATGCAACCAACCTATACTATGGATGATACGCAGTGGAGTAAGCTCATCCAGAATGTCGCCTATTATTTCGATGACCTCACCCTCAAACGAGGGTTCCAATATTATAAGCAAAGCCGTATTCGTTCGTTCACTATGACGGAGCCATCTAAGATCAATGCCCTTGTTGAAGGTAGAGAGGATTACCGCGTTACTATTGATCTGGACAGCTTCACTCGGTGCCATTGCAACTGCCCTGTTTCAGGTCATTGCAAGCATATGGCCGCTGTGCTGCTCAGTTTTGCTGAACAACAGAATAGGTCTGTACAAGTTCTAGCTAACGCCAAAGCCGCATCTTTTCTCCCAAAAACATCAAGTAGTTCACCTGTCGGAACCGATGGGAAGCACCAGCAGCAGCTAAAAGAACATGCCAGCCGGATCGTTGACGGAGGCATCACGGAGTGGCGCGAGTATTTTGCGTTCTGCATCACGCCTCTGGCACATACCACTCGTAATCCTGAATATGTGGATCGAGCATTGTCTTCCATTACTAAATTTAAGCCGAAGTTATCACCGGAAATGGACAAGCTATTTACCCTGCATGCCCATCTTTTTCTTCTAGAAAAGCTGGCTAAGCCTTCCGCCAATCTACCCGGTCAGGTCGCCTTCACCTCATCACTCGGCTATTACACGCAAGTAGCGGTCTCTGAGCTACAGGAAGCAATCACACGTCTGTTAAAAAGCACACTCCCGCTGTCACCCGAGCAAGAGCAGGAATACGATCTGTGGCCGCATATCGTCGAGACCCTCTCCTACTTGCGGCGTGAGATGTTGACGGAGTCGCGCGATCGCTTGCGGGATCAGCCCTCTTTTTCACTGTGCTATGACCTGCTGTGGAGAAACTGGATTTATCCGAATACAGGTGGAACTAAGCTTTATCTGGATGAAATCAAACAGCTTCAGCAGGCAGAAAGTGAATTAGGCGCTTCCCTGTCACGCCATGCGTGGCTGTTAGCCCAGAGCCGCATGTATTTTTATCTGAAGGATGACCCAAAGGCATGGGAATTACTGAATAAGGCTGCCGAGCGCCCAGGTCTCCATCCTGATGAGCTTATGAGCTTCACCTCCCCGCTTCTGGATGCAGGTGAATGGTCACGCTTGGTGGGCTGGCTTGCTCAGATCGGTCCACTTCTGAGCAGCAGACTCTATAATCTGAATAACTATTCGAACAGATGGGAAGAGGCTGTTCGCCACCTTCCTGAAGCTGAGCCGCAGATGTGGAATACATTAGCCACCATGTTACCTATCTCTGGAGAAGTATACGAAGAGAAATTAATTACCTATGAAAAATGGCAGACATGGATGGATTATCAACTGTCCATCGGTAAGCTGCCTTCCGAATTTCGTGTTACAGACCTCCAGCCTATGGAGAAAAACGCACCCGAAGTTCTACTCCCCTTCTACCATCAGGCCGTCGAAAGATTTGTGCTGGATAAGAATAGACATAGCTACAAGGCGGCTGTGAAACTATTGAAGCGATTATCCAAGCTGTATAAAAAAATGAAACAAGAAGAACGGTGGGAAGAGTTCCTCTTTGCCTTCACCACAAAGCACAGCAGACTCCGTGCGCTGCAAGAGGAGCTTCGGAAAGGAAAGCTAATACCATGAACATGCATTTGCGCACGCTGACCATCCGGCTTGCATTAAGCCAGTATGGCGACGCTTTAATATACGGAATGAATGAAAGAGAAGATCTCGTGCCCGGTTTGCAGCTTAAACAGCGGTTATTCGCCTGGCATGAGGCGTCTTTTTATGGAACGGAGTTAACGGTTCAGCCAGCTGGCGAAGGTGTAGAGCTAGTGATTCTACCTGCGGAGCAGGTCATCCCTTTCTTTGCAGAGCAGAAGCTGCTGGCGCACATCGAATGGAACTGGGAGGGCGATGCGGCTCACCTGACTGAACTGGCGCCACTTCTGGCTATATGTCTGGAGAACAAACAGTATATTCCCGATATCTCCGCTTATCGTGCCGGGAGGTTGCAATGGACCTGGGATGAGGGCGCTTTTGCGCAGGTGGCAGTGGAGAATGACACTGCCAAAGGGGCCCTTGAGGCGCTAAATGGCGGCAGCGAATTTAGCCGTGGGTTACGCGCGGCGTTCTCCGCCGCCGTATCGCAGAGGTATTACAGCACGGAGGCCGAGGCAGGCGACCTCCGGAGCGAATTCCCGCTTCTATTCGATAGAAGCGGGGCCCTTGCAGCGGGCATGGATACCGCTGCATGGCTTATCGCCATTGGCTGGAAGGCGGATACCGCGCCTTTCCGGCCTGCACTTCAGCTGCTGGAGCCGGAAGGGGATGAATCCCCTTGGCGGCTGCAGCTGATCCTTCAGGACAAGCGCGATGAATCCGCGCTTGTTCCCATCAGGCTCGCCGATGATGGCGAGCCGCACGGCTTGTGGCCGACAGCATGGTCGGCCCACGTGCACGAACGCGCCGCGGGATGGCTGGAGCGCCTCCGCGGCAGTCTGCCGCCCGAGCGCTTCGCGGCGGGCGGCGACGTGCTGGCCGAACCGCTCAGCGATGCCATCGCTTGGCGGTTCTTAACCGCCGAGAGCCAGCGGCTGCTGGAAGCAGGCTGGCAAGTGCTGCTGCCGGCGTGGTGGGAAGCCGCCAGCCGGAAAAAACCGCGCCTCCGCGCCAAGATCAGCCCCGGCGAGGACAAACGCAGCGGCGGCGAGTCGCTGTTCGGCCTTGATTCGATCATCGATTTCGATTGGCGAATCTCCATCGGCGACGTCGACCTCACCGAAGCTGAATTTGCCGAGCTGGTCGCAAGAGGAGAACGACTCGTCCGCTTCAAAGGCAAATGGGTCTCGCTCGATCCCGCGCTGCTGGCGCAAATCCAAAGAGCCATGGCTGGTATGGACAAGTCGCAAGGCTTGTCTTTCCAAGATGTGCTTCAGCTTCATTTGCTACAAGCGAGTGAGGAAGCTGATGCTGAGGCTACAGAAGAGCAGCTTCAAGAGGATGCGGCGCGCCTGCGGCTCGAGGTAGAGCTAAACGAGCATTTGATCAGTCTCATTGGTCAGCTCGGCCAGCGCTCACAGTGGCCGAAGCCTCCAGTGCCCGCAGGACTCCAGGCAGAGCTACGCACCTATCAGCATGAAGGATATGCTTGGCTGACTTTCCTGCGTCAATTCGGTTTGGGGGCTTGTCTAGCCGATGATATGGGGCTTGGCAAGACCGTCCAACTCATTGCATATTTACTTCATATCAAAGAAAATACCGATCCTAGCTCATCCCGTCGCCAGACCGACCCTCCGGGTTGGCCTGCTCTGATCATCTGCCCTACCTCCGTGCTGGGCAACTGGCAGAAGGAATTGCAGCGCTTCGCGCCTTCTTTGAATGTGATGCTGCACTACGGAAGTCGCCGTTTGGACGCAGGCTTCTTCTATGGCGCTGCTTCGCAAGCTGACGTGGTACTCACCTCTTATGCGACTGCAGCGCTTGATCAGGAGTTGCTGAAGGAATTCACTTGGGCGGCGATTTGCCTGGACGAAGCACAGAACATCAAGAATGCTCAAACGAAGCAGTCGGTAGCTGTGCGCAGCTTCCCGGCTTTACACCGGATTGCGCTGACAGGAACACCTATAGAGAACAGATTATCCGAGCTGTGGTCCATTTATGATTTTATAACCCCAGGTTATCTGGGTAGCGCCAAAGCCTTTAACGACCGATTCAGTAATGCCATTGAGAAGGAACGCGACGAGAAGCGTACAGTGGACCTACAGAATCTCGTGAAGCCGTTCATGCTACGCCGTAAGAAAAAGGATCCTAACATTCAGCTCGATCTTCCAGATAAAAACGAGATGAAGACCTATGTCCATCTGACAGCTGAACAAGCTGCGCTCTATGACCAGACCGTAAACGGACTGCTCGACCGTATGCAGAAGTTGGAAGGTATTGAGCGTAAGGGCGCCATTCTTGGGGCTTTGACCGGACTTAAGCAGCTATGTGATCACCCGATGCTTGTGACTAAGGAGGCCCTCCCTGAAACCGATTCGGACAACAAACTGGATACCAGTCTACTCATCAACCGTTCCTCTAAACTTGAAAGACTGCTGGATATGGTTAAGGAACTGCGTGCAGAGGATGAGCGCTGTCTCATCTTTACGCAATATGTCGGGATGGGAAAAATGCTTCAGGCTGTTCTACAGCAGGAGCTGGGAGAGCCTGTCCTTTATTTGAACGGAAGCACCTCCAAACAGGCGCGTGACCGAATGATTGAGCGATTTCAGACGCCCGCACCATCCGTGGACGAAGGGGCCAGTCGTCCAGATGCACCACCGTCTGATCAGCCGAATGTATTCATCCTTTCACTCAAGGCTGGAGGTGTCGGTCTGAACTTAACCGCCGCCAATCACGTATTCCACTTCGATCGCTGGTGGAATCCGGCTGTTGAGAATCAGGCGACAGACCGCGCCTATCGGATGGGCCAGACGCGTGATGTACAGGTGCATAAGTTCATCGCTCTCGGGACGCTCGAAGAAAAGATTGATGAGATGCTGGAGAGTAAGCAGCAGCTAAGCGATAATGTCATCTCCAGCTCCGAAGGCTGGATTACCGAGCTGTCTACTGAGGCTCTGAAAGACCTATTTACATTACGGCGAGGCTTAACAGACTAATCCTAACGCTTGCAACGACCATCAAAAGGAACATTCGCATCTCCGCGGATGTTCCTTTTTTCAATCACTAGAATTTATCTTCAGTACTGGATTAAAGAACGCTCACCATTGCTCGGACATCTTAAAGGTGACTGCGAGATCATCATCACCTGAAAGTGAGTTAACCACCAAAGTAACCGGCTCATTCTGAAGCTCATAAGAGAGTCGCTCGTTAAGCAGATTAACAGCCAAATTGGCATAAGCACCGGAGATTCCCGATCCTGTACCTTGCATAATCACCTTTCCACCCGTGACCGTAGTGCAGGTGTAATTCACCAGCAGTGCCGTGTCCGTCACAGGAATATCCGTAGTTGGCGTTGGGAAATTTTCAAATGTCCCATCCAGAGTGCCACCTGCGACGACCATATATCGCACAGGTCTTTTGGATAGAATATCTAAAGCCGCCGGTCTAATCTCAGCCGCAAGACCTTGTGGAATAGTAAAGGCAGAACTCCTCATAAAGCTAATCGCCGCGAAGTCAGTCGATGTAACCGATACGTTATCACGGATTTCCGAGGTTATACGGCTTACTTGAAACACTTCCAGATTAACAGCCGTCCAGACACCGTTCACATCCACAAGAAAAACCTGAATCTTCAATTGTTCCTGTGAACACACAAAATTAAATTGGAATAAATCCTCTACAATCGTGTAGGTCTTGCTTGACGTTTCCTGATATTGCAGCTCAAATAATTCTTCAATAAAGACTGTCTGAGGACTTGCACTATTGGCTAAACCCGTTAAATAACAAGCCGCGCCAGCCAATCCATTATTAACCACTTTGATCACAACTTGATCTATTGGACGAGTACCGTCGACAGGTAAATTAATGATGGTGTTTGTAGAGAGGACAGGCAATGTCTTCACACCTCCTATTCATATCAAATTATATATATATGGTATGCAATCATTTTTTAGAATTCTTGGATTGATATTAAAATAGAGATGTGCTCCACCGAGCATAAAATACAGATTTGCCACCAAATAAAGGATGTGGTAAACTCGACTTAACTTTTTATGAACGGAGGGTTACGTGTGATAGACTTTATCCGAGTTAGAACTTTGCGCGGCTAATTGAATAGCGCTAAAGCTCTGCCCATGTGCAGAGGACTCAGGATAGGTCTACCCATTTAACTCCATAGAAGCCAATAAACCAACTGCTGCTCGTAAGGGACTAGGTTATCATTTCCCTACGCCCCAGCCGTTGTTTAATTCGATATATCTATGGAAGACCCTAATGTCGTAACGGAGATTTCTCCTTACACATTTGTTCTGACGTCCTCTAACGAACCGTAAGCACAGGCAGATGTCCTGTGTTTTTTTGCGTTTACTATTTACTATTGGAGGATGAATAAATATATGGAACAACTACGAGAAAAAGCTATTATAGTCGGTGTTCAGCTACAAAACGAAACAAACTTCGATTATTCGATGGAAGAACTCAGTAATCTGGCAGCTGCCTGTGACCTAGAAGTTGTCGGAGAACTTAGTCAGAAGGCAAGCCGGATCAACCCTTCCCACTATATCGGCACAGGCAAAATCCAAGAAGTATCTGCGCTCTTAGAAGCGCATGATGCTCCTATTGTTATTTTTAATGATGAGCTGTCTCCTTCACAGATTCGCAATTTGGAGTCTTCTCTAGGCCGTCAGGTCATTGACCGAACGATTCTGATCTTGAATATTTTCGCAGAACGAGCAAAGACCAAAGAAGCACAGCTGCAAGTAGAAGTAGCCAAGCTGCAGTATATGCTGCCCCGCCTGACAGGTCTCCGAGAATCCCTCGGAAGACAAGGCGGTGGTGCTGGGCTGAAGAACAGAGGCGCTGGTGAAACGAAGCTGGAGCTGGATCGCAGAAGAATTGAAGAACGTATTTCAGCGTTACAAGTTGAGCTTCAACAGCAAGTAGCAAGGCGCCAAATTCAGCGGAAGCAGCGGCACAAGAATGAGGTTCCGGTCGTCTGTCTCGTCGGCTATACGAATACCGGCAAGTCCAGCTTAATGAATGTGATCGTGGAGACGTATCATCCCGGCTCTAATAAGCAGGTGTTCGCCAAGGATATGTTATTTGCTACGCTGGAGACATCCGTTCGGAGCATTGAGCTACCGGATCACAAAACCTTTTTATTAACAGATACCGTCGGATTCGTCAGCCAGCTTCCCCATCATCTGGTCAAAGCCTTCCGCTCCACGCTCGAAGAAGTGACCGAAGCTGACTTATTGATTCACGTAGTCGATATTTCCGATCCGCAGCATCAGCAGCATATGGCCGTCACTGATGAGACTTTGAAAGCGCTCGGCGCGGACCAAATTCCAACGGTTTATGCCTACAACAAAGCTGACCTAACTGACTTGCCTTACCCTCACCTTGAGGGTGACAATGTCTATCTCTCTGCCAAACAAAATAGTGGGGTAGCTGAACTTACAGATCTGATTCGCAGCCATGTGTTTACGGATTATGTACAGTGTGAAATTCTGATTCCATTTGATCGCGGCAATGTAGTCTCCTATTTCAACGAGCATGCCCATGTTCAATCCACTAACTATGAAGAAACAGGCACACGGCTTGCGCTAGAATGTAGAAAATCTGATTTCGAGAAATTCCGCAACGACTTTCTTGAGCTTTAGGCTATTAGACACAGCAAAGGGGTTGTCCCATAAGTCATAATGACTCAGGGACAGCCCCTTCTTTTTCTTATTGGTGGAGCTGAATCCGGTTAACTACCCGAAACATTTCACTTAGTGTGCAAGTAATTTATCCAACAAACGAATGATCATCGCAACCGACTCCGCACGGGATGCAGCATCATTTGGTTTGAACAATTCGTTGCCTTTACCAGTTACTATGCCAGCAGTTGCAAAAGCATTGATTTGTTCTGAAGCCCAGTTCGTAGCTACATCCAAAAATAGATTGGATGCGTTAGGAACATAGTTTGTCAGACGAGCAAGCATTGCAACGATCTCAGCGCGGGAAATTTTTTGATTCGGATGGAAAGAACCATCACTGTAACCCGTAATTACCCCTTTAGCTTGTAATGCTGCAATCGATTCTGAAGCCCAATGCCCTTGCGTGTCAGAGAAAGATGAACCGCTTGAATTCGCTAGACCAAAAGCTTTTGCTAGCATTGTGGCGAACTCAGCGCGAGTTACCTTTTGATTCGGATGGTAAGAACCATCACTATAACCCGTTACAATCCCCATCTTAGCTGCACGCTCCACTACAGAGGCACTCCACGATGATGCCGGAACATCCGTAAAGTTTATAGTGGGAGCAGACTTCTCTTTTTCCACAATAGCTTTAACTGCATCTACATTTACCTTGTCGTTGAATACCGGCTTCGACGCTGTTGGCTTCGATGTCGATGTTGGCGGTGTTGGCATCGCTGTTGGCTTCGGTGTTGATGTTGGTGTAAGCGTTGCTGTTGGCTTTTGTGTTGGTGTTGGTGGCGTTGATGTTGAATTCGGTGTTGGTGGCGTTGATGTTGGTGTCGGTGTTGGTGTTGGTGTCGGTGTTGGTGTTGGTGTTGGTGTTGGTGTTGGTGTTGGTGTTGGTGTTGGTGTTGGTGTTGGTGTTGGTGTCTCAGTTTCCGTTGTTTTCTTGACAGAAAACTCATCGATTAATGTACCCGCACTTGTACGTGCCTCCACATGAATCGCATCCTCAGTAATTTTAATAGCGGAGTATACAGGAACGTCTTCATCAAAAATATAATTCAAATAATTATATTGGGTGCCATCATAGAATTTCCAGCCTGAAGCACCACCATCAAGGTATACAGTACCCTCATTAGTAGCTTTATTTGGCTTTCCATCCATCATTGGATAGGTGCGCGCATATACATGGTCATGACCAACCAGAACCAAATCGACCTTTTTCTTTTCTAATATGGGTGCAAAATAGGTTTGGGTATACTCAACAAGGGATTCTCGACCATTCTCTGTATGATAAGCTGGACGGTGGAACATAACGACAGTCCATTTTTTATCATTCTGATCCAAATCGTCTTTTAACCAAGCTGCTTGATCAACCATCTGTTCCTCTGTGCCTTCTGAGTTCAATACGACAAAATGAGTATCATCGACTTCATAAGAGTAAGCATATTGCAGTTGCGATTCTGGTCCGTTTTCCGGGAAATTCGCACCTTTGGTGAACACATCTTTCCCTTCACTCTTCACATCATGGTTGCCCAGTGTTAGTGCAGTCGGGAGTTTTGTTGCATAGATAGAAGATGCTAGCCAGAACTTTTGCCATTCTTCGAATGCACCGCCTACATCAACCATATCTCCACCATGCATAATAAACTGTGTTGATGGATATTGTGTCAAAGCGTTAGTCATTAGCTCTTGATAGATTTGTAATCCTGGCAGTTGATTCGTATGGGAATCCGTAATAAACAAGAATGAGGTCGGTGTTGATTTATCCTGATCGACAGTAGAATATTCATTCCACTCCGACCATTTGTCTTCATCACCTACACGATATTTGTAAGTGGTATCTGCTTTCAAACCCTTAACCAGGACATTATGAAAACGGATTTCACCCTTCGTTCCATTTTCCTTCATACTAAGCACCTGCAGCTCACTCTCGGCTTGCTGCTGCTTTACATTATTGATGTCTGGGCTTGCACCTGTTCCCCATTCACCAGCTTCGATGTATTGAATATACGTAGAGGTTTGATCTGGTTTTGTTTGCCAGGCAGCACTCAGTTGTGAAGACATATCCTCTGCGACATAGGTTTGAATATATTGCGGTTCATTCATACCATACTGCTCTACAACTTCATAATTGACAACCTTACTGTTCTGATCACCGATGACTGCTTGAACCTGATAGGTTCCAAGTGCCAATGTAGTGAGGTCTGTTATTAACTGTCCTTTAGCATCTGTTTTACCAAGGCTGCCGCTCAATAACTGACTACTAACATCAGCTTCAGAGATATAACCTGTTGTTTGTCCGTCTGCGAGAATAACCTCGTAAAATCCATTCTTAGCTGCTGTTGAAGCATAGTAACGTTCACCATCATTTGCAACCATGATTACATTAGAAGATGTATCATCATCCTCATATACACTAGACGTAACAGTGTTAACTGTAACGACTGAGCTTTGCTTTAATAATCCAGTGAAAACAATATCCGCACCTTCATACGGATTGCCTCCATGGTCTAACACTGTAAAGGTAGAAGGTGTACCCAAACCAACTCCCGTCATTTTTAGCTGATAAGGGAAACCGATTGTATAATGAATAGGCGCAGCTAATGGTGTACTCGTCTGAACGCCGCCAGCAGTAAGACTCGCATTACTCATTGTTATGGTTTTGTACGCTTCACCACGCTCTAAGACGGCATGAGAGCTCACTCTGAAGTTAACAGTAACGACATTTTGAGCTGCTGCTATTACGTTATCAAGTGCTACTTGAACCATGCCGTGCTCATTATCAATATCTGAGGTTAGGGAAACTCCAGCCGCCTGAGTAATGCTTTCAACTTGAAGGGTGCTTGCATCATAATTCAAGGTAAATTTTGCCTGCTCTGCTTTCAAGTAATCTTTGATATTAATATGAACAGGATAGATTTCATTACTTATGGCTTCTTCGTCTGCAGTCATGAACAAACGCTCTCCTGCATTTATTGTGAAGGTGAGTTTTTTTGCTGCCGGGTTACCATTCTTGTCCTTCACTTCAATCACAAGCTCATGATAACCGCCATCTACATATTCTCCTGGGTAAGTTAATAAATTTGTATCTGGAGAATAGTGCACTTCATCCGTGATATACGTTCCATCTAACTGAACAGATAAGGTACCCAAATCCAGACCTGATCCGTTATCGGTCAGCTCAACCTTCAATTCATCAAGTGGAGTGTTTAAGACTTCATTTTCAACAGGGGCTTTAGGTTTAATGGCAGGAACGTCCTTATCCTCATCAACTTCATCATAGATAAAGGTAATATCATCTACCCAAATAGAGCCCTTGTTTTTCTTGCTCATATTCGATTGTTTCAATTGGAAAAACAATTCAAGAACAATCGGACCCGGTTTACCCTGCGGAATATCTGCCTCGATATATTTCCAGCCGGACCAGTTGATACCCACTTGATTTACATCATAAAATTCTGCCTGGAAAGAAGATCCGCCTATATCTCTAAATTTTGTCGTCAGCAAATGTCCTTCATTGTTTGCATAAACCCACATGCCTACTTTAGTAGGGTAACCTGTAACTGGGATATTCCCCGTTTTATACCCGACTTCAATTTGAGAGGGGTTATCTACTATGCCGATCATATCGTAATCAATTCTAGCCGAATATTGCCCATTTCTTACAAGCTTCTTGTTATCTTCCAAATGCAGCGTAGCATTATACATACGTTTAGGGTTAAATTTCACATCATTGATTCCATCTTCAAAATCTTCGACCAGGATGGATGGCGTAGTATCATCTGCTGCGTAGACATAATTATTTTGACTAAAGCCTGTATTAAACCCTCCTCCTAGCAACGTTATCGCTGATGCAATCACTATTGTCTTACGTAATGTATTCATGCGCTTATCCTTCCCCCCTGTTAGTAAAGTATTGATCAATGAGTACTATAACAGTTCAATGTAAAATTAAACCTTTGCTACTATTAAAGATTTAAATTGTATGCACAAAATTTCTTTCTTGGCGCATAAATAACTAGCATATTTATGACGTAATATGAAAGAGTCACAAAGAGGTGCAATACTGCTACTCAAGCTTTAATGACTACGAACTAGAACTATTGAATCCACACGAAAAAAAGACACCCTAGATGGTGTCTTTACTGAAACTACGTATGACGGACAAACGGATGGTGAAGTGATTTTTCAGGAAGATTGCTCTTCTTGGTACCCTCTTAGCTGTTAGATCTTATAAATGTAGCTTCTAGTCCCTATTCTTGAAAACACAGTGCACTCAGAGCCTCTATTCTCCGCTCCGGGTAAGACAGAGCCTGTAGATAATCTCTGTAAATAGTTAAAATCAGGATGAATGGATTCATTCGTAAGAAACGCTGAGGTATTACTTCCGGGCACTCTTTCCTCATTAAGAGAGTCTATGATAATTTCTGCAGTGGTTATCCCAATGCCGTGGCCATAATACAGGTCTTCTTCAAGCTTAACAGCATTTTCACCCTGCCATTCTGGCTTGCTAGGCGCATGATCTGGATTCCTGAAATACACAATATCTCCCCGCAGCATCTGATCCTTATTATATTTCGTAATTAAGCGCAGATTCTCGTCGTAGTTCCAATCCCATAAGAATAAATCCGTAAAATACCTATTAAAGGCTTCTTCACCTATAGCTTCAATTGTCGCCCTGTACATAACAATGACCATCGCTGTCGCGCATTCGAAGGCATATAAATGTCCGTTCTGAAAAATGTCTTTAATCCCCACCGAAGGTGCCACACCAGCGTTCAGCTGTAGTCCTCCAATATCTGTACGCGTCCAAAACTGCGGGTTGCAGCGCGACTCATCAAATGTTGCAAAATCCGCTCCACTGTTATTTAAAGCTTCCGCCGATTCCACGATGCTGTCTCTCATTTTCCGTTCAAAGTCAAGGGCATCGGGTGAACGAACTTCCTTCACCATGCTTAGTCCCTCCAATATTATAGGTTCTAAATATAGGTTATTGTACGTGTTCACTGCCCAGTTGGTGCTTAATTCATTTTATTCCCCTGACTCAACAAACCACTGATTGAGCTGCCTGGTCTCTTCCGTCAAAATATCCAAATATATAGAAGTGCGGTATCCCGTATCCTTTAAGCTTTTTCCCGTAATCTCTGCTATGCGATTTAATCTGTACAGCAATGTGTTGGTATGAATATGTAAAAAAGCGGCGGATTCCTTCAAGTTTCCACTGAGTGATAAATAAACGGCAATCGTTTTTAGAAAATCACTTCTATGCTCGCGATCATGCTCTTTTAGCGGATACAGTAAAGGACTCTTACGGGTCCGACTACGTTTTTGCTCTATAATAGCCGGAACATACGCCCAAAATCCAATATCCTCATACAATAGTAACTCTCGGCCGTGAAAAGGCAGCAGCTTCTTGATTTCCAGAATGGAACCCGCTTCCCAGTACGCAATGGCTGCCGACATATATTCAGTGTAATCCAGGCTACAGCCTGCAGCCAGCATACAGTTCTCACTCTTACGCATATCCTCGATAATTTTGTGCATGAACGAATACAGACCACCCGTCCCTTCCATGCGAAAGCTGAATGAAAACAATATAATTAACCGATTGTGCTCAGCAGTCAGAAACAATAATTTCAGCCCCGGATAGGAGGTCATAGTTTGCCGAAACCGAAGTACGAAGTGGTCATTGATGACCTTGTCACTCTCAAACACGCTAATATAATATTTGTCCGGCAAAAGAATCGACCAAACTTCCGCGTCCTGCTTGATATTCGCTTCATTGTCATAATGGGAGGTGAGCAGCTTCCAGAAAAAATCCTCCTGCGTTTTCTCCTGCTTCGTCTTCCAACCCCGTTGCTTCAATATATAACGACCAACGATGGCCGCCGCTTTCTCTACAATATTCTCTGCGTGTCCTTCAACTAGATTGCCTGCATCCACTACCCATATGTACCCGAGTATTTCCTTCTGATGTTTGATGCAAATAGCGAGTCGGGGGCCAAGACCTACCTCCATGACCGCTGGAATCCGAATCGGACGTGTAGCGCTCTCAAGCTGCTGCATAATCCCCTTCTTGCGTAAGCCAATAATGACAGCGTTAGGCACGCGCTTTCCAATAATGGTCGAAATTCTCGCGGAATCACTCTCAAATTGATGGGAGCTGTATCCGATCACATGGTGATTGCTGTCCTCAATCGTAACTTGGGATTGAAGAGATTCACTAATCGCATCCGCCAACGATTCCATACTATCGAAGAAACGATCAAACAATGGATCCTTTTCCGTCACTAGCCCCACCCCTGCCTGAAAAAATAGCCGAACCTTGTACTCTAGAGTGATTTTATTATAGTATGCGTGCTCCTAGCTGACTATAAGATAATGGGATGGGGGCGAGATGGTGGGACCTTGAGATCGCCGGGTGGAGGAGTTACGAGGTTATAGAGTTCCGTGAGAGCGGAGTTGCTGAGTTACGGGTTACGTTGGTTACGGGGTTGCGGGTTTGCATGGGACGGAGTTGCCGGCTACGTTGATGCGGGTTACGGCGTGACGGAGTGGCGCGACAGCACATAAACCGCTACTTGAGAGAGCCCCTTTAGAGTTATTAGGGAATTCCTCCCTAAAATTCTGTATTTTAGGATTGGTTTACTACTAATCAGGGAAAAACTCCCTAATATTCAACCGATCAGGTTATTATTGGGCATATTCTTCGTATTTTTAGGGAGAAATTCCCTAATTATAGCGTTTCAAGCTATTTTCGCGTAATTTTTAGGGAGGATTTCCCTAAAAATCATCTTCAACAAATCTCTCACCGTAACAAAAAACCAAATACTAACTAATCAAGCTGTAACTAGCCAAATCAGGCTACACATAGTTGAAACTTGCTAGTTTTGATCGAATTCAAACCAACTTCTACGTTGTCTATCTACCTTTAGCGTCGCGCTGGCAACATCAACAGTACCTAACCATACCAAATACAACTTAGCTACTTTTAACAATACACCAACAAACATCCACCCGATCCAACGATCTTCATAACGCAGTCCCACAGCCTTTAACACCGAACTAGTAAATTTCTGCTGGATCTAGCACACTGAAGCCACTCCTAGCTACCTCCTAGATCAAACTAGCAGACTTCTGCCGGATCCTCGCCACACTGAACTGAGCCGAAAATATTACTCCCAGAAACAACAAACAGCAAACTCCCATAGCGGGAATTCGCTGTCTATTGGTTTCCAAATATTATAAATCATTTGGAACGCATCTATTTAGCTCTATTTAGCTCTATTTAGCTCTATTTAGCACTATTTAGCTCATCGTGAACGTCTGCTCCATAGCTTGTTCTACCGTAAAATGTTTCTCGCCAAGCGCTTCAGCCACGGCTTGGCAGGTGATTTTACCGTTGGCGACATTTACGCCGCTTCTTAGGCCGGCATTCTCCTGAATCGCCTTGATCACGCCTTTATTGGCAATTTGCAGGGCGTATGGAACGGTGACATTGGTTAAAGCGATCGTCGAAGTTTTGGCCACAGCGCCTGGCATATTAGCAACAGAATAATGCAGCACGCCGTGCTTAATAAATACAGGATTATCATGTGTTGTCACTCTGTCGATCGTCTCTACGATACCACCTTGGTCAATGGCCACATCAACAATCACCGATCCCGGCTTCATGGTCTTGACCATTTCTTCTGTAACCAGCTTCGGTGCTTTCGCACCCGGAATCAACACCGCACCTACCAGCAGATCTGCCTCAGCTACCACTTTGGCAATATTGTAAGGGTTAGAGATCAGCGTATTGATCTGTGCCCCAAAAATATCATCTAATTGACGCAATCTTTCAGCACTGAGGTCAACAATTGTAACATCAGCACCCAAACCGATAGCCATTTTTGCAGCGTTTGTACCTACTACTCCACCGCCGATGATGCTAACTTTGCCACGACTAACCCCGGGAACACCGGAGAGAAGAATCCCTTGTCCGCCATAGTTTTTTTGCAAGAACTGAGCGCCAAGCTGAACAGACATCCGGCCCGCTACCTCACTCATCGGTGTTAATAACGGCAAGGTACGTTCATGAACAACCGTCTCATACCCGATGGCAAAGACACCTTTGTCTTTGAGCGCAGCGGCCAGAGAAGGTTCAGGCGCAAGATGCAGATACGTGAACAAGATAAGGCCTGGACGGAAATAAGGGTACTCGCTTTCCAGCGGTTCTTTCACTTTCATCACCATTTCGGCAGAGCTCCAGACCGTAGCTGCGTCCTGAATCAGCTTCGCTCCGGCCGAAGCATACTCTTCGTTCGGAAATCCACTTCCCACACCAGCCCCAGCTTCCACCAGCACTTGATGTCCTTCTTTAATAAGGCTAACTACACCCGCAGGCGTTATGGCTACACGATTCTCATTATTTTTAATTTCTTTAGGCACTCCGATAATCATCATTCATCTCTCCCGTCTAATGTAGATCCCTTATGTAAAGAATGATAACATACGTTTAGTATTCCCAATTTGGTAAAAAATTAAAATATTATCTATCATCATTGTGTTTTTACACAAAGGATTCGACTTAAACCGCCCAGTAACTTTATGTCATTTGGTACCCAACACAACCCTAATCATTATCTCATAAAAAAAGACACTGCTTAAAGTGTCTTTTTGACGATTTTGTATGAAATTAAAGCACTACTTCCATATTAGAATGTTATGTTTAGTGACGCGTATTACTTTGACAGTAATAACAACACCGTTTCTAGGACTACATTTACCCCTTTTTCACAGTCTTCATAGGAGGTAAACTCCTCTTCACAATGACTTTTTCCCTTCACACTAGGTACAAACACCATCGCGGATGGCAGAAAGCTGGCTACGAACTGAGCATCATGCCCTGCGCCACTTGCGATCTTCCGATTAGAATAACCCAAGGCTTGTGCCGCTTGCTCCACTAAATCACATATCCCCTGGTCAAACCAAACAGTCTCTCTGCCCCAAAGCTTGGTCTTACTTACTACGCAGTCCAGTAGCATCTCCGGCAAGCTATGAATAATAGCTTCCACCTCACGGACAATCTCCATATCTTTATGTCTAGCCTCAATGGTGAAGATCACTTTATTGGGAATGACGGTATGAATATTAGGAAACACATTCATTCTGCCCATGGTATACACCAGTTCAGAATCGAGCGCACTAAGCTTGCTTCTAAGCTCCGTGATCAAATCCGTGGCAGCGAACAAGGCATCCTTGCGCATTGCCATAGGCGTGGTGCCCGCATGATCCGATTCCCCCGTCACCTCAATCTCATAACAGGCCATGCCAACTACACAGTCCACCAGACCAATCGACAGTTCTTCTTGTTCTAGCACGGGACCTTGCTCGATGTGAAGCTCCAAATAAGCAGTGGCTTCAGTAATTCGATTGCTTGCTTCTCCCTTATATCCGCTCTCCTCCAGCGCTTCGCCAAAGGTAATGCCCTCCGGATCTTTTTTATTCAACATTTCTGCCCTATCGAACTTACCGGCCAGCACACCAGAAGCCATCATCGAAGGCTCAAATCGAGCCCCTTCTTCATTTGTGAAATTAATAATGGTCACCGGTAGCTTCGGTTTTATCCCGTGATCCACGAGTGTGCGAACTACCTCTAGTCCAGCGATTACCCCAAGGACGCCATCAAATCTGCCACCTTTTTTCACAGTATCCATATGCGAACCAATCACAATAGGAGGCCCAGACTCTACACCCGCAAGCGTAGCGTACATCGTGCCCATATCATCCACCTTCACAGACATCCCTAATTCTTCACAACAGGATCGAAAATAATCCCGAACCTTAAGATCCTCTTCCGTCAGCGATAACCGGGTCACGCCGTTGTTATCTGTACGCCCATAATCCGCAAATGCCTCAATCGTATTCTTTAATCTCTCACCGTTCACGAATATTTTTTGCAGCTGCATCATAGGTCCCTCCGCTTCGAGCGTTCATGATTTTATAGACTTTCTATATATGTTATACCAATCGATATGATTGTCATTTTACATACTGTAATAATTATTATTCACGTGATGTTACAACGAATTAGAGGTAGCAATAAGTAAACTAAAGTAGTATATACAATCTTTTGATATGAAGGGTAAGCTTAAGATAGCTATTTATCCAGTTCTACCAAGGAAAGGAGCCAGCACATGAATCTAAGCATTGTGGTCCCTGTATACAATATTGAACATTATATAACCCCTATGTTTGATTCACTCCTTACCCAAAGTGAACCGCATTTCGAGGTCATTATCGTGGACGACGGATCTACAGATAACACCTACAACGTGATAGCAAATATTCTCGCACTTCACCCCGATCTTTCTTGCAAAGTCATTCGAACAGAAAATCAGGGGGTTAGTGCGGCTAGAAATAGAGGCTTAACAGAAGCTACAGGGAAATATGTGCTGTTTCTGGATGGTGATGATTATATCTCTACAGACTTAGTACGAACCATTCATACCTATACTCAACCATCTGACCCCGAGATTATTTGTTGGGGATATAGCCATGTCACAGAGGATGGAGTCACTACTTCGAGCTACACCTCCGCTTATAGCAACATAACAGGCAGTGAAGCGCTGACTCATATTTTTGTGAACAAAAGCTTGCGAATATGGACAGGGAGTATAGCGTATAACCGGGAATTATTGCTCCTTCATGGGCTCCAATATACGGAACGCTGTGTGAATGGAGAAGATCAGGAATTTATCTACAAAGCTTTATCCAGAGCCGCTACAGTCATCACATTGCCGGATATATTATCGTTTTATTTACAAAGAAACACGTCGATTTCCAACAGCTATAATGTGAAAAAATTTGATGTCGTTGGTGTATTCAAACGGGTAGATGCTTATTTCGAGGCCCATCCCTTTGAGAAGCTGGATATGATATCTCCTTATATAAGAAATCGCGAATTGATCGAGAATTACTTTTTCAACCTAAAAACCTGCCTAAATGGGACAGAAGGCGTAAGCATTCATAAGTTACTTCGCGACATCGATCATACCTATCCGGAACTAAACCAAGAAATGTATGAACTCATAAGACGTTATAGAGGGAATGATCGAAGATTAGCCCTTTATATCCGAGCATTCTTAATCTCCCCGCTTCTATATCACAGATTCATTTCTGTGGAGAGAAGCTTATCCAGGTTCAAGCGAAAGGAATCTAGAATATGAAGAAGATGCTGATCTATGCCTATACCGAATTTAATTTGGGCGATGATTTATTCATAAAGGTGCTATGTGAAAGGTATCCGGATACCGAATTCAGAATCTGTGCTCCACGCCTATACAAGTTATGCTTCAAAGAGATCAGGAACCTCAAAGTGTATCCTTCCGATTCCATTTTCTTAAGAGGCATTGCCTTTATTTGCAGAAGGTTAAAGATACATAATCTGGCGCAAAAATTTATGGCAAATCACTCCGATGGTGTTGTTCATATCGGCGGCTCGATCTTTATGCAGGCAGAGCATTGGGAGGAGCATTTCAAGAACGCAGAAGCCATCCGAAATAAGAATAAGCCTTACTATTTATTAGGATCGAATTTCGGCCCTTATACAGATAAAGAATATTATGAGGAACACAGGCGGATATTTAAGGACTATACAGACATCTGCTTTAGAGAAAAGTACTCTTATGATTTATTTGAGGATCTGGATCATGTCCGTTTAGCACCCGATATTATTTTTCAGCTTAACCCGTCAGATCTTCAAACCGAACCAGAGGATTATATCGTCTTATCCGTCATTAAGCCTTCTGCTAAAGGTCTGAACGGTTTTGACAACCTCTATTATGAAAAAATGAAAGAACTCGCAATTTATTTCATTGAAAAAGGCTACGCTGTTCATTTCATGTCATTTTGTGAACACGAAGGCGATCAGCTGGCGATCGAGGAAATCCGGAGTCTTATGGGTCCCTCCTATGAGGATGCCACCCAAGTGCATTTATATAAAACGAATATGGAAGAGGTCTTGGCCGTTCTAGCCCATTCCAGCTTTATCGTAGCTTCAAGATTCCATGCGATGATCCTCGGCTGGGTATTGGGTAAACCAGTGTTTCCCCTCGCTTACAGCAAAAAAATGATCAATGTAATGGAAGATGCCCAGTTCAAAGGGCTATATACCGATTTCACTACACTGGAGCAGCTCCAGCCTGCGCAGGTTTTTGAAAGTATGACTACTCACTATATGGATGTCACGCCGCAAGCCAAACATGCCGAAAGGCATTTCGAGCATCTGGATACGTATTTATCGCTTTACGAAAGGAGGATACGTTATGAGAGCCAAGCGGAGCATTCTTAACTTATCCTTTGGACTCGGGAGTCAGCTCATCACGATCATCCTCGGTTTTTTTATCCCCCGACTGATTATGGTCAACTATGGCTCAGAGGCCAATGGTTTAATCGCTTCTATTGTACAAATTATTAGTTATTTGGCACTGCTGGAAGCCGGCGTAGGCGCCGCTTCGATCCAAGCCCTATATAAGCCAGTAGCTTCGGATGATAAGAACCACATCAACTCTATTTTGGCCGCCACCTCTAGCTATTATAAAAAAACAGGCATTTATTATTTCTTCGCCGTCCTTCTAATCGCCACCGTGTATCCATTAGTGATCACTTCTGACATCGATCGATTATCGATTATGCTCATTATTTTACTTACAGGGATGGGCGGAGCGATCAATTATTATTTTCAAGGGAAATTCAAAGTGCTTCTCGCTGCAGAGGGAAAAAGCTATGTAGAGACTTCTATAGTCACCGTAGCTAATATTCTGAACAATGTAATTCGGATTCTGTTATTACTTCAAGGAGTTAACATCATTGCTGTGCAAGCTTCCTACTTCATACTGACCATACTTCAAATCGTCGTCTTCTATATTTATATCAATAAGCATTACAAATGGATCAACCTAAATCTTAAACCAGACTATGAAGCCATTGGTCAAAAAAATTCTGTCTTAGTCCATGAGATCTCCTACTTAGTGTTTAGAAATACTGACGTGCTAATCCTGACTATATTTACGAACTTAAAGATCGTCAGCATTTATGTCATGTACAACATGATTTTTACGATTGTAGATAACATCGTCCAAACCATAAACGGAAGCGTGAAGGCTGCTCTCGGTCAGAGCTTTCATGAGAGTAAAGAAGCCTTTATTAAATTTTATGATGCTTACGAAGTGTATTTTATGGGGCTCATTTTCTCGATTCTAACGGTAGCTTACATTCTAATTCTACCTTTTATGAAACTGTATACCGCTGGGGTAAATGACGTGAATTATATCGATATGTGGCTGCCGATCCTGTTCGTAGTCATCAAATTATTAACCAATGCCAGAGCTTCCTCCAATAATGTGATTACGATCGCCGGACATTTCAAGAACACACAGAACCGTTCCATTCTAGAATCCGCTATCAATCTAGTCGCTTCTATTGTCTTCGTTATCTTTATGGGGATTTACGGTGTATTGATGGGGACGATAGCCGCTCTCTTGTACCGTTCCATAGATATCGTGGTCTATGCTAGCAGACATCTGCTGGATCGTAGCCCTTGGGTCACTTTTAGAAGATGGCTAACGAATGCAGTGGTTTTTGTGGGCATTATTCTGATCTCTAGTACTATCAATATCCCCATCCATTCCTATGCGGGAATTATGTTGTGGGGTGTACTGCTAGGACTTGTGATCTTGCCTGTCTATTTCGTAATCGCCTCCTTGATGGAACGGGAAGTATTCCTGTATACGTGGGGGCATCTCAAAATATACCGAACTAAGCTCAAAAATAAGGTTATTGCTAGACCTGAGGTAAGTAGTTTATCCAAATAACACATTAGGAGGAGCCAAATGGATCATAGCGAGGTTTTACAGCAAGCCTGTTACGTCTTTCTAAATGACCTTAATGATGAAATCAACCATTCATCTGCCCTTCAATTGGATGATCAAGAGATATTCCAACGATGCCGCCTGATCATAGATAAAGAACAAAATCCGCAAGTTAAAACCTATCTAGAAATCTTATCTGAGGTTATCCGTGCTTATCTCACAGGGAGAGCTTCAGAAGATGCATTAAGGTTCTATCTGTCAGAGCAATTCAGTATTGTGAACGAAGAAATTGACGGGTTAATCCATGGGATCGTTGCAATCAAACATCAGTCCTCACATACGGATACTTCACACTCAGCACTCCTTTCCTTTGCCGATTTTCCCAAGGTTAGTGTCATTATCACTACTTACAATAGAAAGGCATTTCTATATCAAGCGATCCAAAGCATCTTAAAGCAAGACTATCCTTATATAGAGATCACAGTTATTGATGATTGCTCTACAGATGGCACGGAAGAGTTAATGCATCAAAGCTTCGGGGGCGAGTCACGGGTAATCTACATGCGGAACGAAAAGAATAGCGGGCCGGGAAATAATCGCCGTAAGGCTTTTGCTGCTCATGGTGATGGGGAGTACGTTCTTTTTCTCGATGATGATGACTATCTGATTGATATGAATTATTTAAGTAAGGCTGTGGACTTTCACAATCACCATCCCGAAATATCATTTGTGGCTGCTAATGTGTTTCTTGAATTTTCAAAGGCTAAGCAACTGAAGATCAGTAGCCTACAGCTAAGCAGGATTATTAAGAAGCAGGATTATTTCATGAATTTCGAGAAAAAAGGATATCCGAAGCCCTCCTCCACCTTAACAACTGTCTTTAAGCGTGAGGCTTTAATGGCTATGGATATCCTGAATATGAACATGGTTAACGATGCTTCTATTTATCTGCGTTCCTTGTTGGTCGGTGATGCTGGCTTCATAGATACCCTTGCCGGTGTGTACAGATTACACGGGGACAACATTACTTTTAATTTGAGTCAGCGATTCTTAATTGAGAATCTGGAGGAGAAGCTGTTAATTAAGAATATGGCCATTCAGAAATATGGCTATCACGAGCAGGAAATGACGGAATGGTTTAACCATAATGCATATGATACGATCTCATACTATTTATTAAATTCTGCGAAAGACGCCACAGACTTTAAATTCATGTATCATTGGGCCCTTAACCATTGCCCGCCGATCTACAATCAATTAAGAAATGAATTCCGTACAAAGCTTATTAAAAAACAATTATTACGGATCTCGTTACTTCGAACGCTGCTCGGAAGATGATTCACGCATTAGCTTATCGAGCAGCAGTAAAAATCCTTTTACCTCTTCTTTAGGGATGTCTGCGTACTTGTCTCCAATACTGATCTCGCAATAAGAACTATGTTCTCCCGTTGGTCTTATCGCTGCGCTTAAACCGATTCCTGTTGCCTCATATGCAGAAGACAGGATCGGTTCAATGCTCTCCCTAGACATTTGAAAATGCATATGAAACATATTGGAGACAGGCTCAGCAGGTAACGTAGTCACCGCATGACATTGATTAACTAAAGCAGCAAGCTCTTTAGCCCCTTCATAATACTGCTGCATCTTATCTACTCTTTGCTGGTAGTAATAATCAGAGGAAATAATGTATGGATACAGACTGATTAGGTCGCCACCATGCCGCCGTTTCCATATCTTCGATTGCTTCGTAAACTCCTCACTGCCTGCAAGAATCGCGCCAGCAATTCCTCCGATTCCTTTATACAGTGAGATATAGACACTATCAAAGAGGGCGCAGATCTCAGCAGCTGTCTTTCCATAATAGGGAAGCGTCTCAAGCAATCTTGCGCCATCCAAATGCAGCTTAATTCCCCCAGCCCGGCAATGTGCAGAAATCGCTTCAAGCTCCTGATACTCTGGTAACTGTCCGCCAATCTCACGCTGCGGTAATTCAAGCAGCAGACAAGCAATATCTTCCTTCATTTGTAATACATCATCCAAGGTAATTAGTCGATTCTTATCCGCAAGTAGGACAGGCTCGATATGATGCAATTCCTTCAACCCATCCTGCTCATGGATCTCTAAATGACATAAAGGGTGATAGGCGACGCTCTTGAGTCCTTTTTCATCACACCATATTCTTAAGGCGATTTGCTGTGCCATCGTTCCACTCGGAAAGAAGACTGCTGTTTCTTTTCCCAAAAGCTTCGCCATTTCCGACTGAAAATCCTCAATCACCTTTCCCGATCCATAAATATCAGAAGGTGTACTATTTTCTACAGCTTCAAAGGCTTCCTTCAAGACTTGAACATCTCGATCCCCATGTCCTACGATTCGATAAGTCGTTTCATTAAACGCCTCTTGCACTGATTTTTTTCCGTTCATTGGTAGAATTGCCCCTTCCGTGTTTGCCTTGTCCCTAATATAGACGAATTTCAAAAAATCCCATCTTAATTTTACCCGATCTAAGGTGAAAAAACATGAGCGCTGTGCTACAATATTGGAATTGCAACGGCAATCTTAGGGAGGGTTATTGAATCACATGCTCATCATTGGTATCGCCGGCGGCACCGGCTCGGGAAAAACAACCGTAGCCCGCTCCGTCATTGACCGTCTTGGAACGGGAAAGGTAACTTTCATATCTCAAGATAACTACTATAAAGATCATTCACACCTCAGCTTCGCTGAACGTGAATCCATCAATTACGACCATCCTTTCGCTTTCGATAACGAGCTGCTTATTGAGCATCTTAAATGTCTGCGAGAAGATAGGGCCGCATATGCACCGGTGTATGACTTCACAGTTCATGCCCGCTCCACTACGGAGACTGTAGAACTGAAACCAAACAATATTGTAATCATCGAGGGACTCCATGTTCTATCCGACGAGAACCTCCGCGATATGCTTGATATCAAAGTCTTTGTTGATGCTGATCCTGATGTACGCATCCTCCGCCGGGTACTCCGTGATATCGAGGAACGTGGTCGGAGCATTCAATCGATCCATCACCAATATTTGAGCACGGTTAAACCGATGCACGAAGCTTTTATTGAGCCATCCAAAAAATACGCCGATTTGATCATCCCTGAAGGTGGCCATAATGAGGTCGGTATCCAGTTGTTGTCCATCCTAACTGAGAAACATTTATATAACGACTGGACGTCCTAAAGTTCTTAAATACCTAGTTCTAACCCTAGCTGTCGAGATTCTCTCGACGGCTTTTTTGCATGTTCATCCCCAAATCTGCAGTAGATTATTCAAAGAATAATCCCACCGCATTTTGGTAATAGCTATTTTCACAGCAGCTTGCGGAAGAGGGATAACAACTATGGGATTTCTAAACAGAACAATAACTAAAATATTCAAAAACCCTACATCAGGGCACCCCAACCCCACTAGAGAATTACCTAAAGAACCTCTCAAAGAAAACCTTCAAGATAATATTGAACATATAAAAAAGGCGCTCGGCAATAGCACAGACCTTGTGGTCAGAGATTTCTTCATTGGCGCCAAGCAACAAATGAAAGCCGCTATTTTCTATACAGATGGACTTGCTGACAGTAAAGCTATACAGGATTTCATTCTGGAGTCTCTTGTCTTAGAAATTCCAGATTTGAGCTTAGAACCTGAGAGTGACAATTATTCCTTATTAAAAAATCACATGCTTACCGTTGGAGACATCAAAGATGCGAAGGAGTTCCATTCTTTGTTAACTTCCCTATTATCCGGAGATGTGATTCTCTTACTAGATGGATACGCAAAGGGCTTTACGATTGGCATGCGTGGTTGGAAAGACCGTGGTGTCACGGAAAGTGCTACAGAAACGGTGATCCGTGGACCTAAGGAAGCCTTCACAGAAAGCTTGCGTACCAACACTGCATTAATCCGGCGGAAAATAAAAGATCCTAATCTGTGGTTAGAAACACAACAAATCGGACGTGTCACCCAAACAGATGTATCCATTATGTATATCAAAGGAATTGTAGATGATGGGATTGTACAAGAAGTACATACACGTTTAGATCGAATCGACATCGATGGCATCTTGGAGAGTGGTTATATCGAGGAATTAATTGAGGATGAAACCTATACTCCATTCCCAACGATCCATCATACCGAACGACCTGATGTTATTGCAGCTGCGCTTATGGAAGGGAAAGTAGCTATATTAGTAGATGGAACGCCTATAGTGATGACCGTTCCTACTACATTCGTTTCCTTCATGCAGACCGCTGAGGATTATTACCAACGTGCGGATGTTGGTACCCTAGTTCGGATGCTCCGTTATTTCTGTATATTCATTTCATTATTAGCCCCATCTTTATATGTAGCTATTACTACCTTCCATCAAGAAATGTTGCCCACAACGCTGCTCATTAGTTTAGCTGCTCAACGGGAAGGCGTACCGCTTCCAGCGTTTATCGAAGCCCTCTTAATGGAGCTTGCTTTTGAGATTCTAAGAGAAGCCAGTGTGCGTATGCCTCAAACCATAGCCCAATCTGTCTCTATAGTAGGAACGTTGGTTATTGGAACGGCTGCAGTAGATGCTGGCATTGTTTCTGCCGCCATGCTCATTGTCGTTGCTGTTACGGCGATCTCCAGCTTTGTTCTGCCAGCCTTTGATCTCGCCTTGACGGTCAGAATGCTTCGTTTCCCAATGATGTTTCTGGCCGCTTCCTTTGGATTGTTCGGAATCATCATTGGCGTTATCGCGATAGTGCTTCACATGTGTAGCCTGCGCTCCTTTGGAGTTCCTTATATGAGCCCGTTAGCTCCGTTTAATCTTGCTGATCAAAAGGACACCTTTTTCCGAATGCCCCGCTGGGCTATGTTTACCCGCCCTAAACTAATCAATCAAAAGAATATCGTTAGGGTGAAGAGTACACCACCGGAAAAACCGGGAGATCTAACGGAGGAATAAACTATGAAACGAAGAGCACTTCTGCTGTGTATGGTTATACTCATACAACTATTCGTAACAGGCTGCTGGAGTCGCCGGGAATTAAACGATCTTGCGATTGCTGTAGGAATCGGAATCGACAAAATCGGAGATCAATATCAAGTTTCTGCTCAAGTCGTATTACCCAGTCAAATCGCAGGCTCAAAGGGTGGTTCTCCTCAATCACCCGTAAACCTATATAAAGCGACCGGAAATACCGTATATGAAGCCCTTAGGAAAATCACAACCCTTAGTCCACGTAAAATTTATATCTCTCATCTGCGGATTTTAGTCCTCGGTGAAGCTTTGGCTAAAGAGGGAATCAGTGATGTACTTGATTTCATGTCAAGAGATACCGAAATACGAAATGATTACTTTATAGTGGTAGCAAAGGATACCAAAGCAGAAGATGCCCTGAAAATATTAACCAGCCTCGAAAAGATTCCTGCTGTGCGATTGTTTTCTAGTCTGGAAACATCGGAGAAGCAATGGGCACCTACATCCACTGTGACGTTAGGAACATTAATTACAGAACTTGTGAGTAAGGGTAAGGATCCAGTCTTAACAGGGGTCGTTATTAATGGAAGTGTAGATGTGGGACAAACTCAGAAGAATGTTGAAACGGTAGACTCACCAACAGAATTGAGATACTCCGGATTGGCCGTATTCAAAAAGGACAAATTGATTGGTTGGCTAAATCCAGAGGAATCAAAAGTGTATAACTATTTAACGAACAAAGTAAGGAACACGGTTTCGTTCATTAATTGTCCCCAAAGCAAAGATAAAAGAATATCCCTTGATATTTTTAATGCCCGATCAAAAATGAAAGGCAGCATGAATGGTGACAAACCAGAAATCAGCATTGAGCAACATATTGAATCAGATTTGGGAGAGGTTCAATGTAGAAATCTAGACCTCACCAATCCAAAGACCATCACCGAATTAGAACAAATCGCTAACGTGAAAGTAGACGATTTATTCGAAACTACGATTAAAAAAGTACAAAAAGAATACAAATCCGATATTTTCGGCTTCGGCGAGGTCATCCACCGTTCTAACCCACAGGCGTGGAAGAAACTGAGAGATAATTGGGATCAAACCTTTGTAAACCTACCAGTAACCGTAAAGATGGACATTAAGCTTCGCCTGCTAGGAAAAGTGACTAACTCTTTCTTAGAAGAAATGAAGGAATAAAGAAATACATTGGAGGGTATGAAGCTATGCTCGAAAAAGGTAAACTAAGTATTCGTCAGCTAACCATACTGGTTATGCTTGTTACCATAGGGGATTCCATTCTCGTAATCCCCCCTTCCACTACACATTACGCCAGACAAAATGCATGGATTTCCACTTTAATTGGGCTGGTAGCAGGTTTGTTAACCATCTATATGTATAGCAGGTTCGTAAAGGCATACCCCAATTTAACGCTAATTGAGGCCATTCAAAAGGCATTCGGAAAATGGGTAGGAACGATTTTATCGTTTTTGACTTTAATGTTTTTTCTTGTCGTTACCGTTGGAAGTATGCGAGAAGTCGGTGATTTTGTGATTTCAGAAATGTTGCCAGGAACCCCCATCCCTTCCGTTCTAGTCTTATTTATACTTATCGTGATTATTGCAACGCGACTTGGTATTGAGGTCATAGGTCGAACTGGGGAGATTTTCACACCCATGATTATTATCCTCTTTCTAATTCTAACGGTCGCAATTATTCCTCAAATGGAATTTGTCAGAATGCTACCCATATTGGAGGATGGCATAAAGCCAGTGTTGAGAGGGTCTATCTCTATTACGGCTTACACCTTTTTAGAACCGGTTGTCTTTCTAATGTTTCTCCCTTATGTAAACCAACAACAAAAGATAACAAAAGGCTTACTACAAGGCTGCTTCCTCGGTGGTATTATAATCTTCCTAACGCTTTCTGTTTCCATTTTAGTGCTAGGTCCCGATCTGACGACTAGAGACATATACCCCAGTTATAATATAGCAAGGCGAATATCTGTGGGCGGATTCTTCGAGCGGGTGGAAGCCCTGATAGCTCTACAATGGATGTTAACCCTGTTTATAAAAGTAACTTTGTTCTTCTATGCATTCATTCTAGGGATATCCCAATTATTCAAACTAAAAGAGTTTCGCGTGCTAACCTTACCCACAGGGTTAATTTTGGTAGCTCTAGCACCTCTCATTGCCCCGAACTATACATATTACAACACAGTTTTCGATAATTATTGGGTGTACTATGTTATAACCTTCGGATTTTTTCTACCCTTGGTGTTGTTAGGTATGGCGATGTTTCGGAGAGCACTGCGTAAAGACTTGAAATCTCGAAACTAAAGATGGCTTGGGAGGTTATGAATTTTGGGGTTAGTAGTGATCGTCATCGTTGTAGCCGTGATTATAGCCATTGAAGTGCCCCTTATGTGGAGGAACAAATTAATCAAGGAGCTGTGGGTGTTCTCATTTCTTCTACTGCTGGGAACCTATTTCGGCGTTATGAACGCTTTGCATATCCAAGTCTCTAATCCCTTAGGCTGGATGATCTTTATCTATAAACCTGTTTCCGATATGGTAGGTGCCTGGTTATCTTGACAATGGGACTAAACCCATATCTTAAGCTGGCTTAGTCCTCGAATTCACTGGCAATTTCCCCAGCCTTCAGCGACCTGACACTACAATATAGATCTCGTAGATTCTCTAACGATTAATTCTGCAGGGAAAATCTGATGCGCATGATTGACCTTCTTATTAATGAGATCAAACAAAATCTTAATCGACGCTTCCGCAATTTCTACTACTGGCTGTTTGATGGTAGTGATAGAAGGATTATAATAGAAGGAAATATCCAGTCCGTCATAACCTGCCACAGAGTAATCTTCAGGAACTCGCTTGCCTGCTTCAAATATGGCTTTACAAGCGCCGATGGCCATACTATCTGATAAGGTGAAAATAGCGGTAAACTCTTCCCCTGACTCCAGCAGTTCTTTGGTAACCGCATACCCATTTTCCATACTATAGCTATCAATATCTTCTTTCATCCGCCGTACTAGCCGTTCATTATAAGCTATTCCATGATCAGAAAGAGCCTTTTTATATCCTTCATATCTTAATTTACCGATACTCACATCATCTTCAGGCGCGGTAATAACTGCGATTTTCTCATGTCCCAGATTACATAAATAGTCTACAATTTTGTAGCTCTCATTAAAGTCATCTACAGATACAGAAGAATAGTTACTTAGATCAAACTCTTCCGTCATCCCAATCGTGCTGAGGACAAATGGAACCGTCAATTGCTGTAATTTTTCTTGAGAGTGTGAGAATACCCCCCCCAGGAACACAATTCCCTTCAGGCGCTTTTCTTTCTCCAGCTCAATTGCCACTTCAATCTCATCTTGATTCTCATCGACTCGTTGTAGGATAAAGGAATACTTCTTTCGCTGGATCTCTTTTTCAAATACTTTAATCATCGGGCTGAAAAATGGATTTGATATCCCTTTGATCAATACTGCAATCGTTTTCGAATCGGAACGTTTTAAATTTCTGGCACTGTTATTCGGTACATAATGGTTTTCTTTGATGACTTTCATAACCATCGCTTTTGTTTCTTCATTAATATCCGGATGATTATTTATAGCTCTAGATACTGTAGTCACGCCAACCCCACATAATTTGGCGATATCTATGATAGTCAATCTCTCCATTTCTACCTTTCCTTTACACGTTAAATAAGAAAGTAGGGGATTCTTGAAGAGAAGACTCAACAAGAAAAGCACCCTACTCGCTTCTACATACATATTCTATTTAACCCTTAACGGCTCCTGCAACGACACCTTCGATAATATATTTTTGGCAGGTGAGGTAGAAAATGATGATGGGTACAATAGCTAGAACTAGCATCGCCATCATCGCTCCCATATCAATCGATCCGTATCCACCTTTTAGGTACTGTATCGCAATAGGAATGGTTTTGTATTCAGTACCGATCAACAGGTCAGGCAACAGGAAGTCATTCCATACCCACATTACATTAAGAATCGCTACGGTTACAGCAATAGGCTTAAGGATGGGCAATACCACTTTAAAGAACGCCTGCGGTGGATTACATCCATCAATCATAACCGCCTCTTCAACCTCCAGTGGGATGGACTTCACAAATCCACTAAACATAAATACCGATAGTCCTGATCCAAACCCCAGATAGATCAAGATAATCCCAATCGGATTGTCGAGATGCAGTACATTGGCTGTCTTAGTCATTGTGAACATAACCATTTGGAACGGTACGATCATCGAGAACACAAATGCGTAATACATCAAGTTCGTGAATTTTGATTTCACCCGAGTAATATACCATGCGGTCATGGAAGTGAATAACACGATTACAGCAACCGAACAAACCGTGATAAACAAGGACATTCCAAAAGCACTGAAGAAATCAATCTTCGCTATACCGCTAGTATAGTTCTTCAAACCAACAAAAGTAGTTCCATTAGGGAATAAGAAAGGTGTATCACTAATGTAGAACTTCCCTTTAAAGGAGTTCATCAGAACAATAAAGATCGGAGATAAGAACGCAATGGCCAAGACCAACAAAATGGTGAATATGGAATAGTCTTTTGCTCTAGTCTGTTGCATTAGTTCTCAACCTCCTTTCTTCTAGTAATGACAAGTTGTACTAAGGCGATTAAGGCTACCAGTGCAAAAAACACGACGGCTTTCGCTTGACCAACACCTTCCCATCCTGTTTTTCCGTAGAAGGTATTGTAGATATCCAGTGCTAACATCGAGGTCTGCTTAGAAGGAGCACCAGCGGTCAACGCTAAGTTTTGGTCAAACAATTTGAATGAATTCGATAACGTTAAGAATAAACAAATGGTAATGGATGGCATTACGAGTGGAATCGTCACATTACGTAAAATCTTTGAACGTGAAGCTCCATCAATTCTTGCTGCTTCTACTATATCCTTAGGCACATTTTGAATACCTGCAACATAGATAATCATCATGTAACCTATCAATTGCCAATTCATAAGAATGATTAATCCCCAAAATCCATAAGTTGCGTCAGAGGTCAAAGTAACTCCAAATTTATACAAAATTCCATTAAAGATCAGCTGCCAGATGTACCCTAATACGATACCGCCTATCAAGTTAGGCATGAAAAAAATAGTTCTAAATACGTTAGTCCCTTTTAGCTTTCTAGTTAACAACATCGCCAGTATGAAGGCGAATACATTAATCGTAAGAACAGATAGAACTGTAAACTTAACAGTAAAGCCTAGTGCATTTAGAAATTCTTGATTTGAAAATGCTTTAATGTAATTGCCAAACCCTATCCATTTTGCATCATTGACGGTAGTAAACTCTGTAAAGGATAAATATATACCTAGCAGAAAAGGTACAACAAATGCGATCCCAAAGGCTATTATGGTCGGTAATGCAAAAAGAGCAAAATATTTTCTTATCGATTTTTCCATGGAGTCTTCTCCTATCTCAGTATGGAAAATGATGAAACAGATGAATTCACTCGAATTGTTGCTTAGTGCCACTGAAATTCCAAAGGGAATCCAGTGGCACTAAGCTTTTATCTTTATAACAACTGAGAGTTATTCAATCATTTTTCCATGCATTTATTATTTTGCCTTTTCAGCCTTCCAAGTGTCCTTAAAGATGGTTACAACTTCATCCCAGGTTTTATTGCCTTGAGCGTATTGCAAGAGCGCATCACCAAAGACATTTTTGAACTCTTCACTTGGGAATGCAGCAAATGTCCAAGCTACAGAAGTCAGATCTTTTTCCATCCAAGCGGATACTTCTTTAGCAAGTGGATCTGCTGGTTTTTCGCTGTCTTCAAACGTGTTGAATGGAGCGATAAAACCTAAGTCGTTCGTTACATAAGCTTTACCTTTTTCACTGGAGAACAACCATTCCAAAAATGCGATAGAAGCTTGTTGGTTCTCAGCAGAGGCTTTGCTGTTGATTGCCAAATAGTTTTCTGTACCTACAGCCAGACCTTGTTTTTCTTCGCCTTCCATACCTGTGTAGATAGGCAAGAATTTGATGTCCTCAGCTTTAACTACGTTACCATCTACATCATTGATTTGTGACCAAGCCCAGTTACCGTTTTGAACCATCGCTGCGTTACCCAGTGCGAATTCAGCCATGGAGTCCGCTACAGATTTACTACCCAGAAGGGATTCTTTAGTCACAGAGTTTTTGATGTAAAGATCAAAGATGTTTTTGAATTTATCGTTATATTTGAATTCAACTTCCTTAGAAGCCAGACCGGCAAGAACTGTGTTATCAAACTCAGTGTTGTCTTTGAATTCATAGTACAGTGGCAAGTTAGCCAAGTGAGTCTGCCATCTCCATTGTTCACCAGCAGCGAGGGAAGTCGAGGCGAATACACCTTTGATACCCAGTTGATCTTTTTTAGCGGTCATATCTTCTACTACTGCTTTCAAAGTCTCGAAATTATTGATTTCAGTTGTGGAAGAGATCGAAACAGCTTTGTCAGCTAAAGCAAAGTATTTCTTCATAATGGCGTCGTTGTAGATAATACCGTATCCTTCAACTACGTAAGGGATACCATACACGCCTTCGCCTTCAGTTACAGCCAAGCTTTTGTCGGACAAGTAGCTGTATAGCTTAGTATCTTTCAAATCCAAGGTGTAATCTTTCCACGCTTGGAAACCAACAGGTCCATTAATTTGGAAGATCGTAGGTGCATCGGACTTAGAAATTTCGGATTTCAATTTGGTTTCGTAAGTACCTGCTGCAGCTGTTACGACTTTTACTTTAACACCTGTCTCCGCTTCGTAATCCTTAGCGATTTTTTCATATATTTCTGCAATTTCAGGCTTGAAGTTTAAAAAGTAAACCGATCCATTTTTACCAGATGAAGCGTTTCCACCATTGGTCGCTGTATTGTTCTCTTTATTCCCACACCCTGCTGCCAAGACTACAACCATAGACATTACCAACATGAGCCCTAGATATTTTTTGATATTCTTCATTTTTCTTCCCCCTCAAACTTTTTAATTAAATTACTACTCTTAAAGACGTCTCCGAGCTTGCTCACCGAGAATAATGTCAGCGTTTTCATTTCACTTAAATATTCTCCGCTTTTTTCCGGTATCCTTATCGGTAACGTTTTCAATTGAAATATTAGCACACCGTTTGGAACATTTCAATAACCATTTTATTGCAGAAACTCGCCATTACAAATCTTCAAACGTTATAATAGACAAGTATAAACGCCTTCGACTTTCTTATATTTTTAAAATAACTATGAATAGGTGATTGCATATCTTATCTCTGATCGAAAAGTATGAGTTACAATTCTCTAATAATAATTATTTTGGCGATATCGGGGTAGAGCCCTCTTACTCCATTGTAAAAGGTACTCTTCCTGTCCTAGTGTCTGCTCCGCATACCATTAACCACTATAGAGAGCATGCAGTAAAACCTGCGGACATGTATACAGGTTCTCTTGCGCTGCTGTTACAAAAGCTCACCAATTGTCACTGTATCTATTCCAATAGCTTCTCCAAAGAAGACCCCAATTACATCCTTGCCGGAGAATATAAGACTGCACTTGGAACAATTGTCAAAGAACATCAAATTAACTTTGTTATAGACTTGCATGGTGCCTCTAAGGATAGGGAATTTGATATTGATTTAGGTACATTACACGGAACTTCCATACAAGAAAATAATATAAATGAAGTCGTACGTATTTTTTTCAATAATGGTATTACCAATGTTCATCAAAACCATACATTTTCTGCATCTCATCCGGGAACGGTCACATCGTATTCCGCCAAAGAGCTGTTAGTTCAAAGTATTCAAATTGAAATTAATCGAAATTATCGTAACCCGAAATCATTTGATTTATTCCAAAAAACCATTCATTCCCTCGAACAAATCATCAAGCAATTGGGAGGTGCCTAACATAAATATCGAGCAGACCTTCACCCTATTGGACAAACAAAGCTATACTGCCCGGGAAGAACTCACGATGAACCCCGATGAGCTGGCTGAATTAGGCTTAGTCCACCATATCTTTGTCGAGCTTAAAGCAGAGAATGATGCTCAGGTTAGCTGTTTGCTTTTATCTAAAAGTGATATCCCTAGAGGCAGTATTCAATTATCTAAAAGAGCAAAGGACAAGCTAGGAGATTGCCCCATAACAGGATTAACCATTACTAAACCTGAGTACAACACGATCCTTCGGGGAATTCCTAAAGTGGACGAGATTGCCAAACCTTATGTCAAAGCTTGTCCAACGCTCGTCCGCAAGTATTCGAACCATGTAGAGCTGATTAATCCTAAGAATGGCTTTCGGGTAAACTTAACGTTAAAAGAGGATGACACAGCCAAGCCGAATGCACTATATTTCAACAGATATATCATGTTGTTACTTGAGACTCATGCCACTGAGGATGATCAACTAATTATTACCCGTGCAAGAATAAGTCCTCAGTCCAAGCCAGGCATACATAAACTTATACATCTGGGAATCAAACGGCCCTTAACCGCATTAGGAAATCTTTTTATTGGCAAAAGAGAGCTTACGCTAAGAGTAGGACATCCCTATCCTTTTGATGAGCACCAAAATCTATGCCGAATTCACCCCAATGTTAGAAAGCTGCTGGGCATGGAAGAGACCGACAAAATCGTCATTACCTATAACAACAAAGAAATCACCGTCCCCATCTTAGATATAGACACTGAGCATATTGCCCAGTTGATCAAGCTAAATGAGGAGGATGATCAGCTCAAATTTATCGACAGCCACTTATTTATCGGAATCACCGCTTTGTCACGAAATGAACTAGAAATCCCCAGTATCGGCACATCGGTTACCGTAAAGAGAAGCATGAATTCCCTATTCTTAAAACACTTAAATAAGCTGGTCTTGCCTGTAATTGCTCTATTGTTTACAGTAGTACAGCTGTATAAGGATTTGAGCTGGAGCATCGCTCTGACCGTTGCTATTTCTCTGATACTACTTCCGATAATCATCTACACGACGCTATCTGAAGAACGAGCAAAAATTAACTAAATGGAGCGATGATCGTGGAATTCACTTCACAAGCCCAGGTAGAAGATATGATCTACAGCTCTTATCTAAGAGCCATTAACAACATCACAGAAACTTTGGATGGACAAGTTAGACGACCGGAATTAACCAGAGAATTGCTGGAACTAGTCGGAAATCCGGATCGAGATCAACAATACATACTAGTCACAGGCAGTAAAGGTAAGGGCTCCACCTCAAGGTTTATCTCTTCTTTGTTAAGTCACCTAGGCTATAAAGTGGGCTTGTTTACCTCCCCTCATCTGGTTGATTTCAACGAAAGAATACGGATTGACGGGCGGGCCATATCCACAGAGGATTTTGTACGATTAGGAAATGTGGTTCGCGAGGGATTTCAAACGATTGAAGATCAGCTTGCCGCTGATGAGTATCAAGGTCCTGTTGGGGTGGGTTTGGCGATTGCGACGTTGTACTTCAAGGAGAATCATACCGATTTCAATGTAATTGAATGTGGAAGAGGCGGGAGGTTTGATGACACGAATGTCCTGAAGAATGATTGGGCTGTCATTACTCCGATTATGGAGGAACATGTAGCTAATTTGGGACCTGACCTGAACAGCATTACATTACATAAACTGGGCATCGTCAAAAACAAGGCTACTAACGTCTATATCAGCAAACAGAAATCGAGCGTACTTGCGACTATAAAAGCGAACCTCACTTCCAACGCTGTGCAGTATTATGAGGAGCAGTTCTGGGCTGACTCTATTGCAATAACACCCGTTGGAACTACTTTTAATGTTCAGACAAATCAAGCGGTTTACCCGTCCTTAACGATTCCGTTATTGGGGCAATTTCAAGCTCTTAATGCAGCCACTGCAGTCGCACTATGTGAGGATATTACAAGTGGTCCTCTGAATAGGGAACTCGTTCTCAAATGCTTTGCACAATTGCAATGGCCGGGTCGCTGTGAAGTGATCTGCCATGATCCATTAACGATAATTGACGGAGCAATTCATAAAGAGTCGGCACACTATTTGGCTGAGCTTATTCAACTGGTGAATCCTGACCGCAGCCGAGCTGTAACTTCAATTATCGGTGTCCCTAAAGATAAAGATTACCCAGGGGTTATCGAAGTGATGAGTTCGGTCTCGGATCAATTAATCATCACAAAGCCCGATATCAGTCATCTTTCTTTTCCTACAGATGCACTCCTTGTTGCCAACCGATTTATCGAACAAAGTTACGAGTTCCCCTATTTAGAGGACGCTCTAACGCACATACAAACTGGCTCGTCTTCCGAGATTATTGTAATTGTCGGCACGCAAACCTTTATCGGAAATGCCAAAAGATTATTCGGGCAATCGCTGCTCGATATCGGCTTATAGCTTCTCAAAGCGCTGGAGAATGACTTCCTGATAAAGATCAGATAGAGCTGGCACTTCACTTGGATTCTGCTTACAATACTCATCTAGCATAACCTTATGATTCACTTCGATCACCCTGAGGCCTTGATCTGTCTCCAAAATATCCACGGAGCAGAAATCAAGGCCCATCGCTTTAGAGGTCTCGGAAGCAAGCGCCGCAAGAACCGCTCGTTTGGCCTGATCGCTAACCTCAATAACAACAGCCCCGTTAATCAAATTGTGCTTCCACGAGCGAACTCTTTTTTTGCCAAGGAATACACGCGCTTGGTGATTAAAAGTTACGATTCTATACTCAATCTCCGCTTCATAATAGGGACCTATTGCCCCATTAAGCTGTAAAGAAAATAATAAATCCAGCTTTTCGTGCAGATCGGCTGTCTCATTAATTTTGTACACATGATTTCCCTGTGCCCCGTTATCCTGCTTCATAACTACCGCCCCATTGAGCGTTTGGAAATAACGTTCAGCCAATGAATAAGGATTCAAGTTGTTAAATTTGGAGTCAGGATGTGGCAAATAGATATGTTCTACCGCGGGGATATTCGCCTTATGCAAAACGTCATAAGTTAGAGATTTACTCATGGCAATGATCGTAGAAGCACTGTTGTTTAGTCCGATCTCAGCGTCTACCATCACAAATGATTTCAATCCATCCGTCGCTCTATATACGAAATTTGGTGTAACTTCCTCAAAGGTAATCCCTGAGGTTGTAACAGAATGCTGGATCATTTTCAAGTAAGGTCTAGTCGTCATTCAGTATCCTCATTTCTAACAAAATATGACCAAACCTAATCATAGCATGAGAAATATCAATCGAAAATAATATTTATATGTTATATTTACTATCACAAAAACCTTATAAATCTTGTTCGAGTAACTTTCCCCCAAAAAATAACAGGGTTAATGTTATGTTTAATGACTGATAGCGCTCTTATAGTTAAAAATAAGTATTGATTATTTAGTGATCATCCTCTATGATAAGCTTATCAAGCGAACCAAGAAGTTAAAGCGGTTAAACTTTAATACCAAGGTATCTATTATTATTGCTACTTAATAGTATTAGCACGACCAAAAGTTAAAGCGCTTATACTTTAAAATGAGAGGTTGGTGTGTCATGATCAATCGCGAGAACAGGCGGCAGACTTTCTACATGTATCTGTTCATTTCTCCTTGGATTATCGGCTTCCTAGTATTCGCCCTTTATCCTATCTTATCATCGCTTTACTTCAGCTTTACTGATTATGACATCATACACCCGCCTAAGTTTGTCGGGCTCGCTAACTACACAGAGATGTTTCACAATGACCTATTCTGGAAATCGGTGGTTGTCACGCTGAGATATACCTTCATCGGTGTACCTATCCAGCTTGTTCTCGGTCTTGGATTTGCGCTATTGCTTCACCAGACCATTCCCCTGCGCGGCTTTTTCCGAACGGCCATGTATTTTCCAAGCATGGTATCCGGCGTGGCCATGTCGCTCCTATGGTACTGGATCTTCAACCCGCAGATCGGGCTCTTCAATTACATCCTTTCCTGGTTCGGTATTCATGGACCAGCTTGGCTGATGAACCCGGACACTGCACTATATGCCTTGATCATCATGACGTTCTGGACAGCAGGCTCAGGAATGATTTTATTCCTCGCAGGTCTGCAAGGCGTACCGGCTAGCTTGATCGAAGCCGCTAACCTTGACGGTGCCGGACGCTTCAGAATTTTCTTAAACATCACCTTACCGATGATCTCTCCCGTGCTGCTTTTTCAACTAATTATGGGACTGATCGATTCCTTCCAAGTCTTTACCCAAGCTTTTGTCATGACTCAAGGAGGTCCAAATTACTCTACCTGGTTCTATGTCTATAATCTCTACACCAGTGCTTTCAAAGAATATCGTGCCGGTTATTCCTCAGCCTTGGCATGGGTGCTCCTCATCGTAGTTATGCTGTGCACCGCACTGATTATGAAATTGTCTAACCGTTATGTTCACTACGAAGGAGGCGGACGCAAATGAGTACAGTCAGAGCGCTAAGCCCCCAGACTAAAGGAACAAAACGCCGCCGGAAAGTGGAGCCTGTTAAGATTTTCAGCTTTATTACTTTAGTAGTCACAACATTTCTGATGCTGCTTCCTTTGTTCTTCATGGTCTCCACTTCACTTAAGTCCAAACGTGAGATGCTGAAGTTCCCACCCACCTTTCTTCCAGAGAGCTGGCAGTGGAGCAATTACACAGAAATATTTGATACCCTGCAGTTCGGTACGCTTTACAAAAATAGTTTAATTATCGCCGGCCTCAGCGTTGTAGGCACCTTGATTTCTTCAGCACTGGTCGCCTATGGATTCGCCAGATTCAGAGGTAGAGGAAATCAGATATGGTTCATCCTATTGTTGAGCACAATGATGTTGCCTTATCCAGCCATTATGATTCCGCAATTCGTACTCTTTTCGCAAATGAACTGGATCGACACCTTCCTACCCTTGATTGTGCCTGCTTTTTTCGGCTCAGCTTATAACATTTTCCTGCTGCGCCAATTCTTCTCCACGTTGCCTGAAGAGCTGTTTGATGCCGGACGCATTGACGGATGCGGCGAAATACGGATGTGGGCTACTATAGCACTCCCACTCTCCAAACCCGCCCTTGCAACTGTAGCTATCTTTGCTTTTATTTACAACTGGAACGATCTGCTTACACCGGTGCTTTACCTAAGCTCGTCAGAGAAGTTCACGCTACCCGTCGGGATGGCTTCTCTCACCTCATCCAGATTCCGCATTCCACCTTGGCATTTGCTGATGGTCGCTTCGGTTCTAGCTATGGTTCCTATCGTTACGCTGTTTGCTGTAGCACAGAAACAGTTCGTCGAAGGGATTGTACTTACAGGGATTAAGTAATAATCCGCCACCCGGGCGGCCAAATATACTTGAAATCATGGAGGGTTTAGCTAATGAAAAAGAACAGGAAAAGTAGTGCGCTTTTACTTGCAACAACCATGCTTGTTGTTCTGGCATTGTCAGGCTGTAGCGGCGGCAAATCGGCGGGTAACACTCTATCTGAAGGAAATGGCGGCTCGACCAATTCAGGAGGCAAAGCAGAAACGGTAACCATCACCCATTACACAATAGATTCAGAAGACCGGACTTTTGTTGAGAAATTAATTCCTGATTTCGAAAAGCAGCACCCGAACATTAAAGTAAAAGTGGAAAAAGCACCTTATGAGCAGTTCGACAGCAAGCTTCAAACGCTAATTGCCGGTGGCAAATCACCCGATGTGACAAGTCACTGGGGTTATGGAGGTTTCGCAGAATACTACAACAAGGATATGCTGCTCGATTTGACCGACCTCATAAAAGAGGATGGTTTCAAGGCAGCCGATTACAACATCCCAGAAAACCTGATGAACATTTATAAGGTTAAAGATCACACATATGGCATCCCAGTTAATATGTATGTCACCTTGATGCTCTATAACAAAGATATGTTTGATGCTGCCAAACTGACTTACCCAACAAGCGATTATGAAGATAAGAGCTGGACGTTTGAAAAGATGGTCGACCAGGCTAAACAAATGACTCTCGTCTCCGATGATATTGCCAAAACACAATATGGTGTAGACTTCACCTGGTCTGAACGCGATATGCGCCCATTATATTTTGGAGCGCAGCCTTATTCAGAGGATACATGGACTAATGGCGGCGTGCCTTCAGAGACTTATTTTGATTCCCCTGAAGTGATTGCTGCCTACAACAAACTCTTTGATCTCGTCTTCAAAGATAAAGTCTCTCCATCCACCGAGTGGAGTAAAAGCGTAGCCGGTCAGAACGGCGATCCGTTTGTTGCAGGTAAAATCGGTATGTCCATCGGTGGCTCGTGGAACCTTGCAGGTGCGAATGACTTCCCCTTCAAAATTGGCGTAGCCGCTGTGCCTTGGGGAGGCAACGATAAGGTACGCAGCACACTTTACGTCGATCCACTGCTGATCTTGAAGGACTCCAAACATCCGAAGGAAGCTTTGGAATGGATCAAATATTTGATCACTACCGAAGTGCAGGAGAAATCCATTGAGCTTAGTGGCGGTAACCCGCCAGTCAACACCGAAGCTGCTGAAGCTTACTATAAACATTTTGACGGCATCGATCCACAAGATATCAAAAATGTCTACGAGGGTGCTGTCAACTACGGCTTCGAATCCTACAACCATTTGATCACCAACTACTCGCAAATTAATGACATGTTCATTAATGAATTGCAGCCAGTAGAAACTGGACACAAGACGGTGGAAGAGGTGATGACGACGATTCAGAAAAAAGTTACGGAGATCATTCATCGTTAATATTTGGCAGATATGCCGTCCCTTTAGGGACGGTATACCTGTTTGAAATCATACGTTTAGCGGACAGTCTGCCAACCCTGTATACTGAAGGTAGAAAACAGGATCGGAAAATCTGCCGCGAGGAGAACTAGAGATGAAAGTGAGTATTTTTGATGTAGCCAAAAAATCAGGATTATCGGTTGTAACTGTATCCCGGGTCTTAAATGGGGCCGAATCGGTACGCGAGAATAATCGCCAGAAGGTGCTGGAGGCCATTAAAGAGCTGGATTATCGCCCTAATGCAGCGGCACGTAGTCTGGCAAGTGGTAAGACGGGAATTATCGGAATTATTGTCACGACCCTGCAGGATTCCTTTTTTGACGCAGTGGTCAAAGAGCTGAATGAAGTCTTAGCGATGCATGGTTATTTTTTGGCCATCTCCATCTCAGCAGGCATCGAATCGGATGACAACCATTATTTAATCCAAGAGGATCGTGTAGACGGTTTGTTTCTACTCTCTCCGATGGAAGAGGATAATTATATTGTGGAATTAAAGCGTCGCGGTATCCCCTATGTGCTGATTGATAACCAAAAGCCCGAGAATGACACCTACTCTATCACGATCGACAACTTCAAAGGTGGCTACATGGCTACCAGTCATCTGTTAGCGCTCGGTCATACGTCAATTGCTCATCTATGTGGACAGGAGATGTTCCGTAGTACGCGGGAGCGGCGTGCCGGATTCCTACATGCACTTGAGGAAAAAGGTCTTACTCCATTTGAGATTATACATGGTGATTTCGATATTGGAATGGGATACGAAACCTGCAAACGTTGGCTGAACGAAGGACAGTTACCTACTGCGGTATTCGCTGGCGATGACAATATTGCCCTTGGAGTCATCAACGCGTTAATGGAAGCAGGCATTCGGGTACCCGAACAAGTAGCTGTGATTGGCTATGATGATCATTATATTGCTTCACAGCTTCATCCATATTTAACAACGATCCGTCAGCCATCGGACAAAATTGGATTAGCAGCTGCCGAAATGCTCTTAAAGCGTATCTCTGGAAAGATGAAGCGCGGAGCTGGAGTAAAGATTGACCCAGAGTTAGTTGTACGGGAATCTACTACTTCCAAGTAATTAAATCATATAAACAAGGAGTGACAACCATTGACTTACTACTTGGGGATCGATGGTGGAGGCACCAAAACCTATGCTCTGCTCTGCGATGAACATGGCAATGTTCTCGGTAAGGGCAGGAGCGGTAACGGCAACCACCAGACAGGCGCACTTGAGGCAGCCAACAGCATTCGAGAGGCCACATTCGGGGCACTAGATGAGGCTGGACTCCGTTTGGAGGACATCCAACATACCTATCTTGGGCTTGCCGGTGCTGACCGAGAGGCCGATTATCTCATTCTCCATCCAATGATTCGCGAGATCGGATTTATTAATTACACCATTAACTGTGACACCATGATCGGATTACGTGCAGGGACGAATCGCCCTTATGGAGTTGCCCTAATCTGCGGCACAGGCACCAATTCGGCAGGCAGAAACACGCAAGGAGAGCATTATCAGTGTGGTGGCTTTGACTACATGTACGGTGACTTCGGCGGTGGCGGTGCACTCAACATTGAAGTCTTTCGTTCTGTTATAAGAGCTTGGGATGGACGGGAGCAACCTACCCTCTTGACCGGACTTCTACTCAACTTGCTAGGTTATGAGGAAGTTGCAGATATGTTTAATGATTTCCTCAACCATTGGAAAAGGGTCCCTGTTCATGCTGCTCGTTTGCTTTTCGAAGCAGCAGCTGAAGGAGATACTGTAGCCTTAGAGATTCTAAATCGGCAAGGCGTTGAGTTAGGGAAGTCCGCTACTGCAGTCATCCACAAGCTTGGGATGGAGCAGGACACCTTCGATGTGGTTCTGGCGGGAAGTCTGCTAACCCGTGGGGATCGCGGCTGGATTCGCGGACCTATTGAGAAAGCTGTACAAGCCGCAGCTCCACAAGCAACTGTGGTGACTCTTGCCACAGAGCCTGTAGTAGGTGCCGTATGGTCCGCGATGGATCAAGATGGTTTGACCCTTAGTAATGAAGCGTATGAGACCATGCGGCAATTTCAAGATTATGAATCGATCCAACAAACAAAAAAGACAGGAGTGGTTGATCTTGGCAACTAATCAAGGATTAAAGATCGCAGTTATCGGTGGGGGTTCTTCGTATACACCCGAATTGGTAGAGGGATTTATTCTTCATTACAAGGAGCTTCCTGTTCGTGAACTATGGCTCGTAGACATCGAACCTGGACTTCGCAAGCTGAATATCGTTGGAAATCTCGCTAAACGCATGGTTGAGAAATCCGGGCTTCCGATTGAAGTTCATCTTACAACAGACCGCCGGAAGGCTATCGAAGGTGCAGACTTCGTCAGCACTCAGATGCGTGTCGGTATGCTTGACGCCCGCGCACGTGATGAATCGATTCCTCTTAAATATGGTGTCATTGGTCAAGAAACGACAGGTCCTGGCGGAATGATGAAAGCACTGCGTACGATCCCTGTCATTCTGGATGTATGCCGGGATATCGAAGAGCTGGCTCCTAACGCATGGCTGCTCAATTTCACCAATCCTGCAGGAATGGTCACTGAGGCTGTTCTGAAATACTCCAAAGTAAAGAGTATCGGTCTCTGTAATGCACCTATCGGTCTGATTAAACAAGTATCCGCCAAATATAACGTAGCTGCCGACCGTGTTTATGCCGAATTCGTTGGTCTGAATCACTTACACTGGATTACTCGAATCGACGTTGAAGGTGAAGATAAGCTGGATGATATGCTCACAGAGGGCTACAGTGCCAAGAACGTGCCAGCCCGAGAGTGGAATCCAGAATTCCTAAAATCTCTTCGCGCCGTGCCTTCCTACTATTTGAAATATTTCTATATGACGGATGCCATGCTCGAAGAGCAGATGGAATCGTTTAAGCAAGGTATCAACCGTGCTGAAGTCGTCAAACGCGTAGAAGAAGAGCTATTTGAGCTATACGCTAACTTAGAGCTGAGCGAGAAACCGAAACAGCTAGAACAACGCGGTGGTGCTTTCTATTCAGAAGCAGCAGTTAATCTCATGAGATCGCTCTATAACGGTTCAAACGACATCCAGACCTTGAATGTTGCTAACCGTGGCATACTGGACTTCTTGCCAGATGATGCAAGCATTGAAGTGAACTGTGTTGTCACCAAGAACGGACCACTACCTCTACCACTGACTAAGATTCCACCGATGGCCAAAGGGCTTATTCATGCTGTCAAAACCTACGAGCAGCTAGCCATTGATGCCGCTGTGACTGGTGATCGTGCGCTTGCCCTTCAGGCAATGGTGCATCATCCACTCGTTCCATCTGTAGATGTGGCGGTTCGTATGCTGGATGAAATGCTGGAAGCCAATAAAGAGTTCTTGCCGAACTTTTTTACTAAATAACCATAGAGATGAGGCATCAATATGTCAGCTAAAGCGGTTTGGAAAGGCGATGTGAACCAAGCCATCTGCGCGTTTACATTTGATGATGGGCCTTCCCAGCTTCCCGTTGAATTATGGCTTGATGTTTTGGAGGAGGAAGGTGCTGTCGGCACCTTTTTCTTCACTGGGGAATGGATGGATCGCTATCCAGAGAAGGCGAGATTGATCCTGTCCCGTGGTCATGTGCTTGCTCCGCATACGTACCATCATCGGCGAATGGCCCAAGTGCCAAAGGCGGTATTCTTAGAGCAGTTGAAGCTGACTGAGCTGGCCTATCAGGACGCAACGGGTCTCCCTTCTCCCAATTTCATGCGTTTTCCATATTGCTCATTCCGGGAAGAAAATCTCGAGTGGCTGACAGAATGGGGCGATTATCTAGATATTGAAGGCGTTGACTGCGGAGATTGGTCTGGTATTACTGCTGAAGAGATCGTTGCCAGAGTTGAACCTACGCTTGAGAATGGAACCATTGTAGTCATGCATAGTAATGATGTTGCAAAAGGTTCACCGGATGCACTGAGAGCACTTATTCGGATCGCCAAGCAAAGAGGCTTGGAAAGTGTCGGCGTACCTGAGATCCTTGGGTCCATTGGTGTAGAAGTAAACCACAGACCCTGGAAAATAGTTGTAGACGTTCCCGCAGAGTTAGATCATCCCGTGGAAAAGTGGATCCTTTTAGAAAATAGTAAGCAGCTTGCCGACCTCGCGACCCAGACAACTGAGTGGAACATTCCGCAATATACACTACATTTCACTTCTGAAAAGGAGTGGCTGGAGCATCTGGAGAGTCCACTAGAAGAGGTTGGAGTGACAGAGGATCGCGAGTTGTTTACCATACGGCAATTTGATGGGAGCTATTGGGGATATGTACGCGCCGGTGTCGTAGACAATACCCTTGTATTATTAGATTATGCGGCTAAAGAAGCGCAGGCTGATACCTTGGTATACTTGCTTCGCTGGGCTGCGGATACTTCAATCAGACTGGGCTTAACCCGGATCGAGGCTAGGCTGAATATTCGCAAAATGAGCGAGATGTGCAGACAGTTAGGCTGGCAGTCAGAGATAGTAGAAGATCAATAAGAGACATCATCTATACTGATAAATAGTTGCGGTAAAAAACAGCGCTCCCCCGTTATTGGTGGATCGCTGTTTTGCGTTATGGGAATGGTAAACATCCCAGCAGTAAACGCCGTAATCCCAGTTTGCTATACTATCATCCAAATGTAAGCTCTAATTGAAAGTTGTTGTTCCTTTCGGTACAATCAATTGCAACATCGTATTATTCCATCAGATGGGGTGATTTCTTGCGTAAAGATACCAAAACCATCGGCGAGGTGGCTAAGCTGCTGGGCACAACCATTAAAACCATCCGTTATTATGACGACATTGATCTTTTGAAACCATCGAGTCACAGCGAAGGTGGACACCGGTTATATACTCCCGAAGATATTTCCCGCCTGCGGCTGATCACAACACTGCGTTATTTGGACTTTGGCATTGACGAGATCCGCCAAGTCATCGCTGGAGAGATTCAGCTCAATACAGCACTCAACTGGCAAATCGAAGCACTGGAGACGCAGGTTAATACGCTGACTAATATGATTTCGATTCTGCGCCAAGCCCAAGCGCATGATTCATCAGGCAATTCCATGGATTACATGAATGAGCTGGCTGACTCCTTGTCCATGAATACCGCTAAACGAAACGAGTTCATCTCCAGCAAAATAGAAGAAATGCAACCGTTCAGTCAATTGCCATCTGAATGGCAGAATACTTTTTTATATTTGTTCAATAAATATATTATCAATGAAGTCAAAGTGACAGCTGGGCAAACCGTAGCTTGGAATGAGCTGCAAGCGCTAATGAATGATGCGCAGTACATGGAGGAGCTTGTCCGATTCGAACTGCCCTTCCTCAATATGGTCAGACACCCTCGTGTTCCCGCTGCGTCCTGGATCAGAACGCTGGAGAGTATCCGAGTCCGGGTGGAAGCAGCCCTGCAACACAAATTATCAGCAGACAGCGCTGTTGTACAGGCTATTGTTGAAGATTTTGTGATGCTGTATGCAGATCCAGAGCAGTTCCGCGATAAAGCTGCCTTTTTCCGTCAATATGCTCAATGCATGCACACTGCTCCTACCGAACGGATAGAACGCTTTAATAAACTGTGCTTGCTTCTCAATCCCAAATGGGATGTTATTGTAGAAGGAAACACCTTGCTGATGCAAGGATTACAATGGAAACTCGGGCAGGAGAACTCTCACTCTGCGCCTTGTTGAAGTGTGAACTTCGGATGGTCTCCCAGGTTGATGTTCAAATATTGCAAGGGCTGCCCTTTTAAATAATGGTCAAAAAAATCAAGCGTGTACTCATTAATCAGCTCATGTGTTCCGCTCACATCTACACCCTCCATCCATTTAAACAACGGGGTGAGCAGATATAGATCGGAGAAGCTCATATGAGTGCTTTTTTTGAATGTCATCCAATAGTTTCCACCTGCGGTTACCGGCTCATAACGGGCAAACAGCTCATTATAGTAGGCTGTAATTTCTTCTCTGTTCGTCCCAAGCGCGGTGATTTCTGCATCAGTGGTTTGGTCTACTCCTTTTAATGTGTCATCGGCACTCATGAGCAGAAAAGGCTTCTTTAGGCCGTCTGTAGGAATCCGCTTTTCACCGTAAAGTACCCCATCCATATCGATGCCTGCTTGTATTCTCTGATCATCCAGCAGCATTTGCACCGTCGTGGCTCCCCCAAAGGAATGCCCGAACATGCCCATATGTTCAAGATCGATCCTGTCAGTAAACAGACCACTAGGGTCGTTCGCAGACAAGACCTCCATTCGATCAAGCACAAACTTCGCATCTTCTACCCAAACTTCATTACGCCGATCCATAAAAGAATACTTCATTTGCTCATAGCCCATTTTTCCTTCTGAATCAAACTTCACCACAGGCTTATCTGGAAATACCGAAGCCACGCTGCTATAAGCATGTTCAATCCCTACGACAATATAGCCGTGACTTGCCAATTGCTCGACTTGAAACATGTTCTGATTCTTGTAGCCCATAAATCCATGCGAAAATAGAAGCACAGGATATTTAGATTCTGTATCCGCTAATCCGGCATTCGCAATAGCATGGGTGTTGACCAGCTTAAACCCTGAGAATAAAAACTCCGGCAGGTGCAAAAATTCATGCAATCCTTCTATATAGGGAGCAGGATCAGATAAATAGGGCGCCTTTTTTCCAGTAGCCTCCGAACTTGCCGGATACCAGATTTGCACCGCTAATTCGCGGGAATCACCGGATGCTTTCGTAAATTTTTCTTCTCTTGCAGAATCGGTCCAATGGTAGGTAATGGTTCCTATCTTGTAAGGACCTGTGGGCTCCGCAAAAGAAAATACAGGGAATAGGAGCGGCAGCGCAATGGACACAGCAGCATAAACCACTCCAACTCCTCCAATAATTAGTGTCTTCCAGCGCTGTCGCGACTTTCTTTCTATCCTTGCTGTGAATCGGAAGAAAGGTCTTCCCCCTCCTACAATCGCCCATAGTGTAACCAGATACATTGGGATCATCGGCCACCGCAATCCTTCCACGAAAGCGTGGACAAGCAGTAAAACAGCAGAAATTCCGCCGCCTATCAGCCACCCGCATTGTGATTTAGGGCGTCCTAGCATTAACCCACCCAACATCAATACATTAAATAAGACAAGCATGATCTCAATCCATCTCATAATCTATAATCCTCCTTGGATTTCTCTTCTGGCCGCCGACCTGAACCAAGTATAAAACCTCCTGTTACAGGAGAATCAAACACCTATTTAATTCACTGAATGGAGGATAGAGAAAAACTATGGGTTACGAGAAATGAGGATTGGGGCATAATTGAGGGGAAGATAACAGCTTGGAGGTCGCCTCTCAACTGATGGATCTTATTAAGATAGAACATTCATAAGATGCAACTTCAGCGTATTTCTCGAATCACCTGTGCAATGCCAGAAGAAATATCAGGCTCTTTTACACTAGATACGTTGAGCTTTAGAATTCTCTCTTTTTTCGCAAAATAGGGAAGGTAACCGCTATTCGCCATCTCCACTCGAATGAACTTTTTTTGCAGCCGTTTGATCATCTGCTCTGCTCTAAAGTTATCCTCCAATTTCAGATACGTATGCACACCTAGCTGACTGGCAGGAACATAGGAATAATGCTGTTCAGACGCTGCATTTGCCTCCCTCATAATCGAATCATGGAGGAGCATGGATCTTTTTCCGTAGCAGGAACGCATCTTTTTTCGGTGGCGCTCGAACATTCCACTTTTCAAATACAACTCCAAGGCAGCTTGTGACAGCATAGAACTATCTATATCCATCAGTCTTTTGAATCGGTTAAAGGACTCACAGAGCACCTCAGGAAGTACAGCCACACCAACGCGCAGACCTGGGAATATAATCTTGGAGAAGCTTTTTAAATAGATAACGTGTGATGTATTGTCATAGGCATAAATCGGATCTTGCTTCGTATCCTGCTCCAGATCTGCCATGTAGTCATCCTCAACGATATACACATCGTATTTAGCTGCAAGCTGGGCAATCCCCTTCTTCTGGTTGCGGGTATAGGAAACGCCAAGCGGATTATGAAACCGTGGTACGGTATAGAAGAACTTGAACTGGCCCGTCTTAAATAACTGCTCTAATTCATTCAAGTCCACCCCGTTATCCGAACGCTGTATCCCCTCTGTCTCGATGTCGTACGTCTTCAAATACTCCATAAACAGTGGGTAACTCGGCTGTTCAATCAACACACGCTCCCTGCCATTTGGAAAAGGAATACGGGTTAAGAGTCCAAGTGCTTGCTGCACACCTGAGGTGATAAAAATCTGTTTGGAATCAGCAAATACCTGATATGAGGCCAGTTGCCGCTGCATTTCACGGATCAGAGACGGCAGCCCTTGCGGCGTTCCATAGATAAACAAATCCTTACGGTACATATCGATCGCCTTATTAATACAATGTTGAAAATCTAGATACGGAAAAATATCCGGGTCCGGTGCAGATGCTGTAAAATCAATCCAGTGCGCCCCCTCTTCTTTTCGCTCCCCACTGCGTTTCATGACATAATATCCACTCTTTGACGCGGCATAGATTAGATGTTTGTCCTGAAGGTCTTGGAGTGCTCGAATAACCGTGCTCTTATTGCAATCATAACGTAGCGCTAGCTCTCGAATAGAAGGTAACTTGTCTCCCTCACGATATGTATCTTCAGCGATTTGTAATTCCAGATCGTTGATTAACTCCGAATACTTATATATGCCCTTCACCTACCTCCGAGTCTATTTTGTACCGGTACAGATGAACAATAATTACATTGTAGCATAGCTGTTCTAGCCTTAGAATAAAGAGCATAACAGGACCGGTCCTAAATGCGCGCAACACTTTGGAGGTCTTATAGATGAATACATCTTCTACTCAAAAAGCGATAGTAGCTGCTGTCTTGAATGCTATTATTGTCGGGTTTTCTTTTATATTTGTAAAAATGGCTTTAACCGTCTCGGACCCATTCGATACGTTAGCTCACCGCTTCACGTTATCTTTCCTTGCCGCTTCATTATTTACTTTTCCAGGATGGGGGCGGGTGAAGTTTGGTATTTCCAAGGCAGCAGTGGTAATCCCACTTGCTCTACTATACCCATCGTTGTACTTTACACTTCAAGCCTTTGGACTTCTGCATACAACATCTGCTGTAGCGGGCATTATTCAGGCGACCATGCCCATCTTCACCATCATTTTAGCAGCGATGTTCTTGAAAGAAACTACGAGCGGTTTCCAGAAGATCTCCACCCTAATCTCGGTTGCAGGCATAATTCTTATCTTTGCCATTCCAGGCGTGAGTATTTCTTCCTCCAGTCTGTGGGGCGTCTTACTCATCCTAATCTCAGCGCTATCCCTTGCCGGCTATAATGTTGCGGCCCGAAAGCTGACACGAACTTGGAGTCCTAAAGAGCTCACTTATATGATTACTTTATTTGGATTTATATTTTTTAATGGATTATCGATCATTAAACATGGTTCGGCAGGAACCTTGAATCAATATTTCACACCTTTTCAGGATCCAAAATTCATATTCTCCATGATTTATCTCGGTGTGCTATCTTCCCTCGTGACCTCCTTCCTCTCCAACTATGCTTTATCCCGAATGGAGGCTTCACGCGTGAGTATCTTCGGTAGTCTTTCGACAGTTGTCTCTATTCTTGGTGGTGTACTCCTACTGAATGAACAGCTGGAATGGTATCATTGGACCGGCACGGTGATGATCATTGCCGGGGTGATCGGAGTGAATTGGCGGAAAAGGGCAAGGGTTCAAGCAAAAAGCGAGATTGGGTTGGACTAGATACATTTACGTAACAAAAAGACACCCCTCGAGGTGTCTTTTTGCTTTTACCTTTTCATTCTCTCTATTCTGTATCAAGCTGCGGTTATCACTATTACTTCGACGTTTCTAACGCCTTGATTTTCTCTTTATATTGATCCAATAGTTTAGTTAAAGCTTCATTAATCACAGTGGAATCTTTGGTTTTAGCCGCGCTATTCAGATCCTCTTGGGCTTTGAAGAAGGCTTTATCAGCCTCACTAAGTTCTTGAATTGAAATCGTAGCTTCAGTCGATTCTACTGCCGCAATTGCAGCTACACCTTTAATTGAAGTAGAGGCAAAACTCTCCATCTTCTTATCATTAGGTAATACCTCAACATTGCGACCCGCTTCAATGTAACTCACGGGAAGAGCTTCAGCTGATCCAATCTCTTTCGATAATTGAACTCCCTCCGCCTGCTCAGAAGGTACAAGCTCAGAAACTGCGGTAATGCTAAATCCAGCAGCCTTATAATATTGATCCAAGGTCTTCTTCCAGTCTTCCAGGGTATTAGGTGCGTATGTTTTAGCCAGTTCCAGGGGATCTACCCAATCAAAGCTTATTAAGCTTGCAGAAAGTGATCCACTATTTGCTGGAGTAACCACGGCTGCTGCTGTTGTCTTCGCACTTTGATCGTTAGCTCCACTAGCTGCGTTCACTGCAGTCGGTGCGGCAACTGCGGACACTAGTAGGGCGGACAACGCTAACTTTTTAAATATCATCTGTTGATTCATAAATACAACACTCCTCGTCGATTTGAATGATCTTACAAGTCCAAGCTTACAAAATGGGTGTGGCATAACATTGGTTAATTTGTGGAAAAACGATGGCAGACCCCTATACCCACCTATGGATTGATATAATTGCAGAAGAATACTCTGGAGGTAACGAAATGAATACCAACTATCTCATTGCCGTAGTAGACGATGATCAGCATATACGTAATCTTGTAGAAGCCTATTTACAAAAAGAAAATTACCGCACGATCGGCCTTGGCAGCGCTGAGGAAGCATGGACCTTATGGCAGACAAGTCCACCCGATATGTGGGTGCTCGACGTAATGTTGCCTGGCATGGACGGGTACGAGTTTTGTCGGCGGATTCGCAATGAAGCCGAGGTACCGATTATTATGATCTCCGCAAGAGATAATGAAGTGGATAAAATATTAGGCTTAGAGCTTGGCAGTGATGATTATCTGGTCAAGCCATTTAGCCCCCGGGAGCTAGTTGCTCGCATTAAACGCCAGTTACAACGCTGGTATAAAATGAGTAATCCCGTGGAACCCGCAAGTAGTAGCCCACACCCATCGACGCAAATTGAAGTTAGCCACCTACAGTTATTATTGGAGGAAAGACGTGTGTTCTGGCACGGAAATGAGATTGAACTCACCAGCAAAGAATTCACCCTTCTAAAAGTTTTTGCAGCTTCTCCAAACCGCGCATTTACAAGAGATGAGTTGTTAACCTATGTTTGGGGAGATGACTATTTCGGGAGCGACCGCGCCGTGGACCATTTAATTAAACGGATGCGGAAAAAACTAGACCTGCTGCCGATTGAAGCCGTTTGGGGACATGGTTATCGTATGCGTATTGAGGAGGGAATGGAGATCAATGAAGCTAGCACATCAGATTAATATAGCCTTTAGCATCGTATTGGTACTGCTCCTGTCTATTACCGCTGTAGTGATCCACTTTGTACTGCTCAATCATTTTGTCGGTACACAAAAGGCAGAATTGCGAACCATTAGCTCTGCCATGTCAGCCACTATGATTGAGGGGAGCACGTACATGGGCGACATGGGGACTGAACTCCATGCGTTACCCGTGATCATGCCTTCTACTGTTGGTACTGCAGGCGTCGAGGCCATTCTTAGCGATGAGACAGGAAAAGTATTGTCCACCTCATCGAATATGAGTTCAATCGCGGTAAACTCCAATACGCAGTTTGTCGCAGGTCAAACCTCGGATCTCCAGAACATATGGAATGGAACAGATGCAAGATATATAACGGAAGTGAAGTCCACCCCGATAGGCACGCTAACTCTGCTTACACCTATGAGCGCAGTTACAACGATTGAACAGGCTCTGCTCAAAAGACTTCTAATCGTTTTCGGTGCAGCAGGGGCATTCATGCTCCTATTTGGCCTGTTTATCACGAAAAAGCTAATCCAACCTCTAATGAAGCTGCAGCAAGAGCTGAAAAAGGTAAAGGAACGCCACTTTTCAGATGTTAAGCTAATCAAAGCTGGCGGAGAGATTGGCGCTGTCGCTAAGTCGGTATATGACATGGCTGGCGAATTGAATCGTTTTAACCACGTACAGAAGCAATTTTTCCAGAATGCCTCACACGAATTAAAGACCCCACTAATGTCTATCTCTGGGTATGCTGAAGGGATTAAGGATGGTATCTTCGAGGGGGAAGGGATCGATAAAGGTCTGGATATTATTATGAGTGAGAGTAGTCGTCTGAAGAAGCTCGTTACTGAAATGACCCTGCTTGCGAAGCTGGATAGTGAGGAGGATATATTTAGAACTAGCGAGCTTTCTCTGGACGATTTAGTCGTAGAAACAATTGAACGCATGAACCCCCTTTTGATGAAAAAGGGACTGACCCTACATGTATCCTACGATGACTGCGAGCCACTTACGATCCGGGCCGATAGAGATAAGCTATTGCAGGCGCTGCTTAATGTAGTTTCCAATGCAACTCGTTATGCCAACCAGCATATCTACATTCATGCTTCGGTTAAAGATGGTCAGGTTCTGCTCTCCGTTAGTGATGATGGCCCTGGCATATCAGAAGATCTGCTTCCATACCTGTTCCACCGATTTGTAAAAGGAAAAGATGGTGAATCAGGGCTAGGACTAGCCATATCCCGTGCGATCGTTGAGCGCTCCGGAGGTCTGATTTCGGCAGGGAACCGTAAGGATGGCGGTGCAGTGATCACCATGGGATTCCCTACACTCTCCCCTACCTAGACAGTTTTATGTCGAGCGAACACCAAAAAGCGATCCTCCTAAGCACCTCGAACTCAGTTCTTTCATTGTTAAAGAAGGCGGCAATGCACATGCATCTAGAATGAGTTCGATCGAAGAAATGACACAGGAAGACTCCGACTATATTACGGGTCAAATAATCATGGTCGATGGCAGATCGATGTTGACCATCAAGAGATTCCCTTTAGAGGAGATCTCTTTTTCGTCTTCAAATCTCTTTATCGTTCGTTTAATGGCCTTCGGATTTAGGGTAATAATAAAGAAACATGCTATTTAATGCATAATTTAAAACATCCTGTGTGACCCGGAGGTATTAAAATGAACAAGTTCGACGCTATTATTATTGGTTTCGGTAAAGGCGGAAAGACCCTTGCCACAGAACTAGCTAATCGAAAATGGAAAGTAGCCGTGATTGAACGCTCTAAGCAAATGTACGGTGGAACTTGCATTAACATCGCCTGTATCCCTACGAAATCCTTAGCTTATCAAGCCCATCAAGGGGAAGATTATATAGAAGCGGTCCATAATAAGGATCAACTTATTTCAAGTCTACGCCAAAAAAATTACGATAATCTAAATCAGAACGAGAATATAGAAGTTATCAATGGTGAAGCTTCCTTCTTATCGGATCACGAAGTCCAAGTAAAGGATGCCGGTGAGACGAAAATCTTAACCGCCGATAAAATCTTCATTAATACGGGCGCTGAAACCATCATTCCTACTATTGATGGGATACAAGATAGTAAGTTCGTATATACCAGCACATCCATTATGGATCTTAAGGAGCTCCCAACTAAACTAGCCATCATTGGTGGTGGTTATATTGGATTGGAATTCGCTTCGATCTACAGTCAATTCGGCTCACAGGTTACGGTGCTGGAGGGTTCCTCGAAATTCATTCCTAAAGAAGACCGCGATGTCGCGGACGCCGTCCTCCAAACCTTTACCAAGAAGAACATTGAGGTCAAACTGAATGCAAAGGTTATAGGACTGAAGGATGTTAAAGATGGAGCAGTTATCTCCTTTTCGATAGATGGTGCTATTCAAGAATTGAAAGTCGATGCTGTTCTGGTTGCGACAGGTAGAAAACCAAACATTGAGGGATTAAATTTAGAAGCAGCCGGTGTAGAAGTTACAGATCGGGGTGCTATTAAGGTAGACCCTTCCTTAAAAACCACCGTTTCCCATATATGGGCCCTCGGAGATGTCAAAGGCGGATTACAGTTTACCTACATCTCATTAGATGATTATAGAATTGTACGAAATGATCTCTTCGGCGATCATTCCCATACCACAAATGACCGTGACGTTGTTCCATACAGTGTATTTATTGATCCCCCACTATCCAGAGTAGGAATAAGTGAAGAAGCAGCCGTCGAACAAGGACTTGAAATTAAAGTCGCTAAGTTGCCTGCAGCAGCTATTCCACGTGCTCGCTTAATTAACGAAACCGAGGGCTTCCTAAAAGCAATTGTGGATGCAAAAACCAATAAAATCCTAGGAGCTACATTGTTCTGTGCGGAATCTAGCGAAGTGATTAATATCGTGAGCATGGCAATACAAACAGGGCAAGATTTTACCTTTTTGAGAGATCATATCTTTACTCACCCTACAATGAGTGAAGCTTTGAATGATTTGTTCTCACAGATCAAAGAATAATACTACATGCATGGCAAACAAAAAGACACCCACATGGGGTGTCTTTTACTTTTACTATATAACACGATGCTGAACCCACTTCTTACCCATGAAGCGCCGTAGAAATATGAATCCTCTAATTCCCCACTCACAGTTCATAGCTAACCAAACCCCAAGTAGACCGAAATCGAAAACAATACCTAAGATGTATCCGAGTACTACACGGAACAACCACATACTTAACATAGACACCATGGATGTGAACTTGGAATCACCCGCCGCTCTAAGCGCTGACGGTGTTATGAAACTAACAGACCACAACGGTATTTGTACGATTGTATTGATAAGTACAATTATGAAAATATCCCTCACAATCTCCGCAGGTGGATGAAACATCGACACTAGCGGATGGAAGAAAGGCATAACTAACAATCCCATCACCACAAAGGAAAGGGAAGATGCTACGAGAAACGATTTAATAAATTTCCGAGCATCCTTAACATTATTGCTTCCCATACATTGTCCGACCACTGTAATAATCGTTAAAGACAGCGCATTGCCCGGAATTTGCATAATCCCCGCAAAGGAAGAGGCGATAGCATTTGTAGCAAGCGCGTAAGTACCGAGACTGACGATAAAGACTTGCGTCAGAATCTTACCACCATTAAAGAACATCTGCTCCGCCGCAAACGGCATACCGATGAACATTATTTTTTTGAGCATGGAGAATTGAACCACCAGTAAGTCACGAATTCGAATATGCAGTTCATTGTCCATCCGGAACAGATAATACAGAGCGCATATCGCGCCCAAATATCGAGCTATATTTATAGAAATGGTCATTCCTAGAACACCCATATGCAAAAGGTTAATAAATACGAGATTCAAGAGGACGTAAACTAAATTCATAATGAGCGATAGCGCAAGCGAGGCTCTCGTCCTTCCGATTCCCCGAAGAGCACCACACACTGCCTCTACCACAGCTATTCCAAGATAGGAGATACAGCTCCCAATCAAATAGATTCGGGCGTTGTGCATTACCTCGGGTGAAGCTGCTCCAAATAGTAAGTTCAACAGCGGATTATGAAAAAGAATACCAAACATACCAATAACAAAAGCCATAAGGGAAACCGATGAAGTGGCGCCTGCGGTAGCTTTTGATACCATAAGACTATTACCGCTTCCTTTATACTGCGCTACGACAACCGTACCACCTGTTGATACCGCGATAAACACACTAATGAGAAAAAGATTAAGAGAATCAATCATGTTCACCGCACTGATAGCCGCCACACCAGACGAACTGATCATAGCCGTATTCACTAGATTTAGCCCCACTATAAAGGCTTGATCTACCAGAATAGGGATAAATAAAGCAATCATATGGCGATAATCTAACGATTCTCCTGAAAAATATTTTTCAAGAAACCGCACACTTCGCTTCGTATTGACATTTACATTAGGTTCCATCTTCGCTTCACTTCTTTTACATTAGAGTTATCCAGATCTGAAATATCCTTATAAATAGAAAAAGGCTCTTCAGGTTGAAGAGCAATTCAAAAGTACAGCTAATTTATAAGCACTTAGGTATGCGGTCGAGAGGACTCGAACCTCCACGGGGATTAACCCACACGGACCTGAACCGTGCGCGTCTGCCAATTCCGCCACGACCGCACAAAATATAAAAGAATCATGCAGTGCAGAACTAAATTATCATATATTAGCGCAAAGGGCAATACCTAATGCAAAAAGAAAAAGTGTACCGAGTCCCTATTAGGGATCATCGATACACTTTTTAGAAGAACTATCGGATTATGAAGCTTGTTCAAGCATACGGTAGATAATGACTGCCGCTTGAGCGCGATTAGCTATGCCCTTAGGTGCAAATTTGCCACCCTCAACACCATTAACAATTCCCAATTGGGTCAGTTGTGCTATAGCGTCCTGTGCGTAAGGAGCAATACTGGACTTGTCTGCAAACTTGCCCAGCGCTGCATTCTTATCAATCGGCTGTAGCTTATCTTTCAATGCATTAGCAATCATAATAGCCATTTCTTCACGAGTCACTTCACGACCCGGTTCAAATTTACCATTTCCAGAGCCTTGTACAAGTCCGGCCTTCACCGCAAGGGCGATAGAATCCGTGTACCAAACTCCTTGCTTAACATCGCTGAATGAACTGGTTGTTGCCGAACCCGTCAGATTCAGTGCGCGTACCAGCATTGTAATAAATTCTGCTCTAGTCACTGTTTTGGTTGGTGCAAAAGTATTTGCATCCAATCCTTTTATAATGCCCTTAGCAGCCAATGCTTGAATAGCTTCTTGCGCCCAGACTACCTTACCCAGATCTTTGAAGCTTGCTGCTGGGGCAGTAGTTGGTGCTGGTGTTGCTGTTGGTGCTGGTGTTGCTGTTGGTTTCACGGTTGGAGTAGGTGTTGGAGTTACAACATTAGAACCACCATCGCCACTGCCCGATCCCGTATCAGCCTTCTCTTTGTTCGTAATACGACCTTCAATGGCTGCCTTGATCTCTTTGCGATCAAACGTCTTCACAATGTAATCGTAGAATACATCCAAATCAATCGGACCAGCCAATGAATTCTTACCTTCAGTCAGAACCTTGTAGTTATCCCCACCAGCAGCCATAAAGTTATTCACGACTGCCGTATATTCCTGCTTAGGATTAATTGGTGTTCCGTTAGTCAGCGTAAGATTGGCTACGCGATCCTCTACTGGAAGATACATATTCGCTGTATATTTCAGTCCAGAAATTTGCAATGTTTTGATATCTGGTGATTTGTCAGCTTTCACGCCCCATTGCTGCTGAAGCAACGTTTTGATCTGATCTCCAGTTAGTGTCAGCTTCACAAGTGTGTTGCCGAACGGCTGAACTTTAGCCAAATCGCCAAAGGTTACATCACCCTTCGGAAGATCCGCACGGATACCACCCGGATTCATAAAGGCAAAATCAGCAGCCTTTGCGCCATCACCAAAATCAGCAGTACGCATAGAATCAGCAATTAGGTTACCGAGGGCAGCTTCTTTGGTATAAGCATCCGTACGAGTTACGGTTCCATCAGTTGTACCCACTGGTTGGGTAAGCTCAGGATGCTTCTCAAGGTAAGCATTTACCAGTGCCACACTTTCCGGATCTGGTGTTACACCGTCATGGAAGGTGGAAGTTACCACAGCAGACTTACTCTTCACATCTCCTGTTTTATGGTCAATGACCAATTTGATATCTTCAAATGCTGTACCGTAAGAGTACGCCTGTACAATCAACTTGCCGTTTACCGTTCCGTTTGCCAGTGCATGGTTATCACCAGCAACGATAACGTCAACAGGGGAGTTCGCAGGGAGCGCATTGGCCAGATCAGCCGCTTCGCCTGTAGTTACTCCATCTTTAGTAGAGGCTGGATCATGTGCAAGCACGATGATTGTTTCTACGCCCTTCTCTTGCAGCTCTTTGGCATATCTCTCAACAGCCGCTACTTCTTTATCAGCCGAGAGGAACTGTACCCCAACTGTACCGGAAGGTGCAACTTTACTTGGTGTAGATTTGGTTACAAGACCTATAAACCCGATCTTCACACCACCGACTTCTTTGATTACATAAGGATTGATAATGGGTTCGCCGTTTTTGGCATACACTGCATTGGCATTCACATAATCAAAATCAGATCCAGCATGGATAATTTTTTTGTTCTTTGGATCAGCACCACCATAAAGCTGTGTCATTAGCGCATCAACACCTTGGTCGAACTCATGGTTACCCAAGGAACCTACATCAAATTTCATCATATTCATCCAAGCATGAGTCGGCTCATCGCGCTCAAGCGAGGATACAGGTGCCGATGCTCCTACGGAGTCACCGTTATGGAAGAGCAAGGAGTTCTCGTACTTTGCACGAGCCTGTTTCAAGTAAGTCGCGAGGTAAGCTGCTGTGCCTACAGACTTATTGCTCACTGTAGAAACTGTGTCTAGTTGACCATGGAAGTCATTGATTCCAATAAGGTGAACTTCAACATCTGCAGTTGGCGCAGGAGTTTTCACACTTAGATCCAGTTCGAAAATTCCGAAGCCTTTATCATTTTGCTGACCCATATCGTATATGTTCGCCGGAAGTACACTTGCTGCTTTAGGCGTTGTAGTGAACGTTACTTTCACACTACCCTTAATAGGTGCCAATGACCAGTTGCCATCAGCAGTAGGATCAATCGTTCCAGCTTCACTGATATAGTCCATCAAGACCTGACGATTCTCATCTTGAGAGTCCACTACCAACTCTGAGCCTTTAACGCCCGGGAAGTTACCACCACCGCTTGCACGGTAATTGTTAGTGACAACAATGAAATCCTGATCAAGATCTAAAGGCTGATCATTGTAAGTCACTTCCGTCACACGACTCGATGAAGCATCATTAATGGAGCCATCCGGATTGTACTTCGCGTTTTTCGTTACATCAATTTTATATTGGACCCCATCAATCACATCAAAATTAAAGACTTGGAATTCCGGATTCAACAGAGACTGCGGAGTCGAGATTCCAAGTTTGATGCGGTTAAATGCACCCGCGCTCATTTCCAACCACTCTTTAACAACAGAACCCTTAACCTTGATCGCTTTGAGCGTGTTATCGTATAGATAGAGGTCGCTTGCGCTACGGATAGTCAAGTTGCCTTCATCAATACTAGTGTATTCTTCTGGGCCGTTACGTCCTGCTTTAAATGGAGCGCCGACACTCAGAATCGGTAGGTCCTTATATTGAGGAACATTGACATCAATATACTTCTGAACATACCACTTCTGTGCATACGTTACGAGCTGAACCGTAGGATCATCCTGAACCATTGCAAAATAACTGTTCATTGGAGCCGTTGTCACACCCAGCTTCTGTTCAGTATAAACAATAGTAGCGTTATGCGCTGCCGCAGCAGCATCATCTACAGCTGGATCAGGTTCGACCGTTGGATAATTCACTTTATTCTCTGTCTTATAGATAGAACGAGTTGAAGCTTTTGAGCTTTTCTTATCTACTTCCCAGCCTTTATCACCGTATACAATATCCAGATCAATTAGACCTAAATAAGCACCGCCGTAGCCAGCTTGTACAGCAGGCGTACCATTAATGTGACCATTCACATTATCGATCACAGCCTTATCGTTATCGTAAGGCTTTTTAGTGTCCGGATCTTTGAACAAAGCATCCAGTGTGCTGTCATTTCCCGTTGGGAATACCTTATGGGTATGTGAGAATGTGATCGCATCGATACCCGGAACCTTACTCAAGGCGTTAATGTCATTCTCAGAACCATCACCTATAACAGCATTAATATCAAAGCCAGTATGAGCCATAGCGACAATGACATCTGCTCCTTCAGCTTTCATTTCTGGAATAAACTCCGCAGCCGTTGCGGCAATATCTTTAACGGTGACTTCGTTCTCCAGATTAACCTTATCCCATTCCATGATCTGTGGAGTAACCAGGCCGATCAGTCCAACTTGAATCGTTTGTTCTGTACCATTACTGTCTTTTATTGTTTTAGGTATGATAACAAAAGGATCAAAGGCATTCGTGCCATCCATTTTATATATGTTCGCATTCACATAATCAAAATTTGCACCGGTAGTTGACTTCTTCTTGCCATCGCTACCATTTATAGTACGATCTAAAAATTGCAAACCATAATTGAATTCATGATTGCCAAAAGTCGCAGCATCATATTTCATAACATTCATAGCCGCAATCATCGGATGAATCTCATTCGGATCTTTCAGTTCTGATTTCTTCGCCACGTACGTACCCAGCGGGGTTCCTTGAATCAAGTCCCCATTGTCAAGCAGGAGGTTGTTGGGTTTTTCGGCTCTCGCTTGTTTCACCAGACTTGCTGTGCGGTCAAGACCGACGGTTACAGATGGTGCACCCTTAAAATAATCCCAACCATACACATTAGTGTGCACATCCGTTGTGCTCATCAAACGGAGCTCAACCTTGGCTCCAGAAGCAGGTGTAGCAGGAGCAGCAGCTACTTTGTCCGGACTCCAAACCGTACCCAAAACGACTCCACCTAGTACCTGTGCTGAAAGCACTGCAGTTGCTAGTACAGAAGCGAGAGGCTTGTTCCATCGTGTCTTCCATCCCATAAAGATTTATTCCCCCTAGTATTTTTTACATAATTTCGGTGATATTATATCACACAAACATGACGAAAAAGTATAGGATTGTAAAATTAATATAAATTCGTGTCAAATATATTAACGTGTGAAGAAAGACCTAGGTCACATTGTTATTTTATTAGATCAAGAGTCTCTAGACATACAAAAAAACACACCTTATACAGATGCGTCCTAAGAAAGCGCATACATAAGATCAAAACACGTCGAATCTTTATCTGATAATAAATCTCTCAAGACCCACTCATGATGGCAGTAAACCCAAAGCAAATTGCCGTGATTAAAGACAAAGGTGTCATCACAAGTCTTTCTTTTTTACTCTTCGATAATATATTCATTACGGTATTGAGAATTAGATAGACTGTAAAAAAGTAACATACGCCTCTATCAAAAGGTAATCCAATAGAAATCACGTTGCCTGCCTGCAACAAGTAAAAGATTGCAATCAGTTGTATAACAACTGAGATCGCACACGCAATCCTCATCTGTGAGGGCATGATTCTATGATTGCCCCCCATTGCAAATTCACCATAAGGTAATCCTAAAGACAGTAATATGTAAAGAATCGCCGCTCCCGCAAAAGTAATACTCCCAATCCATGCAGATAACATCCTTCCACCTCCTTCACTAATGGGTATTCGAATCTTATAAGCGGAAGAACACCTTTATAAATGCAATGGACTTTCACGAGAGATACTTGGGGCTGTAGCTCAGTTCATTCATTCGATCTATCAGCATCTGGTGCTTTGACTATAAGAAAAGACCTTTGAGATGGATATTTATGTATACCGCTTTATCATCCATTTTTTGGACTTTCTTTTCATATTAATGATGAACCCGCACAAGCAACACCGGAATATCTGAGTAATATAGAATTAAATAGACCAATGAGGTGATCCACAAATGTCAAACAGAGCAAAAATTCGCAAGCGAGCTGAACAGCTCAAGGGTAGACCTGTATGCGTTACGCTTCATGATGGACGTACGTATGTAGGATGGATAACTGGCCTCGATAAGGATGGATTGACCCTCTCCAAACCACGTAAAAATAAAAATAAAAACAAAAAATCAAAAAAACACTCTTCTTCCCGCTCCCGGAAAGCGAACGTATCAGGACTCATGCCATTATTCGGCTCACTTTTCGGAATGGGAGGAGGGGCTGCTGGCGCTACCGAGGCTGCAAGTTCAGGCGCTTCAGGATTCGGTAGAATTATGGGCTTCGTAGGGATGATCCAAAGAACAATGCCGGTTGTGAAAATGGGCTACAATATGATTAAGTCTATTTCCCCATTCTTGAATGGACTAAAGGGTTTAATGGGATAGTCAAAAGACACCCCTCAAGGTGTCTTTTATTTTCTCTCATGAACTTATCAGTTTCTTCAAAAGTCTCCCCGCAGATTTTACCCGTGGGCGCTTTAAATGCTCCTGTACATAGCGATAGTCCGTTAATTCAACACTAGCATCACGAATCGCATAGGTAAAATCATCATCAAAGGGTAGACGGTATTCCCAGACTCGCTTCTCCCAATGTGGTATATTTGCAAGCATCCACGGATCGTCGATTCCGGGATGAATATAGGTTTCACTAACACCATCAGGTAGCGAATACATCTTGGCGATAATGGATTGTTTGAAACGATCGTACGTCTCACCCTCTTCCACACCAAAAGGATGCGACAACAAGTAATCAGGAATCGGGACTCCAAGTGTATCGGCCAGCCCGGATCCAAGTGCAACAGGACGTTCAATATTTTTCAGCGATCCCAGAAGAGGATCCTCTGGATGGATGTATCGAAAGAATCGTGATGGCAATCCCCAGCGCGAAATTCTCCACAACGTCTGCGGGAGCAAGCTGCGTCCCGTTTCCATGCCATATAAACTTCCCATATGGTTGTCTACATGACTAATCACTATTCCGGATTGTTTCACTCTCTCATACTGCGCAACAATCTCCTTCAGCACAGCTTTTGTCTGTGCCCCCTGCTCAAACTCTTTTACCGTCTTATATTGATGCCGGCCATCGTCATGTAGTGAAGAGTCCCCCGTCAGACTGCTCCAGCGTAAAGCCTCAAACTCACTAGTCATCGTCAAATGAAGGCCCACATTTCGTTGTTGCCTACGGCTACACCATCTAGCTGCCTCCTCGAATCCAGGGGCCACCGCCATTATCGTCGCTGAAGATACTTTTCCCTCTTCTAATAGATGCATAATTGCCTGATTCATGGCAGGGCTTTGCCCAAAATCATCACAATTGATGATTAATCTTTTGCTCATAGTCAGCATCACCTCTCAATTGCCCCGTAAATGTAAATTTAATAGTAAAAGATATGATAACAGATATGGCTAGTAGACATAACGGCACTACACTTATTAAATACCGGAACGTTGCTTCTGGATCAGACCCTGGGTCATCGCCACCCTTATAACCAAAGATCATTCCTACTATAAAAAAGGCCAACGCCGAGATTAATCCGCTTGAACGAGTGATGAATCCGCTTACCGCAGTATAGATACCTTCTCTTCTCAGACCGGTCTTCTCTGCATCCTCATCGATAATTTTGCCACCTACGATCGCTGGGGTTACTAGAAATCCTGCTAATCCGAAACCGACAACAATGCCAGCGGCCACACCACTTACGAGATCATAACCGAACCATAGCGGAATGACAGATAAAGCATATAGGATAAGCGATAGCCGCCATGCCTTGACCCCATCCATCTTACGAATGATCCAGTACCACACAAACACTAGCGGAATGACCGAGACAAAGACAGCTGCGAGCATGATAGACACCTGTGCTTCTGAGATATGTAGTACATATTTTGCATAAAAAGGAATCATCGAGCTTACAAGTCCGTTAACCGTTTGGGCAAAAGAGTTCGAAATATTAAACACCCAGAACTTCTTATTCCGAATCGTCTCCCGAAAAGCCGGAATGAGCTTTAAAGGTTCGGTCTTAGTAGTCTCTTTCTTCTCTTGGACATTCATCATACATAAAAACATAAACACGCCGAAGACACAGGCATACACAATAGCCATATTAGAGAAGTTAATCGCTGCAAATAGGATGGGCGTTAAAGCCGTACCAATTAACAGAGCAACCACTTGATACCCTTGCTGAATCGCAGAGGCTTTCGCCCGAATACGATCTCCACGGAAGAGCTCCGGAAGCAGTGCGCCATAGTTCACCCACAAGACCGTAGCCACAGCCTCATAAAAAATAAGCGTCACTAGAAACCAAGTGAAGAGTCCATTCTCAGATAATCCGCCGGGTGGAGAGAACACCAGCACAAACGCCAGCATAAATAACGGAATCGAGCCGAACACCCAGGGTCTACGCCGACCATAGCGGGTATTTGTGCGGTCTGACCAGTATCCAAACAGCGGATTATTCACCGCATCCCAGATCAGAAAGATTGTTCTGGCCAGTGTAGCAAGTCCAATGCCCAAGCCCAATTTCTCCACATAAAAATAAAAGTAAAAAGAACTAAAAGCCTGACTGGGAACCATCATCGCAAACATCCCTAAAGCAAAGGTGTACGGCGAGTTCATCCATTTATGCTTCACTCACATACCTCCCATATGGTAATGATCTAATTGTAATATATTACCACAATTTCTGGAAGTATAGGGATAAAAGGTCTAAGAAATAGCGAAAGGGGATGTCCTAATAGCCATGAACATTGGCTATGGTACATCCCCTTCTGAATACTTAATGGAGCCAGAACAGCAGCTATGCTACGCTGGATATCCTAGTTATAAAAATACGATCATGGACAGGATGAACATAAAGACTACACCCACAAGCATTGGCACAGATGTGCGTTTTACAATCTCAATCGGATTCTTCTTAACGGAGCCAGCAACAATAAGAACAACGGCCGCGACTGGAGAAACTGCTCTAAACAGGTTACCTGCAAGACCCATTGGCACTGTAACTGCAATCGGGTTAATACCCGCAGCGTTAGCAAGAGGAACCAATAAAGGAATCATCGAATAGAAGAGCGCCGTACCGCTACCGCTCAAAATAACGATTAGAGCAGTCAAGGCAACGAGAATGAGTGGAAGAATAAATCCAAGGCTGGAACCGTGAATACCAGTCATCGCTGTTTCCAAGGATTCAATAAGTCCAATTGATTTCAATCCAGTAACGAATACAGAAGCCGCAACCAGCAGAACAACAATTGGAACCGCGCTGCCCATGCCTTTAAAGAAATGCTCTGTACCATCTAACACTTGCTTTGCATTCCTTTTACGGATTAATTCACAAACAATCGCAATAGCGAAAGATAATAAGGCAACTACCTCAACGCTTATATTAATAGTCATACTAGATGCAGATTGAAGTATAAATACTACGATCAAGAACAGGATAGGAAGCACTGGCAACAAAGCGTAAACCGTTGTAAACAGCTTTCCACCTTCCACTAGCTTAACATCCTTTAGTTCAACTTCTGCGTGTTCTGTGTCGACGCCCATCTTTTTATCCATACGTTTTTGCCAGAAATAATGTACAACAGCCATTACTAATAATGTAGGGATGGAGACTAACGCGTGGTAACGGAATACATAATCTGTTACGGTCAAACCTGCATACTCAGCATATTGTGCTAATTCAGTTGCAATTGCCACGTTATCCCCGCCCATTGGCGTTGGTACGATGGTCGCAGATGTAGCAATAATCGCAGCTGCGGATAACGTTGACATTCCAGCTTTTTTCAACACAGGGAATAATGTTGCAAGTAAGATTATAGCCAGGTTTGAGGCACTAGGTATTACAAGAGACAACAAATTTCCTAGCAAAAAGACTACTGGCACAAGAATATATACCGATTTAATTTTACCTAGTGGTTTCGTTAATACATTGACGGTCACATCATTCGCATTAATATAGGACATGTATGCTGTATATCCACCAAGAATAAGAATGATAAAACCAGCAGATGTGAGTGACGATTTAAACTGGTCCGCTATGGCTACCAATGGATCTAACCATACAGCACCCGAAGATTCAAACCCTTTAGCACTTATTCCATTACCCATTAGTATTCCAATGAACATTAGAACAATACCAATGAAGAATAGTGTAATCTTAATATCCATCTGCTTTATTAACATATATACAATAATAACAATCGCCAGAATCGCAGAGCCGTACATGATTATGTCCATCGCGCTGTCCCCCATTTAGTTGGTGTTAGTTCGTTAGTTGCACTTTCTCAAGCTATCTAATAGCCATTCTCGAAATAATTGCTGATCGATATCAAGACACACTTTGGCATTATTAGGTCTACCTAAATATCCTTTCAAATCAACGATTGTAGTTCCTGCTGTCATACTGCCGTTCAGTTCGATATCCACGTGAGTCTCAACCGTTTCAAACATTTCTGGTTTTAACAAATAGGCAATGGCACAGCTATCATACATTTTTAATCCGGTCTTCATGCTGCCGCCACGGTACCGCTGAAAGAGGCTGTGAATCATTTTCCCAACATCGTTCATGTTTTCTAATTGGGCAGAGTCTTCTGGTAATACAAGCGCTTTCCATCCAACGTCTAAACCAGCCATAACAATCGGAAGTCCACTATCAAACACAATTTTTGCAGCTTCCGGATCCACATGAATATTAAATTCAGACATTACCCCCATATTTCCTCTGGAGGCTGATCCCCCCATTAGAACGATATCTTGAATGTTATTTTTTACCTCGGGATAAATTTTCAACAATAATGCAATATTCGTAAGCGGTCCAATCGGAACAAGCGTAATCGGGGTAGTACTTTCTTTAATCACCTTATACATGGCATTAACTGCATTCTCTTCAAGCAAAAGATCATTTGTAGGTTCTTCAAAATCAAAACCTTCCATTCCGCTAACACCATGCACATTACTCGCATCTTGAGGTGTTCTAATCAGCGGGGCAGCCGCACCCATGGCAACGGGAACTTCCTTTTTAAAATATTTCAGCAGCTTTAATGCATTGTTTGTTACTTTGTCTACACCCACATTCCCTGCTACAGTTGTGATTAGCTTGACATCAAGTTCTTCACTATACAAAGCAATAGCTATAGCTACTGCGTCATCAATCCCAGGATCTGTATCAATAATAATCGGTCTTTTTAACATATTATTTATCCTCCATCGGGTTATCAATTTTATATGATTTATCTACAAATTTAACCATTCCGTGGCCAAAATCCTGATTAGGACGTTGAATAAATCCGAATTTCTCGTAGAATTTCTCTGTATTCGGCGTAGCCATTAAACCTATATATGCGTTCTCGCACGCTTTTTCCTGAATGTAATTCATTAAGGAATGCATGATAGTATAACCAATTGATTGCTTCTGGTATTCAGGATCAACTACTACATCCTTAATGAAGAACACAATTCTATCGTCACCGACAATTCGACCAATACCAATTGGTTTATGATCATCGAATATAACAACTGAAAATAGCGTCTTTTCTAAGGCCTGTGCGACATCTTCTAATGAATATTCTTGAAAATCTACTTTTCGGCGAAGCTCAGCATACATCTGTGGTGTTAATGCGTTTGGTTCTTTTCTTAGCATTCAAGAATCGCCTCCTAGTATACCCTCAGCCCATGAATTGTTTCAGCTCTTTTAATAAAGGCATCCCTCCTTGAACACCGACCCTGCACCCATGGTATCTACTGTTTGAACCTCTGGCGCTTTGATGAAAATATTTTCTCCATTTTTGTAATAATAATTCCATTTTTTCCGTTTGTGACAATTAGCTTTTCTTTGTACTCTTCGCGAAAACCAGGGGACTTCATAAGCATTTCTGCTTCTTGCTCGTTTGGAGAAATAATGACGGATGAGACTCCTGTTGAGGTATGTGGAACCGGTTCCACATTCTTAAAAAAAATATGATTCCTCTTTAAGATGCGACAAGTATATGTGATTTTATGATTGTCGAAATCTAGGTAACCGGTTACATATATCATATGAAATCGCATTCATTCTGTCAAAGGTAAAAATTATCATAAAAAGTAAAAGACACCCTAAGATGTCTTTTACTTCACTACACCCGTTACACCATGTTTTTATTTCAGTGGCTTCCACACCCAGTTCTCTATTTCTGGTAAATCATTTCCCTCTTCACGAATGTATTGATGATGTTTCTTAAGGATCGCATCCATTTCATCCAAGATGGTCTTATGTTCATCCGCATCAGGCAAGCTGAGAATAGTCTCCTTCGTCAGGTCAAAGCGATCCATCTGATTCAATACACGCATATCGAATGGAGTTGTAATGTCCCCATTCTCACGGTATCCATGTACATGCAGGTTATGGTTATGACGCTCAAAGAAAAAGTCTCTAATCAGACCTTCATAACCGTGGAAAGCGAAGATAACAGGTTTGTCTTTTGTAAAAAACTGATCAAACTCTTCGTCAGATAAGCCACGAGGATCCTGTTTTCGACTTCTCAGTTTTAATAAGTCCACCACGTTGATATATCGAATCTTAAGTTTAGGCAGTTTCTCGTGCAGTATGGAGATTGCTGCCAAGCTTTCAATTGTTGGTTCTGTACCTGCAGAAGCAATGACAACATCCGGCTCTCCACCTTGATCGGTGCTTGCCCAATCAATAATCTTCAGGCCTTTTCCAACCAATTCTTGTGCTTCGTCAGCACTAAACCACTGTAGTCGCGGTTGTTTGGACGTAACGATTAGGTTTATTTTTTGACGGTCGTTTAAGACAGTATCAAAGACAGCCAGCAAGGAGTTCGCATCCGCAGGTAAATACTCACGGATAAATTCAGACTTCTTGTCAGCTAAGTGACCTAATATCCCTGGATCTTGGTGAGTGTAACCATTGTGGTCTTGTTGGAATACGGTTGAAGTTGCCACCACATTTAAGGATGGGATATCTGCACGCCAGCTTTGATCCTTTGCCTTACGCAGCCATTTGAAATGTTGAGTAATCATAGAATCGACTACTCGCAAGAAAGCTTCATAACTTGCAAAGAAACCATGACGGCCAGTCAACACATACCCTTCAAGAAAACCCTCTGCCTGATGCTCGGACAATTGAGAATCGATAACACGTCCATAAGATGAGAGAAATTCATCATTTGGTTCCTTAATTTGATCCAGCCATTGCCGTTTGGTTACTTCAAAGATAGGTCCCAGACGATTAGACATCGTTTCATCCGGTCCGAAAATTCTGAAATTGCGATTTCCTTCGTTAAGAGAAATAACTTCCTTCAGGTATTTACCCAGAACGGACATATCTTGTGCAATAACTTGACCTGGTACGGAATTGTCAAGCGTAAAGTTGCGGTAATCTGGCAAATGCAGGTCTTTAATCAGGTTGCCGGCGTTAGTTACAGGATTCATAGCCATACGGCTGTCTCCTGAAGGCAGGATCTCTGCAATTTCAGCTTTCAAACGGCCATTGTCGTCGAATAACTCTTCCGGTCTATAGCTGTTCAGCCACTCCAGCAACGCTGGCGCGTATTTCATATTTTTTTGGTCAACCGGAATTGGCACCTGATGGGCACGGAACGAATTTTTAATGGGCACACCTTCCCATTGCTCTGGACCTGTCCAACCCTTAGGAGAGCGGAAGACCAGCATTGGCCAGACCGGACGAGTAAGATTATTGTTCTCACGCGCATTTTTTTGAATCTCTTCAATTCTTTCGACGATAGTATCGAGCACCTTGGCCATTTCTGGATGCATTAGATCAGGATCTTCACCTTCAATAAAGAATGGTTGCCACCCCATACCTTTAAAGTAGGCGGTAATTTCTTCTTTCGATTGACGAGATAAGATTGTTGGGTTACTGATTTTGAATCCATTCAAGTGCAAGATCGGCAGGACCGCACCATCGGTAACTGGGTTGATGAATCTGTTGGAGAACCATGAAGTAGCTAGTGGTCCAGTTTCAGCCTCGCCATCGCCAATCACAACAGCCGATATCAAATCGGGATTATCCAGTATGGCACCGACACCATGAGAAAGAGAATAACCTAATTCACCGCCCTCATGAATAGAACCAGGTGTTTCAGGAGCGGCATGTGAAGCAATCCCACCTGGGAATGAGAATTGTTTGAACAATTTCTTCATACCTGTGATATCTTGCGTAATTTCAGGATAAATTTCCGTGTAACTACCATCCAGATAGGAATTTGAAACCATAACCTGACCACCGTGACCAGGACCTTCAATGTAGAACATGTTCAAATCATATTTAGTAATTACACGATTCAAATGGGCATAAATAAAGTTTTGGCCAGGAATAGTGCCCCAGTGTCCGATGGGCTTAATCTTTAAATCTGCATCCTTCATTGGCTCCTTTAACAACGGGTTATCTTTTAAATACAGTTGACCTACGGAAACATAGTTCGTAGCACGCCAATAGGCATTGAGTTTTTCTAAATAAACTTTTGATGAATAATCACATTCCATGGATAATACCATTTTTCCACTCCCAAAATTTTATTTTTTTGCTTTTACTTTGTCGTATTTTAAATATCATAAAAAAATATAGAGACACTTTTTTCGATAAGGTTATGCTTGATCGCTTAACTCTATTTTGTACAAAACAAAAAAAATAAGACCGAGAAAAATTCCCCAGTCTTACTCTTAGTCACCGATATCTATAATGGAATTAGGGCATAATTTCAACCGGATAAATAGGATTCTAGAAATCTGTTCGTTATTTTCGACGGCGAATGTTCATGCGATTATACATCACTAAACCGGCTATGACCATGCCCAGCGTACCTATACTACTCGCTACTTCAGTCTGCATACCAAACAAAATACATACGTTAGTCACCAGGCTTCTCGTAAGCAACGCGACAATAATTAGCATGATCGGACGCCAAAAGTTATATCTTCTCATTTCAGTAACACTCCTAATCCATTTTTCTTAAGCGCTTAACCTAATTTATCTATATGTATTATAGCATAAGTAAGTAACCGCATACATTTTACGTAAAGCTAACAATTATGATCTAATCAGAGCATAATTCAGCACCCAACCCCTTTATTCGTTCGACTTTAGGTATAGACTTATCATTTTTTACGGATTATAATAACAAACGAACACCAAAAGACGAACATTAAGGCGGAAATCATGACTGAATATATGCAAATATTCCTAGGTACTTCATTTTCAAGCAAATCACCAAAGGAAATTCAAATTTTAAAAGACCATCTCTACTGCATTAATACAGATGGAATGATAGAAAAGATCGTTTCACCAGAAGAACCCGACTATCAAACTTTACTAGCTACTTATCAAGGCCAAGACAACTTCCATCGATTAGCTGAAGGTCAGTATTTTTTGCCTGGCTTTATCGACTTGCATGTTCACGCCCCGCAGTGGGCTCAATCTGGAACTGCATTAGATATTCCACTTTATGATTGGTTAAATACGTACACCTTCCCACTGGAGTCTAAGTTTTCGGACTTGGATTTTGCTAAAAAGGTCTACGATGATGTGGTTGATACTTTACTCGCGAACGGAACTACTACAGCCCTTTATTTTGCAACGGTGCATAAAGAAGCCAGTTTACTATTAGCTCAAATATGTGCGGATAAAGGGCAACGCGGACTCGTTGGAAAAGTGGTCATGGACGACCCTCAAGGAAATCCAGAATACTATCGCGACACTGACACCGACAACGCACTTAAAGATACAGAAGAATTTATACTAGCGGTAAAAGAACTAGCCAAATCTACTAAGCAAGGCGTTTATCCAGTAGTGACACCTAGGTTCATTCCAAGCTGTACAAATGAGGCTTTGCAAGGTTTAGGAGACTTAGCCGCTAAATATGATACTCATATTCAATCGCACTGTAGTGAAAGTGATTGGGCACATGGTTATGTACAAGAACGATTCCAGAAGAACGATGCTTTTGCCTTGCATGATTTCGGTCTACTCCGTGATAAATCTGTAATGGCACATTGTAATTTTTTAGAAGAAGACGATGTAGAGTTATTTGCGGAGACAGGAACGGCTATTGCGCATTGTCCGATATCAAACGCTTATTTTGCCAATAGTGTCATCCCTATCGCTCATTTCCACTCCAAAGGTGTAGAGATTGGTTTAGGGTCTGATATTTCTGGAGGTTTTTCACCTAGTCTCTTCGATAACATAAGACAAGCTGTAATGTCTTCAAGAATGCTAGAGGATGGCGTTAATCCTTCCCTTCCTGCACAAGAGCGTGGATTACTAGGATCACGGATTAAGATTGATGAAGCTTTCTATCTTGCTACTGCTGGCGGTGGTAAAAGTTTAAGCTTACCTATCGGTCGGATACTAGAAGGCTATACATGGGATGTTCAAATTATTGATACGAAATTACCTTCGGCTAGATTGCCTATTTTTGATGGGAATGAAGATTTAGAGGACGTGTTTCAAAAGATGATGTATTTAGCTCGACCTGAGAATATCCGTGAAGTCTGGGTACAGGGTGAAAAGGTTCATTCACGTTAAGGATCGATAAAACTAGAAAATATAAGGTGGGCATCTGAGTGGAAACACAAGCAAACGTACAAGATCAAGCGCCATTGAAGTCACAACTATTAACCGTTCTACCCGATGAAAAAGTTTCCTTCGGTAAATCCATCATCCTAGGCTTTCAACATGTATTGGCAATGGACGTTTATGTAGTTCCTTTCCTGATTGCAATGTTAATCGGCTTACAACCGAATCAGTCAAGCGCGTTGATTCAATCTACCTTTATTGCTGCTGGACTTGCAACGATTGTGCAGACCTATTTCTGTATGAAGCTTCCTATCGCGCAAGGTCCATCTTATGTTCCGCTTGGTGCGATTGTCAGTATTTATGCCGCTAGTGGCGGCGGGGAGCTGGGTTGGAGTTCCGTGTTAGGTGCCAGCTTAATCGGTGCGGTTCTAGTTATTATTTTGGGCTATGTCGGGATCTTTAATAAAATCGTTAAGAACTTTATCCCACCCATTGTAGGTGGTACGATCATATTCATAGTTGGTCTTTCTTTATTACCTGTTGCTATAAGAGACAATATCTATGGAGCTTCAGGCGCTTCAATCAATCAGAACGTTTTGTTAGCCCTTATTTCAGCAGGTACACTCCTTTTATTCGTGATTCTCGGTTCTATGTTCCGTAATAAAGGATCGATCTTCCGAATTATTTCCGTCATGATGGCATTAGTAGTTGGATGTATCTCTGCTAACTTGATGGGTGTGTTAGATTTCTCAGCGATCAGCAAAGCGAACTGGTTTAGCATGCCGCGTATCGCTTTTGTAGATTTCGGATTCTCGTTCAACTTTTCGGCTATTATCACCATGGTTATTATTTATCTCGTACTGCTAGCTGAAACAACAGGTACCTGGTTTGCTGTCAGCAACGTAATCAATAAACCTTTAACAGACGAACATATTAATAAAGGGGTTATCGGTGAGGGGATTGGCTGTCTTATTGCTTCTGCACTCGGTTCAACACCTGTAACAGGCTATTCTACCAATGCGGGCATTATCTCCATCACAGGTGTTGCCTCCCGCCGGGTTTTCCTCGCTGTAGGAGGATGGTTTGTCCTCTTCGGTTGTTCTGGTAAATTAGCTGCTCTGATCTCTTCCATTCCATCCGCTGTAATCGGCGGCGTCTTCGCTATCGTCTGCGGGATCATTGCAATTAATGGTGTGCAGGTGATGAAGAACGTAACGATTGGCGAGAAAGAAATGTATATTATCGCAATACCGATGATTATCACGTTAGCTTTGGTACTCATTCCTGGCGACTACTTGCATTCCTTACCTTCATTCGTGCAATATTTATTGGGCTCACCTATCCTAGCGGCTTCATTAGCAGCGATCTTATTGAATAAATTATTGCCAAGTGGAAAATAGAACGTAAAATGCTAGATCTTAAAACGGGCATCAAATGATGTCCGTTTTTTACTTATTTCCTCAGCTTATTGGGTAATGGAATATGCCTAATTGACTCAATGGGATGATATAGTAACATCCATGGACCTGAAAAACGCATAACCCCTTTTATTCTTTGACGATACTCCGGTTTATAACAATGAATAGGGCATTTAGCACAAGCCGTTTTCACTTCCCCGAACTTACAATAAGCTAACCTCTTCAGAGCATAATCGTTTAAATCCTGACATTCGTTGCAAAGCCCCTTATGGTGATGTTTTTTCTTACAATATATACGAATCATTTTCGTGACAATATCTTGTTCTTTTTGAATTTTAGGACCTTCATTTAACTGTCGGTTCACCTTTATTGTCATTTATGAGCCCCCTTGTAACTTATACAATAAGATCTCATCTAATTATAGAGGAAAAGCAGTCCTTCTTTTTTTACATTTTTAAGGATTTTTATCATACTACACACCCAAGGCGTTATTTCGTTATACTCATAATTATTTTAGAAAGGCTGTAACGTTTATAGCTTTTTACGGATATATAAAGTGAGGAGGTGAACGGATGCAGGACAACGAGGAATTATACAGGGAATATTCAACCCAAGTATATAAATTCGTATTTAGCTTTTGTCATAATCACTTACTGGCAGAAGAAATCACCCAAGAAACCTTTTATAGAGCTATAAAGTCCATACACAAATACGATGGAACCTGCAAAGTATATGTATGGCTTTGTCAGATTGCTAAGCATGTGTGGTATCAGGAACTGGACAAGCAGAACAAAAGGAAGACTTGTGAATTAGAAGACCCTCCTTTTTCTAACGCAAATTCAACAGAAACTGAGTTCATTTTAGCTCAAGACAAAATGGAGTTATTTAAACAGCTTCATTTACTTGATCCAAATACCAAGGAAGTATTGTATCTGCGTTTGACCGGAGAATTCAGCTTTCGGGAAATTGGCGAAATTCTCGGAAGGGATGAAACCTGGGCAAGAGTTACCTTTTACCGTGGAAAACAAAAATTAATGAAAGGAAGATCTTCATGAAATGCGAGATCATTCAGGATTTATTGCCCTCCTATATCGAAAAGCTAACCTCTTTACATAGCAACGAAGAGATTGAAAAACATCTGCAAACCTGCGAAAGCTGCCTTCAGTCATATCATGAAATGACCGCAACAGCAAATCTAAACGTGCCTATTGTTGATAAAGAAGAGGTTAACAATCTTAATTATTTTAAAAAGGTGAAATCAAAAAACATAAAGGTAATCGTCCTTTCCATTTTATCGGTAATCATACTGGCTGCAGCTCTTATTGGACTTTTTGTGATTGGCTTCCCTGTGTCCTCTAAAGATTTGACCATCGATTATCAGAAGACAAAGACTCATTTGGAGGTTCATCTGACTTTGGAAAACGGCAAGGACTTGGTGTTCTCAGGAAAAACTAAATTTATCCGCGATGAAAATAATAATGTGATCGGTTCCGAAACTAGGTATACCCCTAGAGGCTTGATTCACAATCCCTTTGATGATGTAGGGAAAAAAGTAATGTTGGGGACGGAGATTCAAACCGATCTGGATTTTCCAAACAAATTTATCCTTGAGTTCAAAGATAAAACTATGACGTTCATTAATGGCGTTTTGGTGGAGTAGACATTGCCGTTAAACGAAAAAAGACACCTTTTAAGGTGTCTTTACTGATACTCCATGTGGAACTTAGTATCTGTTCATACCTCTATGATGAGCGAAGGACTTGTCTTCTCATCCACATCGTTGCAACCCACTTTTCGCCTTTGATCACTGGCGTACCTGCATGCAAGGTGGACTCGTTTAATTCATGATTATCGTAAAAATATTCGAAGTAGACCGCCATACCTTTGTTAGGACTCACTGTTAAATTAAGCATAGGGAAAGCTGTTTCTCCACCTTCCTCCACATCATTCAAATACATCACGAGCGTACTAATTCGATTATTGCTACTTGCTCGACTCGTTTGTGTGAAGAAATCATGATGGGGTAGATACTCTTGGCCAGGGATATACAGCAGAACTTGCAAGCCATCACCATGCTCGATAGGAATATTCATAATTTGAGAGAATCGTTTCTCGATTCTTGTAACCGTCTCATTCTCCTCACAGAACACACCACTGCTCGTTCTAATCGGATTGACCGCATGGTCTTCACCAATTCTTGAACGTTGCAATCGTTGCCTAGAATATTCAATTAACTCATTACACTCCTCATCGCTAAGCACATTTCCTAGCAAGACAACCAGCGGTTCCTCATACTTGGCAAGAATTCGAATCTCTCGATCTTCTGTCTTAATCGTATTTCCAGCATGATCAAATATCGTCCGTTCTTTGTCTGTCGCATTCCCTGTCGTATTCCCTATCATCCTTATGCAGCTCCCAAGTTATAACATCCATCGCAAAAAAACATACCATAAAATGGTTTTATTTGCTTGATTAACTTCAGAACATCCAAAGGCTTAGAAAATCAGCCCATTGTTTGCTTATATCGCATTTTTCGTTGATACGTAGATAGCATAACTCCTGCTAGAATGAACAAAGACCCTAATATTTCTACACCTGTGATCGGTTTATGCAGTAATATCAATCCCATGATCATAGCTACAAAAGGCTCTAAATTAGATAATACAGACGCTTTTGAAGCATCAACATGTCGAATATTGTTATTCCAAACCAGTGTAGCTACACCATGTACAACAACAGCTGTTCCGATCAGAAGAGCCCAATCCGTAATATTCGAGCTCATTCGTAAAGGTGTATCTAGCGAGAAGGCAAACGGGATCGATACAATAAAGCCCACCAGATTCGAATATAAAGTAATCGTGAGTGGATCTATTCTTTGTGAGAGTACCCTAGTCATAATAATCATAATGGCGAAGGTTATCATCGTTACAACAATCCACAGTAGTCCTTTATCAAAATGCAAAGAGGAGGATCCCCCTTTTACAACGACAAAATAAATGCCTATGATCGCTAGAATAGACCCCATCAACATACGGATCGTTAATCTTTCCTTTAAAAAAACTGCCGCTAATAAACCAGTTAAAATAGGAGTCATAGCTAAAATGATTGCAGATGTTGTTGGATCAGCTGTTTGCAGCCCTTTAAAAAAGGACCATTGATTAATAAACACACCAATAACACCTAGCAATAAAATTAGGAATACATCCGATTTACTCACCAGCTTAAAATTCTTTTTGTAAGCTGTTATTCCTACTAGACATAACACTATAAATAAAAATCTCAGTGAAGTTAATAGACCGGGGGAGAAGTCCTCAACTAAGATCTTTCCAAACACAAAATTACTGCCCCATACGACTACACAAAAAGTGAGCCAACCATAAGCTTTTAACATTTAAATCACCTTTCAATAATACCGACTCCACAATTTTCCCATTACAGCCTTACGCCAAAAAAAATAGACCCCACCCATCGTAAGATACGGGGTCTATTGTACTGTTGGTTAGTAAACATCGGTTCTTCTTTGTATCTATTATAACCTCCATGGGTTTTTCATGCGCTTAATTTATAGAAGGAATAATATCCATAAGGCGCTGAATGCGGCATATTAAACCTCCATTTTTTTCTTAATATTTATCGACCCGGGAGCACCCGTACCAAACTGATAACGGTAAATCACAACTACCGCAATAATCACTAGGGACATGACGAGAAAAATATTACTATACACATGGGCAGTAGCATTAGTATTCAAAGGATTGAACTGCACAACAGCAGTACCCTTGTCGAGCATTTTCCCGACTACACTCATGGCCATCGCGCCAGAGATAAAATTGATCATGGAGAGTAGTCCCATACCCACTCCTGTTTCCTCTTTTGGCAGCGTCCGCGAAATCGTATTGGACATCGAGATTTGCATGAAAGTCTGGCCCACGTTCCCTAATATTAAAATGATGGCAATGAAATATGCCGATAATCCAATAAAAGTAGAGAGTAGGGAGAAAGCAAGAAATAACAATACCGAAGCGACGAACACAAGTACGAAATTACCACGATCATCAGCCAACCTGCCTCCCTTGCGTCCCATGATAGCCGAAGCAATAGCAGCTGGTACTAACACGAACCCAATGGTCGAAGGGGACAAACCATTCACTGTCGCTAGAAATTGTGGTGTCATGAATGTCATGCTAAAGCTCATAGCTGTCGTCGTAAAAGCAAGCAACAACCCAATCGAATAGGTTTTGTTACGGAACAAAACGGGTTTAATAAAGGGTTCCTCAGCTTTCCGAATCCGAATGATAAATAAGGCTAGCAAGACAAGGCCCCCGAGGAACAACCACAGTTGCATCTGTGTGATGGCAAGCAAGAAGATTGCGACTGCTGCAGCTAGTAACCCGCCACCAAGGACATCAATACTTCCTGCCTTCCCTCTCGCATTATCTAAATACTTTCGGAAGAAAGGAAGCGTCAGTAGCGGAAGCAAAGAAAGGACGAACATGAGTCTCCAGCTTCCAAAACTGGTGATGAGGCCTGCAGCGACCGGTCCCAAAGCATTACCAAGCGCTAACCCAACCGCAGAAGTTCCAAGCGCTCTCCCCCTCTTCTCGGGAGCAAAATAACGGATTGGAATGATCATTGCTGTTGCAGGAAGGACGGAAGCACCGGCAGCTTGAATTACACGGCCCAGAATAATAATCCAAAACTCACTAGCAAGCAGACCTATTAATGAACCGAGAGCGAATATAAGCAGTCCATACGTTAACAAATCCTTCAACCGATATTTATCCGCCAATTTCCCCATGACGATGGAACCTACCGCGTAAACCACCATATAACTGGTCATAATCCAACTAACCTGCGAAGGAACGAGATTAAACTCTTTGCCGATCTCAGGAAGAGCTACATTGAACATCGTACCGTTCATAACCGAGAATATTAGGGTAACTACAAGTATTTTCAGCAGCTTATCTGCATTTTGTGATGATGTATCCGCCATAATCTAAACCTCTTTTCTGATTAAATTCATAATGAACTATAAGTAAAAAGATAAATAATGAGTATCCTCAGTATTATATATTACTGAGGATACTCATTATTTTCTCACCTGTCAAGTTATATCCTTTACATGGAACTATAGCTGGATACGCCTTATAAGAGTATAATATAAAGAGTATACTCATTAAGAGTGCACACATATTCATCGTTGCCATGAAATTGAGAATGAAAAATTGACAATAAAGTCAAGGAGGCACTACATCCGTGAACACAGATCATCCCAAGGCGATAGACGTCATTCACATATTAATGAGATCAACCAACTACATTAAAACAGAATTTCAATCCCAGTTATTAGCGCTTAATACGCCTTATCATCTCTCCGGTCCCAGGTTACGCCTGCTTTCAGTCGTTGCCGAAACAGGCAATATCCGTATGAATGAGTTAGCTGTTAAGTTAGGGATCAAAGCACGCACCGTTACCGATTTTGTTGATGCACTTGAGCATGATAAGCTCCTCGTTCGAATTCCTGACCCAACCGACCGACGAGCTACACTGATCCAGCTTACGGAGCTTGCACAATCCACGATTGAGGAAGTTCTTACTTTCCAGGATACAGTCGCTGACAACATGCTCGAGAATCTTTCAATGGAGCAAAGAAAGCAATTCTATGACCTTCTATTGCAACTAACCAAAAACAAAGCAATCTCCGATTTATGTGAAGAAGCTAAGTGAGTCGCAGCCACATCGAGGAACAGGAACTCACGGCACCCAGCTCACCTCCCCCGGAACTCATCCCTCAGCAATCTGCGGTCTCGCCCTTTGCTGTAGACCCCGGAGCCATTGCTGGTTGTTTGTTTCGGAATACGTACGTTTAGCTCGTGAATAGAAATCAATTCTGGTTTTTCCCGGTTTTCGTAGGACGCACCTCGGTTGTGGGGTTTCAGCGGAAGATTTTGGGTCTACACTGGAATCCTTCACATGCTTCTAAATAAACACGTAAAAAAGCTCCGTTCCTCTAGGAATGGAGCTTTTGGATCTACGTCAGAGTTAATTATCATTTAACCCTTAATGCTTGGCCACAGCGTGCACAGTAGCGGGTACCCTGAGGAGACAATGACCCGCAGCCTTCACAGTAAAGCTCCTGCGTCATAGGCTTCACTTGATCGTCATGCCTTATCGCCTCATGCGTGGTTGGATTCAACATATTCAATGCATGGAACTCCTCTTTTCTTCCCCTACGAATAAGTGAAAATAATAAATAGATTCCTATAAACCCGACTACAGCCATAGCTCCCGCCTTCATCAGACCCGATTCAAAGTGATAATTCCATAGTGAATGCATCACGACTGCTGCCAAAAACATCTCCATTGCACGTAGCCCTCTCGTCCACGGCTTACCGTCCCCCAAATTCGAGTGCTTATGCATGCTGCTTGCATACCAGATACCCACAGTTGCGATCGCAGTCCATGTTCCATGACCGAATGGCGATAATAATGCTCTCATCCATAGGACGGCGAGCATCCCAAGTGAAGAGGCTTCATCTATATGCACCCATCCATAAATAATGCTTTCCACTGCAGCGAATCCCATTCCTGCTGCGGCACCAAACACCACTGCATCCATCAAAAAATGGATTTTTCGCGTTCGAACGAGCATCACACAGACTAATAATTTTGCAGTTTCTTCTATTAGAGCTACAGACAAAGGTACGTAAAACTGCGAAAAGTCAAAGGAACTTGCTTTTGCTTCAAAAAGCCAAATCCGCTCTAAATACCAAGCCAGAGGGATAGCAACAATTGCGGTAGACACAAAAACTAAACCAAGCCTCCTCTGACGAAAGCCTATTAACTGCTGATTTCTCACAAAAGCTACGAATGCTAGGGGACCCACCACACCTCCAACAATTAAGGCGGCGATCTTCCACCATTGGCTATGAAGGAACAGTGCCAAGAAGGATAAGACAAGGAATCCACCGACCAGCCATAGCAACTGGTTAATCCAATTGTCTTTGGCTTTAGGTAGCGATTCATTATCCTCGATAATAGACTCCTCGCCGAAAGCAATTGTAACTCTCTCCATCAGATGGGGGGTTCGCATATTTAGAAACTCAATGAGTTGTTGACGAACCGGAGCGTAATAATCGAGTATAGTTAAGAATTCTAACTTGCCCATGATTAGCAATTCACTATCTTCTATCGCGATCAACGTGTGTGAGGAAGCCGTGTCTGTTAGTAACTCTGTCTCTCCATAAAAATCCCCTTCACGAAGAACAGTCTTGCGCCGCTTTTGACCGTGAAGTTCGATACTCCCGCTACTAATCATGAGAAATTGATCCATTACCGCACCTTCTACGATAATCTCTTCGCCCTTCGTTACTTTCTTGATCGTTGTAATCTCTGCAAGACCCCGAAGTTCAGCATCAGGGATGACCGACCAAATTGTCGCTTTGCGAAGCATACTATGGATCATTCGGATCCGTGTATTCACAAGTACACTCTCATAAAATAGCGGACTCAGCTTCGCCAAATATTCGAACGAGGAACGGTCTAGACGCAAAGCTTGTACTGGCCCGATTGCCGTAACACTAGCTGATCTTTGTACGTTCCGAATAAGACCGATCTCTCCTACTAACTCTCCCGGTCCAAGTTCAGCTAAGAGCAGCGCCTTTCCAACTAAGTTCACCGAGGTGACTTGCACTTTCCCTTGCCATATAATGAAACAGTCCTTAGAGGTGGACTCTTCCATAAGAAGTCGTTGTCCATCCTCTAAAGACATAAGTTTTATAGCGTTAATTACATTTCGTAGCTCATCATCAGGAATACCTCGTAATAACGGATGATCACGTAGAAAATCGACTGCAGCACTTGGTATCATAGGTTTAACTCATCACCGCATATTTCCAATAACACTACTTCTGGAATCTTGCATTTTTTTAATAAAATTTGTCATTGTATCAAAAGCTTCGTTACGTTTATTCGTTAGACTTTGCAGGCGCAGCATGTCCATTTGCTGACTATTACTTGCACTATCAATCTGTGATTTGATTTGTCCCAACAGATTCTCAAGTTGCCCTTTTGTTTGCGGTATAGCCATACTCATAGCAGTAAACATGGCCCCCTTGTCATCTGCCAGCTTTACAGCAGTGTTGGCCTCGGCACCTGAAGGAAGCTTCGCTAGCTCTTCATTGATCACTCCTAGCAATTGATTCAGTTTTGAGATTGTTTCATTCTTGGCTTGTACGGATGCGATTTGATCTTTCAACTGATCCTCTAACATACTTGCACGACTCGACTGTACAGCCATCATTGCTGCTTCAAGATCCATGCCCTGAATGTTAACCTGTGTCATACCACTCATATCAACGCTACCTACCGAATTTTGCGTGGCATTTCCATTCAGGGCATCCTTAACAGAGTTATACACCGAATTGTTATACAACAAAGCCCCTCCTACAATGATCCCCAGTACAAAAGTACCTGACATAGATAAAACTAATTTTTTCACGCTCATTTCATTTCCTCTTTTCATTTATGGATGATCATTGCGTCATTACGATTAACAAATCCAAATATGCGCTTTCTTTGTTAATATTGTTATATCATTTTGGGTAATTAATGGTCTGTAACCCCAATTACAATTTCCAAATACTCGAACTCAAATTACATCAAGTATATTTCTAAGTCTATCTATGTTGCACACGAGTATTTTCCTCTGATCAATACGTATTAACTGCTCATCCTGTAATCCAAGCAATGATTTTGTCACGGTCTCGCGCGCCGTTCCTGTCATATCTGCCAGGTGTTGATGCGTCAGCTTCAAATCGATTAGAACACCCTCATCAGAGGGCACTCCATGCTGTTCTGTTAGACGCAACAACACGCGAGCAATGCGCGTACGCACGTCAATAACGGTCAAGTCTGTTATTAATTTATTGGCATCACGTAGACGATCTAACGCTGTTTCCAAAATGCCGATTAGTATTTCCGGATTACTTTTTAATAAGGGTATGAAATCGCGTTTTTTCAGAATACATAAGGTGGATTTCTCAATGGTTCTTGCAGACGCAGAACGTGCTCTTTCATTTTGCAATAAAGCCATCTCTCCAAAGAAATCACCTTCTCTAAAAATAGAAAGGATTACATCCCTAGAGTGGTTATCTTGATAGATTTGAACAACTCCAGATATAACCAGATAGAGTTCCTCTCCCTCTTCACCTTCAAAAAAGATGGACTCTCCCTTTATATAAGTACGCTCGCTACATAACTTGGCAATTTCGGCTAAATATTCATCATCAAGATGTTCGAAGAACGGGAAGTCTCGTAACAGTTGTGGGTTCATCTTCAAGAGCAGCCTCCAGTGCATCATTTTATAATTTCTATTAGGCTTCAACTCTAGCAAAAGTTAAATCTTTAGGACCATCCTTTATTGTAATACTTTTAATTTAAGATAAATAGTGACTGTAGTCATCAAATTATCATGTGACATTTTTACATTTTCTGGAGATTTAAATAAAAAAGAATCAAACGCATGGATCATCGAAAGGATGCTCATGGCTTGATTCTTATTTTCTACTTAAAAGCTCTTCGTAAGGCCTCAATTCTTCTTGTTACACTCTCCTGCACAATTTCGCTTTTTTCCGCTATATCATACCCATGAATGGTCCCCTTGGTATAATACACTTCAACCTCAACCCCATTTTTTTGTAAAGCTTCAGCGTAATGAATACCTTCGTCCCGCAAACAATCAAACTCTGTAATTTCAACATAGGCATTAGGCAAACCTTTTAATGAAGTTGCTTCCATAGGAGACGCATATTCTCTCTTGCCAGCTGCTACTCCATTCTTGAGATACAACTCCCACATTTTCTTATTAAGTTTGGAGTTCCACAGCGGCGTGTCTGTAAACTCTTTAATGGATTCCGTTGTCTGTCTTGCATCTGTTACTGGATAAAGTAGCATTTGAAAACAAATAGGAGGGGCCTCCCTGTCACGAGCCATTAGAGTCACTGCAGCAGCAAGCGCGCCACCTGCACTATCCCCACCTATAGCTATTCTACTCTTATCAATGTCTAAGGCGTCCGCATGATTGCAGACCCATTCAAAAGCTGCATAGCAATCCTCGACACCAAATGGAAAAGCGTACTTCGGGGCTAATCTATAATCTACAAATATTACTTTGCATGGTGCCTTTAAAGCATACTCACAGGCCCAATGGATATGGGAAGGTGCTGCTTTTAGGACAAATGCTCCTCCATGGATGTAAATAAGGCAGGGGGCATTCTTCGGGATACCATCAGGTTCAATTATCGTTAGCTCGACTGTTCCGTCTTTATAGCCTGCAATAACTTCTTTCGTTACATTCACACCTTCAGGTGAGTTGAATTTATTCACACTTCTCGCAATGAGTTTATTCAAAATTGGTAATAACAAAGGATTTAATGGGAGTGTCGTCTTCGCGTAGGGTTCAAAGTCGCTATGGATATTGTATTTATCCATTGGATTCCTCCTCTATTAAGTTATTTACTTAATTACATATTAGCAAATCGTACTAAACTGTCTAGTAATCGTAAGATCAGCGTTAGCGCATCCGACCACGGCTGCGTCGGCATGATTCAAGTAATAAGATCACAAGAAAAGCGACCTTTAAAGGTCGCTTTTCTAATACTCCTTATGAAGCTAAGGCACGTCGAACCGCTGCTTGAAAAGTTTATGGAAGCACGGTGTAGAAATAAACTATCTATTCCAACTTCAAATAATACAGATTCGCCGTACTATCCTTCGTAATGGTATGTGCGCCCGCCGTAAGGGAGACAGTGGCAATGCCATTCGTTATAGGATAACTTGTTCCATCCACTTTTATTTTAGTTCCTTCTGTATTGAACACTAGGGTTAGGGTTGAAGCTTTAGCAGCTGTGAACTGAATACTGGTTGCACTCTCGATTTTTAGACATTGGGTTAGGGTTAAACCCTGATATGTCACATTTCCCTTACTTGTTGAGAGATTTCCTTGGATATTGAAGAAGCTGCTCGTTGTTCCATCAGTGGTAAAGTTATGAACGGTTGCTCCCGCTGTCGGCACTGGCGTTGCCGTCGGTGTCGTTGTCGGTACAGGTGTTGCTGTTGGTGCTATTGTTGGAGATGGAGTCGCTGTTGGCGTTGGTGTCGGACTTGTTGGGTTTGAATTGCCCCCTACAGAGACAAGCCCCGTTGTGTAGCTTCTGATTGCAGACATCAGTGCAGTATTCAGCGCATACGATGCGTCATCCACGGAATCATTAAATGCCCATGTGAAGTCTCCGCCATTCAGGCGTCCGGCTTTTGCGGTAACAACCTGTTCTACATTGCTTACGTTGTCAATATTCGATACGTTCACTCCAGTTTGGACGCTCGTATCGAAGTTATTATAAGCTGTTCCGCCTTTTAATGCTTTGTATGAGCTTGGGACGGTTTCATTTCTCGACGAGGCTAAATAGGCATCAAATGAGGTTGCATTAGCAGGAGCTGTCCCTGTATTGGAGTTAGCGTAGATAAGACTTGAAGCATCAACAATTAGATTGTTATAAGCTTTAATCATACCTCCATTTTCACCCGAGAACGTCCCCTCACCTAAAGCATCTGTACCCTGTAAGGAACTAAGCATTGGGTCTTTAGTATTTCTAAAAACATTGGATTCCACAAAGGCCGAAGCTCCGGTTGTAACGCCGACACCATATTTCGAGACTCCATCATAAAAGTTATTATAGACGTGAACAGAGGCCACCCTGATCCGCGGATGACGGGAGTCCGAATGATCGAACCAGTTATGGTGGAAGGTGACAAAGAATTCTGCAGACTCACTAAGTCCGACTAGAGCAGCCTTTCCGGAATCAAAGTAGTGGTTGTACGAGATGGTAATGTACGTTGATCCTTTTTTGAGGTCCGTAGATCCGTCACCTTTGGCTTGGTCCGCGTCGCCCCCTGCGGATCCATAGAAAATATCATTATTATGCACCCATACATTCGCATTGCCTGTGTCCATTGAAATGCCATCGTCAGGAAATAACATCACACCCAGATTTCTTACTTCCAAATTACCAACATATCTAAGCAGCAATCCCCAGCCGTATGCATAAGCATCTTTTCCGATACCTTCGATTGTAATATTCATTTCCGAATAATTATTTTTACCTTTGACTTCAAGATATCCACTGCTGTTAAGCTGTCCACTCAGGTCAGCGGCTGTAACTTTACCGATAATTCGGATGGCAAGTGGGGTTGTATCATAACCCTTTTGTCTCAGAGCCAAGATGCTACCAAGACCAACGCCTGTTTGTACAGCGCCCGAGCTGTTGATTTTCACATCAAGTGTTACGGTATTCGCATTCTGAGATGTTATATACAGCACTTGAGCACCATTCTTGAGGCTTCCATTCTCATTATAAGCGCCAGAACCCGTACCAAATGGCGAGCTTGCCGAAAAAGCAAACCCAGATCGATCATATGACGTTACGGATAACGTATTTGATACCGCACTTGCCGTTCCTCCCCCTGACAGGGTAGCTTCAACCTTCATTACATAACTTCCAGCTGCAAGCCCTACAGCATCCGCTCTCCAATAGGAAGAATATTTGCGGATCAATTCATTATCAACCTGTTGGTACCCTGAATCTGATGCGCTTGCCTGTTTAACATATACATTATATCCTGTCGCATTACTTACAGGTGACCATTCCACATATGCCGCTTCATTCCAGCCTCCACTGCCTGTTATCGAAAGACCAGCAGCATGCACTACTGTATTTGTCCATCCACCTGCTATCAAAGAAAGTGCAAGAGAAAACAACACACCAATACTGATTACCTTGGCAATACTTTTTTTCATTTTATTCCCTCCTGATTCTGATTTGTTGCAGATAGAATTGTAACCGCTTGCAAGAAGATATAAAGTTTCCTTTTCACCTCCTGAAAATATTACATTTTATGGGACTAAAACATCCTCAACATATCAGAACAGAAATCAGTTCCGATACAATCATTTGCTCATATTTTTCACATCTAACAGTATTCTGAGTTAATGATTATAGGACAGAGCATTGATACACCCGTACTTTCAGCAATGTATCCTGGACTCTTGTGAAAATACAACATGAATAGCCACACAGTAGCCAGCACATAATAAAATTCACAACCATTAGATAATCAAGGGAGGAGCTTTCAATTGAGTGCAAATCAACCAGATAAGAATCTAATCAACACAGTAAAAGAACTGGAAGCCACGCCCGTAAACAGCCTGGAAGCCCAACAGCAGCAGCAAGCCCGTAATGATCGCCGCAAACAAGCTCTGCATGACAGCGACGGCAAATTCTCAGAAAATGAATCTGGGAACTTCCATTAGAGTCTTCAGCTATGTCCGAACCCCAATAAATCGCACGTTTTATGATCCTTTCCAAAATGAAAAAAACGTAAAAAAGGCGACCACGATGGTCGCTTTTTTACTGATATTAAGAAATGCCTTCTCCTGCAAATCATTTTTATCTTCAGTATCCTGATGAATACTCTTTGCTTTCTTTTATGCGAGCGATATCATGGCCCGTCGGGTTTTGGAAGACACGAAGCCCAAATATCGGTACAACTGCAAAAATGTGATCAAAGATATCAGCTTGAACCGATTCATACACCACCCAGTTAGTATCATTGCTAAACGCGTAGATTTCTAAGGGCAGTCCATTATCCTCTGGCGCTAGCTGTCTGACGATCAGCGTCATATCCTTATGAATTTTAGGATGATTCCTCAGATATTCATGGATATATTCTCTGAATACACCAACATTCGTGAGATGTCTTCCATTTACTTTACTCTCCGTATTGATTTGATGTTCGATATTATAAATGCTAATTTCATTTAATCTTGCCCTTATAAAATCGGAAAGGTAGTGAATCTTCTGGAATTCCTCCATCATTTCTTTTGTACAAAAGCATATGCTGCTTGTATCGATATGAATGCTTCGTTTAATCCTTCTGCCGCCAGATACTTGCATGCCCCTCCAGTTTTTGAACGAGTCTGAAATAAGTGCGTAGCTAGGAATCATGGTGATTGTTTTATCGAAATTCATAACCTTTACCGTATTCAATGTAATGTCAATTACATCACCATCCGCATTATATTTAGGCATTTCGATCCAGTCACCTACACGCACCATATCATTAGATGATAATTGAACACCTGCCACCAAGCCCAATATAGAATCTTTGAAAATCAGCATAAAAACAGCTGATAATGCACCTAACCCACTAAGTATAATCAGTGGATTCTGACCAATGAGGTTAGAGATCACCACAATAACACCAATGATAAATAGAATAATCTTTGCAACCTGAATGTACCCCTTGATCGGTCTAATCTTGGAGACCTCAAACGAGCGATAAATAGCATCGATAGCATTAAGTAGTGCATTAAACACCGTGATAGTTACGATAATCATATAAGTTAAGGCGGATTTTTCAATAAAAGCCTGATATAGCGGAAAGATAGACGCAGAATAATAGATGATGAAGGCTGGCGCAAGATGCGACAGCTTGTGAAACACTTTTTTCTCCAAAACGATATTATCCCATGCATACCGATCCTTACTAATGAAATGAATAATTATCTTCAGCACGATTTTTTTAGCTATTAAATTGGCCAGTACAGAGAGTAGTGCTATAAATAAGACCATGATTATATTCGAAAGATAACCTGTCATTTGTTCACTTACACCGTATCCTGCTAGTTGATCTTTTATAAAATTCATCATTTCCTCCTGCTGCGTGCTACTTAAATTGTGTGATGAAATGGTCTAGCACTAACATTCGACGTATTGATCGTTGCGGGTGAACTATTATTGCCTAGTTTCAACTAATTGTATTAACCTGGTTAACGCACTTGAGTAAATTGTGTCATGTCTATGCACAAACCATACCTGCAAATCTCGATACTCTTCAGGCAAACGGTGGGAAGTGATTATGCCCTGTTCTTCCGCCTTGGCAATCGATGACTGTGGCAGCATAGACACACCAAGTCCAGAGGAAACGCCATCTAGAATAACTGCTAATGTGCCAAATTCCATAATCTGATAAGTGGTCAGGCCAGTGCCTCTCAGAAAACTCTCTGCTTTTGCCCGATGCGTACATCCAACGTCAAAGAACAACATCGGTTTCATGAGTAGCTCATACATTTCGTTTTGTCCCGGCTCAGAGATCAACACCAACTCCTCTTCAAAGGCCGCGATATGTTCTATATCTGGATCATCAATAGGACCATAGACGAACGCTCCATCAAGCTCGTAATCCAGCACCTTTTGTAAGAGCGCATGTGTCACACCCGTAGTGAGCGATAAATTAACATCCGGATATCGTGATTGATACTCGGCCAATAGAGGAGTCAGATGAATGACTGCAGTCGCTTCAATGGAGCCTATCCGAAGAGGCCCTGCAGGATGGTCCGAGTATTGTGTAGTTTTCACAGCCTCGTCCATCAGAGTCAGTATTTTATCCGCATATCCCAGTAAATTCTCGCCAGCCAAAGTTAGCGCCATTCCTCGATTGGATCTCCGAAAAAGGGGTGTTTTCAACTGAGCCTCAAGATACTGAATTCGAGTCGTCACATTAGACTGTACATAGTTCAACATTTGCGCAGCCTTGGTTATGCTACCCTCTCGAGCCACAGCCTGAAATATTCTTAAATCTCCGCTTTCCATTTCTATGTCACCTGCTTGGTATGATCATTTATGATACTCACATTCGGTTTTGTTCATTTTACTGTATGATTCCCACTCTGTACAATTCAATATAGATTCATTGAAATACGAATTACTGGAGGATTAGGATGAAAGCAATCGTACATGCTGGGATGAACGGCTTGAAGAGCCTGACATATGAAGACGTTGTTGACAAACAGCCGGGCTTCGGCGAAGTAAAAGTAAGGCTGAAAACCGCAGGGTTAAATCATCGAGACTTATTTCTCATGGCGGATCGAACAAATGAGGATGCTCCCCTGATTATGGGCTCTGATGGGGCGGGTATAATTGAAGCGGTAGGTGAAGGCGTAACATCACTTACAGTAGGTACCGATGTAATCATTAATCCGTGTATCGGATGGGAAATCACCCACGATGTCCCGAACGTTCCGGCCATAGTGGGCGGCCCTTCAGATGGTACATTTGCCGAGTCTATCATCATCCCTGCGCAAAATGCCATCAGCAAGCCAGCTTATTTGTCTTGGGAAGAAGCGGGCGTGTTGCCCTTGTCTGCCTTGACAGCCTATCGGGCTTTGTTTACGAGAGGCCGATTACAGCAAGGTGAACATATCCTTATTCCAGGTATTGGTGGCGGTGTGGCTACTTATGCCATGCTTATGGCTTCAGCAGCGGGTGCACGAGTCAGTGTCACATCACGAAGTGAAACAAAAAGACAAGTTGCTCTTGCACATGGGGCAGATCATGCCTTTGACAGTCATAGTGATTGGAAGGAAAGTATGAAAGGAGAAACAGTGGATCTCATCCTGGATAGTATCGGGCCAGCGACGTTCCAACAGTACTTTGATATCATTAAGCCAAATGGCCGGATCGTTACATTTGGGGCAAGCTCAGGAGATCGAATGGAATTAGCAGTACGATCCATATTTTACCCCCAAATTAGTATCATCGGCACCTCAATGGGAAGCAGTGAGGAGTTTGTTGCGATGCTTCAATTTATGGAACTCCACTCGATATACCCTATCATTGATAGAGTGTATCCTTTACAAGACACCCTTCAAGCCTTTCAGCGAATGCAACAGGGGGAGCAGTCTGGGAATATTGGAATAAGAATTGATTGAAAAAAGACACCTCACAAGGTGTCTTTACTTACTCCAAACGGAGCAGAGCCGTGGCGTGGCAAATTCACTAGCCGCCGTGCGTTCAAGTGCATGCAAGTATTCACCGCAACGTATCAAGGTCAGCAACCCTCTATCCTCTTATGTGGTGCCGGCACGTCGTTTAGCAAGCGCCATTGCAGCGACATGGCCTGAGCTCCAGGCCCATTGCAGGTTATAGCCGCCGCAATCACCATCGACATCCATCACCTCACCTGCCAAATAAAGCCCAGGTACAATCTTAGATTCCAACGTTCCTTCAACTAGGTCAATCGTATCGATCCCACCAGCTGTTGTTTGTGCATTCGTGAAGCTATTGGTATCGGCCACTTTAAATTCCCAACGCTTCATGAGTCGATAAAATATTTTCTTAGTTTTCCACGATAAATCCTCACAGAGCAGGTGAACCTGTTGATCAATTCCCGCTTCCTTCAGCAGAACCGGAATCAACTTCTTGCTGATGATGCCGATAAAGGCGTCCGCAACTGTCCGGTGCCCGAAGATCGCCCAGTGTGTTTCCAGAAAATCAATTACCTCTTCTTCCGTACGTTCCGGCATCATATCAACCGACAATGTCACGGACTCTCCTCTTCCGAGATTATACGCAGCCTTCCTGCTTAGCTGAAGTATTGGCGGGCCCGAGATGCCATAGTCCGTGAAAAGAATTTCACCATATTCACTGCGGATGACTTCATTGTTTACGATAATATGACCTAATCCCTCGAATTTGATGCCAGATAGTTCCTTCAAATACGGATAATCTAACTTCAATTGCACAATGCCTGCCACAGGATGAATCATAGTATGTCCCAGCCGTTCGACAAGCGTATAACCGGATCCATCTGTTCCCGTTTTCGGAGCAGTAAGACCCCCCGTACATAGAAAGAGGTATTCGCTGGTATACTCGACTAGCTCCTCTGTCTCCGTTTGGCAGGTTATCGCGAACCGCGGATGTCCCGCCGAAACGGTAACATCCAACACTTTATGTTTATAATATACGGGAACATTCCGATCCTCCAGCGCCAGCTTAAATACACCCGGCACCGAAGCCGCCTGCAGCGACATCGGATACATCCGGCCATTCTCCAAGCTTACAAAAGGAAGCCCGAGCGAGGAGAAAAATTCGATCGTTTGGCGGACACCGAATTGCCGCAATACATGTATTGGGAATCCTTCCTGATTACTGTGATACTTGCGTGATAAAGCGGCCGCTTCATCCGTACCGGTGGCGGTGGATTGGTTCGTAATGTTGCAACGCCCGTTACCCGTCGTTATTATTTTCTTCCCAAGCCGGTCATTGCTTTCAATAATTGCTGTATCAATACCTTGATCCCTCGCTGTAACTGCAGCCATTAGACCTGCAGCACCCCCACCGATAATGAACAGCTCGTGGTGCTTAGAAGTCTGATCCTTATACATGTTAATTGATGCATCCCTTTTCCTAATAAATTTATTGAATTGACTTAGCTAGCGCCATAGCGGCCACATATCCGGAACTCCAGGCCCATTGCAGGTTATAGCCGCCGAAATCTCCGTCCACATCCATCACTTCGCCAGCCAAATACAGCCCAGGCACCAGCTTGGATTCCAGCGTTCCTTCGATGAGTTCCGACGTATCAATGCCGCCTGCTGTCACTTGCGCATTCGTAAAGCCATTGGTATCCGTCACTTTAAATTCCCAACGCTTCAAGATTCGATAAAATTCCCCCTTGGTTTTCATCGATAGATCCTGGCAAAGTAGCTGTGGCTGCTGGTCGATGCCTGCCTCCTTCAGCAGGACAGAAACCAACTTCTTGTTGAAGATACCCACAAGAGAATCTGCAACAGTCCGGTGTCCAAAGGTCTCCCAGAGCATTTCCAAAAAATTAACTAGCTCTTCCTCCGTGCGGTCCGGCATCAGATCAACCGATACTGTCACATTCTCTCCTCTTGCGAGATGATAAGAAGCTACCCTGCTTAGCTGGAGAGCTGCCGGACCAGAAATGCCATAATCCGTGAAAGCAATCTCACCAGATGCACTGAGAATGTTTTTACCATTTACAAAGATATGGGCTTGTCCCTGAAATTTGATACTGGTCAGCGCCCTCATATTCGGATACTTCAGCTTCAATTGCACAATGGCTGGCAAAGGCTCGACCAAGGAGTGCCCCAGACGTTCGGCAAGCGTATAACCAGGAGGTTCTTTTCCCGCATTTGGACCGGTAAGGCCACCCGCACAGAGAAATAGATATTCACTGGTATAAACAACCTCTTGTACCTCCCCCTCCTCTGTTTCCGTTTGACATTTTATCATGAAGCGCGGATGATTCGTCGAAACAGTAACATCCAACACTTTGTTCTTGAGGTATACAGGAACATTCCGATCCTCCAGCGCAAGCTGAAAAATATCCTGCACCGCTGCAGCTTGCAGCGACATCGGATACATCAAGCCCTCCTTCAATCTTGTAAGCGGAAGCCCGAGCAAGGAGAAAAAATCAATGGTTTGACGAATGCCAAATTGCTGTAATACCGCCAATGGAAATCCAGCCTGATTACTGTGGTACTTACGCGACAAAGCGACCGCTTCATCCGTACCCGTCGCAGTGGAATCATTCGTAATGTTGCAGCGGCCATCACCTGTCATTAATATCTTCTTTCCAATCCGGTCGTTGCTCTCCAGAATGGCAGTATCGATACCCATATCACGCGCAGTAACAGCGGCCATTAGTCCGGCAGCACCTGCGCCGATAATTAACAGCTTGTGGTGCATAGAAGTCTGATTCTCATACATGGTTGGTCAATGCATCCTTTATCCAATTTTTCTAAAAGCACAGAAACACTTTATTAAATTATAGCATAAGTATACTGGTTTTCATTTATATCTCCCTATTAACTCCTCCGTCCTATGTTTGCCATTTTTATCCTTATATAGAACCTTAAATTTTTTGGTCTTCACGCCTTCTTCACTGCAATCTTTAATTCCACATATGAAAGTTACTGGACCTAGCAAGATACTCATTTTTTTGAACCGCCACGCATAGTCCAGATCATACTCTGATAATATGAAAAAAGACACCCTTCATGGTGTCTTCAATAATACTCCATATGGAGCCGAGGGATGTCGAACAGCCCTTGTCTCAACTTGAGCCCCTTAATTATCGACTTACCGTCGGCAGTTCCATTCCCTTCTTCCAAATCAGAATCGGATGATCCGGTGAACCGTAGTAGATGGACGTAATCTCCACGTTCTTACCATACTTCTTCTGATAGGCCCTTACATTCAGAGGATTGACGAACATCTCGCCATTGACTGGATTGAAGGCATTATATTTCTTCGATATGATAAGAGGATGAACGGGGGTCATATAGAAACTCCCATCATCCTTAACGGTATTCTTCACGTGAGCGAAACTATACCCGTCCCTGATTTGAACACGAAAAGCAATTTCACCGCTTGATATGGTTCTTATATCAGAAATAATAATATGTTCGGATGACACCGGTAGGATATTCCAGCGGAACAGACCGAAGTAGCCAACAATCAACATTCCACATACGGAAGCAGCCACAAACAATCCTTTCATAAAAGCCATCGATCGAGTACGGCTCCACATTCTTTTAATGCTTTGCAGCCCTTTTCCCTCCAATTTATTTACTTCCATATCTTGAATGGGCAAGCTCAGGCTGGATTTCAATTGTTCCAGAGAATAACGGCAGTCTGCGCAATCAGCAAGGTGTTCCTCCACCAGTCCCTTGCTAGTTTCACTACATATGTCGTCATAATACAAGGGGAGAAGATCTTGAACTACGTCACATGAGATTCGGTTCATCATTTATCCTCCATTAGTAGATTCTGTATCCTTAGCCGAGCCCGGTGATAGGTCACTCTTGCCCAGCTTTCCGTTCGCCCAAAGATTTGACTAATATGATCGAAAGACAGTTCTCCAAATAACCTAAGCATAAAAACCTCCTTATACGGCTCGTTCAAAACGTGCAGAACCTTATGAACACGCAGAGCTTCAGTCTGATCAATGAGTTTTTGCTCCAGGTTAATGCTACCCTCTTCTTCCTGTACAGCCAACGAAGCGAACCTCCGCTGCCCGTCAATATAGGAGAAATAAGTATTTTTCGCAATCTGACACAACCAGACGCTCATTTTGCAGTCCCCCCTGAACTGGTCAATTCGCTTCAGCGCTTTAAAAAAGGTTTCCTGTGTAATTTCCTCGGCAATCTGCTCGTCCCTGCTTAACGACAGCACAAATATGTATACATCACGGAAGTATTGATCATAGACTCCTTCTAACTCATCTGATTTGTCCAAGGGTTCACCACCTTACATATATAAGACTAACTAAACATAAAAACGTTACAATGAATTCAGTTTATTTTATTGTACTTGTAATAGAAAAAAAGAAATAAAAAAGACACCCCTAAAGGTGTCTTCAATAACACTCCATATGGAGCCGAGGGGAGTACATCATTGGTTATGGATGTTGAATTTCTTAATATTGTCCTCCAGATCCTTTGAAAGTCCCTGCAGCTGAGTCAGATAACCCGCTATATCATCAATCGTAGCCAGCTGTTCCTCTGCTGCCGCGGACACCTCTTGGGTAATGGCAGCATTCTCTTCCGTAATCGCTGAGATACTGGTGAAGATGTCTGTGAGTTCATGGCGTTTTTCAACCATCAACTGGACCTGGTCGTCAACCTGGTTCGTCATTTCCATTTGGCTGTTCACGGACACCATAATATCGTTAAAGATGGATTCGGTTTCTCGAACCGCCGTTTCCTGGTCTATAAATAGTTCGCGGGATGTGCCGATGGCCTGAACAGCCGCTCCCACCTGGTTTTTCACAGTTGAAATAATGTGACTGATATTATTCGCAGCAGAAGCTGATTGCTCCGCGAGCTTGCGGATCTCGGCAGCTACCACGGAGAATCCCCGCCCATGTTCACCTGCTCTTGAAGCCTCAATGGACGCATTTAGTGCCAGCAAATTCGTCTGACCGGAGATTTCAAGAATTGTACTGAGTATGCTGCTGATTTCACCAGTGCTACCACTCACATGATTAATAGCTTGTGCTGTTTCCTCGGAAGCTCGTTGTGTACTGTTAAATTTCCCCACTAACTCCTGTACAATTACGATACCGCGTTGGTTCAATTCGGCTGTACGATGAGCAAGATCCAGTATTTCCTGAGCGGATGCAGTAACTTGATCGATCGCTCCGCCGAGCTGTTCAACTTTTTCAGAGCCTACCATAACATTGGTAGCTTCATCACTAGAAGCGGAAGCAAGTTGAATGATGGACTCGGTAATGAGTGAGGACGCATTTTGTGTCTGATCCATGCTGTCTGTAAGCTTATCCGCCGATTGAGAGACAATTTGCCCCGAAGTAGAGATGCCGCCGATCATGTTCTGAATATCCTGCTTCATCGCATCAATAGCCCGTACCATGGTGCCTACTTCACTTCGCTTATTCAACATAGATTTTGGAATATTGACCGCCAAGTCACCACTGCCGATTTGCTGTAAATACTGAACGGCCGCATTTATCGGCTTCGTAATCGCGCCAGCTAAATACAAAGCTACTCCGATGGCGATAACAGCGATAACAACCATGATGAGAAAAATAATGTCTTGGATCGCATTGACTGATTCCGCTACTTCACTCTCGTCCATAACCGCAATATATTTCCAACCATTCTCCGGTGATACGTAGACACTAGCCTTGTAGTTCTCCTTATTCAAGGTGATGTCCAAATTTTTACCTGCCAGTTTGTCAATGTCAGCAAATTCAGCTATACCCAGATCCTTTAGATTTGTAAAGTTGATTTCCGGGTTCTTAGGATTTGCGAGGATCGTACCGGTTTGATCTGCCAAGATGACATAGCCGGCTTTACCGATCTTCATGTTATTGATGGTATCGGTTAGAAAGTCCAAACTTACATCTACACCTTGGACACCAACGATGTTACCTGCGTCATCCTTAATGGTAACCGAAGAGCTGACGATCGGTGTACCTGTGGTAAAAGCAGCGTAAGCACCCGAGCGTACGATTTTGTCGGGATTCTCAACCGCCTGGGTGTACCAGGCTCTTGATCTCGGTTCAAATTTATCGGTGGAAGTACCATCCGGCCATTGTATGTATCCGCCATCCTTTGTTCCCAAATAGATATAAGGCACATTCAGATGTGTCTTAGAATATTCCAAGAAAAAGTTATAAATCTTAGCTTCTATACCTCCATTTTTAGCTGGAGTCATCTGAAGAGTTCCATCTGCTCCTACTACATCCACATAAGAGGTGATGGAACTGTCGATCTTCTTGACGAGTGAGCTCTTTGCAAAGTATTCAACCGATTCATTCACGGTAGTAAAGTACAAGTCTATAGCACTGCTAACTTGTTTGATTTCCTTTCGAGTTGCATCGTAGAAATCCTCGGTCATATCCTCCTTAACTTGCCGGTTGATCCCGAGTCCCATCGATAATGTCGACAGCAATACCAGGACCACCATCGTAACCAATAGTTGAAGCTTTAGATTCCACTGTAGTTTCTTTCTCAAGTTGTTTCTCCTCCATCTTGTTATGTAAACATGAATTTTGTCTATACATAACTATCGGTAAAAGAATGGCTTTTGTTATATATTGTCGAATTCCATTCAGTTATTCAGAAGAAATGACGATAACTATTACAGGGAGAGAAAATGAGCATTAAGAACTAATTAAAAAAAGACATCAGGAGGCAAGACACTTGAGAAAAAAATATATAAACTTCAAAGCTTTACTAGTTATTTTGCTAGTTTTCTCGATTTCGCCATGGAATCATGCAAATGCCGAAATAGCAAAAAGTACGTTTGATCCGTTTGAGAAAAGCATCGATGAAGTCACAAAAGCACTGGACACAAAGCAAATTACATCGGAAGAGCTTGTGGAATACTATCTGAAACGTATTGAAGCCTTTGATAAACAAGGCCCTGTTATAAATTCTATTATTACGGTTAACAACCAAGCTCTTGAAACAGCAAAGGCGCTCGATACCGAGCGAAAATCGAAAGGACCAAGAAGCAAGCTTCACGGCATTCCTTTTGTCGTAAAGGATAACTATGATGTGGTTGGCATGCCGACCACAGCTGGGGCTGTAGCTCTGAAGAATGAAAACCCTACTAAGAATTCATTCACCGTACAGAAACTTATCGATGCCGGAGCCATTGTAATTGCTAAAACAAACATGTCCGAGCTCGCCGCTTCCTATGGCAGACTGGGCTATAGCTCCATGGGCGGTTTGACAATTAATCCTTACAATCTGAACCGTGATGCTTCCGGTTCCAGCAGCGGTAGTGCAGCAGCGGTAGCGGCTAACTTTGCCGTATTTGGACTTGGAACGGATACTTCCGGTTCTGTCAGAGGTCCAGCCAATGTTACCGGGCTAGTAGGTATCAGACCAACTATGGGATTGACTAGTCGCAGCGGCGTTGTCCCTTCTTCCCTTTCTTTGGACGTAACTGGTCCTTTGGCACGTAGTGTCGAAGACGCTAGCTTAGTGCTTACTGCGATGGCTGGAACAGACAAAGCAGATTATGCGACTAAATCCGCGAACCGCTATGTTCAAGACTACGCCAAAGCACTGGACGCTTCTTCGCTGAAGCATGCGCGTATCGGTGTGGCGACTGACTTCTTCGGCGGCAATGATGAGGTAGATGCAATTACCAATCAAGCGATTGCTAAAATGAAAAGCATGGGAACGGAAGTAGTGCCTGTCACATTCTCCAAACAAACCAAGTACCTCTGGACTCCAGTTCTTGGACCGGTCGGGGATGCGGAATTCAAAATACAGTTTGAAAAATATTTGCGTTCGCTTCCTGCCGGTGGACCTAAAACGCTGCGAGAAGTAATCGATATTAGTGAATCTCCCGAAGTATTGAACTCGGCAACACCTGTTAACCCTGCTCGTTTAGAAGGCTTGAAGACAGCATTGGCTAAAGCAGATACTCTATATTCCAACGAGTACAAGGAAATCGTTAAGAAAGAAATGCCCCAGACCCGTAAAGAAATTGAAATGATTATGAAGAAAAACAACCTGGACGCAGTCGTTTTCCCTACCATGGCCTGCCCTGCTTCCAACCGCTTTGACAAAGAAGACCCTACTTATGTCTGCAATGCGTATGATACTTATGCAGCAAGCTACGTAGCATCTGCTACAGGTTTCCCTGAAGTAACCGTACCTGCGGGAATGGTAAAAGCAGGCGTACCGGTGGGCATCTCATTCTTGGGAACAGCATACAGCGAGCAAACGCTGCTTAACCTAGCTTATTCCTTTGAGCAAGCTACGAAAGCAAGAACAGTTCCTGTAAATACACCGAATTTAAGACCATAACTGGATTACAGCATCTGCAAATGCCCTTTCTCTCCCTTTCATCATGCAGGCTGCAGCGCAATTGAATAGAAACAGCTCAGCTCCACTGCATTAAACTGTACCCTATCGAGTAGACACTTTTAAAAGTCTCTCGGTAGAGTATTTTTGTTTATAGCAAGAAGATAGGGAAGTGGAATGGTATGAGCAAGAAAATGTTCACAGATAAAGAAATCAAGCAGTTAACTAACAATCCTTATGTGAGGAACATGTCTTCAAAGGCAATTACGTATACGGATGCGTTTAAGCAATTGTTTATCTCAGAGAATAACAAGGGCAAGCTGGAGGCTCGATAATATTCTTAATCCAATGCTCCAGAAATTTAGAGAGCGTCATCTTTATAGTCTGTACCAATAAATTGCGCTGCTGGTAATATTCGAATTTATTTAGCAGTTTCTGTGCCTTCAGCTTCCGAGGACAATGGACTACTGATCCCCCTAGCAATAGGTTAGCCAAAATAGTCCGGACTACATTTTCTATCTATAGACGTAAAAACGTAAAAAAACCCGCTCTGGGAGCGGGTTTTTCGATGGAGCCGAGGGGGGTCCCAACCCCTGCCCGAAGATAACGGCACATAAGCTACTACGAGTGAAGTCACGGATTTGATGTCACCCTAGAAGCATTCTAACCAGCATTTGATGAGTCCGTCTGATTTTACTTAGATAAAAATTGGCTATATTACTGTCTTCCTTGTTTTATATTTAACAATTATAGAATCGTATGGAAATTACTAATCTATGGTTAAAAAAGGAGACGGATCATAGGAATAACTCCTTAGAATAGTGATGCAATTATATAAGTTAATACGAAGAAGGTACCTTTGCCGCTACAGATGATGGCTGGATCCATTTAATTTTCAGAAGTTACTAATTCCCTGCAGAATCAAGATACGTTTCAGCTTCTTCTATGGATTCGTACAAATTTGCAATATCTTTAAACATACGATGCATTTGCGTTTTGTAGAACGAGGTAGGCGCAACATACACCCATTTGTGTTTTGTAGAGATTCCAGCTTTCACAGCATCTTCACTTGTTGGAGCAAGAATTGCCAACACTTCTTGCTTAAATACCAGGCCGCCAGTAATTACAGTCATACCTGTAAACCCTCGCTTAGTTTTCTTCAGTACTTTCGGAAATTGTTCCGCGTACGCAAGGGCATCCTCAACATCCATACCGTCCGATGTTACAATAATTCTGTTTTTGTTTTTAACATAATCAATAGTAAAACTCATGATAGTAATTCCTCCGAATGTTTTTGTTTTTGGATGCTTAATACCATAATTTTATATCAGTTCGAGCTCTTATAGATATTATTAACTTCAAAGTGAATGATCTACTTTTAGATGTAGACAACATGTCTACAATAATGAACACATTTAGTTCCCACAACTCCTTGTCTACATTCGGTCTACAGTCCAACCACTAAACAGCAAAAAACCCGCTATTTTAGCGGGTTTTTCTTATGGAGCCGAGGGGAGTCGAACCCCTGTCCGAAGATAACGGCACATAAGCTTCTACGAGTGTAGTCACAGTTTTGATGTCACCCGAGTATCGCCCCGTAACCGGCTATACGTTGGGTCAGCCTGATTATCTTCTTCCGTTGACCCCAGGCGGAGACCAGACGGCGTATCCCACTACTTGTTAGCCCCTATCCCTGTCACATGGGCGATGCAGGGTAGAAGCACGCGCGCAGTTTCTTAGGCTGCGAAAGCGTAGTTGTTTTGTTGTTTGCCGTTTAATAGGCTTTAGCGTTGATGAAGCGGACGCGTCCCCACTACTCGCTACTCATGCTCGAACTACCCCCGTCGAATCCAAGAACGGCCCCTCATTAAAAAGGGCGCTTCGGATCAAGCGGATCTTCCAAGCAAGAGAGATCCTATCCACAGCTTCTTCTTCAAGAAGTCTGTAACGAAGCAATAATCTTACTTACTCAGTATATCACATTTATCAATACTTTAACACGTAGGTTAAAGGAATTGAAGGTGGAAACTGGTACTCATTTGAATCGTACATTCTTCTTAGATTATCTGGCGATCTTTTGCTTCTCACGCAATACACGCTGGATATCACGCTGAGCATCACGCTTAGCAGCAGAGTCACGTTTATCGTACTCTTTCTTACCTTTACCAAGACCAATTAACAGCTTCGCATAGCCATTTCGCACATAAACCTTGAGTGGCACAATCGTAAATCCATCTCGCTTGGACAAGCCCAGCAGTTTATGAATTTGCTCCTTATGCATCAGCAATTTACGAGTACGCGTCGGGTCCGTAGGGTTAGCACGATTACCTTGTTCAAAAGGGCTGATATGCATGTTGTGAATGTGAATCTCACCGTTACGGATCGTAGCAAAAGCATCTCCAATATTAGCGCGGCCATTACGCAGCGACTTGATCTCTGTACCTGTCAGCACCAAGCCAGCTTCATAAGTATCCTCGATAAAATAATCATGGGAAGCTTTTTTGTTCTGGGCAAGTACTTTCCCGTCTGCTTTTTTACCCATGAGAATCACTCCTTGAATCATATTCATAAGTTAAAGTAACCATGTCTCTCTAATCTTAAACGACATAGTCATCGAACGTCTGATCTATATTGTAACAAATGGAATCGATTGTGCGCAAGGAAGGATCAGGTAATCCTTTCTCAGCCATTTTGACAACTAGTTGTCAGTAAGTTTACCCAATAATTAACTTTAATTACATTTATAAATAAAAAACTCTTTATGTTTCTATATTCACACATCCCAGTCAACTCATACCCTTTTCTATTCAATCTTTCTCCCTCCGACGGCTACGCTAATGCTACATAAATGCACTTTATACATCTATTTAATATATTTAGACGCTCGATGGTTGTTTAGTTGTACTTTCTGCAGTTAATAACTCGAAATAATGCGGTTTTGAAGGTACTGATCAGATTTAGATGTACAAAGTGCAATTAACCTCAATCTCTACTGAAACGCCGGAATTTTAACTGCACATTATGCAATTAAAAAATAAGCATCGTGATAGCACGTGTTAATTTGCTTCAACCCAAGTGTCATAGTTACAAAACGACGCTGTCACCTAGCTTCTTCTGATTATTACTCAACAAACTTGCGACAACCAATAGTCTCGGTTATAAATGAGAATTTCACACTTGAGCAGCGAAAAAGAATTAAAAAAGCACCGCCCCCAATCAAAGGGAGCGGTGCTTAATCTTTCGTCATAGAGCTACGAAACGTAGCCCATAACGTTATTTATTTCTTCTTTCTCTTACGAGGAGCTCCGTCTGGAGCGCTGCCTGTAGTGTCACTACGTTTAGAAGCGGCTTGTTCCGACGTCTGAACGTTGCCCGGTGTCACGGATTGACCGATGAACACACCGCTTTTGTTCTTCTTTTTCCGGCGACCTTTACCTGTTGGAGCGCCGCTACGGCCTTCTCCACCGTCAAAGTTACCGCCGCGGTCCTCACGGCTACGGAACTTCGTGCTGCCGTCCAGGCCACGGACTTCGCCGCCGGAAGAGTCAGACGCAGGAGCGCCGTATCCGCCTTTGCCGGAGCCAAAGCCGAAGCTAATGCCGCGTCCACCACCGGCACCGCCGTTGTCACCGCCGCGGCCTCGCCCGCCGCGGCGCTCACGTGGCGCGCCTGCGTTGCCGGCTTCGCCCCCGCGCTCTGCGCCGGGGCTTCCGCCCGGCGCCGCAACTACCCGGCTCGCATCCTCGCCGGCATCACGCCCGCGCTTCCGCTTTCCGCGTCCGCCCGGTGCGCCAACACCGGCCGATTCGCGCGGCCCTTCGCCGGCGCGCACACCAGCGCCCGGCTTGCCCTTGCCCGCGCCTACAGCAGCGCCGGGCTTGCCCTTACCGCCGCGGCCCTTACTGCCCGCGCCGCCTTTACCCCCGGCTGGCGCCTTGAAGCCGCCGCTACCTGGACGGCCGCCTTTGCCACCGCGGCCGCCTCCAAAACCACCGCCGCGATGCTCACCTGGCGCGCGTGGTTTCATGTCGACCAACTCGAAATCGATCGTGTGGTCATCCATGTTTACCTTGGCGACTCGAATTTTCACCTCGTCGCCAATACGGAACACCCGTGATGTGCGCTCGCCGATGAGCGCCATATGGGCCTCGTCGAAGTGATAATAATCGTCGCTCATAGCGCTGAGACGAATAAGGCCTTCGACGGTATTGTCCAGCTCGATGAACATTCCGAAGCTGGTCACACTGCTGACCATTGCCTCGAATTCCTCGCCTACTTTATCCTGCATGTATTCAGCTTTCTTCAGCTGCTCTGTATCGCGTTCTGCTTCTACCGCTACACGCTCACGCTCCGAGGACTGCTGAGCAATGTCAGGCATCCTGCCGGCCAAATAATCATGTCGTTTCTGGCTCAGCGCCCCTCCATTCTCAATCACTTCACGCATTACGCGGTGAATGACCAGATCGGGGTAACGGCGAATCGGCGAAGTGAAGTGGGAATAGTATTCCGCAGCCAGTCCGAAATGGCCTGTGCTCTCCGCATCATATTTCGCCTGCTTCATGGAACGCAACATCATTGTGCTAATAACGGTCTGTTCTTTAGTCCCTTGGATTTGCTCCAACAGATCCTGCAAAGCACGTGGATGAACTGAATTGCCACGTCCCTTCACGTGATATCCGAAATTAGCCGCAAAAGCCATAAAATTCTGCAGCTTCTCTGGATCTGGATCTTCGTGAATCCGGTAAAGGAACGGAACCTTCAACCAGTGAAAATGCTCCGCGACTGTTTCATTCGCCGCGAGCATAAATTCCTCGATAATCTGCTCAGCTACAGAACGCTCACGCTTCACAATATCTACAGCCTTGCCGTTCTCATCTACGATGATTTTGCTCTCTTCAAAGTCAAAATCAACCGCGCCCCGCCGCATCCGCGCATCACGCAGCTTCATCGCCAATTCTTTCATGAGACGGAAATCATCAATTAATGGACTATAGCGCTCCAGCAATTCTGGATCTTCATCCTCCAAAATTTTGCGAACATTGGAATAAGTCATTCTTTCCTTGGTGCGAATCACACTTGTAAAGACATCGTGCTTCACGACCTTCATGTGTTCGTTAAATTCCATCTCGCAGGACATCGTTAAGCGGTCGACCTGTGGATTCAAACTACAAATCCCGTTAGACAAACGGTGAGGCAGCATCGGAATCACCCGATCCACCAAGTACACACTACAGCCCCGATCATAGGCTTCTTTATCGAGCTCAGAGCTCTCACGTACGTAATAACCTACATCCGCAATATGCACGCCTAGCTTGTAATGTCCGTTCTCCAGTCGCTGAACATTAACCGCATCATCCAGGTCCTTAGCATCCTCACCATCAATCGTGACAATGTTTAGTCCGCGCAAATCGCGACGTCCCTGCTCAGCAATTTCCTCTTCTGTGATTGAATCCGGAGCGTTGTCCGCTTCGTTCATCACTTCAGCCGGAAAGGCCTCTGGCAGCTGATGCTTACGGATAATAGATAGAATATCGACTCCTGGATCATCCTTATGTCCGAGGATCTCAATAATTTCACCCTCTGCCGCTGATCGGCCTTCTGGATAATTCACGATACGTACAACGACCTTTTGACCATCTACCGCCCCCATGAAGGATTGCTTCGGAATAAAAATATCGCGATTAATCCGTTTATCATCAGGCAGCACAAAGCCATAGGTCTCCAGATTTTGAAATACGCCAACCGTCTGCAATACTCCCCGTTTTACAATGCGTTCAACTTCGCCTTCCATTCGTCCGCCGGAAGGACTTTTAGAGGTAATACGGATAAGGACGATATCACCATTCATAGCTCCCTTAAGATCATTCGCATGGATATATACGTCAGGATGATCACGATCATCCGGGATAAGAAAAGCGAAGCCTTTCGCATGAGCCTGTAACCGGCCTCGCAGTAAATCCATTCGTTCCGGCACGCCATAACGTGCATTACGAGTTAATACAATTCTTCCGTCCTGCTCTAATTCAATTAGTAGTTCCTCGAACTTTTTAAACCCTGTGCTATCTTCTAGAGCAAAATGGCTCACCAGCTCTTCATAAGTCATTGGTTTATATGCAGTTTCCCGCATGAAATCGAGTAATATTTCTTGTGTTATCATGTTCGTCACCCCAGCCCTCCGCGGCTCCAAGCCGCTGGCAAATATGTATGTCTTGTCCTGCTCTGTAGTAATGCCAAGTAAAATTTACCTTTACCTACTTCATACCCTAGTATACACGAAATCAATCCTGCGCATCCCTGTTACTGTCATCCAAAGGTAAACGCAGTACGAAATTTCATTCACATCGAAGGAGAAAGTTTATTTATTAAGGCTTTACCGTATCGAATCTTATTCTTTCTGCTATGCAAAGAAAAGCACCTGCAGGTGCTTTATCCCCTTTTTATTATAACAAAAAAGCCTTCGCTCCATTCCATTCAGAACAGAGCGAGGGCTTACTGTAGGTACTTTAGTCAATGAAAACAGCAGCTAGAATCGCCATAATGAAGAATCCTGCAGCAAGTCCAACTGTTACACGTTGTAGTACGAGTTCCATACCACGAGCTTTTGTTTTACCAAAGAGATGCTCAGCACCACCGGAGATGGCACCGGAAAGACCCGCGCTTTTCCCCTTTTGCAGAAGAACGACCGCAATAAGACCGACGGAAAAAATCAGGAGCACAACTTTCAAAAAGATATCCATTCACTTCCACCTCCTACGCCTAAGCATCACTATCTATGGTAATTGAGGTTATCACGATACATAAACAGTATTCTTATTTTATCATAGCAGTGCCGGTAATACAACCGCCTAGACTGTTAAGTCGTAGCTTTTCTTGAAAGATTAGGATAAACATATATTAAAAAAAGACCCGCCATATGGCGGGGC
>NZ_VTZR01000021.1:0-395603 GCF_008370385.1 Paenibacillus sp. B2(2019)
TGCGCGTGTGGCGGAATGGCAGACGCACCAGACTTAGGATCTGGCGTTTCACGACGTGGGGGTTCAAGTCCCTTCACGCGCACCATATTTTGCGGAAGTGGCTCAGCGGTAGAGCATCGCCTTGCCAAGGCGAGGGTCGCGGGTTCGATTCCCGTCTTCCGCTCCATAATTTTTGCGCCCTTAGCTCAGCTGGATAGAGCGTTTGACTACGAATCAAAAGGCCGGGAGTTCGAATCTCTCAGGGCGCGCCATTTTTATTACTAAGTAATTACATGTTTTGACGGGATGTAGCTCAGCTTGGTAGAGCACCTGGTTTGGGACCAGGGGGTCGCATGTTCAAATCGTGTCATCCCGATTTTATACCTTTGCGGGTGTAGTTCAATGGTAGAACTTCAGCCTTCCAAGCTGATAGCGTGGGTTCGATTCCCATCACCCGCTTATAATTAAGAAACATCTGTCTATTATAGGCAGGTGTTTTTTTGTATAGTTACATTCATATGGATACAATAGAACTTAGGGCTTTTAGTTGAGGAGGTAGCAATGTTTGAATTTGAAGCTAAATTAGTGCGACCTGATGCAAGTGGGAGCTGGACTTATCTTAACGTCCCTTTTGATTGTCGAACAAATATTTGAAACAAAGTCCAGAATACAGGTAAAAGGAAGTGTAAATGGAATCCCCTATAGAGGAACGCTTATGCCCCATGGAAACGGAAAGCATTTTATGGTGGTAAAGAAAGAACTACGGGATCTAGCCAAAGTTCAACCTGGTGATATTGTGCGTGTGACGATGGAGCAAGATCATCAATTACGGGAGGTAGAAGCCCCAGAGGATTTCCTTGATGCGTTGAGTAGCCATGAGCAGGCAGAAGCTTATTATAACGGTCTGGCTTATTCTTATCAGAAGGAATATGTATCTTGGATCGAAGCGGCGAAAAGACCTGAAACCAGAGCATCTCGTATCGAAAAATCAGTCAGTAAACTGGCTGAAGGATTGAGGCTCAAATAAAAGTATGAAGAGTGCTTAACAGGCTGAATAGATGAACAGCGTCCTCTTCCATAAGATTGGAAAGGGACGCTGTTAATGTTGGTGATATATGCGAGTGGGCTTAAATAAGAACGGCTACCTCACCACAATTCACAAACTTAATACTTTCGATTTTTACTGATAACTCACCTGAAGGAATAGCTAGCTGACATGTACTGCCGATCTGAGCTAACAGCAACTGCATGCCAATAGGCGAGAACATTGAAATTTTATTATCATTGGGTTCTGCCTGGTTTGGAAATACGATGGTGTAGGTATCTGTAGTATTGTCGTCTAAGTAGCGTAGCTGAAGCTGACTTCCAATCAATACGAGTGAATTCAATTCTTCACCATTGAAACGGGAAAGTAATTGTTCCAGCTCGGAGCAATAATGGGACAACAGCGTTTCAGCATTACTTCTTTGTTTGCTTCGTTCAGGGAAATACTGATTTAGAAATGCGATTTTTTCCTCATCAAAATAAATAAGCTGCTGGACCAGTTGTGTCCTTGAGCCTTCATAAATTAGACTATGGTTCATAGTAGATTTCACCCCCTCTAAGTAGCACATTCTTTGCAAATTTGTTATGACGCGTTGCCATATTAAAATCCCTCCTATACAAATAGAGGTCCCCTAGAGGGAACCTTCTGATCAGTATAACAGCTTCTATATGTAAATCCAATCCATTTTGAAAAGGCAATAAATTCTTACTAAATATTGTATTTAAAACGTTTGACTATTGTATAGTTGGGTGCTATGATAGGCTGATGTTATAGGCATTTCGTAGAAAACTGCGGAATGCCTATACTATATTTCGAAGATAATTTTACATTAAATGTTACCAGGGGAGTGATACGCCATGTACATTTCGTTGAGTTCACCTATAGAATCTAGACATAAAAAGTAACTATAATTTATTAAAGGAGAGATCAGGATGATTCAAGTAAAAGAGTTTGTAGATGCTGATAATTCGTATGCTGAGAATAAGGCGAATGAGTTCTTGGCAGGGCTGCGTGAGGAACAGGTTGTGAATATCTGTTACGGTTCGGTAGTTAAATCTTCACGTGATGGGGCAGAGCATCAAAGAAGCAGTATACTGGTCGTGTATAAGACAAATGAAGGGCAATAACTGGAATACTTTTTTTTCGTGCTTATCTGTTGTCTCCACGCTATGCATCGTGATCGTTCTTATATATTATATGTTTTAGCTTTTCTTATGAACAAAGAGGACCTTTCCCATTTACGGGTAAAGGTCCTCTTTGATTGTATAAGTGCAATTACACTCTTATAATCCGCCTGGGACGGATAATCCTAAGCCGTATGCAACACGCTGTCCTAATTCCGGATCAGCTTTATAGAAATGAACAATTTGACGAAGTTTAATATCGTTACTTTCAACTGGTGTCATAGCGCCTACGATATTTTGAACAAGACGGGTACGTTCTTCTTCACTCATCAGGCGATACAAGTCACCAGGTTGTGTATAATGGTCATCACTATTGTAGGAGACACTGTCGGCATTTCCAGATACTTCGAAAGGTGATGTTTTGTACTGTGGTGCTTCTTTAGGTCCGCCTAAGCTGTTAGGTTCGTAATAGGCACCGGATCCGCCATTGTTGCCGAGTGCCATGCCACCGTCACGTTGATAGTTCTTCACTTCTACTATTGGACGGTTGATAGGCAGGCTGTTATGGTTAGGACCTACACGGTGACGATGAGCATCGCCGTAAGCAAACAGTCGACCCTGTAGCAATTTATCAGGAGAAGCTTCAATACCAGGGACAAAAGAGCCAGGAGAGAACGTAACTTGCTCTACTTCCGCAAAGTAGTTCTCTGGATTGCGATCCAGTACCATGCGGCCAACCTCAATTAATGGATAATCTTTTTGCGACCATACTTTTGTTACATCGAATGGATCAAAGCGGTAAGTGTTCGCATCTTCGATCGGCATAATCTGCACGTAGAGCTTCCACGCTGGGAAATCTCCTTTATCAATAGCATTGAACAAGTCTTCTGTATGATAATCTGGGTTCTCCCCAGCTATTTTGGCGGCAAGATCTGGAGCAAGGTTCTTAATGCCTTGTTCTGTTTTGAAATGATATTTCACCCAGACGGCATTGCCTTCGGCATTTACCCATTTGAAGGTGTGGCTTCCGAACCCGTGCATATGTCTCAACGTAGCTGGGATTCCGCGATCTGACATCAAAATCGTAACCTGATGTAGAGATTCCGGCGATAAAGACCAGAAGTCCCAAACCGCATTAGGGTTCTTTAAGTGTGTCTGTGGATCACGCTTCTGTGTATGAATAAAGTCGGGGAACTTGATTGCATCACGAACGAAGAATACAGGTGTATTGTTACCTACGAGATCATAGTTTCCTTCTTCGGTATAGAACTTCACAGCAAAACCACGTGGGTCTCTTACAGTATCAGCAGAACCTAGCTCCCCAGCTACCGTTGAGAAACGGATGAACATTGGGGTACGCTTGCCTACCTCAGATAAAAAATTAGCTTTTGTATATTGAGTTAAATCCTGAGTGACCTCAAAATACCCATGAGCGCCAGCACCCTTAGCATGAACGACACGTTCAGGAACACGTTCTCTGTTAAAGTGGGCTAATTTTTCAAGCAGATGGACATCTTGCAGCAAAGTAGGACCACGATCACCGGCTGTCATTGAATTTTGATTGTCGCCTACTGGAGCACCCCAGCTGGTCGTAAGATTATTATTATTGGAGCTCATTAATAGAATCACCTCGTAAGATTTGATTTTAGATTTAGTATAAGTTCTATATTAATGTTTTTTGGGGAAAATGCAACACTTTTTGAATAATTGACACATTACAGTATGTGGTAATCGTCGTCCCATTCAGATATATATGATAGATAGAGTGATTAATTACTAAGCAGAGTTAAAAAAGAAACAGCGCACCTCTACCATCACTGGAGGGTGCGCTGTTCTATTTTGATATAGGAATATCCGTTTTCTGTACTTAGTTTTTAATGTACATTCTGTTATAGTATTCATCCAGCATTCTTTTGGTGGCAAATTCGGTGCGAGTGGTTTCGATACTCTTCTTCATCATTTGTACCCACTGTTCACGATTCTCATAATAGGTTGGGAGTACTCGATTCAATAGGGTGTCGTATAGCGCATCACTATCATGCTTATCCAGAACCTCGAAGTCAGTAGTCTCGAAGCCGTCTCCGATCTGCCAGCCATTCTCGCCATCTAAACAGGCTTCCGGCCACCAGCCATCTAGAATAGAGCAGTTCAATACGCCGTTCATGGCTGCCTTCATCCCGGAGGTACCACTTGCTTCCAGTGGTCTACGCGGATTGTTGAGCCAAATATCAGAACCGCGTGTCAGCTGTGCGCCGATAGTCATATCGTAATTCTCCAAGAAGACAACACTCTTCGGATATTTTTTCATCATCGCCACTAAATTGCTGACGATTTTTTTGCCGTTATCATCGAGTGGATGGGCTTTGCCAGAGAAGACGATTTGTATTTTGCCGGACTCCAGATAAGGCTCAATAATTTCCGGCTGCGAGAAGATCAGGTCACTGCGTTTATAAGGAGCAGCTCTGCGTGAGAAGCCAATGAGTAGATTGTCAGCATTTAGACTAATGCCGGACCGTTCTTTGATGAAATCAATCAGTTCACCCTTAATTTCCTTATGCACTGCCCATAAATCGCCATTTTGTTCATAGGCTTGTGTCATTCTTTCATCTACCCAGGTAGGGGTATGAATGGCATTAGTAATGCCAATGATGTCCGATCTTCCGGCAACCTCTTTCCACATCTTATTGGCTGTATCCGCATGAAGCTGAGCCACTGCATTGGAAATACGGGAGAGTCGCAGACCGGCAACCGTCATGTTGAACGGCTCACCACCGATACGCTCCATCTGGTCGCGGGTTAAGCCATTGAATGCACTCATATACTCTAGGCGGTCGAGTGGATGGGTTTCGTTGCCTTCTTTTATCGGTGTATGTGTAGTGAACACAACCTCTTCCCGAGTAGCTTTCCAAGCTTCCTCAAAGGTGCTGCCTCCGGACATCTTCTCACGAATGAGCTCGATGGCTGCTAAGGCTGCATGGCCTTCATTGAAATGATAGACATCAATCGGAATGCCCAGAGCACGCATAGCTTTTACTCCGCCGATCCCGAGTACGATCTCTTGAGCGATCCGTTCCTCACCGAACCAGCCGTACAATTGTCCAGTAATCCAAGCATCATTATTCTCGGGGATATCCGTATCCAGTAGATACAACGTGCTGTTGCCAAAATAATCAGTCTTCCATACTTTGCACACCACATCGGTCTTTCTGACTTTTACAGTTACCTTCACCCCTGTATCTTCAAGAAAATCATAAACATAATTGTGATAGGAGTCGTATGGATTACCGTTCGCATCAATTTTTTGATCCGTATAACCTTGTTTCCACTTCAGCCCAATAGGGATGATAGGAGCATTGATGTCTTTAGCTCCCTTAATGTAGTCACCGGCGAGAATTCCAAGCCCTCCGGCATACATTTTAAAATCGGAATGTAACCCGTACTCCATACTGAAATAAGCTACTGATGGTAATTTTTGTTCGTTCACTTGATAAGCCTCCTAATCGCGGATTAGATTGAATTGCAGTAAAGCTGCTGGCATTATCTACGATGCAAACGTTTGCTCAAAAAACAGTCAACAATCGTTGTGGAAGCGATTGCACCATCATTCTAGCACACTTTATCTACAAAAGCATAACGTCGATTTGGTGAAAATAGCCAATTAGGGGCAAAATCAACGGAAGTGATTGATAAAGTGAAGGGAAGACCCTAAGATAAAGAGATTGAAGAAATAATTATTGGTGGTGTATAAGTTGGGTATAGTTGTGATTGGAAGCTTAAATATGGATATGGTAGTACGTACGAACCGGGCACCGAATGCAGGAGAAACGCTTATGGGACAAGCATTTTCTCTATCTCCCGGTGGGAAAGGAGCGAATCAAGCCGTTGCCGCAGCACGTCTGGGTGCTGAGGTTAGTATGATCGGCAGCGTCGGAAAAGATACCTTTGGAAGCGAAATGCTTGAGATTATTAAGCAAGAAGGTATTCATATAGAACATATCTCAGTGAGTGAAACGGAGGCAACAGGTGTAGCTTCAATCGTTATTGAAGAAGATGGAGAGAATCGGATTATCGTTGTACCCGGAGCGAATATTGATCTCTTTGCAGAGGATATACAGGCGTTAGAGACTGTCATCAGCCAGGCTGAGATGATTGTGATGCAGCTTGAAATGGAACTGGCGATGAGTGAGCATGCTATTGCCATTGCACATCGTCATGGAATTCCGGTCATTCTGAATCCAGCACCAGCTAGAGTGCTTAAAGACGAGATGCTGGGTCAAGTATCATATCTGATACCTAATGAGACAGAAGCGGGAATTTTGACTGGAATGACTGTAGATAGTTTAGAGACTGCTGAGCAGGCAGCCCGTATTTTGCTGCAAAAAGGTGTTAAAAATGTGATCCTAACCTTAGGATCTAAAGGCGCACTGATCGTTAATGCTGAAGGCGCTAAGTCAGTTCCTGGATTCCCGGTCAAGGCGATAGACACAGTTGCTGCCGGAGACTCATTCAATGGGGCATTAGCCCAGCAATTGGTCTTAGGCAAAACGTTGGAGGAGGCAGTGAGCTTCGCTAATGCTGTTGGAGCACTGGCTGTAGGGAAAGAAGGCGCGATCCCATCGCTGCCGCAGTTATCAGAGGTTGAACAGTTTCTAAAACATGTATCGGCAGTAAAATAAACAATACAGAATCAATAGCAGACGACTGGATAAGGGGCTGAAATAATGAGCAGGACAGTAATCGTTAAAAATGTGATCATTGGCGAAGGAATCCCTAAAATATGTGTCCCATTGATTGGAGCTACCTTGTCTGAACTGAAACAGGAAGCCGAATCATTAAAAGAGCTTGGTCCCGATTTAGTGGAGTGGCGGACGGATTTTTTTGATGAAGTTGAAGACGTAGAGGCGGTCAATTCAGCATTAAAAGAAATCCATTCTGTAATTCCGGAGTTACCGCTGATTTTTACTTTTCGGAGTGCCAAAGAAGGCGGCGAGAAGCAGGTTAGCACGGAATATTACATAGCATTGAATATAGCTGCTGCTGAAAGTGGTCTAGTAGATATAATTGATGTTGAATTATTCAATGAGGAACAGGATGTAAAGCTACTAGTCGAGACTGCCCATACTCATAACGTGTCTGTCATTATCTCGAATCATGATTTTCATGGAACACCTTCTCAAGAGGAGATCATCTCGCGATTACGCAAGGCACAGGAGCTTGGCGGGGACTTGCCCAAAATTGCGGTGATGCCTCAGGATGCGGGGGATGTACTGACTTTACTAGAAGCTACGCATATGATGAAAGAACAATATGCAGATCGCCCGATTATTACAATGTCCATGGCGGGAGCTGGGGTAATTAGCCGTCTAGCCGGTGAAATATTCGGTTCAGCGCTTACCTTTGGAGCGGCGCATAAGCCCTCTGCGCCTGGACAGGTAGCTGTGGTTGAGCTGCGAAATGTACTGTCACTGCTGCATCGCAGCCTATAGGAGCTAGAGCTATCAGTGAGGTTCCGGATAATAGAAATAGAGCGGCGACCGGATTTCCGGTGCCGCTCTATTTCTATTTTATTATTTTGTTCCCGTGTATACGTGAACGGCATCTCTTAGGAACGCTGCAAGTCCAGGGCGATGCTTGTCGTAGTACTTGGTAAAACGTTCATCATCCACATACATTTGCGCGACGCCGGCATGTGCCTCTTTGGAATAGGAATCCCAGTAGAAGGAGAGCCACTGGCGGTGTAGATCAGCACTTTTTTGCGCCAATACACTGGCAGGATCTCCATGCTCCATAGCTTGCACGAGTGTCTCGAACATTTCCTCCTCAAGCTGCTGTATAGCCGCATATTGCTCCTCTGTCATACCTTTAAGCTTCTTGTTGGATTGATCCACGGCGCTGTCTCCGTATTTTTCCCGGATTTCTTGACCATAATTCTTCTCGTTATCCTCTACCAGATTTTGCTTAAAACCTTCGAATTTCTCAGCGTCACTCATAGTCATTCTCCCTTCTTGGTGAGCCAGCGTCTGTTCGACGTTAGCGATTAATAGATCTAATTGATGTCTCTTTTCAAGCAGCTTGTCATGATGCTCCCGGAGCGCTTTGGCTCCGTCGAATGACGGTTCAGTCATAATAGCTTTGATACGTTCCAGACTTAAGCCAAGCTCTCGATAAAATAAAATTTGCTGTAGAAGATCTACTTCGGTGCGGCCATAGATACGATACCCCGAGGAGTTGATTCTCGCCGGCTTAAGAATGCCAAACTCGTCGTAGTAGCGCAGGGTTCGCGTACTGATTCCAGCTAGCTCAGCGAGCTTCTGTACTGTGTATTCCGTAGTATCACCTCCCACAAATTCAATGTACACCTTTACGTAGCGTGAAGGTCAAATGTTTTTTTAGCGTATCCAAAACAGCGGCAGTTACCCGCTGAAGATCATTGGGAAGACTGCCGCTGCTATGATTTGCTGATGTTTGAAGTTATTTTTGACCCATCTGCGCCGCAAAATAATTTTGTAATTCCTCTAATTTGCGAGGATCAGCTAGGGTTGTTTTGTCTGAGAAGTAGTGTTCGAGAACAAGGTCCCAGGTAGGTACTATTTTTTGTGAGTTCATCGCTTTAATGGCGACTTTGACCGTCTTGCGTTCTTTGGCATTAGAAAAGGTATCTACGTAATGCTGTGAGCGCTCAAAATCCAGATCCTTAAACACAGCGCGGAAGATTTCCGAAGTCATCTTTGCGTCATCCAACGCACGGTGAGCAGATCCAGACGGTTCAAGTTCAAATAAAGCCATCGCACCTTCGACACTGATATCATTGCTTAGGCCACGAGCACGCAGCACACCCTTCAGTAAATCAAAATACGTTGCGGACATCCAGTAGGAATCGTCCATTTTGTGCATACGCACATCCTGAATGATCCGCTTCATGTCCTCGCCGCCCCAAGTAAGCAGCAGCACTCCGTCCGTACTTAGATCGAGCCACTCTCTAAACGCAGTGATTACTTTCGGAAAGCGGGCTGCGATATCGATTTCCTCTTGAGGAATACCGGTTTTTTTCTTAATGAAAGAATTAAGGGTGGAGAAATATATGGGTTTGATCAAGGAAGAAAATTCATCCTTATACTGCAATGAAGAGTCTAACCGGACAGCTCCAATCTCAATGACCTCCATAGGGTGCTCGCTGGCAAACTTACGGCCGTTGAATTCGATGTCCAGAATAATATAATCCACAGGTACTTGCCTCCGTTCCATGACTGACGCTGTAGTGCTTAATACGTCGACTACTCTATTTTAACAAAAAAAGCGATGTAATGGGGAGTATGGGAACAAGCTAATATTGGAACATAAAAAAGAACCAGCACTATGCGGGTTCTTTTTATAACTATTAATGAGTAAAAAGATTGCAAACAATAAAGTAAGACGATTAATGTTCTGAACCGGCAGCAGGTTCAGGCTGATGAATTGGCTGTTCCAGCAGGACAGATCCGTCTTCAAGACGAAGCCAGGTATCGAAGTCTTGGGTGCCTTGGGTCAGTCTGATGACGCGTGCGCCCCGCATAAAGCCTTCTTTTCCATAAGTATTGTAGCCGGTAGCACGGCCATAGGAAAGACGTATGCCATACAGGCTGCCCGTAAAATCATTGATATGGTCATGTCCGCAGAAGGTGCCAAGCACATCACCCATTTCAAGCAAAGCCGAGAATAATCCCGAGTTAACCTCAGGTGAGCATACACGCTCATACTTATATCCATTGCAGACTTGTGTAGACCAGACCTCACGATATTCCGGAATCGGGATATGGAAGAAAGCCAATGCAGGCAGCCTGTTCTCAGCAGTTTTAGGATTCAACCGAGCGGATTCAGCAGTTAACCAGTTGATTTGATTCCGGTTAATCCAATTGTAGCCTGGGATATGCTCCATCTCGGAGTAACTGCCCGAGTCAACAAAATAAAGGACAGCGGCTGCTTGGCCATCCTGATCTTTTATTTCAAGCGTGTAATTGCCTGTACCTTCAAGATCCTCTGGACCGGCTTCGGCCAGACAGTGGGGATGTTCTAATGCAATCTGCATCAATTCACTGCGGGAGATCAGAGTTTCTGTATCATGGTTACCAAATACGAAGGCCCAAGGGGTACCTGTTTTTTCTACAGCAGCGACAGCATCCCGAAAAGCTTGGGCGGGGTCTTCACAAGCCTTTTCACCAGGTGATACAGGGGCGGTGTAAATTAGATCTCCCGTGAAAACGACAAGATCAGGTTGTTCCGCTTCCAGCACGCGTTCCATCAGTTCACGGGTACGCTGATCTTCGGCTCTTCCATCCATCCAGTGAAGATCAGTGAATTGTACAATTTTCAAGGTTCCATCTTGCTGAAATGATAAGCTGTGTCTCATTGGGGTTATCTCCCTTACTGTCTAATATAGTTAGCCGATCCAGATCCGCTGGGTGAAATGGTCTCCGGAGCTTCTACCAATCATAATATCAAATTCCCCGGGTTCGAAGACCATTTGATCATCTTTTCCGTAGAACATCAGCATTTCTCTAGTGATCTCGAAAGAAACCACTTGTTTCTCATGCGCTGCGAGTGTAATTTGTCGGAAGGCTTTCAGCTCCTTGACCGGGCGTACGACACTTGCACTAACGTCATGGATATAGAGTTGAACGGTTTCCTTGCCGGCGATGTCTGAAGTATTCTCCACCTCAATGGAGGCAACAATCCGCTCGGCAGCATCAACCTTGAAGTTGCTGTAATCAAAACTGGAATAGCTCAGACCATAGCCAAAGCAGAAAAGAGGGTCATTAGGGCAATCCAGATATCGGGTTACATAACGCACATTGGGATATAGGGGGTCATAGGGACGTCCCGTCTGATAGGCATTGTAATAAACAGGGATTTGCCCAACTGAGTAAGGGAAGCTCATAGATAAACGAGCGGACGGATTATAATCTCCGAACAGCACATCAGCTAATGAATTTCCGGATTCTGTACCCAGAAACCAGGCTTGCAGCAAAGCATCGCTGGCCTCAAGAACAGGCTTTAGTTCCAGCGGTCGGCCGCTAAATACAATGGTAACAATCTTTTTGCCGGTATCTTTCAGACGCCAGATCAGCTTCTCCTGATTGGTCGACAAGCGCAAATTGGTTCTGCTTCCGCCTTCCCCGGTATCCTGCTGATTCTCACCGACAGCAGCGAGAATTACGTCGCAATCTTTTAGGCGCTGAAAGGCTTCTTCGATTTCATCCTCCACATCAAAAACACCCTCTAGCATGCTTCCCAGCTCACCAGTCATGGCCGTAATAATATCCGCGGCAGATGTTTTTTGAGAAATGCCGTTGTAGAGTGATACGGCCGGGTCTTTTTCCGTTCCAGACCAGCCGCCCAGCACATGAATAGAGGTAGCGAAGGGACCAGCCAATCCAATCTTCATACCGTGTTTCAGGGGCAGAGCGTTATTGTCATTTTTCAGCAGCACCACTGAGCTGGCACCCAGCTCTCTCGCAGCTTGTAAATTCTCCGCGCTCGGCGTGGGCGCCTCATCTACTAGTGGATCTGCATCCTTGAATGGATTGTCAAACAAGCCGAGAGCGTCCTTGAGTTCTAGCACCCGGATAACGGCTTCATCAATCAAGGAGATATCAAGCTTGCCTTCCTCGACGAGAGCAGCACCGTGGTTTAGATAATGGGTGGACATCATTTCAATATCTAGTCCGGCAGCCAGACTTTTCTCCGCTGCTTCACGACCATCTTCGGCAGCGCCATGAGGGATTAGTTCATTTACGGAATTGAAATCGGCGATGGTAACGCCATTGAAGCCCCATTCCTCACGCAGAATCCCGCGGAGAAGTTTGGAATTACCGCTTGCAGGTATACGATCAATCGTATTGAATGCGGCCATCACCATGGCTACACCAGCATCAACAGCAGCTTTATAGGCTGGTAGATAGAACTCACGTAATACGCCGAGGGACATATCTACCGTATTGTATTCTCGACCGCCTTCGGGAGCGCCATAACCGGCGAAGTGCTTCACACAGGCAGCGATACGACCTTTTTCTTTTAGGTCTTTGCCCTGATAGCCCCGTACCATGCTCTCAGTTACACGAGCATTCAGATAAGGGTCCTCACCGGATGTCTCCATCACCCGTCCCCAGCGCGGATCGCGTACAAGATCCGTCATAGGCGAGAAAGTGAGGTGAATACCGGCAGCCGCGCTCTCCTTGGCTGCAATTTCAGCGAACCTTTCACAGGCCTCCATGTCAAAGCTACAACCTATCGCAAGCGGGATCGGTAGGATCGTTCTGTAACCATGAATCACATCCGCCATGAAGAGTAAGGGGATTTTCTGACGGCTGGCTTGCAAATGCCGGGTCTGTAGATCAATCACATTCCTGGCTCCAATGCCGTTCAGAACGCTTCCGATGTTCTGCATTACCTGCGGCTTAATGTTCAGTTCCTTGAATGGACCGGTTAAATCTACGGTATCATCCAAACCCCAATAGTGAGGGCCTAGCTGGGTTAATTGGGCCAGCTTTTCTTCTAGAGTCATATCGTTCACAAGATCTTGGATAAACAGTTTAGTCATGGTTAACACCTTCCTCGTGAGCGCATTGAAAGTTATTGTGACAAATAGATGTGCTATACCAATAAGAAAGCGCTTGCTATTTGAGTTCGCCGCTGTGCACACGCAGATAAATATAATTGGATGAGACATGATATAGATAAGAACGGGGAGTTCATTGTCAGACATCATATATAAGACTGACATGTCTGTGAAAGAACAAATAGAAACGTTTCCATTAACGATACATATCGATCTTAGTCCGAAGACCATAAAAAGTCAATTATCTTCGCGAAATCGGCCGATTCATTATATTTAGGTTGTAAAGTGTGATTTTTATTACTAGAAAAACAAAAATAAAATGAATTGACAGCGCATACATCTAGGGAGTATGATTTTCGTACAGGGAGTTTCAAAGAAATTATGGAAACGTTTCTATATCATCCGATACGCTTTATCATAAAGGATGAGCAATCAGTTTCAAGCTGGTTGCGGGACAAGAAAGGAAGCTAAGTTATGCATGTGATGAAATGCATCTTTCAAATTGGAGGTGGGCTCATTGGCAAGAATTAAGCTTGCGGGTGGAAATATTGTCCGGGAAGTCATTAAGAACAAAGTGCTTTTTCTAATGTTGCTGCCTGTAATCCTATACTTCATTATTTTTCACTATGCGGTAATGCCTGGCGCTTACGTCGCATTCGTAGATTACAAGCTCAATAAGGGTATTTTCGGAAGTAACTTTATCGGTCTGAAAAACTTCGAATTTCTGGTTCAGAATGGCGATCTGTGGAATATTACCAAGAATACACTGCTCTACAACATCGTCTTCCTAGCTCTGGGTAACATTATTCAAATTGTGTTTGCCATTATGCTTTCGGAGATCTCGGGCAAGTGGTTCAAGAAAGTGTCTCAATCCGTTATTCTCCTACCTTACTTTATCTCTATGGTTATCGTCGGTGTGTTTGCCTACAATATATTCAATTTCAATTCCGGGTTCATCAATACGATGCTAACTGGAATGGGGCTAGACCGTTACGAGTTTTATTCTGATCCGGGCATATGGAAATATATCATTGTAGCCTTCAAGATCTGGGCCGCTACCGGATATGGAATGATTGTCTATCTAGCAACGATCACAGGGATTAATCATGATCTGTACGAGGCTGCTTATATGGACGGAGCCACTACCTGGCAGCGGATCCGTTATATGACCTTACCGATTCTGAAGCCAACCTTTATTCTGCTTTTACTGTTTGGTATGGGTGGAATTCTCAAGGGCTCCTTTGACCTTTTCTATAATCTGATCGGTACGAACTCGGTGCTGTATCCGCAGACGGATATTATCGATACCTATGTCTTCCGTTCACTGGTGGGACAATTCAATTTCTCTATGGGTGCCGCGGTGGGCTTCTACCAATCCATGTTTGGCCTGATTCTGGTGCTAGTAGTTAACTTTATTGTACGCAAGGTCGAGCCTGACAGCGCATTGTTCTAAAACCAGACACGAAACAGGGGTGATGAATATGGAAACTCAAAAAATCAAACAGGATTCCGGAAGTATTATCATAAAAGTGATTAGCTATATCTGCATTAGTATCTTTGCACTGTTCTGTGTATTTCCCTTCGCACTAATGATCTCCTCATCGTTCATGAACGAACAGGAGATTGTCCGTGAGGGCTACAAGCTGCTGCCTAAAGAATTTTCCTTTAAGGCTTACGAATTGTTGTTTAACAACTCTACGCAATTGGTAAATGCTTATAAGATCACTATTTTTATAACCGTAGTGGGTACGGTCCTTGGACTGTTCATGATGTCGATGGCTGGCTTCGTGCTTAACCGCAAGGATTTCAAGTATCGCAACTTCTTTTCCTTTCTTATTTACTTTACGACACTCTTCAGCGGTGGCTTGATTCCAACGTATATCCTGATGGTCAAGCACCTGCATATGAAAGATAACTTATTTGCCATGATTCTACCGGCTGTAGTTGGCGCTTGGTCGATCTTCCTGATGCGTAATTTCATGAAGGCGATTCCGGATTCCTTATATGAATCTGCTACCATTGACGGTGCTGGCGACTTCCATATCTATTGGCGGATATTTATTCCGCTGGCGGTTCCTTCCTTAGCTACCATCGGGCTTTTCTCGGCGATAGGCTTTTGGAATGAGTGGTACAACGGGATGTTATATATGGACTCCCCGACGAAATATCCACTCCAATACTTTTTGCAGCGAATGGTCAATCAGACGAATCTCGGTACACTAATCAATTCGGGGGCAGTTATCAATACGGCTGATCTTCCAACGCAATCCATCAAGATGGCTACAGCTGTGCTAGCCACCGGGCCAATTATTCTCCTCTATCCATTTGTACAGCGTTATTTCGTAACAGGCCTCACTGTTGGGGCTGTAAAGGGTTAATGGACGTCTCCTTTTCGAAGGCGCGTTTATTATAAATGCAATTCATAAATAGAAAAGAAAAGGGAGGCTTACCTAATGAAAGGTAAAAAAATTGCGTCTTCTTTAATTGCTGTACTCATGCTTACTGGGGCATTGACAGCCTGTTCATCGAAGAACAACGAGGCAAGTAATGATCCGGCAGCTACGAAGGCACCAGAAGCTTCAACGAATACAGGAGGAGTAGATACTTCTAAAGAAGCTAAGTTGGTGTACTACCTGTGGGGCAGTGAAGGTGTTCAAAATAAGGCGATTCTTGCTGAGATTAACAAAAAGCTTAAGGCTGATCTTAACGCTACAATTGAAGTGAAGTATATTGACTGGCCGGATATCAATACGAAATATCCGTTGCTATTTGCTTCTGGTGAGCAGTTTGATATGTCTCATGCATCTCCTGGAGCACCAGTATCCTATTTCACATTGGCTAGTGAAGGCGCTCTAGTGGATCTTACCGATATGCTCGATAAAGTTGCTCCTAAGCTGAAGGCAGAAATCCCTGCTAGTGTATGGGAAAATACTAAATACAAAGGTAAAATCTATGGTGTTCCGAGTCTTTATAGCGAATATACACCGAATGGTTATGCCTATCGTGTAGACTTGCTGAAAAAATATGGCATGGAAAAAATTACAACAATCGATGATATGGTTAAATACATGGATAATGTTGTTGCCAATGAGTCCTTCCCACCAATTAACGGTAAGTCTGAAGATGCGGCCAATATGTTCAGAATGCTCGTAGATACTACAGGAATGTGGCTTAACGCACCTGGTATATCTTTGAATGAACTGAATCTTGTGACGAAAAGTCCAGAGGACTACAAGACCGTCTTCCATCCAGCATACACTCAAGAATTCGAAGATTGGGCTGTGAAGATGCGTGAATGGGCAGATAAAGGGTACTGGGGCAAAGATGTACTGTCTGCAACTCTTGGAAGTAAAGATAACTTCAGAGCAGCAAACTCCGCAGGTTATTTGACTCATGCTCAGGACTGGATCGGCCAATACGGTGCAGATTTGAAGGCACAACCAGAGGCAGAAACTGCATTCTTTACCTTTGCGGAAGCCAACAAGAAGATCAAACGTAAGATGGGTGTTGACAACTCGACTGTAATCAGCACGAGCTCCGAGAATCCAGAGCGCTCTTTGATGGTAATCGAGAAGTTCATGACTGACGAAAGCTACTACAACCTCATCCAAAACGGTATTGAAGGCAAACAATATGTTATGGAAAATGGTGTTAAAAAGCAGCCTCCAGGCTTCAACGAAAAAACGGACGGCGGAGGTTTCGCTGCTTGGTCACTTCGTAATGACAAATTCGTAGTTCCTACGGATACAGAAAATCCAATTCGTAACTCCTTATTTGCAGAGTGGGATAAAGTCGCTATCGATGATCCATACAATGGCTTTAGCTTTGATCCAGCTAATGTAACTACAGAAATTGCTTCTATCTCCAACGTGAATTCCCAGCTTGGTATTCAATTGATGCTTGGTAAAACAAGCAAAGATCCTAAAGCTGCTGTAGCGGATTACCGTGAGCAACTGAAAAAAGCAGGAATTGACAAGGTTATTGCCGAAGTAGAAAAGCAATTGGCTGAGTTTGTTCCAGTGAACTAAAGAACGTTAAAAGGTGTGAGGGAGCTATAGTAGCATATAGCTCCCTTACTTATAAGTGGGGGAGTACAGTGGACGTAAATATCAAGGATATCGCGCGGATTTCCGGTGTGGGCATCTCGACGGTTTCCAGGGTCATCAACAATAAGGGGCTGGTGAGTAAGGCTACACGGGAAAAGGTTCTGAATGTTGTTAAGGAATACAATTACATTCCCAATTCCAATGCGAGAAATCTAAAAACTACGGAGTCTAAGAACATTGCACTTATGGTTAAGGGGATTACGAATCCGTTCTTCTCCAATATGATCAAAGAAATCGAGCGGCAGGCTAATCTGCGAGGGTACCCTTTCCTCATTCATCAGGTAGAGGATGGAACGGATGAAATTAATGCGGCGATTCAGCTGACCAAAGAAAAGAATCTATGCGGGATCATCTTCATGGGCGGAACTTACAATCATTCCGAAGAGAAATTCAAGCAGCTGACGGTCCCATTTGTACTGACGACGATCACCTCCACACAAGAGGTGGACCCTGATATTTTTTCCAGCGTCACCATTAATGAATTGAAGGAAGCTTATAAGGCCACCATTTACTTGATATCACTTGGGCATGAGAATATTGGTTTTCTAGCCAAGTCCCCATTACTGGATGAAACGACAGGCAACCGGCGTTATTTGGGCTACAAAAAAGCACTGGAAGAACATAATCTGCCTTATGATGCACAGCTTGTGGAAGATTGTGAATACAGTCCTAGCTCTGGATTTGATGCAGCGCGAAGATTGCTTAAAAGGAATAAGGGAGTAACCGCAATATTTGCAGCCTCCGACACGATTGCTATCGGTGCTGCCAAAGCGGTGCTTACCGCAGGGTTGTCTATTCCGGATGATATTTCAATCATTGGCTTTGACGGGATCGAAATGGCTGAATATTTTCATCCTTCACTTGATACGATCAGCCAACCGGGTACAGAAATGGCTTTATCCAGTGTGGGCGTTCTGTTTGATCTAATTTCTGGACGGTCAGGTCATCAGCATATTGTCTACGATGCGGTATTGCTCAAGCGAGGCTCTTGCAAGATGCTCAAAACACTTAAGGTTTAATACTGACTATAAACGCTATCATTGGAGTGGTAACCCAAATGCAAGACACATTGAGAATAGGTACTCTGGTTCGTGGCGGGGAGGCCGTCACCGTGATTCCGCAAATCGTTCAGCATGGTTTTGAATCCTTTAACCTGAACTTTTGGCAGACCACAGGTGAAACCAATCTTGTAGAAACAGCTGCACGACTTAGGGAACTGGCTGCTGAACATGATTTTGTCATCTCTTCTGTTGGGATTTATGGCAATCCACTTTCAGGAACAGGCGACAACGCTGACACACTCGCCAGCTGGGAGCGATTGATTGATCATGCCCATTTATTCGGCACAGATATTATCGGCGGATTCACTGGACGTCTTCCAGGTTCTTCGATTGACGAGTCGATTCCGAGATTTGCAGAGGTGTTTAGTGAATTGTCCAAAAGGGCAGCCGATCGTGGCTTAAGAATTGCTTTTGAAAATTGCTCTATGGGTGGAAACTGGCAGGCCGGAGAGTGGAACATCGCTCACAATCCTTCAGCCTGGGAGAAAATGTTCAATGCTGTACCGGCAGACAATCTGGGGCTGGAATGGGAACCGTGCCACCAGATGATAGGTCTCATTGATCCGATTCCGCAGCTACGCAAATGGGTGAATAAGGTATTCCATGTACATGGCAAGGATGCCACTATTGCCTGGGATATCGTCAAGGAATACGGAATTCACGGACCTAAGCCTTATGTGTGGGACCGGACGCCTGGCTTCGGAGATACGAACTGGGTGGATATCATCTCGATTCTGCGCCAAGCCGGCTATAAGGGAACTATTGATATTGAAGGCTGGCATGATCCTGTCTACCAGGGTGAACTAGAAATGACTGGACAAGTACATGCGCTAAATTATTTGAAGTATTGCCGAGGTGGCAGTTTTGTCCCTAATCCGGTGTAAAGGATATCAGATAGTAACAACCCAAAAATGACCTCAAAATCCACAGTGAAGTGGAGGGTGAGGTCATTTTTATTTGCATAACTTTAATCCCGAATAAGATATCCTTGCCCAAGCTGGATTTCTTTAAAGCCTGCCATGTGGCGAGCTTGAAAGCGGATCGGCTTAAATCCACCTATAATAATGATGTTTTTAATATCCGCAGCCCCATCTGAAGGCAGTGAAAAGGATTTAATATAGGTGAATTCTTCCGCGAGCGTGGTGTGAATCGCGTTAATATGTGGGTCATTTTCACCTTTTCCCATTAGATTCATTAGGAGATACCCTTCGGCATTCAGTTTTGAATACACGATGCTGAAAAATTCACTGGAGATTAAGTGCCTCGGCGTGCCCGCGGCGGTGAAAGCATCCAAGATGATATAATCATATTTCTGTGGTTCTTCACCTTCAAGGATCTGACGTCCGTCCCCGATCACTACGTTATCTTGGTTGTATCCAAAATAGCGGCGGCTTAATTCGACTACTTCACTGTCTAGCTCAGCTACTTTAAATCTTTTGTCTATAAAATGCCCAGCAATCGTTCCAATCCCATGACCAATAAGAAAGGCATCCTCGAAAGAGGGAACATTGCATTCCATCAAGTGAATGATGGCTTGCGGATATTCAAACACAACTCGTTCTGGGTGATTGAGATCCATCGCACCTTGAATGGCCTGATTGGAAAACTGCATGACGCGGAACGCACCTTGTTCACCGTATAGTTCTGTGGTGTCATAGACCGTGATTTCATGATTATCGCTGCTCGTGTGAATCTGTGATTGCAAGTGATCAAACTCCTTATACGATAGAAATTCGTTTATATTCATTGGGTGTAACGCCGACAACACGTTTAAAAAGCTTATTGAAATAGGCAGGATCGCCATATCCAACTTCTGCTCCAATCTCGTGAATCTTTAGGTCAGGGGCATTCTTGAGCAGATGCTTGGCTTTACGTAGCCGGATTTCCGTGATGTAGTCTGTTAATGTAAGTCCAGTCTCTTGTTTGAACAGCTTACTTAAATAGCTTGGTGTCAAAAAAACCATATTCGCTAAGGTGTTCAGATCCGCATGTTGATTATAGTTGGCTGATATCCAGCGCTTTATGGTTTCTACAGCTGTACCGGACATCTCTAGGCGATGGGCTCTGATCTCAAATAGAATGCTTGAGAAATGGTTGGTGAAACTACGCTCGATTTCACTGAAGCTCATACTGACCCCTATACTTTCATCCAGCCCGAGATAGGGTGAACCTTTATAGCGGGTCTCGAATTCTTGCAGTTCTTTCTGTGCAGATTCAACAATCCATCGACAGACACGGAGAATTTGATCGGGCACAGCTTGTTGTGATTTCAGAACTGAGAATAAGTTATGCACGCGTTCTAAAGCACCCTCCATATTCAGGATCTGCAGATCATGGATTAATGGTTCCTTGATCGCATTAAAAGGCTCAAGGATATTTATCTCTGGCTGCTGAATGTTCTGAATATTTGCATAGTGCAATCGGTCAGGATTATAAATGCCGACGCTGCAGGCTAACTTAGCATCTAAATATGCTTGTCTAAGCTTGGCGGTATCATTATAGGAACTGCTAGTACCTACATGCAGTATCATACCATTGGCAGAGATACGGATCCTGTCGCCGATTTCATTCCTATCGCTGTCTGAGAGTTGCTTTGTAGAATACAGGATACAGACATGCAGTCCATTTTGAATCTCTAGGCTGTCGATACTAAATGCCATCTCTTGCCGCAGACGGTCTACACAAAAACAGACGGGTTCTCTTGATCTTCCTTTGAACACAAAAACTGAGAAATAAGGCTGGGGCAAAGTAAGGCTCGACAAAAGCAAAGGTGAAGGGGGCTCGTCGCCTTGAAGAAGGGTCAGTAAGAGACCAGAACGGTGACGTACCTCCTTGTCACGAGAGAACTGCTGCTCTTCCTCCAATTGATAAAGCAGCTCGAATAATTGCTCCTTATCGATTGGCTTTAATAAATAGTCTACTGCAGAGCTGCGTATGGCTTCTCTGGCATAATTAAATTCAACAAATCCACTCATTAGAATGGAGCGGATTTGTGGGTGACTGGCTTTTAATTGTTTAATTAATTCCAAGCCGTTAATTTGCGGCATACGAATATCAGTAATCACAACATCAAGTTGAAGTGAAGGTAACTCGTCAAGTAGATGTTTCCCATCGGAGTAGGTGCCGATGACCAGAAATTCAGTATTTTCTTTGCTGATCATTCGGGCCAGACCTTCGCGGATCAGGATTTCATCGTCAACAATTGCAATACGCAGCAATCAGAGCATCTCCTCTCTGTAATTCATATCATCTTCACTAGGAGTAGTGAAGGTAATGTCCTCAATACGCAGCGTAACACGAGTACCCACTCCGAGCTTACTCTCTACAAGGAGCCCGAATGAGCTGCCGTAATGCAGACGGATCCTTTCATTCACATTTCGTAGGCCAATACCAAACATTTCACTTTCAGTCCCATTTTGCAGACTATTATTTAAGGAACGAAGGGTAGCTGCATCCATACCGATGCCATCATCTTCTACACAGAATACGACATTTCCATGCTCACTCCATGCGGTGATGCTTAAGGTACCGAGACCTACTTTTTGATCTAAGCCATGAAAAACTGCGTTCTCCACAATGGGTTGGAAGACAAGCTTGATTACAGGAAGATGTAGAAATTTCTCAGGCACATCAATGTGTAGATTGAACTTATCTGGAAACCGGATTTGTAGCAGATGATAATAATTTCGTACATGATCCAGCTCTTGTCTGATCGTAACGGCTTCTTCGCTTCGGACAATACTGTAACGCATCTGAAGTCCAAGCAAATAGGTGAGTTTCGCTACACGGGGGTCATCATTGCTCTCTGCCAGCATACGGATAGACTCCAGCGTATTATAAATAAAATGGGGATTGATCTGATTCTGAAGTGCCCTCATATCAGCCTTCTGCTTACGCTTCTCGGTGAGGGATACTTCCTGCAGCAGATCCTTGACCCTTATGATCATTCGATTAAAATGACTGCCAAGCATTCCAATCTCATCATTATATTTGGAGTGCTGCCAGACATCTAGATTACCGTGCTGTACCCGTTTCATTAGACGGACTAAAGATTTAAGGGGTTTGGTCAGCGCATGTGAGATGAACGTCGCAACACAAAGTGCAAAAGCAATAATGATCAGTGTAGTTAATATAAGAGCATTGCGATTCTTCTGTACAGGTGACAGGATCCGGGCCAAAGGAATCGTAACCATAGTCGTCCAACCTGTCTGTTTCGAGACGGTATACACTACAAGATAAGACTGGCCATTCATTTCTATTTGAAAATGATCCTGTTGCTGATTCACATGCTGCAGCAAAAGCTGCGTGTTCAGACTTTGCCCCTCGCCGGTTTGCATCGAATTTGAGGTGTCTTCGCCGTCATAGATCAGTTCTCCGGTATTATCTACAATTAGTGTGTTGCCTTGTGTAACTGCGTTTACGGGATCGATGATCCCCTTAAACAAGTTGATGTCTACATCAAATACGAGAATTCCTATATTATCTAGCGTGCTTACAGAATTAATGGTACGAAGTACACTGAAAACCTCTCTATGGACATTGGAGTTTATACGTATCGTATGTCTGCCTTGAATGACAGGAGCGGCCCCAGCTTCTTCACTTAAGGTTCTCCATTCGGCTAGTCGTTCTTCAGGATACAGCTCGTGAATCCCGGGGACTCTATCATAAAAAACAGAACCGTACTGATCCACCATGTACACGGCGATGATCTCTTCCTTCGTATGCTTCAAGTAGCTCAGGAACATCGCCATGCCAGTACTTTTATCCCAGTCGGTATTTTGTTGAGTTAGGTAGAATTGTACATCGGTGTTATACAGCGGTAGCGCTGTGTATCTTTTTAGATCGGCAACATAACGGTCAATGGTATCAGAGGCATTCGATGTCATTTGGTTCGCGCCTTCCGTTGCATTCACAAGAACAGAATTGAACATGGAGCGGGAGGACAAATAACTAACATAAGTGATTGGAAGCGAGATCAGAAAGACAAATACGACGATCAGTTTTCGCTCCATCGGAAGATTGGCAAGGAACAACCACATTTTTCGTAAGGCTAGCCGGATGAATGATACCATTTGCGTTGTTCCTTTCTTAAAGAGGTTGTTCAAAAAGTCGACTTTTTGAACTCGCACTTAAAGTGAACTGCCTTATTTAACTGCGCCGCTGGTTACGCCTTCAAAGATGTAACGTTGTAGGAAGAAATATAGAATTATTGTGGGGAGCAGGATAAGCAGAATGGCCGCACAGATCAAATTCCATTCGCCCGAATTGACCCCTTGAAAACGCATCAGGATCGTCGTAACTACGCCCAGGCTTTGTTTTGGCATATATAGATAAGGGATGTACATGTCATTATAGATACTAATCGTCTTCAAGATAATCAAAGTAGCCGTAGCCGGCGTCAATAATGGAAAAATAATCGAGCGATAGATTTTAAAAAGAGATGCACCTTCTACCATCGCGTTCTCATCTAGATCCACGGGAATGTTACGGATAAATTGCAAATAAAGAATAATTTGAATCACATCTGCTCCGATATATAGCACGATAGGGGCGCCGAGTGTATTATAAAGCCCCATGCTTTTGATGATACCAAAAGTGGCTACTTGCGTCGTGATGCTAGGAATGATAGTAGCTATTAGATAAGCACCAAAGACAACAGGTTTTAATTTAAAAGAGAAGCGTCCCAGTACAAATGCTACCATAGTTCCAAATAGAATGTTCAGAATTAAAGTAACAGCAATAATAATTAATACATTACCAAATCCGTTAAGTAAACCTCCACGCTGGAACACCGCAATGAAATTATCGAAATTAAAAAAGCTTTTTGGCAGTGCCATGGAGCTACTACTGTTAAATTCATCAGTCGATTTGAAGGCATTTACGATAACTACATAAGGAGGGAAAAGCACGACAAATACGCCGATGATTAGCGAGAAGTATTTAATAACATCTGTAAAGCGGAATTTGGAGTTTGTCATGTCTATTTGTCTCCTCCCCGGCTAAGAACTAGTTGCTGTATTAATAGTACGATGACGACAAAGAAGAGCAAGATAATACTCATGGCAGAAGCGAGACCATAGTTGTTGTAAGCAAATGCAGTGTCTACAACTTTCTGTACGTAAGTTTCGCTGGCGCCTGCAGGACCACCCTTGGTCAATACGAACGGGAGATCAAAGACTTCCAGTGCTCCTGTGACGGTAAGAAATAAGTTAAGCTGAATGACTGGCTTCATATTCGGTAAAGTAATTCTCCAAAGGGTTTGGAAAGGTCCAGCACCATCAATCTTTGAAGCCTCATAGATATCGTTTGGTATGGCCTGCAAGGAGGCGATGTAGATGACCATGTTATAACCCATGAAACGCCAAAATCCTGTGGATGCCAGAGAATAGTTGACCAGTCCTTCTGTTCCAAGCCAGCTGGTCTGTCCTAGTCCGGTTAGACCGATGCTATTCAGGAACATATTCAGAGATCCGTTAGTAGTGTCAAAGACATAACCAAACATAAAAGCAACGGCAACTCCGTTCATGATGTAAGGAAGGAAAAGTAAGATTCGGAATGCGTTTTTCCCTTTGAGCTTACTATTCAGAACAACCGCAAAATAAATGGCGACTATGTTCTGAATAATTCCCATAGCGAAGTAAGCAAAGTTATGTGTAAATACTTTGAAAATATCAGGATTAGAGAAGACCTCGCGGTAATTAGCAAGTCCGACCCATGGTTTCTCTGGGCTATAGCCATCCCAATTGGTGAAACTGTAATAGATCAGCTTAAGCGCTGGATAATACGTGAATGTCGCAAGGAGCAACAATGGGATCGTAAGGAATGATACAATGATTATCATTTTTTGTTTGTTATAGGAAAGTGTTCCGAACATCGCTAGCCCTTCTTTCATAAAAGCTTGGTATGGAAAGGCAAAATGGACTATCCGTAAGGGCGATAATCCATTTTGCACCGTGTTGTACTTCTGGTCAAAAGTTTGTATTAATAGCCGAGATCTTTCTTAGCTTTAGCCCAGGCTTTATTCCATTTGTCTAATACAGTTTGTGGATCTTTGGCAAGCACAAATTCCTGTACAACAGCAGGGAGATCTAATTGTGCCTTGTTGCCGATTTCTGTAACCTTCGCATCGTCAACAGTTCCTTCTACTAACTCTACTCCGGTAGCTTGGAATTCTTTTAGCTGAGCCAGATTAGATTCTTTTCCTTTTAGTGGGGAGATAAAGCCCGCGAAGTCCTCATAGCCGGAATCCTCAATCATCCATTTTACGAAAGCTTTGGCAGCTTCTAAATTTTTGCTGTTTTTAGCAACAGCATAGAAGAAGTCAGGGCTAAGAGTAGCGGATGGTTTACCTGAATTGTCATAAGGGAACGGGAAGAAGCCAACATCGTCTGAAGGAGCTCCTACTCCAATAACTTGGTTAATGACCCAGTTGCCGAGATAGTACATGGCGAACTTACCAGAAGCGATGTCTTTTTTCGATTGCTCCCAGTTGGTGGAGTTGATGTCTTTTTCCAGATACCCTTTTTCGTTGAGCTCCTTGAGCAGGCTAAAGGCTTTACCATAGCCGTTGTCCATGGTAAATGGTGTTTCAGAGTTCAGCTTCTCATTAGGGAAGTCGGGGTTGCCTGCAATTAGGCGCGGAGTGTCATAAGCCCATGTACCCAGTGGCCATTTATCTTTGAAGTTAGAGGACAGCGGAATGACACCCTTTGCTTTCAGCTTTTCGCAGGCAGCCAGGAATTCATCCCAAGTCTTAGGGGTTTCTGTGATGCCAGCATCCGTAAATGCTTTTTTGTTATAAACAATCCCAGATGTAGAGTTCCCTGTGGTAATTCCGTACAGCTTGCCATCAAAGGATTTGAAGTCTTTAAAGGTGATTTGATCGTTCAGGCCGAGATCATCCAGTGAAGCGAAGTATTTCGGTAGGTCGGAGTTAGGAATGGTAGGAATGAACATAACGTCAGGAAGCTCGCCGCTGGCCATTCTGACTTTAGCCTGTTGATTATAGTCGGTCTGGGAAGCCTCGAATTCGACTTTAACGTTCGGGTATTTTTCATTAAAGCGCTTTAAATATTCATCGTATTCTTTGCCAATCATGTCTGTTCTGTTAGTCAGGAAGGTAATTTTGCCGCTAATGTCAGCTCCTGCTGCAGGTTCGGCTGTTGCGTTGCTTGTCGTGTCACCGCCGGTAGTCTCTGTGTTAGTTGCTGCGGGCTTATCGGTTGCAGAAGCCCCGTTATTGGTGCTGTTGCCATTGTTCGAGCCACAGCCAGCCAGCGTTGATGATAAAACCATAACCATAACAAAAGATAACGAAAATAACTTATTTCTCATAACTTAATCCCCTTTTCATTATTTTGTTAGCGTTTACATGAACATTATAGCTTTAAATAAAGCGTTTAGAAATGTATTGTATTATTATTTATTGTCTTTATTTGTTTTGTTTGAACGATTATAATTAGTGTATACCTAACGAATGGATAACAAAATACCAAAAACAACAAGTGGATTCAATGAAATGCTAGAAGAGGTATGTTATTTTGAAGGATGAATAGGCTTACAAAACTTAAGCAGACGCTTTCGAAGTGAGTTTTGTACGAAGTCACTTGGAGAAGCATATGCTCTACAAAACATTTAGCAATTAGGAGGATATTATGAAACATCTAGAGATGAATCTTGCGAAGTGGGAATTTAGAAGCTGTGGTGACGAGGAGTGGCTTCCGGCTACTGTGCCAGGCACGGTCCATACGGATTTACTGAAGAACGGAAAGATTGAAGATCCCTTCTATGGAACAAATGAACATAACCTACAGTGGATTGATAAGAAGGATTGGGAATATCAAACCACTTTGCAGCTTGGTGAAGAGTGGTTGGAGCTTACTTGCACAGAACTGATTTTTGAAGGTCTTGATACATATGCAGACGTGTATGTGAATAATGTACATGTGCTCGCTGCAGACAATATGTTTTTGGCGTGGAGAGTGGATGTTAAAGATCAGTTGAAGATTGGTGAAAACCATATACTAGTGAGATTCCGCTCTGTAGTTAAAGAGGATCTACCTAAGCTAGAGAAGCAGGGGTATGCGTTACCTGCACCGAATGATCAATCCGAGCTTGGGGGACTAGAGGAACAGCGGATTAGTGTTTTTGCCCGCAAAGCACCTTATCATTACGGCTGGGATTGGGGTCCGCGTTTCTTGACTAGTGGAATATGGCGTAAAGCGGCCCTTAAGGGACGTGATTCAGTTCAAATCATAGATCTCTATATCCGCCAAAATGTGATCACAAAGGAAGAGGCTCAATTAACCGCAATTATTGAAGTAGATGCTCCTGCGGCATGGGAGGGAATGCTGCGAATGAGTGCTGATGGTTTAGAGTCGATGCAAGCGGTTTCCTTAAAGAGTGGCAAGCAACAAATAGAGATGGATATCGTGGTAGATCAGCCGCAGCTCTGGTGGTGTAGAGGGCTGGGCGAGCCACATTTATATACATTCCAAGCGGATTTGGTGAAAGGTAAGGAAGTTGAAGTTAGCAAAAGTGTAAGAACCGGTCTCCGCAGCATTCAATTGATTCGGGAGCGTGATGCGAAAGGGACTTCATTTTCTTTTGTACTGAATGGTGTGTCGGTCTTCGCCAAAGGTGCCAATCATATTCCGAATGATAGCTTCATCACAGAAGTAACTGAGGAGCGGTATCGGCATGAAATTGCCACGGCCGCAGAATCAAACATGAATATGCTGCGAGTGTGGGGCGGCGGTTTTTATGAAGAGGAGATATTTTACAAGCTCTGTGATGAATACGGGCTGTTGGTCTGGCAGGACTTCATGTTCGCTTGCAGCATGTATCCGGGGGATGAAGCGTTTCTTGCGAATGTGAAGAAAGAAGCTGAGTATAACGTCAAAAGATTGCGCAATCATCCCTGCATCGCCCTATGGTGTGGCAATAACGAGATTGATTCGGCCTGGTCACAGTTCGAGGAAAATATGGGCTGGGGCTGGAAAGAAAAACTCAGCGCGGAGCAAAGAGCTACAATGTGGGCTGATTATGAGGAAATATTCCACCGGATTCTACCGGAGGCTGTAGCCGCGTTCCATCCAGGTGTGGACTATTGGCCGTCTTCACCGATGCGGAATTTGACTGGAGATATGAATCAACATGCGACGCGGATTGTGGGCGATGGGGATGTGCATTACTGGGGCGTGTGGCACGGGATTGAGCCTTTTGAGAATTATAATACCAAGGTTGGCCGCTTTATGAGTGAATACGGATTCCAGTCGTTCCCGGAACTGAAGACCGTAATGAGCTATGCTGAAGAGCAGGATTTGGAGCTTACCTCAGAGGTGATGCTGGCGCATCAGAAGAATGGACGCGGAAATCTGTTGATCAAGGAATATATGGATATGTATCTGCCGCAGCCGAAGGAATTTAAAGCATTTCTGTATATGAGTCAAATTCTGCAGGCCGAAGCGATTCGAATCGCGATTGAAAGTCACAGAAGAAATAAACCTTACTGTATGGGCACTTTATACTGGCAGATGAATGATTGCTGGCCGGTCGCCTCTTGGGCGGGGATGGATTACAACGGACGCTGGAAAGCATTGCAATATACCGTGCGCTCAAGCTTTCAAGATGTTCTGTTGTCTATTGACGGTACAGACCGTGAGCGGATTGACGTTCATGTCGTATCTGATTTAAGAACAGCAGTCACCGCTGATTTGGGGCTTAAATTGTATCAGTTTAACGGTTCGGTACTGCGAGAGTGGACACATCCCGTTGAGCTGGGAGCCGATTCAGCGGCTATCGTATTCTCGTCTCCATTGGCGGAACTGTTAGAAGGTCATGGATCGAACGATGTATTGCTTGAGATCAGCTTGCAGGCTAATGGCGAGATGATAGATCGTAAGGTGCACTATTTTATCCCGGAAAAAGAAATTCGGTTGCAGCGTTCAGTAATTAACATAACGGAAACTCCAGATAGCGGAGGTCTAAGCTTCATTGTGACAAGCGATGTATTAGCTAGAGGCGTATACCTGACCTCAGAAGATGAAGGAATATTCTCTGACAATTACTTTGATCTTCTCCCAGGGCAGCCCAAGACGATAACGTTCTCGGAACGCGGAAACGATGGAAGGGACTGGATTCCAGGCGCTCCTAAGGGACTGAAGGTTCAATCGATGGTTGATTTTGTGAGCGAAGATTTACTGTAAATCTTAAGGAGAGAAGGACTATCGCATGGGGATTTCAATTCAGGAAGATAAGGAATTATTCCATTTACAAAGTGCGGGGATGAGTTATATTCTTCAGCTGGTCAATGATTATCCGGCACATGTGTATTGGGGCAAAAAGCTGCGTAGCGACAGCAATTTGGACGACCTATTGAATCTGGGAGGAAATACGGGACTTGACCGACTGCCGCAGGAATATCCACAATACGGCACGGGAGATTTCAGAACGCCTGCTTATCAAGTTCGGCTTGAAGACGGCACTCGTATCACGGAATTGAAATACAGTGGGTATCGCGTAATGGAGGGGAAACCAGCACTTGCCGGGTTGCCTTCAGTATATGTAGAGTCTGACCAAGAAGCACAGACGCTAGAGCTTACGCTTAGGGATGATTACGCCAAGCTAACTGTTATTTTACGATATACCATATATGAGCATTCCAACGTAATTACCCGCTCGGTCGAGTTCGCAAATGATGGAGAAACACAACTGCGATTACAGCGTGCATTGAGTGCGAGTGTGGATTTCTCGTCTGGCGAAATGGATATGATCTATTTGGCAGGAGCTTGGTCAAGAGAAGGTAATCTGACGCGCAGACGTCTGGTGCAAGGTGGTACAACCATTGGGAGCCGCAGAGGGATGAGCAGCCACCAGTTAAATCCATTTGCTGCGCTGGTGAAACCTGAAACGGATGAGAATCATGGAGAGGCCTACGGCTTCAGTCTTGTATATAGTGGAGGCTTTGAAGCTGAGGCAGAGGTCGATTCCTTTGGGATGACACGGTTTACGATGGGGCTGAACGCTTTTGATTTCTCTTGGCTGCTGGAACCTGGGGAACACTTCCAAACCCCAGAGGTAGTTATGGTGTATTCATCTGAGGGGATCGGGGAAATGTCGAGAACCTATCACCGCTTGTACCGGACTCGTTTGTGCAGAGGATTATATAGAGATAAGGAACGACCGATCTTGGTCAATAACTGGGAAGCCACCTATTTCAACTTCAATGCGGACAAACTGGAGTCCATTGCGGCCGAAGGAGCGAAGCTTGGGATTGAACTATTCGTGCTGGATGATGGCTGGTTTGGCAAAAGAGACGCTGACAACTCCTCTCTCGGAGACTGGGTGGAGGATCTACGCAAGCTTCCAGGCGGATTGTCTGATGTCGCCCAACGCGTGAACCATCTAGGCTTGCAGTTCGGACTCTGGTTCGAACCGGAAATGATCTCGCCAGACAGTGAGCTCTACCGGAAGCATCCCGACTGGTGTCTGCATGTGCCAGGACGCCGTCGTAGCGAAGCCCGCTGGCAGCTGGTGCTCGATTATACGCGAGAAGATGTAAGGCAGTACATCTATAAATCGTTAAGTCGAATTTTCACTACCGTGCCGATTAGTTATGTGAAATGGGATATGAACCGTTGTTTAACGGAGATCGGCTCTGCAGAATTACCCTCTGAACGCCAAGAGGAAACTGCACATCGTTATGTGCTAGGTTTGTATGTACTATTGGAGCGAATAACTTCAGAGTTTCCACATATTTTGTTCGAGAGCTGCTGTAGTGGTGGTGGCCGTTTCGATCCAGGCATGCTACATTACATGCCGCAGACCTGGACCAGTGACGATACTGATGCTGTAGAACGGCTTAAGATTCAGTACGGAACAAGTCTGGTGTATCCGGTTAGTTCCATAGGCGCGCATGTGTCCGCTGTGCCGTATCATCAGGTAGGACGGATCACCCCGCTGTCCTTTCGTGGTGATGTAGCTATGTCCGGTAATTTTGGTTACGAGCTGGATCTTACGAAGTTTACAGACGAAGAGAAGGAGCTTGTGAAGGAACAGGTTGCGAACTATAAACAGATCCGCAGTCTTGTTCAGCAGGGCAATCTGTATCGTCTGCAAAGCCCGTTCGAGGGTAACGAGACGGCATGGATGTTCGTCTCAGACGATCAGCATGAAGCACTCATTTATTACTTCCGGGTAATGGCTGTGCCGCACCCGCCACGCCGCAGCTTGAAGCTGAATGGCTTGAATCCGGAGCTGAATTATACTCTGGAGGCAAGCGGAGAGGTCTACGGTGGCGACCGTCTAATGCAGGTCGGTCTGGCACTGCCGGACATTCAGCAGGATTATGTTAGCGGATGCTTTAAATTGAAGGTGCAGGAATAGATAATTTATTTCAAAAGGAAACAAGCCATGAGCTCGGCTCTTGGCTTGTTTTTTGTGCTGGTATAAGTGGATTTTGACTGTTCATGCTCAGTTCATGTTAACGTCATGGGGAGTACATCTTCATTGGTTAGTCTTACCTTAGCAGTCGGATAGGGCAGTCCAATACACAGAGGATGACAGGAGAAGATACGAGTGAAAATAAAAGAGGGAATAACAACGAAGGTGGGCACGAGAACAAGTAAAATATTAAACATAGTACTTAAAGTAATAGGGGCAGTAATCATCGCAATTATGCTTTTTCTCGCCATTGTATATACAGTTAATCTGATTAGCAACAAATCGGAACAAAGAAAAATAGAACCCTATGGTCAGTTAGTACCTGTAGATGGAAAAAATATGAATGTTTTGATTCAAGGACAAGGCGAAGAAACAGTTGTGCTATTACCAGGCTATGGTACAGCAGCACCAGCTCTTGATTTTAAAGCATTAATAGATGAGCTATCACCGTTTTATAAAGTTGTCATGATTGAGCCTTTTGGGTATGGATTAAGTGATCTGACCAAAAAGGAGCGCAGCACAGAGAATATTGTAAGTGAAATTCATGAAGCTTTACAGGGTCTTAATATTGACCGTTATATTCTAATGGGCCACTCCATTTCGGGCATTTACGGACTTGATTATGTTAACAAATATGAAAATGAAGTAAGTGCATTTGTCGGGCTCGATAGCAGTGTTCCATCGCTAAGTGAGAGGAAGATTGAAGCTTCGGCATTAAGAACTTTAAATCTACTCAAAAAATCAGGTCTCGTCAGACTGCAAATGAAACTAAGTGCTGACCCCATTGCTGAACTACCGTTAGATGATACAACAAAAGATCAAATAAGAATGATTAATCATAAAAACATATACAATCCAACCCAATTAAATGAAGCCGGAAGTATGTATTCTAATTTTAAAACAGCTGAAAGTTTAACCTTTCCCAAAAATCTTCCTGTAATTTTCTTTGTGCAAGCGAATCATCCAGCAACGGATAGATGGATACCAGAGCATGAAAAGCAAGTAAAAGACTCTGTACGTGGAAAAGTGATGACATTTGAAGAAGGTCATTATTTATATCGTACTAAAGCAAAAGAGATCGTAGAAAACTTCAGAGTATTTATGGAAGAAGCTAAGTAAATGACTGTTGAGCCGAACGAACTTCAGGGTTTTCTCTGATTGTCGTTCGGTTTTTTCTCGTTTAACGTTTAAGGAATTATGATCCAAAAGCCTGACGGTACTTTACGGGGGACATCCCCTCGAACGTTCTGAACACTTTAATGAAATAGCTGGACTGGGCAAAACCGGACTGAGTCGCAACCTGAGCAATAGAGAGTCCAGTAGAAACCAGTAGAAGCTTGGCTCTGGCCAGTCGACAATCCGTTAAATAACGGTTTGGTGTTTTACCCATAACCATTCGGAACAGCCGTAGAAAATGATAGCTGCTATACCCGGTTAGTCTTGCCATCGACTCCAGTGACCAAGGTCGAGCACATTCGACATGAATGATATCTGCGGCACTGCGGATAGACTGCCTGACCTCGTGCGGTACTGAGCCGTGAAGCGGTTCGGAGTTCTGCAGCAATTTCACTAGAAGCTCGTACAGAAGCGCGGATAGTCTTGGCTCACTACGTGTTACATAGGAAGCGCTCAGCAAATACATTTCCTCGAATAGCTCGTCCAGCTTAGCGTCCAAATCAAAAGTGAACAGGTATGCACTAGACTGGTCCACTTCTTCTAATAAGGGGAGTACAATTTGAGTGCTAAAATGAACCCAACGAACATCCCAAGGCTCTCCGGGATCAGAGCCGTACTGCTGGTAGGCGCCTTTAGGGTAAAGAAACCCTCGTCCTCTGCTCATCGGAATACGTTCGCCCTCATGGAATACATAACCCTCCCCACCAAAGATTAAATGCAGGTTATAGCTTCCCAGGAATCCTTCACTTCTTCTCTCGGTATGCTGTGGAAAGTGACTGTAATGTCCCAAAAATTCAGGATAACAGACATATTTTGAAAAAGCTGGCGTCGGCAAATACCATTGTTTCTTCATGTTATATGGCACTCATTTCTGTCGCGCATCAGAGCGCTAGTTGGATTAAGGTAATTAACGCAAGATAGTTATATGATCGCAATATTTTGTTATATAAGCCTTATTAACACTGATAATACAATAGAATTATAAAATACTGAAAGCATATTTTTAATACTTTGGAGGTAATCATGAAGAAACCTGTCGCAACAGAAAAATTCGAGCTTGGCGTCTGTTATTATCCGGAACACTGGCCGGAAAGCATGTGGGAGGACGATTATCGCCGAATGCGAGAACTAGGCTTTACAATCATTCGGATCGGGGAGTTTGCTTGGTCTATTTTTGAACCAGTCCAGGGTGAATTTCAGTTCGGGCTCTTTGATCGGGCGATTGATTTAGCTCATAAACATGGTCTTCAGGTTGTGCTCGGTACGCCGACGGCAACACCTCCAGCTTGGCTGACCCATAAGTATCCAGAAGTATTAAACGTGACGTATGAAGGTGTTACCCTCCAGCATGGCATGCGCCGTCATTATAATTACAGTAGCCCCAAATATCGTGAGCTGTGTGCTCGGATTACGGAACAGATGGCTGAACATTATGGTAATCATCCAGGTGTGGTCGGTTGGCAAATTGATAATGAGCTCAACTGCGAGATCAGTGAATTTTATTCAGAGAGTGACCATAAGGCTTTCCGGGAATGGCTGCAGCAGAAATATGTCACGCTTGAGCGGCTAAACGAGGCTTGGGGGGCTGTTTTTTGGAATCAGAGTTATAGTGATTGGTCTCAGGTGTATCTTCCGCGTCCTACCCCGTCACCCAAGCAGCCCAATCCCCATCAGGCTTTGGATGAAAAGCGGTTTATATCGGACAATACGATTTCTTTTGCCAAAAACCAAGCGGACATCATCCGTAAACTTGCCCCTAAGCAGTGGGTAACAACGAACGGTCTGTTCGGGCATCTCGACAGCCATGAATTGACGGATGAATTACTGGATTTCTTCAGCTATGATTCCTATCCGCAGTTCTCGACTATTTTTTATGATCCGAATGAGCGGAATCCGCTGAATGACAGAGGCTGGGGACTTTCATTATCTGTTGTCCGTTCTATTTCCCCTAATTTCTGTATTATGGAGCAGCAGTCGGGACCGGGTGGCTGGGTGAACCGGATGGATATGCCTTCTCCGAAGCCGGGACAGATGCGGTTATGGACCTATCAATCGATCGCTCATGGCGCAGATATGGTGCTGTATTTCCGCTGGCGGACAGCCACGATGGGCAATGAAATTTATTGGCATGGCATTAACGACTACCATAACCAGCCCAACCGAAGAGTACGGGAAGCGGGACAGATTGGTCAAGAGCTGGCGGGGGCAGGGCAAGTACTTATCGGCACCCGTAATCAGGCTAATGTTGCTATTATTCGTGATTATGCTAATGAGTGGGATGGAGAGTATGATGTGTGGCATGGTCCATTTATGTGGAAGAGCAATAAGGAGTGGTATAAGGCACTCCAGCGGAAGCATATCCCGAATGACGTACTCTATTTACGCAAAAAGACGACGCTGGAAGAGCTCGCGCGGTACGATGTGCTTATCTATCCTCACCCGGCAATTATGACAGATGAGACAGCATCGCTTCTGGATGAATACGTTCAGCAAGGTGGAAAACTGATCTTCGGATGCAGAACCGGCTATAAGGATGAACGCGGCCAATGCTATATGCGTCCTTTCCCAGGTGCTGCTAGAGATCTATGCGGGATCACAGTCGAAGAATTCACAATGGTTAAAGGTAGTCGTCAGCCAACGACGATTAGCTGGTCGGGTGCGGCAGAAGTGGTTACTGGGGCAGATGATTTTAATGATATTCTCCGGATTGAGGATGATTCGGTCGAAGTCATGGCGGTCTATGCCTCGGACTATTATGCGGGAAAACCGGCGGTTACAAGAAATCGTCGCGGCAAAGGCGAGGTTTGGTATTACGGAGCAGTCTTTAATGAACAAGCAGCGTCCATAATCATAGATCAAGTCAGCCTGCAGTCGCCAGTAGATTGGCTGGTGCTCCCTGAAGATGTAGAGCTGCAAGTTCGTAACGGGACTTCTTCCAGTTATACTTTTTTGCTTAATTATAGTGAAGCTCCTGTCGCGATCCATCTTCATGAGACCAAAATGGATTTACTGAGCGGGACAACGTTATCGGGTGAGGTTACTATGGAAGGCTTCGGTGTATTGATATTACATTAACGCTATGAATAAATAATGATATTAATGGAGTTGCGTATTAGAGAACTAATATGTAACTCTATTTTTTTATAGAAGATATTCAAAAGGATACTTTTTAAATATAGTTATTAATTCCAACAAAATACAACGAGCAACAGGTACAATATAAAGAATATTCTAGATTTGAAGGAGGGAAGTCTTATGATCATTGAAGCTGAGAAAGTATTGTTGCAGTATTCGTTCATTGATCCCATCATTGAATTCATTAGACATAATGAGAATATTACATTTAAAGTGACCGACAAAACGGATAACAAGAATTATTTGTTACGTATACATAAACCAATATCTGAAGGGTTCTCAGGCTTACAACATACTCGAGATGGATTACAGGCAGAAATGTTTTTTCTGCGAGAAATCGATCAGAAGAACATACTAAAAGTTCAAAGACCTGTTCTAAATCAAAAAGGGGAACTGGTTACTGAATATAGTTCGGAGCAATTTGGGGCTAGTTTGGCCACTCTTTTAGAATGGATCGAAGGCTCGACGCTAACCCAAGATGAAGATAACATTGAACAGATTGTTTATAGATTAGGTAGAAATCTTGCTAGTTTACATGAATTCTCACGAACGCTAATGCCCTTGGAGTTACATAGACCTGTATACAATGTCACAAAGATTGATGAAACTTTAATAGAACTTGGAAAGGGAACAGACAATGGAGCCCTTATTCAGGAGGATTACGAAGTTATTAGTAGCGTTCTACTCGTAGTAAAAGAACAATTAGCAGAACTAGACGCTAGGGATAACTCATGGGGATTCATTCATGCTGATTTTCAACTGGGCAATGTCGTTGTGTCAGAACAAAATCCTATCTTAATAGATTATTGTTTATTTGGTTATGGTTACTACCTGTTTGATTTGGGCTCTGCATCTTCCATGTTGAAAAGTGAGCTCCGCAAAACGCTTTTGGAGGGTTATGCTTCTAGATCAAGCTTTTCGCTTGATGAGATTCGGTACATTGAAGGACAAATATTTATGGATATTTTTATTAGTTACGTATTTTTTATTCATGACTCTGAGAGGAACGGTTGGATAAAAGAGCATGCCTCCAAAATATGCAGTACCCTATGCCTCGATTTTCTTGAGGGGAAAGAGGTATATTATTCGTTTTAACGATGGTGTGATATTCTAATGGGGAATGAAAAATGAAGGGACTGAACTATGCGCAGAGATCATTATTTTTAAACCAATTATTAAAATTTAATGGAGGTAAAAATAATGTTAACTACAGAGTTACACACAGAACGATTACATTTAAGAAAAATGAAGGTATCGGATTCGCCAAGTTTGTTTAAAATTTGGTCTGATCCAGAGGTTACCAAGTTCATGAATATTGATAGTTTTACTGATGAAAATCAGGCAAAAGATATGATAAAACTTCTTGATGAATTTTCTCTAGATAACAAAGCTATTCGTTTCTCTATAATTGAAATGGAATCCAATGAAATCATAGGTTCTTGTGGTTTTAATTCCTTAGACTTTGAAAATGAGAAAGCGGAGATTGGATATGACATTGCTAGAGCATTTTGGGGAAGAGGCTATGCTTCAGAAGCTATAAGTGCTTTGTTAGATTACGCATTCTCAACTTTGAAGCTGAATCGAATCGAAGCAAAAGTGGAACCCGAAAACGTGAATTCAGTAAAAGTCTTGCGAAAGCTGAACTTTATGTTTGAGGGAACCTTAAGAAGGTATGAAAGAGTAAACGGAAAGTTTATAGATCTCAATATGTATTCAAAATTAATAACAGATTGATTATTAAAGGCAGTTTAACGCAAAAACTTAGATTTATCCCAGAGGTTATATAGGTCTCCATAAGGAATAAAAACTTATATACTATAAATATAGGAGTTGACCAGATGGAGACAATATTAACAGAGGAAATGATCTTGGATGACCTACTAAAAACATTTCATCGTTTATTCGGTATGAATGTAATTGAAACTACTTCGATAAAACGAGGCTGGTTAAACTTAAAGTGGAAAGTTACGACGGATGCAGGGGAATTGTTACTTAAACAATACAATAAAGAAAGATATAAATTATATAAGTCAGAGGAGATATTGTTAGCACTCTCTCAACAGATTAGATTGTATGACCAAGGTCTAGCGTGCCCCAAAGTGCTATCACAGAATGAAAGTATTTTGCTTGAATCTGATAATGGAGAACGCTTCCTGGTGATGGAGTATTGCCAGGGAAAACTAATTTCACCAGGTAAAATCAATGTCCATCAAATATATGATTTAGGTCGAGCAACAGGAAAAATGCATCGATTGTTAAATGACGGGACACTTGGCATTAAAAATAGTCCGCAATTTATTCCTCCAAGTCGTGAGGAGCGCTTAGCACATTGGAACTCCGTTTGGGAAAAGACTAAGGGACTTGGTAAACCTCAGCTGCTTGCTGATATAGAAACTCAATTTAAAGCTACTGAAGAAATGAATATAGAACTACTCGAATTACTTCAAACAGGCTGGGCACATCGTGACCTTTGGGTAGATAATCTTTTATTTAATGATAACGGATTATCTGCAATTCTAGATTTTGATCGACTAAAATATGACTATCCGCAGCTCGATGTAGCTCGTGCTGTGATGTCATGTGTCTTAGATGATAATTTAGATGTCTCCCTGGCTTCGGCGTTTATGGAAGGGTACAGTGAGGAACGCGACGTGGTAGAGGGCTATTTAACACATTCATTACAGTTGTTGTGGTATATGGAAAGCACATGGTGGATTAATGCTAACATGGATCAACATAGTGTACCGCCAGCTCGCTTTGCGAAGGAAATGATTTGGCTTGCGGAAAATCAAAAAAATATGTCCGCTTTGTTAGGAAATCTTTAGGCAGCGTAAAATTAACCACTATTCGTTAAGCTAACGGGTAACTATAGCTCAACTAAACAGCGACAGTCTAGGGCTTTGTCTCCACGTCCATGACTGCCGCTGTTTCTATTATTGAGGTAATTCGATAAGAACAAGACCTTTTTCCCCATAATCTACATTGACTTGGGTTTGTCTCACCCCTATGATGATTATTAATATAAAATAAATGGCACGAAGAGGAGCGAAACATCATGGCTTTGGAGATCGAACGCAAGTTTCTGCTGCCGGAATTTCCGGAGCAGCTTATTCAAGAAGGCGAATTGAAGATTGTGACCCGGCATAATATCGATCAGACGTATCTGGCGATAGACGGCGGACAAGAGCTGCGTGTGCGTAAAATTACGGATCTGGACTCAGGTGAGGTAACGTATACACACACGTTTAAGGATGGCAAAGGGATCAAACGCGAAGAGATCGAATATTTTATCTCGGAGGGTTTATATAATCAGATGATTGAAGCGGTTAATGCGGTAGCCTTGGTCAAAGAGCGGATTACGGCGGTGTGGAATGGCACAACGGTTGAGATCGACGTCTATTCTCAGCTGAAATTGTCCGTTCTGGAGGTTGAATTTGAATCTTTGGAGGAAGCGGAAAGCTTCAAGGCGCCGGAATGGTTCGGCAAGGATGTCAGCACGGAACGGCAGTACAGCAACAAAACCGTCTGGAAAGAGCTGCAAAATAAGACAAAGAATTAACGGACTTTAGCGCGTAAACGTGGTAGTATATAGGGAAAACAGGCAACGATTAAGTGAAACTTATATTTATATATAGTATATGAGGGGTTCAGGAGGATGAGCATGAAGTATATAAGCACAAGAGGCAATGTGGAACCTAAAGGCTTTATCGATACGGTGTTGATGGGACTTGCCGATGACGGCGGATTGATGGTTCCTTCCGAGATTCCTGTCGTTTCAGCAGCTACTTTAGAAGAGTGGAGAAGTCTTAGCTACCAGGAATTGTTCCTGAAGATTTTCGCCTATTACACTAATGATGAGATTCCTTTAGAAGATTTGCAGGACATGGTCAATACCAGTTATGGCAATTTCCGCACGCCAGAAGTAACGCCTATTCACCAAGTGAATGATTCCCTGTATGTATTAGAATTGTTCCATGGCCCTACTTTTGCCTTCAAGGATGTAGCACTGCAGTTTATGGGTGAGCTGTACTCGTATATTTCCAAAAAGCAGAACAAGATCATCCACATCCTCGGAGCAACCTCGGGGGATACTGGGGCGGCTGCGATTCAGGGTGTCCGCGGCAAAGAAGGAATCAAGATCTGTATTCTTCATCCGCATGGTAAGGTTAGTAAAGTGCAGGAGCTGCAGATGACTACGGTTGATGACAGCAATGTACTGAACCTGTCTGTTCATGGTAACTTTGATGATTGCCAAAAGGTGATTAAGGATCTGTTCGCGGATCTCGACTTTAAGAGTCGCTATCATCTGCGTGCGATCAACTCCATTAACTTTGTACGTATTCTGGCGCAGACTGTCTATTATTTCTATGCGTATTTGCATGTCGATGGCAGCAGCGAGAAGAAAATTAACATCAGTGTGCCTTCCGGCAACTTCGGTAATATTTTCTCCGGATATTTGGCGAAGCAAATGGGATTACCAATTAACAAGCTGATTATTGCCACGAATGAAAATAACATCTTGGAGCGTTTCGTGAACACGGGTGATTACAAACCGGGCAGCTTCACAAGCACATACAGTCCTTCGATGGATATCCAAGTGGCGAGCAATTTTGAGCGTTATCTATATTATTTGGTAGGCGAGGATTCCGAGAAACTATCCGCGTATATGTCCAAGCTGCAAACCGAGGGCAAGATTACGGTTGAAGGCGAGGCGCTTCAGCAGGTGCAGAAGGATTTTGCAGCGCTTGGCGTGAAGAATGATCAATGCTTGAATACAATTGCTAAGTATCAAAAAGAATATAGCTACCTACTTGATCCGCATACTGCATGTGGAATCGCAGCTTACGAAGCTTTTAATGGCTCGGATGAGATTGGGATTACCTTCGCGACCGCACATCCAGCTAAGTTTGATGAGGCGATTACTCTGATTGACATTAAGCAGGAATTCCCGGCACAAATTAAAGCGTTGTTCGAGATGCCACAACACCAAACCGTAGTGGATCATGACAAGGATGAAATTGTGCGTCAATTGCAGGCTTTTTATAAATAAGTTGTAAATCCATATGGCTTAGCAGGCTCCTGTTCTTAAGTTAAGAATGGGAGCCTTTTTACTGCATCCTTCGACAAATCATGTCGCAGTCTACCAGGAATAGTTTCTTATCGACAAAAGATGAAGGAGTGGTGCTTTTTTTCACAAGGCGGATCTATCGGAATTTGTCGGAAATTTGTCCTGAAAAGTAGACATGACTACCCTGAGAGTGAGAAAATAGCATATAGAGCTTTAGTAAGAACTAAAAAGGACGGGATTATCATGACAATTCGTTTCGGGGTCATTGGAACAAACTTTATTACAGACCGCTTCGTGCAAGCCGGCTTGGAGAATGAGGAGTTTATCCTGACAGCCGTGTACTCCCGCACAATGGAGAAAGGTCAGGCCTTTGCTGCAAAATATGCTGGAGCTACAATTTATACGAATTTGGAAGATATGGTTTCCAGTAAAGATGTCGATGCTATTTACATTGCAAGCCCGAACTCCATGCATGCTGAGCAGGCGATTATGTGCTTAAATCATGGCAAACATGTGCTCTGTGAGAAACCAGCTGCCTCAAACAGCGCGGAGCTTAGAGCAATGATTGAAGCCGCTCAGAACAATGATGTGTTGTTGGTAGAAGCAATGAAATCGACCTTCATGCCGAATTTCGGAGTGATCAGAGACAATTTGTATAAGATTGGTCAAGTACGTCGTTATTTTGCGAGCTATTGTCAATACTCATCGAGATATGACGCCTATAGACAGGGAACGGTATTAAATGCTTTTAACCCAGCCTTCTCTAATGGCTCGTTGATGGATCTTGGTGTTTACTGCCTGTATCCTATGGTAGTGTTATTCGGGAAACCGAAGTCTGTAAAGGCTGTGGGCCTAATGCTCTCTTCTGGAGTGGATGGAGAAGGAAGTATTGTCATGCAATATGATGATATGGATGCAGTTGTGATGCATTCCAAGATCGCTGATTCCTATTTGCCAGCTGAGATTCAAGGGGAAAGTGGTACAATGGTGATCGATAAGATCAACCAACCTTACCAAGTGAAGATTCATTATCGCGACGGAACCGTCGAGGAGCTTACGCAGCCTCAGGTATTCGAGTCTATGTATTATGAGGTTGAGGAATTTATCAACTTAATTAAGAATGGTGAACGGGAAAGCAGAGTTAATACACATGCCAATTCCTTGGCAGTAGCAGAAGTTATGGAGGAAGCCAGAGCACAAATCGGCCTCCGCTATGCCGCAGATCTATAAATAGAATGGGGAGCAGCACTTGAAGACTTTTAAAAAGGTATACATTGAAATAACAAGCGTCTGCAACCTGGCCTGCAGCTTTTGTCCACCAACCGCCCGAACGAAGAACTTTATGAAGCTCGATACTTTTAATACGATATTAGATGAAATTAAGCCACATAGTAATCATATTTACCTTCACGTAAAAGGTGAGCCATTGCTGCATCCCAAGATTGGTGAGCTGCTGGATGCGGCACATGCCAAAGGGTTCAAGGTCAATATTACTACCAATGGTACGTTAATTCATAAGGCTGGCCCTAAGATTCTTGGCAAACCTGCACTACGACAGATGAACTTCTCTCTGCATAGCTTTGATGGGCATGAAGGATCTGAGAACCGCGAAGGGTATTTGTCGGAGATTATTTCTTTTGTACGGGAAGCCTCCGCGCAAGGGGTCATTATTTCCTTCCGGCTGTGGAATTTGACGGAGGATAATCTGACCAATCTGGAGAAGAATCGGAACCGTGAGACCCTTGCTGTGCTGGAGGAAGCCTTTAACCTTGATTTCAAGATCGAAGAAAAGGTTGTACCTGGCAGCGGCGTCAAGGTTGCCCCACGGGTATATCTCAATCAGGACCATGAGTTCCGTTGGCCTGCACTGAACGAGCCGGAAGATGACGGAAAAGGGTTCTGTCATGCACTACGCAGCCAAGCGGCAATCCTTGTGGATGGTACCGTTGTACCGTGCTGTCTGGATGGTGAAGGAGTCATTAACCTCGGAAACATTCATGAGACTCCTTTCTCAGAAATCGTAGAGGGTGAGCGAGCGAACAATCTGTTTTACGGGTTCTCTCGTAGAGAGGCAGTAGAAGAGCTGTGCCGCAAGTGCGGATATCGGCAACGGTTCGGAACTTGAGGATTGGAATATAAACAGAATCGGGACATGGCAATTTCATGAATCCTGGTTCTGTTTTTTAATTAACGGGAGTGTATATATAATAATAAGTCTTTATAGTCTCCACTTTGGAGCGAAGGAGGAGTATATGCTGAAATCGTTGGAAGCCATCACCTTATACCGTGAAGGAATACAAGATCATTTGGAGGATAACCTCTGGCTGAAGCTTATTGTCCAAGCCGAGGAGCAGATTGTAAATTTGGAGCGAGTGGAATCTCTGGAGGAGTTGGACCGCAGGAATCCCGTGCTGGATTATGTGGAACGCAGTTTGCAGCTGCTAGACCAGCTTCCCCGTTCGATTTGGATCAAAGAGCTTGTGGAAGAAACATTAATCTGGTCAGAAGCAGCTAAGGGTGGCACATTAAAGGAGCGGTTACTTTGGCAGGAGGAAGGCATTAACTGTTTTGTACATAACATTGGCTCCGCACAGTTATACGGGAAACATTTGAGCGGTACGGTCTCTGACAAAAGCGCACTGGTTCATCAGCTTATTGAAACCCATGGACTGATAGGACAGCAAATCCGTGGGGAGGTGCCTCCGGAAGTAAATAAGCCGCTTCGTGATCTTGTGGAGGAACAATTACTGACTGCCGAGGAACTTGAACGCTTGCTAACCGTACTCAATCATTGCATCATCGGAGCTGTATCTCCCGAGCTATGGCTGAATGTAGAGCATGAAGTGAAACAGCTTATCACTCTGATTGCATCCGGTGAACTTGCTAGTCCAATGCCGATGAAAGAAAGACTGCGCAGAATGCGGCTAGGTCCGATCTCTAGAGGAGAGGATTTCACTACGGAATGGGCAAAGCTGACACAGGAAGGCTTCCATGCGGAACGGTTGGAGTCTTTAAGTAACACTATCTTCTGGTATGTGGAATCTGCAATGCAGACTTTCTCGTTGGAGCAATTTCTGAAGGTGATGTTGCTTGCAGCCCAAAGGGCTCAGAATGAACCCCTACGTCATATCAGCTTCGAGCAGGTTATGAACAGCATTTACTATGACTACAAGGGTGTTAAGAAGATCAATGTTTATAAGAAGCGGATTATAGAAAAATATTTATCGGAGCTTACATGGGAGGATATCGAAAAAGGGACTTTACCTGATGAGAATCCTCATCTAATGCTTCGTCCATACGCTAAGGAGCATCTGCCAGACACCATGTTTTTTCAGTTCCAATTCTCGGCAGCGGCAGAGAAGCTGATCGAATTCTGTATGGAAGCTGAAAAATCGCCCTTGTATGAACGTGCTGTGTTGCTGTTATTCGACTTGTTCGAGCTACGCAGAGACGCCTTCGACCGTTTTCATAATGAAGATACCTACTTAAGTCAAATGAATAATACCGCAGATTATAAGGCGGTGATTCTGGAGCATGTCATTGGGAAAAAAGTGCTGGATATCGGCCCTGGCGGCGGTGTGCTGCTGGATTTGCTGGAAGAGCGGATGCCAGAGGTTACCCCTATCGGCATTGATATATCGAGCAATGTAGTGGAAGCTCTGCGGCAGCGCAAGCAACGGGAAGGTCGTCAGTGGGAGGTCCTGCAGGGAGATGCGTTGAACCTTGAAGATTTCGTAGAGGCTGGAACGGTGGGTACGGTAATCTTTTCTTCGATTTTGCATGAGCTATATTCTTATGTGCCGCTTGATGGTAAAAAGTTCAATCATGACACCGTCTCGGCCGCCCTGCGAAGTGCTTTTGATGTATTGTCAGTGGGCGGGGCTATCATTATTCGTGATGGGATTATGACCGAACCCACAGCATTGCTGCGGAAAGTTCGCTTTCTGGAGGAGGACGGTATGGCGTGGCTGGAGCGTTATGCGAAGGATTTTGCCGGACGTCAGCTTCAGTATCAGAGATTAGGGGAAGAAGAAGTACTCATGCCTGTTAATGATGCCATGGAGTTTTTATATACGTATACCTGGGGCGAAGAGGCTTACATTCATGAAGTACAGGAACAGTTTGGTTATTTTACCCCTACGGAGTTTGCCTCATTTATTGAACAGACTTTAGGAAAGCAGGCGAAGATTGAAGTCTTCCGGCATTACTTGCAAGAAGGTTATACCGAAGCGCTGCGCGATAGAGTAAGGTTCATGGATGAGAGCGGACAGGAAGTGGCCTTGCCAGACAGCACCTGCTTTATCGTGATTCGGAAGGAATAGTTGAAAGATAACATCATCTGCATATAAAAAAGCAATCGGCAACCCCTTTGATGTGGTAGAGGTCCGATTGCTTTTTCTATATAGAGAATTTTGTCTTTGTTAGATTAGTATTTCTAGCTGCGACTTATCAGAATCTTCGGCTAAACGCTGAATTTCTTGGTAGGTGGCTAATTTCTCAGTCCGTTCCTGATCTTTAATTTTATCTCCGGTGTCTTTTATGGTATCGCCTAACGTTTCATTCATTTCCGATATTCTATCTTCGATTTTGGATAACTGCTCACGTTTGGCTGTTGCAGAATGAGTAGAACGAGCTTCATCCGATTCGATTTCCTTGGTCAGAACTCTTGTCTCGCCATGCATCTTAGAATGGGTAGAAGAAACTACCTCCATTTGTGAAACATTTTGGCTTATAGCAACAATCGTATTCAATCTTTCGTTTTGTATCTCTTGCTCGGTTTTAGGTTCATCCGATAGATCTTCTTTTTGAGCTTTTTCTAAGTTCTTTTGTTGCTCTTCAAAGGTGTACTTCGCAATTTGTTGGTCAATCGTTTGGAGCTGTTTATCGAATTCCTTAAGTTGATCTTGAATAGAATCAAGGTTATGTGAGTTTTTGGTGGTTCTTTCAATTAGGCTGTTCTTGCTATCGATGATACTCTGTTTTTGTTTAAGTAGAGAATCAACCATTCCGCTCATTTGAGATTGATTTTGAAAAGCTGCTTTTGCAGATTTGCTTATCGATAAGTGGTCTCCGCTACCACTTGTCTTGCTGTTTGAATTTATGGTTTTATCGTTAGTTTGGTGACTAACAGCTACATTAAGTCTCGTTCCCATAGCAGAGGTCATATTCGTTATATGCATAGCTCATTCTCCTCCTACGACGATAAGATCTATCTATAATATATCGGTAGATCAACAGGAAGAATTAATAAAGAAATTGTGGTTGGAAATTTTAAAAAAGTAGTTCAATATCTTGATATTCATTCCACTCTGATGTTGTTAGTATTAGTAATATAGCGCTTACTTGTAGGTTGTAATTGTTTAAGTAGTGGAACTAACCAACATAACTGAAGACGAGAGAGAGTGATGACCATGTCGAAAAAGGCCAAGATGACCATAGAAAAGGAATTCAAACTGGCTGAGGTAGATCCTAGAATTTATAGCTCGTTCATTGAGCATTTGGGACGTGCGGTATATGGAGGGATATATGATCCGGGCCATCCTTCAGCAGATGAACACGGATTTCGGCAAGATGTAGCTTCAATGATCGGAGAGATTGGTGTACCGATGATTCGTTATCCTGGAGGTAATTTTGTATCCGGTTACAATTGGGAGGATGGAGTAGGACCAGTAGCAGATCGTCCTCGAAGACTGGAATTAGCGTGGCGAACGACAGAACCCAATGAAGTAGGCACGAATGAATTTATTCGCTGGGCAAAAGGAATCCGTTCGGATGTTATGATGGCGGTCAATCTAGGGACGAGAGGCGTAGATGCAGCACGAAATCTGCTTGAATATTGCAATCATCCCTCTGGCTCTTATTTTAGCGATTTGAGAAGATCTCATGGCTTCGAGGAGCCGCATGGCATTAAGACTTGGTGTCTTGGCAACGAGATGGACGGTCCTTGGCAAATTGGCCAGAAGACAGCAACCGAATATGGGAGACTAGCAAGCGAAACCGCTAAAGCGATGAGACTGGTTGATCCGAGCATAGAGTTGGTGGCTTGCGGAAGCTCATTCCGTTCCATGCCTACCTATGCTGAGTGGGAAGCTACTGTGCTGGATCATACTTATGAGCAGGTTGATTATCTGTCCCTGCATACCTATTACGGAAATGCAGAGAACGATACGGCAAACTATCTTGCTAAATCACTGGATATGGATCTTTTTATAAAAGAAATCGTCGCTGTATGTGATTATATCAAGGCAAAGAAACGCAGTAAGAAGACGATGTATCTTTCCTTCGATGAATGGAATGTCTGGTTTCATACCCTGGAGTCAGACAAGCAGATTGACCCTTGGCAAGTAGCACCAGCTCAACTGGAGGACCAGTATACATTTGAAGATGCACTGATGGTCGGAAGTATGTTGATCACGCTACTGAACAATGCCGACCGAGTAAAGATTGCTTGCTTGGCTCAGTTGGTTAATGTGATTGCACCTATAATGACCGTAAGTGGAGGCTTAGCTTGGCGTCAAAGTATTTTCTATCCCTATATGCATACGTCCTTGTATGGCCGGGGAACGGTGCTGCATCCTATCGTGTCTTCACCTTTATATGACAGTAAGGATTATACGGATGTACCGCTGCTAGATTCCAGTGTAGTTTATAACGAAGAGAATGAGGAACTGGTTATTTTTGCGGTAAATAAAAGTCTGGAAGACATGTTGCTGCTGGAATGTGATATTCGAGGATTTGAGGGATATCGTGTGATTCAGCATACCGTGCTGGAGAACGCGGATGTAAAAGCAGTAAATACAGTAGTGCAGCAGTCTACGGTAACACCACATGATCGTGGGGATGCAAAAGCGGTCGACGGGCACCTCACGGCGTCCTTATCTAAATTATCTTGGAATGTTATTCGCTTGCAACGTGCTTAAGTGATTAATTGAAGAAACGGTTCTCGTCCTTTTAAGGGCGCCAACCGTTTCTTCTTGTCTATTTACAGGTGAATTTTCGTCTGAAATTTGAGGGAGAGATCCCTTCTTTCTTGGAGAAGCAGGAAGAGTAATAAGTAATATGATGAAAGCCAACCTCTTCAGCAATACGTGCGATGGACCAGGAGGTCTGGATTAACAGTCTTTTGGATTGCTCCAGGCGATAGGACAGAAGGTATCCCATAGGCGTTACACCGTATATTTTCAGCATATTTTTGGCGAGGTAGTTGGGATGATAGTTGAGCTCCTTTTGAAGGAGGGAGTTGGTCACCTCACGTGTGTAGTTTTGCCGAATGAACAGCTCAATCTTCTCAGCCAGTTGAATGGCGGTTGCATCTGACGCCTCTGCAAGATCACGGTCTAAGAATTGCAGGAACTGTTGGAAGGAGGCTTGACGCTTCCAGTTACGCATCGACTGGGGCTCCTGTTCCAGCTGAAAAAAGAACTCCAGCACCTCCATTGCTTTTTGTGAGATCTCCATATGTTTCGGAATAAAGATCGAACATACATCACTGTGATTCAAATATGCTTTCTGTTTATGGTTCTCGATGAGCTCGCTCTGATTATCCAGACATTCGTTCATATCCTGACACTCTTTCCAGCTACCAAAGGTCTGAAAATGAATCCAAATGATTTCGGTTTCTATAGGACAGGGGGCGAAGCCATAATGATGTGCGTCTGGACGAAGGATGAGAAATTGGCCTTCTTTTAATTCCCACTGCAAATCGTTCTCTGCGATTGGCAGGATGCCCTTCTTAACGATGATGAGATCAAACACACCGATGCAGTTTCGACTGATATGATAGTCTCCAGCATCGTAATGGGCACGGCCACAGTCTATGAAATAAGGAATAGGTGGTGTGATAAAGTGGAGAATCGGGGAGCTCATCTTACACCTCCAAAAGGTTGTAATTTTTAAAAATCAGGTTGTAATCGATCGTTTATTTTCATGATATAACATGTATTATTATAAATAAAGCGTTTCCTTTTAATGTTGTAATAATGTAATCCAATGCACAATGTTGAAGCGGTACTTTGGTACAAGCTACGTTGTGTAAGCGCTACCCAACTTACTCCCTAAGGGGTTAAGTATATAAATCATTCAAGGAGGAAGCTGAATGAAAAAGGCATCACTTTTCACGATGGTTATATTGTTGATTGTAGTTATGGGGCTCAGCGGTTGCGGTGGAGGAAATAAAGAAAAAACTTCAAACAACCAGCCAGCAAAAACGAACGAAAGCAAGGGGAGTACAGATACCGCCACTAAGACGGAACCGAAAAAAGTCATCTTCTGGACCTTTGTGGATGCGCACCAAAAATTCTATGAGAGTATGGCGGACAGCTGGAATGAAAGTCATCCGGATGAACAGATTGCTCTAGAAGCTACAACCATTCCTTATGATGACATGCATACCAAGCTACTGTTGGCACTGCAATCAGGCGTGGGTGCACCGGATTTAGTTGATATTGAGCAAAGTAAATTTCCGAATTTCATGAAAGGGAAACCGCAGCTTGTATCTCTGAACGACATACTGGAGCCTGAGCTCGGAAATATCGTCAAATCGAGAGTAGACATATACAGTAAAGACGGCACTTATTACGGGATTGATTATCATGTAGGCGCAACTGTAATGTACTACAACAAGGAAATCCTGGATCAAGCTGGTGTGAACGCAGATGATATTAAGCTGTGGAGTGATCTGGAAACTGCAGGTAAACAGGTGCTTGAGAAAACAGGCAAGCCGATGATTACCTTTGAAGGGAACGGAAACTGGTCTTGGTGGCCAGCGATTAGTCAACAGGGTTCAGACCAAGTGGATGTAGAGGGAAATGTAACCGTTGACAATCCGATTAATGTGAAGACGATGGAGTTCTTTCAAAAGCTAGTGAAGGAGGGTGTTGCTGCTGTAGCTCCGGGCGCGGGTCACGATACTGAGGAGTATTTTGGATACATGGATTCCGGCAGTGCAGCTTCAGTATTTATGCCTTTCTGGTTTATGAATCGCTTCACAGACCATATTCCTGATCTGAAGGGAAAAGTGATTATTCGTCCAATGCCAGCATGGGAAGAAGGCGGTAATCGTTCAGCAGGGATGGGAGGTACAGCAACTTCTATTACGAACCAAACCAAAGAAGAGGCTTTACTAAAGAAATTCTTGTCTTATGCCAAATTGTCTAAAGAAGGCAACATTCAAATTTGGAAGCAGCTCGGGTTTGACCCGATTCGTACGGATGTATGGACAGATCCGGCGATGAAAGAAGCGAATAAATTCACTGATTATTTTGGGACTGATATTTTTGATACGCTCATTAGCGTTAAAGATGAGATCGCTCCAGTTAATATCCGTGAGAAATCACCTGAAGTATTTGATGCCGTTCGCAATAAGGCGATGCCAGAAATTTTTAAAGATCTGAAAGATCCGGCCCAAGTACTTAAAGACGTGCAGGCCAGTCTGAAGTAGGAATCATAAAGCATCATGTTCTATTGGTTGTCTGTCATCCCCTGCACGATAAAGAGTACCGTTATAAGTGAGCGAGTACGAGACCCGGGGTGACAGACAATAAGTAGACGAAAGAACCCGCGGATGTGGGGGGATTTAACCCGACTGGAGGTAACGTTATGCAAATAGAAAGGGAGATCGTTCACACTACAAAGCGAAGATATCAACTGGGCAATTCGCAAAAAATAGCGCCTTATGTATTCGTGTTACCCTTTATTTTGTCTTTTCTTATTTTCTTTGCTTATCCACTGGTTAACGCTGTCATTATGAGCTTTCAGGAAGTATTACCCGGAGAAACATCCTTCGTGGGTTTAGATAATTATGAAAAGCTATGGAATGAAAATTTCGGGGCAGCGTTGTTTAACAGCACGAGGTATACACTCTGGACGTTGCTTCTTTTAATACCAGTTCCGATGGTGCTGGCTGTATTTTTGAATTCGAAGAAAATGGTAGCAAGTAATTTTTTTAGATCGACTATATTTATTCCTGCTTTGACTTCCGTAGTTGTTGCTGGGGTGATCTTCCGTCTCATTTTCGGTGAACTGGATGGGGCTTTGATGAACACGATTCTTCATTTGTTTGGGCTCGAGAGCAAGCAGTGGTTGTACAGTTCGAATCTAGCAATGTTTGCACTGCTTGTGCTCGCGGGCTGGCGATGGATCGGCATTAATGTACTGTACTTCTTATCTGCACTGCAGAGTATTCCGGGTGAACTCTATGAGGCAGCTGAAATCGATGGTGCAGGTAAAATGCGTAAATTCATGAGAATTACGGTTCCACTTTTGAAACCGATCACGGTGTATGTCGTGACGATTACTATATATGGCGGTTACGCCATGTTTACAGAAAGCTATATGCTGTGGGCGGGTAAGCCATCGCCGCAAAATATCGGGCTTACAATGGTAGGTTACATCTATCAACAAGGTTTCCAGTATTTTGATCTCGGTTTTGGGGCGGCAATTGGCATTACACTGCTGGCGATTACACTGGTGGTCAGCTTGGTGCAATTAACACTTACCGGCTTGTTTAAGAAGGAGGAATAAGATGATGCAGGATAACAAAAAAAATAAATTTTCTGCGGCCTCCATACTACTATTACTCTTGTTCCTTATTCTTGCAGTGTTCATGCTGTTTCCATTGTATGCATTATTTCTAGCATCCCTTAAACCGGCTACAGAATTATTCCGCTATGGATTGAATGTCAGGCTAGATTTCAATCTGATGAGTTTGGATAACTATAAGAGTATTTTTTCAGGTGTGGGTGCGGCAGGTAATTATTTTGCATGGTATAAGAATAGTGCAGTGATTACAACGCTCTTTACATTGTTGAGCTTGCTGCTCTCCTCCATGGTAGGTTACGGGCTAGGAATGTACCGATTCAAAGGCCGGAGCCTGATCTTTACGCTCGTTCTTGTTGTAATGATGATTCCGGTGGAGATTATTATTCTTCCACTTTATAAATTGACCATCTCACTGAAGCTGATTAACACCATTTGGGGCGTTATCTTGCCGTTTGTGGTGGCGCCGCTGCCGATATTCTTCTTTCGCCAGTTTGCACTGGGTCTACCGCGAGACTTCATGGATGCTGGTCGAATAGACGGATGCACAGAATATGGGATCTTCTTCAGAATCATGGTGCCGCTGATGGCTCCGGCCTTTGGTGCAATTACGATTCTGCAAGCGATGAACAGCTGGAATAACTTCTTGTGGCCACTTATTGTGCTACGGACAACCGAACAATTCACTCTGCCCATTGGGCTCGCTTCATTTGTGTCCCCACTAGGTAACAATTATGATGCGCTGATTGCGGGTGCGGTGCTAGCCATCCTGCCTATTTTACTTCTGTTTCTGTTCTTCCAGCGTTTCTTTATTGAAGGATTGACGGTTGGCGGAGTCAAGGGATAGACCAGATGTAGTGTGAATTTACACCCTGCAGAGAAGAGAGGAGATTCTAACATGAGTCAGTCAGTTGCAACACACGAGGTAAGGAAAAATCAAATTCAGGACCCGTTCTGGTCAGAATATATTCGTCTAGTGCGTGAGGTTATGGTTCCCTATCAATGGGAGGCGCTGAACGATCGTATACCAGGAGCAGAGCCAAGCCATGCCATTCACAATTTTAAAATCGCCGCTGGACTTGAGCAGGGCGAATTCTATGGCATGGTATTTCAGGACAGCGATGTGGCTAAGTGGTTAGAAGCAGCAGCCTATTTAATAGAGGAAAAACGTGATCCTGTGCTGGAGAAGGTCGTAGACGGTGTTATTGATATTATCGTCAAGGCTCAGCGGGAGGATGGGTATCTTAATACTTATTTCACGCTTAAGGAACCAGGTCGTGAGTGGAGTAATTTGGCGGAATGCCATGAGCTGTACTGTGCAGGGCACATGATTGAAGCTGGGACAGCCTATTATAAGGCAACGGGTAAAAGAAAGCTGCTGGATGCCGTTTCGCGGTTTGCGGATTACATAGATACGGTATTTGGACAGGAGCCAGGGAAACTGAAGGGTTATGATGGGCATCAGGAAATTGAACTGGCTCTCGTCAAACTGTACCATGCCACAGGTAATGAGAAGTATTTGAACCTGAGTCGCTATTTCTTGGATCAGCGGGGGGAGAAACCTCATTATTTTGAGCAGGAGTGGGAGAAGAGGGGAAGAGGATTACATTTTCCTCAATTGTCGATGGTTCACGATCATCAGTACAGTCAGTCTCATCTGCCTGTGAGGGAACAGGGCAAGGCTGAAGGACATGCGGTACGCTTGGTTTATATGTGTACAGCGATGGCAGATATCGCTGCTGAAACCGGGGATGCTGGAATGCTGGCAGCTTGCTGCGAATTATGGGATAACATCGTCAATAAACGAATGTATATCACCGGCGGCATTGGCTCAATGGAGCAAGGAGAATCTTTTACTGCCGATTATGACTTACCAGGTGACTTAGCTTACGCTGAGACTTGTGCATCAGTTGGACTGATATTTTTCGCCAAGCGTATGCTGCGTCTTCACCAAGACTCCAAATATGCAGATGTGATGGAGAGGGCGTTATACAATACCGTAATTAGCGGGATGTCACTGGACGGGACGAAATTCTTCTACGTGAATCCGCTGGAGGTCTATCCGGAGGTACTTGGTAAAAATAAAAATTATAACCATGTGAAGGCCGAACGTCAGGGGTGGTTCAGCTGTGCTTGTTGCCCTCCGAACGTCTCTCGCCTACTCGCTTCGCTCGGACAGTATGTCTATACCGTTCAAGATGCTTCTATCTATGTGCAGCTTTACATTGGCGGGCAGCTGGAAGCCGTAATAAACGGGGCATCGGTTAGGATTGAGCAACAGTCTCTATACATCTCTGAAGGAAAATCCAGATTTATTATCACTCCTGAACAGACCAGTGAGTTCACGCTCGCACTTCGTATGCCGGAATGGTGCGACCAAGCTGAGGTTACAGTGGATGGAGGGAACAAGACTTATTTTGCAGGAGATAAGAATGGTTATATCGAGCTGACTCGTGAATGGAAACCCGGAGAAGAGGTTGAAATCTCATTCTCTATGCCGGTCCAGATTATGAAGAGTCATCCGCAAGTCAGACAGACGTTTAGCAAAGTCGCACTGCAGCGCGGGCCGTTCGTATATTGCATGGAGCAGGTGGATAACGGTAAAGGTTTGTATCAGCTTCAGCTTCCACGGAAGACGGAGTTTACGATCTCAGAACAGATGGGCTCCCCAGGAGGCGTGAAAGTGATTCGGGCAGCCGGACAGCGTATGAAACCCACGGAGGAATGGGCGGATGAACTATACCGCAGTGATTCTCTCTGGAGCATGGAACAGGTGAGTTTGAAATTTATTCCCTACTTCACCTGGGCCAACCGCGGGGTTGGTGAGATGACAGTTTGGATTCAAGAAGCGACCGATGAATAGAAGTTGAACAGCAAGATGTCAACGGGCCCCCTTTCTAAACTCCGAAGGCGAGCATTTCATTGCTCTGCGAAACACTTTAATAAAATAACTCACATTATCAAATCCGACCTCGAATGCGATGTCGGATATTTTTCTGTCGCTTTGTTGCAGTAGATCGGCGGCTTGGCGAATTCGGTAAGAGTTAATGTAATCCACTGGAGTCTTTCGGGTCATTTCTTTGAAAAAACGGCAGAACTGTCCTTCGCTCATAGGAATCAGCTCAGAGAGATCACGGGTTCGAATCGGCTCCTGATAGTTATCCTGAATATAGAGAATAATCTTTTTAAGACGATTGATCTTAGTAGTATCAGCATCATCCAGTTGGCTACGGTTTACAAAACGATCTTCTGGAGCAATCTGCGAGAGCATGATGAGTAGTGTGCCTTTAATAAAAGCTTCATACCCGGGAGATTGCGCAGTGTAGGCGTCCATCATACGCTCTAAGTGTCGCAGAAGTTCTTGTTGCCATTGCACGGCCGGCGTAAGGTGGCGAGGAAAGCTTTGTCTTTTCTCCTGAAGGGGTAAGATGGTGTTCTGCTGGATTGCATCATATTGGGCACTAGCTAGAAGATCAGGGAGAAACACGAGCGCGCAGAATCTGCAGGGAGTGTCCTCGTTCAGTACATAGGCGGCATGAATATCACCGGACTCGATAAATACAGCTTCACCAGCTTTAAGTGGGAAATATTCGGTGTCTACCTGAAACAGAATTTCTCCTTCTAGCAGCATAAAAAACTCCGCTTCTTCATGCCAATGCGTATCGAGGACATGTGTGCCAGCCGGCAATTCTATCCAATAAGCTGCAAGTGGAAACATGCTATCACCATGCACTCTGTCTTCTTTTAGCAAACTCTGGGTTGTACGGTCCATAAATGCCACTCCTTCCGGGTATAACATCAAAATAGTGTTATAAATGAGCTATATAGTATTAGTTTTGTTCATTTTTTATCGGTATAATGCAACTATAAACACCAAATTGAAAGGTGGCAAGTACACAATGAAATTTACTGATGGTCTCTGGCTGGTGCGTGATGGTATCACGATTAACGGCGCAGTTCAAAATTATGTTGTAGAAAAGACTCCAGAAGGATTAACAGCAATTACTCAAACGACTCCAATCACAGGACGTTCAGCAACGCTGAATTCAACCCTGCTTACTGTTAAATTTCATTCCCCGCTTCCAGGTGTGGTAGGGGTTAAGATTATTCATCATGATGGCGTACAAGAACGCGGTCCAGTATTCGAACTCACGAAAGGTACTGGAGATCATGTTAAGATTGAAGAAAACGATTCCGAGACTGTGCTGGTCAGCGGCGGACTGCGTGTAGTGATTCGCAAAGGCCAACAATGGGCTGTGGATTTCTATCGTGGAGACGAGAGAATTACAGGTAGCGGTTTCAAGTCCATGGCTTATATCACGGATCAAGACGGCAACACGTATATGCGTGAAGAACTGGATCTCGGTGTAGGTGAATTCGTATATGGTTTGGGTGAGCGTTTTACCGCTTTTGTAAAGAATGGACAGACCGTAGATCTTTGGAACAAAGACGGTGGTACTAGCTCCGAGCAAGCTTATAAGAATGTTCCTTTCTATGTAAGCAGCAAAGGCTATGGCGTATTTGTTAACCACCCTGAGTTGGTTTCTTATGAGATCGCTTCGGAAAAAGTGAAAAAAGCGCAATTCAGCGTAGCTGGAGAAAGCTTAGAATACTTCGTGATTGATGGTCCTACCATCAAAGAAGTTATCAGCAACTACACATCACTTACTGGCAAACCGGCACTTCCTCCAGCTTGGACATTCGGCCTGTGGCTGACGACTTCTTTCACTACCGACTACGATGAAGCAACCGTAAACTCCTTCGTAGATGGTATGGCAGAGCGCGATCTACCACTGAGCGTATTCCACTTCGATTGTTTCTGGATGCGTGAATATCAATGGACCGATTTCCAGTGGGATGAGCGCGTATTCCCTGACCCAGTAGGCATGCTGAAACGCCTGAAAGATAAAGGGCTGAAGATCTGCGTATGGATCAACTCTTATATCGGGCAACGTTCCCGCTTGTTTGAAGAAGGCAAGAAAAATGGTTATCTGCTCAAAAAACCTAACGGTGACGTTTATCAATGTGATTTGTGGCAAGCAGGTATGGCACTGGTGGACTTCACCAACCCTGCGGCTTGTGAATGGTATGCCGGCTACCTGCGTGATTTGGTAGATATGGGCGTAGATAGCTTCAAGACAGATTTCGGCGAGCGTATTCCTACAGATGTAGTTTACTTCGACGGATCTGATCCGATGAAAATGCACAACTACTACACTCAATTGTACAACAAGGTTGTATTTGAAGTGCTAGAAGAGAAGCTTGGTAAAAATGAAGCGGCATTGTTCGCACGTTCTGCAACTGCCGGTGGTCAACAGTTCCCAGTTCACTGGGGCGGTGACTGCTACGCAGATTATGAATCCATGGCAGAGAGCCTTCGCGGTGGATTGTCTCTAGGATTGTCTGGTTTCGGTTTCTGGAGTCATGATATCGGTGGCTTTGAGAACACGGCTCCGGCACATGTATTTAAACGCTGGTTGGCGTTTGGACTATTGTCCAGTCACAGCCGTCTGCATGGTAGCACTTCGTACCGTGTGCCTTGGGCTTATGATGATGAAGCTTGTGATGTTACCCGTTTCTTCACCAAACTCAAATGTAGCTTGATGCCTTATCTGTATGATGTAGCAGGACAGGCTCATGAACATGGCTGGGCTTCTATGCGGGCTATGGTTATGGAATTCCCGGAAGATCCTACTTGCGAAGTGTTGGATCGTCAATACATGCTAGGTGAATCCTTGCTTGTAGCCCCAATCTTCCAAGAAAACGGCGAGGCGAAGTACTACTTGCCGGCTGGTCGCTGGACTCACTTGCTTACTGGTGAAACCGTACAAGGTGGATCATGGCGCAAAGAGAAATATGATTTCTTTAGCCTGCCACTATTCGTTCGCCAGAATTCCTTGCTGGCAATCGGCAGTGTGGATAACAAACCGGATTACGACTATGCGAATGGCGTTAAATTCGGCTTATATTCACTTGAAGATGGCACTACGACTTCTGCAACCGTTCGTGATCTCAAAGGTACTCCTGAATTGACTGTGAAGGCTGACCGTAAAGGCAGTACGGTAACAGTTACTGCGGAAGGTAGCGGTAAAGAATTCTCGCTTTCACTTAAAGATCTGGGAGCTATCGCTTCTGTAGAAGGTGCAGAGCAAGTAGATGAAACTACAGTAAAAGTAAACGCAGGTGCAAAAACCGTATCGTTTACGATTACATTGAAATAAGATTGTTTCTTAAAGCATATTGATATAGCCATTACCTCTCTTGTAAACTGGGTGGACGATCTGTTCCCTTGGTTTATTGGAGAGGTTTTAGTGTTACAATCTTACTGAATAACGGGGGAATGTTATGGATACTAATTTAACAAAGGGAAGTGGAGTATTGAACCAGACGGAATATACCTCAGCAACGGTTCTTTCAACTGCAGCGAATTTTATAATGAATAGGCAAGAACCGTTTACGCATACCTTCCGGACTTATATTCGTTTAAGGGAAAATGGTACGTTGAAGTTAAAGTTCTGGCATAGCAACGCGGTGGATTCTACATGGGATCAAGGGCAAGAAGCTGTAGGCAGTGAACCTGGAGGCGACTGGGTTATCGAGACAGCTTATATCGCTGACGGAGGAACAGAACCAGACGGAACGATAACTGAAAATACACAGCATGCGCTTACCTTTGAGGGCAAAGCCTCAAAAACCGTTGCGGCTGGCGTATGTTTCTGGAGTGATGAGACAAGCATTGTTCTACCGGAGGGTCATTACTTGGCGTTTACGTGGACGATTAAGACACTCACTGCAGGTAAATCGATTCCTTTCAATGTTGAAGGGATGCTGGTTTCAGCTTATGACGCGCCCGGAAATCTTGCCGCACAACAATCAGCGGATGGTTTTACAGCGTCTGATAATCTTTTGGTACTGCCAAGCTTCATTGGGTATAAGAAATCTGTTACCAAGAAACTAGTATTCTTGGGGGATTCGATTACTCAAGGTGTGCGGACATTAAAGGATGAGTACGAATATTGGGTCGCGAGAATTGCGGAAGGCCTTGGCACGGATATTGGTGTATGGAATCTTGGCTCTGGCTGGGCTAGAGCTTATGATGTCGCCGCGGATGGTCCATGGCTAAACAAAACTAAGCAAAGTGATGAAGTGATGATCGTACTCGGAGTAAATGATATTGATATTGGTTGCCGTTCGGCGGACGAGCTTCTTGGTGACTTGCAGACCATTATTTCTAAGATCAAGGGGGCAAATGCTGAAGCAAATATTATTCTAAGTACGGTGCCACCGTTCAATTTTCAGGGTGAAAGAGAAGAAACTTGGCGCAAGGTGAATCGTGAGATTTTGTCTAATCCGCCTATAGGTGTGAGCCGGGTGTTTGATATAGCAAGCCTATTGTCATTGCCAGCACCAGACGATCACCGGATCAGACCAGAGTTTATGAGTGGAACAGACGACCCGCATCCGAACGGCATAGCCGGTAAGACGGTTGCGGACGCCTTTTTAAAAATATAAGAAAATATAAGTTTCACGCTATACATTATCTTTATATTTCTACGAGAAACGGTTGTCTTCCATAAAGGAGACAACCGTTTCTCGTAGCGTGGTATTAATTAAATTTTAAACTGGTTTCGATAGTCCTTGGGTGATACACCAACCTGTTTCTTGAATACCTTGCTAAAATACTTCACATCATGAAACCCCACCATTTCGGAAATTTGCGACAGCTTTAGACGAGGGTTCTGCATAAGCAATTTAGCTTTATCTATCCGGACGTTAACGATGAAATCGGAGAAATTAATGCCGTATTCCTGTTTGAATCGGCGTGAAATATATTCGCGGCTAACAAAGAACTTTCCGGCAATCTCCTGCAAGGATAGATCAGAGGCATAATTAAGTTCGATATATTTCACGATATCATGCATAGGATTGCTTTCTTTAGCTTGTTTAGCGGCTATCACTTCTGATATTCGCTCCATCAGATCAAATGACCAGTCACGCCAAGCAAATAAGGAGAACGAGTAACCATTCGTATAAGGAGCTGGGTGAAGCTGGTCGGCCTGTTCTAACTCGGCTAGTGCGCTATCGGCATCAGGACCTAACGTTTCCCGTACCAACTGGGAACGAAATAAGAGTGCATCATTCTTCCACGAGTTTAGAATCTCCGGTGTAACAATTCCGCATCGGCTAAGCTCGTCCACCCAGTGCTGTGCTGCCGCGGACAATACATCAGTGCTTCCGCTGATGACCGCCATTTTCCAATCTTCCTTCACATGTGCGAAGATCGTCGGCGATGCATGTCCTTGAATTTCTGTCTTTGCGGTTTCATTGCGCTCTTTAAACTCTTCGGAGGAAGTAGAAAAATGGCAGTAATCCTCATGAATTAATAAATTTCTACGCTGTAAGGCCTCAGCCACCTCTGCACGCTGATAAGATAATTGCTTAGGCAGGCTGCCGATGCAGCTAATTCCGAAATGCATTCGGACCTGCAAAGTAGAGTAGATACCCTGATTAATTCTCCCTATAAGCTCGACAACAGACGTTTGGATATCCCATAGAATGATGGCAATCTCCGAAGGACCTCCCCAGTAACGAAAAGCCACACCCTTACGCTGACCTTGCAAAAATTCATTACAAATATTGACGATAGCGTAGTTCAGGAGTCCGGTGTCTCCTCCAAAACGGTTAAGTAGGAGATTATTTCCTGTATCTGTCTGCACCAGTATTAGGCGCGAAGAGAGGACGTTTTCCGGGATAATGCCATCGCTTCGCAACCTTCGAAGAGATAATTCCGAGTTGATCGGATCATCGATTAGCGCGGATAGCAGTTTTTCTCCGTAGATGGGCTTGAACTCATTAAGCTGAATGTTCTGCTTCTGTCGTTCTCTACGGTCAGCTTCCTCTGAACGCCAAGCAGCCACTGCCTTAGCGATTGCTACATTGATTGCCTCCGCTTCAATGGGCTTAAGGATATAATCAATTCCACCATGACGAACAGTCTGGCGCACGAACTCGAAATCATTATGTCCGCTGACCACAATGAATTTGATGTTGCCGGCAAATTCGTTAACCCATGTCATTAATTCTACGCCATTACCGGATTCCATCATCATGTCCATAATGACCAAGGCTGGTTTCGCTTGCCGAATGATCTCAATAGCTTCATTTCCGTTTCCGGCTTCCAGAATTTCATCTATTTGATGTGCGTCCCAGTCGACAAGAAGTCTAACAGCTTTTCTAACTCTCGCCTCGTCATCAACAATTAACGCCTTCATATCGTCTCACGCTCCGCTATAATGTCTATTTCCAGTCTTACCACCACTCCACCTGCTCTGAGGTTGTCCACCGTCAAGATGGCGCTATCTCCGCATACGAGCTTGAGCCGAGCCAGAACGTTCGGCAGACCAATACCAGATCCTGTAGCTTCCTTGTCTTGCTCTGTATTTCTTAATAAATCTATATCTGTTCTAGTGGAATGTTGAAGCTTCTGCCGCAAAAGATCCAGTTTCGCTGAAGGAATAGCATTTCCGTTGTTTTGAATACAGATTTCCATTCGCTTGTCGCCCAATTTGGCCGCGGTGATCTCAACAAATCCGTCTGAGCGGGAATGGTTAAAACCGTGTTTGAAATAGTTTTCTACAATAGGCTGCAGAATCATCTTAGGCATAAATGTCTCTAAAAGAGCTTCCTCCATATCGTAACGGAAACTGAATTTATTTTCAAAACGTTCCTTCTGTAGTTCGATGTAAGCTTTGACATGATCCAGTTCATCCTTAACCGTGACAATCTTCTCCTCATTGTACATGCTGTAGCGCATCATTTTCGCTAGTGCAGAAAGAAGAGAGTAGATTTGGGGTACTTTAAGCTCCAAGGCAAGCGTACCGATGATCTGCAAGGTGTTGTTAAGGAAATGCGGATTGATTTGCGCTTGCAAAGCCCGCAATTCATTCGTTTTATTAGTTAATTCCAGCTTGTATTCTCTCAGGATCAGATTGTTGATCGTATCCATCATACTGCGGAACCGTTCTGTAACGACACCGATCTCGTCTTTGCCCATGGGGCGGATATCGATATCAAGCTTCCCGGTCTGGACCTGATTCATATAGCGGGTCAACTGCTTAATCGGGGCGGTGATTCGAAAAGAGATTAGGATCGTTAGCGTTGTAATTGTAATCAGCAGCAGGACCATCAGTGCTATATTGATCGTTGCCGCCTCATTGGCTTCTCGGAAAAGATAAGATACGGGAATCTGCTTCACCAGCGTCCAATTTAACCCTGGACCTTCGATATTCTGGTAAATAAACATAGCTTTGTCCTCTTCAAAGTATCCTTGTGAGCTTTGCTTGTCCCTGATATTCGTATCGTACCAAGCTGCATTCAGTTTCTTGCCGTATTCTTCACTATTGTCCCCGTAGACAATGTTTCCGTTGCCATCCAGCAGCCAGATTTTCTCCTGCTTCTGATCATATAACTGACTGATGATGTCGGTTAGAGCCGTTAGCTTGACATCAATCGACAGGTAGCCAAGCGCTTTTGTGGTAGGGACTCTTTCGATTCTTCTGTGTAAGGTAAAGACTGGCTCCGGTATAAATTGCGGGATCGGTGCCGTTAGGCCGTAGCTATGACTTAAATGCGTACTCTGTAAGGATACCGCAGAATCGGTAGTGATCTTGGAGTCTGAATAAGGTGGAACACCCTGCCAACGTTTCGGTGTATTTTGGGTGAGCAGAGTGGCTTTGCTGTCCTTGACACCGTATAAATAGACCTGAGATATGTCAGGCATAGATGATGAAATGTAATTTAGAGAAGAATAAATTCGTGCATTTGCTAGCATATCCTCGTATCCAGCTTCGAGAGATCTGTAGAATTCTGAATCTGAATAGACGATAAGGGAGAGTCGATTGATTTCCTGAATCAGACTTTCAATGTTTCTAGTACCTTGAAAGAGAAGGTTCGTATTCTCATCTACTGCTCTTGTTCTTAAGGATTGAGTACTAAAGTGGTAGCTTATAAACATCGTGGCCATAATACAAATTAGTGTTGGAAGTAGGATGAAAACGATCATTTTTGTGCGAATCGTGTTCCATTTCATCGAAATTTGTCACATCCGATCAATATTTTACACCTGAAAGATCACTTCCGTAGGTGTGAGGTGCGCTCAAAAAAACAGATAATATGTGTATAAAGCATAAACAAGTAAGTGAGCAAAAGAAAGGGGGGGACAATAAATGCGCGGCACTAAGTTGTCCCAGTTAGGTCAACAGGTATTCTTCGTTGGTCCTGCAGTTTTGTTTTTTACCTTAATAACGATTATCCCATTTATCATGGGGATGTATTACTCCTTCACAGACTGGAACGGTGTATCCGGTAATGTAAGTTGGGTCGGATTTCAAAACTTCTCCACTATATTTACGAATGACCCCGACTTCTGGTCTTCCTTTTGGTTTACCGTAAGATTTACTGTGTTAGGTGTAATTTTGACTAATGTGGTAGGGTTTTTCCTAGCTTATCTGTTAACGAAACCATTAAAGACACGTAACATGCTTCGGACGATCTTCTTTATGCCGAACGTTATTGGGGGATTGTTGCTCGGGTTCATCTGGCAATTTATCTTCATCAAAGGGTTCGCAACAATGGGAGAACTCACAGGCTGGTCGTTCTTTAATCTTCCTTGGCTGGGTGATGCAACAACCGGCTTCTGGGCGATTGTAATGGTTTTTGTTTGGCAGTCTTCCGGTTATCTGATGGTTATCTACATCGCTTCTCTCAGTAACGTATCGAAAGAAGTCCTGGAAGCGGCTGATATTGATGGTGCCTCTCGTTGGCAGGTACTACGCAACATTGTAGTTCCATTAATAATGCCTGCTGTAACTATTGGTTTGTTCTTGGCCATTTCTTGGTCCTTCAAAATGTTCGACCTTAACCTTTCCTTAACGAAAGGTGGACCGTTCAAATCTACTGAATCGGTTGCTATGAATATTTACAATGAAGCCTTCCTGAACAATCGTTACGGTCTGGGTACTGCTAAAGCGCTGCTGTTCTTCGTTATTGTGGCGATTATCACCCTGATTCAAGTCCGTATTACGAAGAGCAAGGAGGTAGAAGCTTAATGAACGCCAAGACAAAAAGCAGATGGAATATCGGCGTGGAAGTGTTGATGATTCTTCTGGCCCTGCTCTTCCTGTCTCCATTTTATTTCTTGCTAGCAAACTCAGTGAAATCCTTCGGTGAAATTCTGAGTGATGCTGCAAGCTGGCCACAGACATTTATGTGGTCGAACTATACAAGTGCTTGGAAATTGGCACGTTTCGGTGAAGCTTTCCGAAATTCGGTTATCATAACGGTTATCAGTGTTATTCTAATCTCTCTGTTTAGTGCGATGGCTTCTTATCGTATGGTTCGGGCGAATACGAAATTTAATCAGTTTTTGTTACTGTTGTTCGTAGCCGCAATGGTTGTTCCGTTTCAAACGATCATGATTCCAATCTTGAAAGTTGTAAATGTAATGGGAGTAAACAACTCCTTCCTAGGTCTGATCATTACGAATCTAGGGATCAGTGTTCCAATGGCAATCTTTCTATTCCACGGCTTTATCAAGTCCGTTCCGCTTGAAATTGAAGAGGCGGCTACTGTTGATGGATGTAATCCGATTACCGTATTCTTCCGCATAGTACTTCCTTTGCTGAAGCCAATGGTAATGACAACGATCGTGCTTAATGCACTTGGGATATGGAATGACTATCTGCTGCCTTCCTTGATTCTTCAGGCACCAGAACTTCGGACCATTCCGCTGGCGACCTTCTCCTTCTTTGGTCAATACACCAAACAATGGGATATGGCGCTTCCGGCTCTCGTAATCGGGATTGCTCCAATTATCATTTTCTATCTGTTCATGCAGCGTTACATTGTTGAGGGAATAGCGGCTGGCTCGGTGAAAGGTTAACACCGAGCCCTCCGTTCCAAATATTTCATAAGTAGTCCACTATCTTAAGGGGGAAAATATAATGAATAAGAAACGCTCGGCAGTTGCACTTTCGGCAGTAATGGCTATGAGTTTAGCATTAACAGCATGCGGTGGAGGCAATAACGCTTCTAGTAACTCACAAAATGGAAGCGCTGGCACAGATAAAGGTGAAGTAAAGACGGTTAAGATCTTTCAATTCAAAACTGAAATCGTTGAAGGTCTTAATGAGCTTAAGGTTGAATTTGAAAAAGAACACCCTAACATCAAGCTGGATATTCAAACCGTTGGTGGTGGTGCCGATTACGCTGCAGCACTGAAGACTAAGTTTGCTTCCGGCGACGCGCCTGACATTTTCTCAAATGGTGGATATGCTGAAATGGAGCTTTGGGGAGATAAGATGGAAGATCTGTCCGATCAACCTTGGGTGAAAGATCTGATTCCTATGGCAGCAGAGCCAATGACTAAAGACGGTAAAGTGTACGGTATGCCAATGAACCTTGAAGGAATTGGTTTTGTATATAACAAAGACCTGTTCGAAAAAGCAGGCATCACTGAAACTCCTAAAACATTGTCACAACTAGAAGATGCAGCTAAGAAATTGCAAGCGATTGGCGTAACTCCTTTTGGTAATGCGTATCAAGAATGGTGGCTCCTTGGTAACCAAGGGATCAGCGTAGCATTTGCTCAACAAGATGATGTAAATGGCTTCATTAAGAGCTTGAATGACGGTACGGGTACAATCGTAGGTAACAAAGTGTTTGAAGATTGGAGCAACTTGCTCAACTTGACTTTGAAATACGGACAAAAAAATCCGTTGACTACAGATGCTAACACTCACTTGGCTATGTTTGCTAAAGGTGAAACTGCAATGATGCAAGAAGGTAACTGGGCACAAACCCTTGTTGATAACATTACACCTGACATGAACATCGGTATGTTCCCTATGCCAATCAATGAAGATGCTGAAAAGAATGACAAAATGACTGTAGGTATTCCTGCAAACCTTGTTATCAACAAAGATTCCGGATCTAAAGAAGAAGCTAAAACATTCTTGAACTGGTTGGTAACTTCAGATATGGGTAAAGAGTACATCGTTAAAAAATGGAAATTCATCCCTGCTTTGTCCACCATCGAAGCAACTCCTGAAGATATCGGTAAGCTTGGATCTGACGTATGGAACTATGTAAAAGAAGACAAAGTGTATGGTTTGCAATCCTCTAAATTCCCTGATGGTGTAACTCAAGAATTTGCTAGTGTGATTCAACAGATGATCGCTGGCAAGGTTGATGTTAATGGCTGGATAACAGGCATGCAAGCAGCTTGGGACAAGCTTAAGAAATAAGTGAAGCTCGTTCATAAAGAAGATTAAAATGGACTAGTGGTTAACAAAGGCGTTCTCCGTATACCTCATCATTATGAGACGGGGAGCGCCTTTTATTTTGATGATAACAAGATAGGGGGAGAGGGCGCCGATGAAACGTTATGATCTTATTCAGATGGGTGTGGACTATTACCCGGAGCACTGGGAAGAATCCATGTGGGAACCGGATATCAGATTAATGAAGGAAACAGGTGTCAAGGTAGTTCGAGTCGCCGAGTTTGCATGGAGCCGGTTAGAGCCTACGGAGGGGAACTACCAGTTCGGGTGGCTGGACCGGGCGCTGGATCTTTTTCATAAGTATGGACTACAGGTTGTGATTGGTACGCCCACAGCTACACCTCCTAGATGGTTAACTACGAAATTTCCTGACGTGCTGCCGGTATTTGCGAAGGGAGAGACCTTTCATCCGGGGGTACGCGGACACCGCTGCTATAACAGTGCATCTTTGCGCGAATACGGAAGTCGTATCACGCAGCGACTTGCGGAGCACTATAGTGAATACCCGGCCGTTATTGGTTGGCAGACTGATAATGAATTCGGGATGTTAGATTGTCATTGTGATGCTTGTAATATAGCGTTTCGCACTTGGGTGAAAGCCAAATATGGCAGCCTTGATCGGGTGAATGCAGAGTGGGGAACGGTTGTGTGGAGTGGAGAATATAGCGATTGGAATGAGCTTACTGTTCCAATGGGCGGATCACCACATCAGAATCCATCATTCCTGCTAGATTATCAGCGGTTTCAGTGGGATTCGGTGGTAGCATTCCAGAAGACCCAGATTGATATTTTGCGGTCTGTTTGTCCGCAGCATTTTATCACTCATAACTTTCATAGCTATCCGCAGCGTCTGGATATGTACGCAGTCGGTGCTGATCTGGATGTCGCTGCATTTGACTATTATCCGAATACTTCTCCAACCAAGCAAGCGACAACACCATATAGCGGAGCACTTTCACTAGATGTAACCCGTGGTATTAAACGTCAAAACTTTTGGATCATGGAGCAGCTAAGTGGTTCACCAGGTTGTTGGATGCCGATGTGGAGAACGCCGTATCCTGGGATGATTCGTGCTTATGCGTGGCAGACGATAGCCAGAGGTGCGGATACCGTCGTTCATTTCCGCTGGCGTAGTGCAGTCGCGGGAGCAGAGCAATTCTGGCACGGACTGATTGATCACAGCAATGTCCCAGGACGAAGGTTTGCGGAGTTCACTCAGTTATGCCATGAGGTTAATACACTCGGGGAGAAGCTAACTGGAACGACGCTAAAGAATGAAGTAGCTATACTCCATTCTCATGAAGAGAAAGCAGCGCTGGATATTCAGCCTCAGGCTGAAGGATTCGATTATTATGAGAATATTAAACAGATACACCGTGCGGTGACGAAGCTCGGTATGGGTTGCGATGTTATCGATCTTAGACAATCGCTGGATGGTTATAAAGTAGTGATTGCTCCGAATTTATATTTGCTGGATGAGGAGATCGTACGTAGTTTGGAGGATTTTGCACTAGCTGGCGGAACTTTGCTTATTACCAATCGAAGTGGCGTGAAAACTACAAATAACATCGCAGTCATGCAGCCACTACCGGGGCTACTGAGCTATTGCACAGGGGTTGAAGTGCTGGAGTATGATCCAATAGGTGCTGAAACCCATAAGGTCGTTGATGCTGAGGGGAACCAATATGAATGCACGCAGTGGTGCGACATCCTGAGACCTGTTGTGGCATGGCCGATTGCGTGGTATGGCGATGATTTCTATAGTGGAACTCCGGCTGTAACCGTCAATGCTTTTGGAAAAGGTCAGGTTTATTACTTTGGGACTCATATGGAAGAGAGATTCTGGTCAGTTTTATTGGAGCGCCTTTCCAAACAGCAGGGGCTGTTTAGATTTGAGGGTTTGCCGGATGGAGTACAGACCTCTGTGCGTTCGGGAGATCAAGGAAGCTTCTTATTCTTGCTTAATTTGAGCCGGGAGTCTGTGACGATCCCGTTGCCACAGGCGTATAACAGTCTGCTGAATCAATCGATTTGTTCAGGAGAGCTGCAGCTTGAGCCGTATGGTGTGGAAATTCTGGAGATGTAAAAGATTCTAAGTAATTGCTGATGGGGAGAGGGCTTTATCTCCTTGGGGGTTAACCCTTGGGATTGAGATTGAGATGAGATTTGTGATATGTGATTGTGATTGCACTCTGTGCAATAGAATTCCTTTTTGGGGGGGAATTTGAATCTGTTGCACTTTGTGCAATCAGATTAATGGAAAACGTCGATTTTGATGGGTTTCACCAGATTCTAATGCACGAAGTGCAATAGAATGCTCGAAATGAGATGAAAAGGCACATTCTATTGCATGAAGTGCAATTGAATGCACTCCTTGGGTCGGGAGAGCTGTCGAGGCAAGCCAGTTGGTATGGTGCGGAATGCTGCACTGGAGTGGAAGGCGAGTTGGTGTGGCGTGGAATGCTACGCAGGAGCAGAGGGCGAGTTTGTGTGGTGCGGAATAGCTGCACTTTCTACACTTATTTTGTGCTCTCGGGCTATGAAATGGATTTAGTTGTATTTAATGCAGCTATAATGCGAAGTATCGCGGTTCACAGCCAAATGCTGAGAATATAACTGCACAGAATACACTTATATGGATATTTTGTGCTGAACAGGCTGATTTAAGTGTACAAAATGCAGTTACTCTGACACACATGCCATACTAATGAGATCCACACAGCGATGAGCTCTGTCATAAGCAACCTTATGTAGCATTTCACTACGCAGGAGGCGATTAAGCTGTACACCTTAGAGTATTAGTGAAGTCGTCTAAACTGCTCCGGTGTAGTCCCCGACTGCTTGCGAAAGGTGGCAACATAATGGCTAACATCACGGAAGCCTACTCTCTGCGAGATGATTTTTACAGTAAGATCCGGCTGGCTTACGAGCATTTCTTTGCTTTTACGGATACGTAGTCGTACGAAATAGGCATAAGGAGATAGCCCAAAGGTTTGTATGAATAGATTGTTGAGATATCGCCCTGAGACGCCGAGCTGATCGGCTAGATCGTTAAGTCCGAGATCAGGATCACCATAATGGCTGTCCATCCATTTCAGAAGCGGCTGCAGCTTATCCACATTGCGGGATATCGTTGTGTTGTTATGCAGTTGCCCATATTTGCTTAAAGTAAGCAGAAAGCGATAAGCATCAGTGGAGGCAGTCAGACCAAACATGTCCTGTGAGGCATCATACTGATCAAGTATTTCTCTTAGCAGCTTGGAGAGAGGCGCCTCTTTTTCCCAGCGGTAAAAAGAATTCATATTCATCCCCAGCGTCTCCAAAATAGACCCTGCGGAGCTGCCTCCGAACGTTAAATAAGAGGTACTCCAGTTAGCAGCCGAAGCTTCATAGCGATGTGGAGTATAGGGGAGAAGTAATACACCACTGCCTGCGGGAAGGGAGAAGCTTTTATTCTCAAAATGAATCACCCCTTCACCAGACGCCGTTTGGAGCCAATGATAGGTTTCGTAGCCATCTAAGCGGGATACTTTTTCCTGTTGATGATTGTGACCGATACTGTCTAATGTGATAGGTAAATCCTGTCCACCCTCATGGGGGAACACAATTCTACGATGCACGATTCCCTTCAATGACTCCATCTCCTCTTAGTTCCATATTATTATATGCTGGGAAGATTATTTTATATTTATAGCGTCAGGTTAACCGATTACAATATATATATAATTATACTATAAAGGATGTGCGAAGTGTGATTAACGATAAATTACCTAAGATTTGGTACGGTGGAGATTACAATCCAGAGCAATGGGATGCGCCTGTATGGGCAGAGGATGAGCGTATGTTTAAGCTGGCAGGAATTGATGTTGCCACAATTAATGTGTTTTCCTGGGCGCTGATCCAACCTTCCGAAGACACTTATGATTTCTCATCACTAGATGAATTAATGGATAGACTATATAAAAATGGTACTTACGTATGTCTGGCAACAGGTACAGGAGCGCACCCAGCTTGGATGGCTCATCGTTATCCTGAAGTTACTCGTGTTGATGTGAAGGGCAGAAAACGCAAGTTCGGTGGACGTCATAACTCGAATCCAAACAGTCCGGTTTACCGCAAGTTTGCAGCGAAGCTGGCAGGAAAGCTGGCTGAACGTTATAAGGATCATCCGGCGCTTGTAGCTTGGCACGTTTCGAATGAGTTCAGTAACTATGATTATTCTGATTTATCTGAAGCGGCGTTCCGTGTCTGGTTGAAGGATCGTTATGGTTCTCTGGATGCATTAAACAAAGCGTGGAATACACGTTTTTGGGGACATACGTTTTATGATTGGGAAGAAATTGTACTGCCTAGTGAGCTGAGTGAAGAATGGGATGGAAACCGCACCAACTTCCAAGGCATTTCATTAGACTTCCGTAGATTTATGTCTCATAGCTTGCTGGAATGCTATAAAATTGAGAGCGATGCGATTAAGGAGCACAGTCCTAACGTACCTGTTACCACTAACTTGATGGGCTTTTATGATGAATTGGACTATTTTGAGTGGGCTAAACATATGGACGTCATTTCTTGGGACAACTATCCTTCACTGGATACACCGGTCAGCTTCACAGCCATGGCGCATGATCTCATGCGTGGATTGAAGAATGGACAACCTTTCATGCTGATGGAGCAAACGCCAAGCCAGCAGAACTGGCAGCCATATAACTCTTTGAAACGTCCAGGGGTTATGCGCTTGTGGAGTTATCAGGCTGTTGCGCGTGGTGCAGACACTGTTCTGTTCTTCCAACTGCGTCGTTCAATTGGTGCATGTGAGAAGTATCATGGAGCTGTTATTGAGCATGCCGGACATGAGCATACGCGTGTATTCCGTGAATGCGCTGAGCTAGGTAAAGAGCTGGGACAGCTTGGAGATCAGCTATTGGATGCGCGTAGTGCAGCTAAAGTAGGGATTATTTATGACTGGGAAAACCGCTGGGCTATCAACCTTTCAAGCGGACCATCCGTAGCTTTGGATTATGTGAATGAGATTCATAAATATTATGATGCACTCTACCAACAAAATATCGAAGCCGATATGATCGGTGTAGAAGAGAATCTGTTCAAATATGAGATTGTTATCGCACCTGTGATGTATATGGTTAAGCCGGGTTTTGCTGAGAAGGTTGAAGCTTTTGTAAAAGCAGGCGGTACATTCATTACGACTTATTTCAGCGGAATTGTTAATGAGAACGACCTCGTAACCGTAGGTGGCTACCCTGGGGAACTGCGCAACGTACTCGGGATCTGGGCTGAGGAAATTGATGCACTGCTGCCAGGGATGAGCAATGAGATTGTGATGGACAAAGCGTGGGGTAATTTGAGTGGTTCTTACAAATGTGATCTGCTCTGCGATCTGATTCATGCCGAAGGCGCTGAGGTTTTGGCAGAGTACGGATCTGATTTCTATAAAGGAATGCCAGCCTTGACTGTGAATAACTTTGGTGAAGGTAAAGCGTATTACGTGGCTACCAGCCCAGAAGCGGGATTCTTGAAAGGATTCTTAGCCAATCTGTGTGCCGACAAGAACATTCAGCCGCTAGTAACTGCACCGGAAGGTATCGAATCTGTGCAACGTGTGAAGGAAGGCGTATCCTACCTATTCTTGCTGAACCACACCACTGGTGATTTGAGTGCGGATATTGGTGCTACTGAGCGTACGGATCTTCTGACTGGCAATAAAGTTAGCGGTTCTGCAGTTGTGCCAGCTCGTGGAGTATTGATTTTGTCTGATAAGAACTAGTTCGTGTGTTTTATAAAAAGATCTCCGGGGAACCAGCTTGTCCCCTGAGATCTTTTTTTGTTACGCAGCATTTCATTAGCTGCTGCTGCTCGTGCTACCATCTGGAGCGGCTCCTCCGGGATTGCCATTACTTAGTGTAATGCTCTCCGCTACGGTGGAATCTGATTTAAGCGTATATTGGATAATATCATCAGCTTTCAGTTCTGCTAAGGTGATCGCATTTTCTTGACGCGTGCCATTAACGAAGGTAACCGCTACGATTTTAGTGTCCGCATCAATCGTAATGTCTGTGGTTTCTTCAGAGAAGGTTTGCTGCATGCCTCCTCCCTGTGGTCCACCGCCTTGCCCACCACCTTTTGGCATTTCCCCTTGTGGCATCCCGCCCTCCGGCGCAGTGCCATTTCCTGTACCTTGATCGCCATCAGGTCTTTCCGGTGGAGTACCGCCCTGACCGTTCTGCTCGCCACCTTCTCCAGCACCTTGTGGGGGTGTAGGCATCTCCGAGGTATAAATGGTAAACGTAGTATCGCTGACACTCTTAATCTTGCCGAAATTCATGGACATATTTGGTGCGCCATTCTGCTGATTTCCGTTATCTTGTGGCTGCTGTGCTGACGAACCTGTGTCTGCTTGGTCATTTGCAGCAGTTGTTCCTTCGGCCTCCGAATTCGCGCTGCAGCCAGCCAATAATAGAGAAGCGAGTAGGCCTCCAGATATTAGAATAGGGACGAACTTTCTCGTTTTTTATTCCTCCTTAGTAGGTTAAAGATAGATTAGGAGAAATATAACAAACAGTTCTGAAAGTTTGCTTAATTTCCGCTGAGAGTTTGCCTAAAGAAATGAAATATGCAAATGTTATATAATGAACAAATATGTGGAGCTTTATAGCCCAATAGGTTGCACTTTGTACAATAGATTCTCCTAAAATGAGGGGGGATAAGAATTCTATTGCACGAAGTACAATGGAATGATTTTATAGGAGCCAAAGGTAGCATTCTGTTGCACAATCTGCAATGAGACGACCAGGAAAGAGGCAGCACATGAAGACTTTACTAGTAACGGGGTATCGTGCGCACGAGCTCGGTATTTTTGACAATAAGCATCTAGGGATTCCTTATATCAAAAAGGCACTAGCTAACCGATTAAAACCTTTGATTGAAGAAGGCGTGGAATGGGTGATTACGCCCGGCCAGTATGGTGTGGATCTGTGGGCATGCGAAGTGGTAAGCGAACTTAAGCTGCAATATCCGGACTTAAAGCTTGGGATCATTACAGCGCATACTGGTCAGGAAGAGAAATGGAAAGAAGAAAAGCAGAACGAGTATCGGCGTATTATTGCGGGTGCGGATTTCTTCGGGGCGGTCAGTAATGCTCCTTATGACGGTAGCTGGCAGTTTCGGGCTAGAGACGATTTGTTGTTCCGCAAAAGTGACGGAATATTGCTCTTTTATGATGAGGATGCGGCGGAGGGGAGTCCGAAGTTTTTTAAAGAGCGGGCGCTGAAGCTGCATGCTGAAGGAGAGTATGAGTTGTTTCTAATTCACTCTGATGAAATTCAGAATATTGCCGATGAAGAGAATCAACGTGACTATGAGTAAGTATATGTAGATTTTGGAAAAGTAAAGGCCCGTAAACAGTGAATGAGACCATCACCGTTTACGGGCTTTTTGATATAAGAAGTGATCAGATAAAACTCTTTAGTGATGGTGCTTTTCGCACCTTGTAGTTTTGTTCATATGCATAGGCGAGCTTGATGAGTGTAGGCTCCTGATAAGCTTTCGCTGAGAAAGTTACACCGAAAGGGGCGCCGGCTGATGTATAACCGGAAGGCACAACGATGGACGGATATCCTGCTCTGGAGGTAATTCTGGCGCCGAAATCGGCGGGGAACAGCAGGGCATCCAGATTGTGCTCCTTCAGGGTGGCGTCGATGCCTTCTTCCTTACATAGTTTTAGATCAGTCGCACGGTGCAGCAAATACTTTGGTTCGGTTTGTGTGCCGGAAGAGGTATATTCCGCATCTATTAACGTAGCTTGACCATATCTCAAAGTCTCCACAGGATGTGCATGATTAAAATCAATAATATCCTTCAACGTTCGCATCGGTGCCCCAGGGCCCAAACGAGATAAATAAGCGTTCAAAGCTGTTTTGAATTCATTCAATACCACAGAAGAATAACTAATTTCCCGGGCGGTCTTAATATCCGCAGGATCAATGATGGTCGCCCCAAGCTCTCTCATTCTATCTACGGAAGCATCGAACAGTGCAAGTTGTTCATCTGTCAGCTCCTCGAAATAATAATCACGCGGGATACCTATTCGGGCGCCTTGCAAGCCATTCTCGTCTAGGAATACAGTGTAATCCTTGTGGTTTCTACCTATATTCGTTCCCATTGCTGCATCTTGAGTATCATTGCCGAGCATTGCGTTTAGCAGCAGAACGGCATCACGAACGGTTCTGGCCATAGGGCCAGCAGTATCTTGTGTATTGGATAGCGGAAGGATTCCCGAACGGCTGAGCAGTCCAACGGTTGGCTTAATGCCAATAATGGAGCCCAAGTTACCAGGGTTAAGGATCGATCCCGAGGTCTCTGTGCCAACAGAAACTGTACAAAAGTTACAAGCGACAGCTACCGCGGAACCAGCACTGGAGCCACCTGTTGGTGTAGATATATTGTAGGGGTTAAGGACTTGCCCGCCGCGGGAGCTGTATCCGGAGGGCATGCCGGTTGTCATAAAATTGGCGAATTCGGTCATATTGGCTTTACCCATAATGATTGCTCCGGCTTCACGCAGTTTGGTAACTATAAACGCATCTTCCCCGGCAAAAGAATTCGCCAAAGCCAGCGAGCCCGCGCTAGTATGCATTTTATCCCCTGTATTGATGTTATCCTTCAATAACACAGGTATGCCGTGCAGGGGTCCCCGGGAGCCGTTGATCGTACGTTCAACATCTAGAGATTCTGCGATAAATAATGCATCAGGATTGATCTCCAGCACAGAGTTAATCGTCAGGCCATTTTTGTCATGATCAGCTATGCGTTCATAATACATGAGAACTAGTTGTTTTGACGTAAGTTCTCCGGCTTCTAATGCAGCTTGGATCTCCGGTATAGTGGCTTCTACGATTTCAAAACTCATGTGCGTTCACGCTTCTTTCCCTTTAGGATATAGCTTCCCCTTCATCTAACCATAATTTGGGTTTTAGTGGTAGTATTCTTTTTATACTACAAATTATTGAATGATGGTCTCGGTAGTTAGAGGGTATATTAATGTTTTTTATTAGCGAAGTTTTGGGTAGAGCTTGCAAGCGCGCAACTGAAAAAAGGTGTCCAAATCGCCAAAACAAATGGCTGTTAGGACACCTCTTTTTATTTTTTTCTGATAGGAGTTATTATTACCCCTGCTTACTCCTGTGCTGTAAATCCCTCTTCTGCTAAATATTCTTTAGCTTCCTCAAGGGTCTCAAAGGCCATTTCTAGATTAAGGTCGGCATAGACATACCATAAATCATCTTCAAGTTTTAGAGTAAGTGTATGACCCTCATCATTAGTCCAGAGTGAGTCGGCGGCTGCCGCAGCCTTTTTCTTTCTTTTGCTGGCTACAGGGGCGTCTGGAATGTAAATAGAGAGTGAGGTGATGGAGGCATCCAACAGACTCCGCAGCTCGGATTCCGAGTAGTCGCGAATGTTCACAAAGCCCTTATCATCTGCCTCATAGCCCCGCAATAAGCCTGCGAACACATAACCATTCCCATTAGGATGCAGATGGTAGGCAACGGTTTTCTTATCATGCTGGCTTTCCTCGTAGTGATAGTTCACGCGCCCAAGGGATACGTTTTTACGTTCCAGTTGGGGGTAAGAGTCGAGAATCGCTAATTTTTGTTCAAAAGTAAGCATATACAGCCTCCGGTTTTCGGTGTGATTGTGCACATGATTATACCATGACGATGGCCCGCAGACTATTTTTTAGTGATCAAGCGGCAGAGACAGCACGAAGGTACAGCCTTCCTGGGAGTGCTTCTCAAGCACAAGGCTTCCGTTCATAGATTCGGCTAAAAGACGGCTGAAGGTGAGACCGAGTCCCAGACCCCGTAGTGTGCTCTGTTTGTCGCTACCTCGGAAAAAAGCCTCGAAGACATGCTCACTATGATTTGATGAGATGCCCAGCCCATTATCCTGAACACGAATCTCCGCCATGCCATGACCTTGCTGTTCAAGCAGCTCTACTGTAAGCTGTACCATTCGGTCTGGGGCTTTGGCTTGTACACTGTTATTAAGTAAATTGACGATGATTTGTTGGATACGTAGCGGGTCCCCACACAAAAATAAGGGAGTTCTTGGCATATGGAGCATAGGCTCTGCAACTTCATCCGCTTGTGTCAGCTTCCATTGATACACGATTTCAGATAACAGTGGCACGGCATCCAGTCGATCGTGACGGACAGAGACGATTCCTGCAGTCAGTGCGTTGTAATCCAGAAGATCGGCAACCATCCGTTGCAATCGTCCAGCTTCCTGCAAAGCAATATCTAGAAATTCCACAGCTTCATCGTCTTCGACAACCCCTTCACGAACGGCATGGATTAGGCCTTTAATAGAGGTTACTGGTGTCTTTAGTTCATGGGATACACCGGCTAACATAACCGCACGGGACTGCTCAAATTGTTGTAACTTGCCTGCCATCTCTTCAAAAGACAACATCAGTTCATGGATTTCTCGTTCTTTGGCGTCCTTATCCAGAACGATATCATAACGGCCATGACTGATTTGAGCGGCTGCTTTGGCTACTTTCTGGATCGGTTTTGCCAGTTTACGAGACAAGAGGTAAATGGTTAGCCAACTTAATATGATTAGAAATAGCAACAGAATGGAGAAAAAAATGATCTCCTCCTGCGGGATATGCCTCAGCGATTTCTTGGATTGAAGGACAATCACCTGTCCCAGCGTTTCCCCATCCGATTTTATGGACGCTACTGCAGCTTTGAACTCCGGACTGCGAGAGTCGTTAAGGCTATCATTAAGTTTATGCCTCATCTCATCTTCAGTTAGTGGTGGCATAGAGAACAGCATCTGATCTTGCTGATCCGTAATGATTACACACATTTCTACGGTTAACTTGAAGAATCGTTTTCGGTCTTCAATGAGCATTCCAAGATTTTGGCTGATCTCTATTGAACCCTCACGATTTACGCTCCGGTCGGCAATCTCCTGTGCTAATAATCCAGTAGTCTGCATCCGGTTACTCATAGCTTCTTGTTGGATCCACCAGAACGTCGTTAGTGCAGTTAACAGGAGGCCAACACTAATGATGAGCAGGTAACGAATCGTCCAATAGGAGAGAATCGAAGTACGTTTGGGGCTGCTTTTCTTTAGGTTGTCCATAATTGATATCCTGTCCCTCTCAGGGTACGGATTTCCCCCTCATCTACTGGCCAATGCGACAGCGCTTGGCGAAGTCTTTTGATAGACAAGTCCACGGCTCGGTCACTTCCTTCGTAATCCATCTCCCAGACATGTTCTATTAATTGCTCGCGAGTACATATTTGATTAGGTCTTTCAGCCAGAAATAACATGACCGACATATCACGTGGACTAAGACTCAGCTCAACCCCGTTTAAAAAGACAGCTCGTGCAGTAAAGTCGATAAACAAACTGCCATAATGCCGTTTGCGGCTGCCATCGGACCACTGCGAAGGACGGCGTAACACAGCATTCACGCGTGCCACCACTTCCTCAGGAATAAAGGGCTTAGACATATAATCATCCGCACCACCGTCGAGACCGGCTAGTCGGTCATTGATCCCGTCCCTTGCGGTGAGCATGATCACGGGACAGCTGCTTTTTTCACGGATCAGCTTTAGCAGTTCAAAGCCGTCCATGTTTGGCAGCATGATGTCGAGTAATACTAATGAGGGAGGTGTTATAGCAAAAGACTCCAGCGCAGCACGTCCGTCGGCTACACGGGTGACATGGAAGCCTGCTTTTTTCAGATAGGCACTGAGGACCCTGGAGATAGCTTCCTCATCTTCAACAATTAGAATGGATCTCATCATGTGGTGGTCCTCCAATCTATAAAATTACGACAAGTTTAACACATCATAGCTCGCTCTGCTCTGACTTCTTCCCGACTTATTGCTTTGTTAGAATGAGGGACGAGCTTGAAAATATACAGAATATTTTGAATATTGGAGGGAACAGGATGAAGAGAAAAAGAATAGCCTTGATCGCGGCCGGAGTCATTATCGTAGGAGTAGTCACAGGTTATACATTGCTGGATAAATCGCTGGGCAATAATGTACAGATCGAGTCCGTGATTCCAGGGCAAGCCACAACAGCCGGTAATGGAGAAAGCACGACTAACACTGGAGCACCAGCAGGAGCGTCGGTCACAGCCGATCAATTAAACGGTGATTGGACGGTTACGGATGCTTCTAAAGTATATTGGTCAGTAACCACCTCTAAAGAAACAGTAAACTTCGTGGATAACAAAGTTCAAGGTACCTGGAAAGTTAATATAGAAGATTCTACTTCGATGGTTGGAGAAGGGTCAGTAGATATGAGCGCTCTGGACTCTGGCAATGGTCAAAGAGATGAGCATGTAAAAGGGGAAGACTTTCTAGCCGTTACGGAATTTCCACAATCTACGTTTGTCGTTAAATCATTCTCGGAGCTGCCAACGGAATGGACCGAAGGAGCAACTGTGCCGGTTGAAATGCAAGGAACGCTTACAGTGAAGGGTGTGGAAAAGGATGTTACCTTCCAGTCTCAAGCAGCGTACAGTGGTGGACAGCTGATGCTGTCGGGTACGACAACAGTGGCCTTTTCTGACTTTGGTTTAAGCAATCCGCATACCGTTGTGCTGGATACGGAGAACAATCTTGAGGTTCGATTAGAGCTTGTGTTGAAGAAATAGAGCAGCCTTTCCTTAAGGAAGATGTTGCTGTGAATTTATAGAGAAACTGTACGGAAGAGACTTTCCCGGGCCTAATAGCTTTTGGGAGAGTCTCTTTGGTTTGGAATGAAATGTATGTTTTAATAGAAGTATCTGTCTAATAAATAGCAATAAAGGAGGTGTTCCTTGTGATCCAGGTGGCGGCAGCGATTATACATAATGAAGAAGGACAGATTCTTATTGCTCGGCGCAGGCAAGGTAAATCTCAGGCAGGTCTGTGGGAATTTCCTGGTGGCAAAATAGAGCAGGATGAAAGCATTGCAGATTGTCTGCAAAGAGAGCTTCAGGAGGAGATGGGGATAACAATCCTTCCCTATGAAAGCTTTGGCGTGAACGAGCACAACTATGGAAGTGTCGAGATCAGACTGTTTGCTTGGAAAGCCCGATATCTGGGAGGTGTAATTGAACTTGTCGATCACGATGAATATAGGTGGGTGTTTCCAACTGCACTCGGTCAGTTCACTTTTGCTCCTGCAGATATTCCTTTTGTAGTACGGCTAATGGTGGGGTCAGATCAAGTGTGAAGGCAGTCCGAACATCAAGTAGAAAGGAAGAACTTAAGTGCCCGTATATGAAAAGCTAGTGCGTGACGGAATTCCCAATCTGATAGCTTCTCAAGGTAAAGACTTTAAAACAAGAATATTAGAGTCCAAAGAATACATAACTGAACTACGTAAAAAATTGATAGAAGAGTCGGAGGAGTATTTTCGGGCAGTGAGTAATGATGAAGCTCTAGAGGAGCTTGCCGACATGCTGGAAGTAATTCATGCGCTGGCGGAGACCCATGGAAGTAATGGCGCAGAGCTGGAGGAGCTTCGTGCGGAGAAAGCTGAACGTCGTGGTGGATTTAAGGAACGGATATTTTTGATTGAAGTGGAAGGAGAATAACTAGAGATTATTGTTCCGTATAAGGAGGTTATTAATGTTGTCCAAAACCAAACTGATGATGATCTTAAGCGGTGTGGTAGCCTTAATTCCTGTAGCTATTTATTTATTCCTATATTCCAAAATGCCTGATAGGGTCCCGATCCATTACGATGGGAACATGGCTGATAGATTTGTAAGTAAGTCTAGTCTGGAGGTTATTTTGCAAAGCGGGCTTGGATGTTTGGGATTTATAATCATGAAATTCCTGCAGTTCCTTTTGCAAAAAGCGTTTATTCAGAGTTCTAACGAGCATTCAGCGGCTTTGAGCAGGATCTGGAATATTGCTATTTTGGTGGTGACGGTGGTGTTTGCTGGCATCAGTTCCTATACATTTATTAGAATGGTCTGATAGAATTAAAGGAGACTTAGCAGAAGGATTAGGAGGAACATGCATATGAAAATGGATAACGCTTACAAGGTAAGATGGGGAATTCTCAGTACAGGCTGGATTGCCCATCAGTTTGTTACTGATTTAGCTCACGCCAGCAATGGCGTGGCATATGCCGTGGGTTCGCGTTCACAGGAAAGTGCAGATAAATTCGCGAGGGATCATGGAGTACCACATGCTTATGCTACTTATGAGGAATTGGTAAATGACCCGAATGTAGACGCGGTATATATTGGAACGCCACATCCTTTTCACAAAGAAAATGCATTATTGGCGCTACGTGCAGGCAAAGCTGTCCTATGTGAGAAGCCTTTTACCGTGAATAGCGGAGAACTAGAAGAAGTAGTGGCCTACGCTAGAGATCATAAGCTATTCCTGATGGAGGCCATGTGGAGTCGTTACATCCCGGCGATTGTGAAGGTTAGAGAATGGATCGCCGAGGGTAGAATCGGTGAAGTTCGCTTGGTGAAGGCAGACTTAGGATTTCGCACCGACTGGAATCCGGAAAGCAGATTGCTGAATCCGAAGCTGGGTGGAGGCGCGCTGCTGGATGTTGGAATTTATCCGGTTTCTTTTGCCTCGATGGTGTTTGGACCTCATCCTGAATCTATCTCCAGTACGGTGCATATTGGTGAGACTGGAGTGGACGAGCATTTCTCCCTGCTGCTGAATTATGGCAATGGAAAAACCGCTTCGTTGAACGGTGGTATTCGTCTTAATACGCTGGAGGAAGCGCATGTGTTTGGAACAGAGGGCCGTATAATTGTTGAAGGGACGTTAGTGAACCCGAAATCTGCTTCGCTTTATATAGGGGATGAGAAGGTAGAGAGCTTTGTGGATGATCGAGCTTCTATCGGATATTGTTTTGAAGCGGAGGAAGTAGGGCGTTGTCTACAAGCGGGACTTACAGAGAGTCCGGTGATGTCACTGGATGAGTCGTTAGCGATTCTGCAACTGCTGGATCAAGTACGTGCGCAGTGGGGTCTTAAGTATCCTGGAGAATAATTTATTGAAATAATAATACCCCTCGGTTTATATGCTACGTAGGTAGCTTCGAGGGGTGTTTTGCTGTATCGAACGATAGACGGAAGTCTAGTTCTGACTATTGGCGTTTTTACTTTTGCCTGCTTGGACCCATCCAGCCACTTCAACAGTACGCTTCGCTTGATGAAAAACAGCATCACGGATCCGATCCTGCTCTTCGATCATTTTACCGTCTCCATCTACACTGACACTTGTTCCGTAAGGGTTACCTCCCGCACCGAATGTGACGGGGTCAGTATAACCAGGTGCAGCGACAATCGCTCCCCAGTGATACATCGATGTGTAGAGTGCCAAAATCGTAGCTTCCTGTCCGCCATGTGGATTCTGTGCTGAGCTCATGGCGCTGACGACTTTGTTTACCGTTAGTCCTTTGCCCCAAATCCCTCCGGTTGTATCAATGAACTGCTTCATTTGAGAAGCAATGTTACCGTAACGGGTTGGAGAACTGAAAATAATCGCATCGGCCTCCACAATATCATCAGGTGTTGCAACAGGGATATCTTTTGTCTTCTCAGCCAGGGCCTTCATCGCCGGATTTGCCGCAATTTTGTCCTCGGGAACCAGTTCCTGCACCTTCAGCAGTTTTACCTCAGCTCCTGCTTTCTCGGCGCTTTCCGCGGCCCACTGTGCTAGCTGGTAGTTAGTTCCTGTGGCACTGTAGTAGATGACGGCTAATTTGATTTTTGACATGCTGTAGTCATTCCCTTCGAGTGTAGTTCCATACTATTAATTACCCCATTGATGCTTTTATAACCCAAATCGATAATTCTGCTCTAACTGGACAGACAGATGTCCACTTCCTTTGTGTATACTGAACTCAATTACAGGAAATGAGGGAGAATAATGAATACTTATTTTGTACAAAAACCGAAAATGACATTGGCTGGGGTTAGCATACGTACGACAAATGAAGTAGAAATGGGTCCCGATGGGGGCTTATCGCGGCTGTGGGAAACGTATTTCCAAAGTAATATTGCGGGGCAGATGGATACGGTTAAACCTGAGTATATCTATGCCTTGTATACAGATTATGAGAGTGATGCGTCAGGAGCTTATACCGTTGTGATTGGGCATGAAGTCGCTGGGGAGAGTCATTTGGCGGATAGCGGCCTCGTGAGAGCGGCTGTTCCGGAGAGCAAGTATATGGTTTTTACGACGAAAAAAGGTCCGGTATTTGAAGTAGTATCGCAAGCATGGGGGGAGATTTGGACGTATTTTAAGGGCTCTACAGAGGTAAGAACTTACACGGGCGATTTTGAAATTTATGATTCGCGGAATTTTGATCCTGCTAACACGCAGGTTGAGATTTATATTGCGATTGAATAGATCGGGTGATAGATATTTTAGCTAAAAGAAATGTTTCGTGGGGATATGGGGGCTGCCGAGAGGCAGTTCCTTTTTTCGCGGATGAGCTGAATCCCTTGGGTGAGGGTGAAGGGTTACTCAACGATTAAAACGAATATATATCAATAGAAGGAATGAGTAAATACGCTTCATATTTAAATGCGGATGTGTTGTTAACCAGTAAATGGTAAAAATTTCGTACCATTCGCTGTGTTAGGCCGAAGTGGTGCAACAGAACGGTAAAAATCTCCCACATTAGCTGCGTCTAGCCGAAGTAGCAATCTTCAAGGGCAGAAATGCCCTACATTTACCCTAAAGAGCCCAAAAAGCAAGAAAGAGGAGTAAAAATAGCCTACATTTGCCGCAAAGAGCCCGAAAAGCAAAAAAGAGGGGTAAAAGTACCCTACATTTACCGCAAAGAGCCCAAACAGCAAGAAAGAGGAGTAAAAATACCCTACATTTACCCTAATGATGCTCCAAACCGTTTGGAAGGAGATGGAGCAAGTGGAGTGTAATTGAAATAACTTGTTGAGTGAGTGAAGTGGATGAGCTTTGATGGAGTTGAACTAAGGAAGTGTAGTTGAAGTAGCTGGTTGAGTTAATATGTTCGATGGAGCATGACAGTCCCACCAAACAAATCACACACAAACCAAAATGAAACGGAGAACACCAAATGGGAAAACAATTCACGGCTATATTACCTGCACATCAGGAGTTTATTCTTCGGCAGCATCTTTTATTCGTAGGGTCAGCGCCGCTTTCTGAAGAGGGGCATGTTAATCTTTCGCCTAAGGGGCATGATTGCTTGCGGATTTTGTCTCCTAATCAAGTGGCTTATCTCGATATGACCGGTAGTGGTAATGAGACGAGCGCACATCTGCTGGAAAATGGAAGAGTGACGGTTATGTTTTGTGCGTTTGAAGGACCGCCGAACATTCTGAGACTGTATGGAACAGGGACAGTAATCCTGCCTGGTTCATTTGAATGGGAAGCACTGTACCCTATTTTTACACCTCTGCCTGGAGCTAGACAGATCATTTTAATTGATGTTCATAAGGTACAGACTTCCTGCGGATTTTCGGTCCCATTCATGAGTTATGATGGTGAGCGAGATACGTTACAACGTTGGTCTATCCAAAAGGGCGAAGCAGGTCTGAAAGAATATAGACAAGAGAAGAACACCACAAGTATAGACGGGCTACCAACACCCCTTGGACAAAAAAACTAAGCGGACATGGTGATCCTAGGTTCATGTATATATAAAGTTTCTCATTCGTCACGATGAGCGATCTCACAATTCGACTAATCAGTTATCTCATATATTCTACTGTCCAAAACTCATACTACCCACGGATTCCACCACAAACACAGGCACATATTGCTCTCCCGTGTCCGTTCCAACAAGCTGATAACCGTTCTGATATTGACCACTAACTAACGCGTTACCTGTAACGGAACCCAAGTCTCCTTGAAGCAAAATATAAACCCCATTCGAGTAAGCCAGCATATTACCGAAGTTATCTGCCACGATTTCACAGTGAAAAGATACCTTTTCAAAAGGATGAAGCGCTACATCGGAAGCTGAAATTACTGCATACTCCTGAACAATCTCAGCAAATTGATAGCTGCCATCTGCTTTACGATAACGTGCCGTCTGTCCAACGACACCGTCTCCGAGATCCGCGTTAGATACGAGTAAGGAATTATCGGACTGCAGTTCGTAGCTATCTCCAGACACTGAAAACAACTGCGAAATACCATCCGATTTCATTTCATATGCTGTAAAAAGGGTACGTCCACCTTCGACCTCAGATTCAGCCAGAACCACGGGGGCACCAGAACCTGAAGAGGCAGCAAGCTGGTCATTAAAAGTTAGACTGCGCAGACTCTCGAATTTTGGTAAACTATTTCCAGTTAAAGTAATGACACTTTCGTCGCTATTCATTGCTGCATAATAGAGAACACCATTGCTATCCGTTCCAGCCACAATGACCTTTTTATCGTGTAGTCCCTTGCTGGAGATGACGTTCCCATATCTGCCTTGCTCTTCACCGCCCGGGAGGAGGCGCACAGGCTCGGCAATATTCCAAGCCAATCTTGTAGCGGCAATGATTGAAGAAGTATCTTCTAGCGGAGCAAGATCACTGTATAGCTGAATAGCTTCAGCATATTGACCTTTACTGGTCATACGCTTGGCATTTTTAAGTAGTTTAGCTTTACTAGTATCTACTAAGGTTAGTACTTTGGATGAGGTGATCCCTGCCGATCCTGCAAAATTACGATAAGCAACAGCATGCCCAGCAAAGGCGGTGATGTTATCGCTCTCTAGATCTTTGTTCAGGATGATCTTTCCGCTACTTTCTGCCTGCCCAAGTACCCATGGCGCTTCGTAACTATGCTGGCTGTAAGCATTCATCATGGAGAGGGTGCTCTCCAGCATGCTTGTAAAGTTTCCTGTGCCTGCTAAGGCTTTTAGTTTAGCTGTATCATGACTTTTGAACTTGGAGGCTAGCAACTCCTCCTTGGATGCAGCGCTTCCATAATAAGCATCGGGAATCTGCAACAGATTCCATTTAAAAGTGTCTTCTTCACTCTTGTTTCCATCTTGGCTCTGAGCAAGTTCGGTAAGAAACTGCTCCTTAAATTCTCGGAAGTAGGTTGTGAACTGGTCAGAAATGCCTGAATCGGTCGATAACTGGCGATAATAGGATTCATAAGGACCACCGGGCTTCATATATGTAGCTTTTAAGCTGAGGAGAGTATCATAACTTTTCATAAATCCGGTGAAATCATTAGTCGCAGCTTGTGCTTTAGCGGAAGATACCAAGGCCTTCAAACCTTGGCGGATGGCCGTGATTGGTGTCAGCTCATCAAGTCGCTTCGCAACCTTTTCTTCCATATAAAGAATGGAATGGTTTGCCGCCGCTAGGCGATACTGATTCTCTGCACTTATCAGATCGCCAGCAGCATAGAGACGCTCGGCTTCCTTGGTTATTTGTATTTTGTCGGCGATGAGAAAAACCTTCTGTCCAAGCATCACAAACATGCTTATACACAAAATGATCATAAAGTTTCGCAGGGTTATTAATTGTTTGAACGTCATATAGAGTAGCCTCTTTTTTCAAAATATAAGAAAGCATAGTTTCAGATCATTCTTTATTCATATATTTCACCGAGAAACAATTATGCCGTTTCTTCTTGAAATATAAGAATGTCTATTGAACTTCCGGGTCCCAGCGGTATTTGGCTTCACGAATGTCCGCTACTCTTTGGTCCAAGCCGTTCCATGGTTCATGGGGATTCGCAGCAATGAGTTTGGATAACCGCATAAAGCGGTCTTTAGGCAGATCTTGCACGTATCGGCCGATCATACTGGAGTAGAGCAGGGCATAACGCTTCATTCTTACTGCAGCTCCGGCAACTCCCGTAAGGATGGTCATACCATTATTCATATGACGAATTTCTACTTCATAGTTCTTTACGTATCGTAGTGTACGATCTTTGATCAGATCAGGACGGACCTTAGCGATCTCACCGATATATTCGGCTAGTAGCGGCTCGAAATCCTTAAGAAGAAGCTGCTCCAGTTCTAAATCCATATCCTTGCGAAGCAAAAATCCATGCAGCAAGGCGATACGCTGCCGTGCGATCCGGTCACCACGAAGCAGGATGGAGAGTTCGCGTAGCTTCTCGTAGGCAAGCACATCATCCTCACGGAGTACGGAGACAGCCTCCTGACGGTTGATCTCCAGTCCCTCTTTGATGATGCCAATCCCTCGGCCAAGCAGCTCGTTAAGAGAACGAAGATTCTCGTTCTGCCGTGCTTTTCGCTGCGTATAGTACAATAGTCCAGCGAGGAGAATCCCTCCGGCACCACATAACATCATCTGCTCTATGCTATTCCCAAAATAGACGGAGGCTAGTGTAAGCAGTAAGATGAATAGGAGGCGCGTATGCATTTTTCTTCCTGCAATGGATGCAGCTTGCTTTTCTACCGTAATAAGTGAGTCTTTGCCGCATTTGGTGCATCGATCTTCACCGAGAGCAGTGTATTGTCCGCAGTGGCGACAAATACGAAGCTTGTCATAAGCGTAACGAGGAGCCTTGAAAGGGCGAAAGGTAACAGGTCTTTTCTTATTCACGGCCTTTATCGCCTCCGTTCAAAGCGGCCAGTAGGCGGTCGTTAATATCATCTCGAGTTAGTGGTTTACGTTGGCGTGCAGCATAGATGGAAATCTGAATTACGACAATTAGGAACGTAATCCCAAGAATGACGTATGAAATCATGGAACAGTCCTTTCTCATAGACGCCTCGCAGTCTGGATGGCTCATAGAATGATAACTCTATGCATCATTGCTACTTTGGTCCGGCGGTCCTAAAGTTGAAGTTTACAAGGTTTAATTATATCATAATGGCATACTATTTACAGATTTTAGCGATAGTGCTGAACCTGTCATATGTGCCTAATATAACACAAGAGGAGCCCTATTTATGCTTCGTAAATATCAAAGTAACAGAACAACTAAGACACTTATTCAACGTATCTTCCCGGCATTACTGCTGGCTCTATGTCTTGCTGCCTCACCATTTGCAGCTGTTCAGGCCTATGCGGCAACATCGGCGCAATCTCACATTGATGCGGTGCTTCTTATCGATGTCAGTAACTCCATGAAGACTAGTGACAAGAACAAGGTCGCGAGCGAAGCGATGAAAATGTTCATAGATATGCTATCTACCCAAGGTGATAAAGTAGGTATTGTTGCCTATACCGACAAAGTGCAGCGGGAGAAGGCCCTGCTGGAAATTAATTCAGAGACAGATAAAAAGGATTTGAAGGATTTTATTGATGGACTGGACCGTGGAGCTTATACCGACATTGCTGTCGGTGTAGAAGAGGCTGTGAAGGTGCTCCAGAATGGTAGCGATCCGAATCATGAGCCAATCATTGTGATGCTAGCTGATGGCAATAACGATTTCAACAAATCAACAGGCCGGACGCAAAGCGAATCGGATAAAGAATTGAATGCAGCCGTGGAAGTCGCTAAAAAGAATGGCTATCCCATTTATACGATTGGTCTTAACGCAGACGGCAAGCTGAATAAACAGAAACTCGCTGATCTGTCCACTGAGACAGGTGGTAAAGCATTTTCGACGGACTCCGCAGATGATCTTCCGCAAATACTTAGTGAAATTTTTGCTAGTCATCTGAAGCTAAAGGTAGTACCTGTGCAGTCGATCACTGCAAATGGGGATTATCAGGATGTGACCGTCAACGTGCCTAACGGCAGTGTTTTGGAAGCCAATATCTCAATTATGTCGTCACAGCCTGTGACCGCGAAGCTAACGGATCCTTCAGGAAATGCTGTCGCCATCCCGTCCAAGGATGTTGTGCTGTCGAAGTCTTCTACTTATAGCTTGATCAAGCTGTTGTCACCGCAAGAAGGAGATTGGAAGCTTCAGGTCAAAGGTGTGCCAAAGGATAAAATTGATATTAATCTAGTTTTCAACTACGATTTGGAGCTTAAGATCGATGCGTTGCCATCAGCAACCTATAAAAAAGGTGATAAAATTGATATTACCTCTCACCTGTTCAGCAATGGTACTCAGGTAACGCTCAGTAATTTGTATCAAGATATGAAGGCGGTACTGCTTGCTACAGATATCGATACAGGTGATGTACAGGAAATCGAACTGGATAACTCCGGGGATGTTTTTAAGGGCACCTTCGAGGTAAAAGAAAGCCATGACTATGAGCTGAAGGTTCGTGCAGAGGAAAGCAGTTTCTATCGTGAAAGTGCTCCTGTAAAAATCAGCGCGAAGGCAGGTGGCGCTGCAACTACCAGTCCTTCGACAGGAACGGGCAAAGAAGAACCTCTGAAAGAAGCTTCGTCCAATACCTTGTATTACATTATTGGTGGTATTCTTCTGGTGTTGGCAGCCGCTGCCGCATGGTATGTGCTGAATAAGAAATCGGCACGTGGTTTTGTTGGACAGCTGGTAATTGAGGTTAAAGACGGCAATACGGGTGAGAAGACCTACCCACAATATAAGAAACTTGCTGGATTCAGAGGCAAGTTCACCCTTCATCAGCTGCTGCAATTAGCGCCTGAGCTGAAGGAAAGCGAGAGCATTATTTTCACACCAGCTAAGAATGACCGATTGCTGTTACGCAGTGGAGAAGGTATTACTGTAGAGAGATCCGGACGTGCTGCGGATGCCTCGCGTGGTCTTGAGCTGAAGAGTGGTGACCGCGTTTCAGTGTCCCTGCACACGGTAGATAAGACGATTTATCTCGAATATTTAGTATAGAAGTGGTTTTGCAAGAAATCTGAAGTACAGCTTCCGCAAAACTTTTAGGAGGATAAAGCATATGAAACCAGTAGTAAGAGAGCATATACAGCAATTGGATGTATCACTAGGCGGCGGGATTGTCAGCGATAAAATCAGGGTGGATACGATTGATAATCCGATCCTGATTATTGGACTAGGCGGCACGGGCATTGATGCCCTGCTGCGTCTTAAATATCAGATTAACCGCCGCTTTAAGCTGCCGGAAGATCCGATATCCAAGAAGAAGCGGGACAAGCCGGATAATGTAGAGTTTCTAGCTTTTGAAACGAATGAACAGGATCGCGGAAAGAAATACAAAGGGATCGGACTCGATCCACAGAATGAATTTGTATTGCTAGCGAATGCTGAAATCGGCGGATTGCTGCAGAACCGCAGTATCCTTGATTCGTACATCACGGATTGGCTGTCACCCGAGCTGAGTATCACAGATGGTATGAACGGTGCCGCTGGTGTGCGGCAGGCTGGACGTCTGCTCTTGTTCACCAAGATTAATCAGGTTGTAGGAGCGATTGATAAGAAGATCAAGACCTTATCTGTAGGCACGAACAAAAAGCTGATGGTCTTCCTTTTGACAGGTCTGTCAGGGGGTACAGGTAGTGGAGCGTTCCTTGATATTGCCTATATCGTACGCGGTATTATTGAACGTGATTATGGATCAGCCGGTATTGACCGTGTGAACACACTGGGTTATCTCTTTACACCGGACGTGAACCTGTCTAATAAAAGTCTAAGTGAGCATACGCGTGAATATATTCGCAAGAACGGTTATGCGGCGCTAAAAGAGCTGGATTATTGGATGAATGTAGATAGTCGTGGGGAGCGATTCCAGCAGCAATACGGGAATATTTTGACGGTAAATTCTCCACTGCCTCCGTTTAATTTATGCCATTTGATCTCTGCAACGAATACCGAAGGTAAGCTGTTAGAGAATGCGTATGATTACTGTATGAACGTAACGGCTGAGAACATCACGAACTTTATGGCAAGTGAAGAAAAACAGTCTGGTGAAGAATTCGCCATCCATGACTATATCAGTAATATCCGCACCAATATTGCGCAGATGAATAAGACTTATCCAGCTAACTATGAGTACAACATTATCGGTGCCTCGTCTGCCGTGCTTCCGATTGAGGAAATGACGACTTATCTGGCCTTCCGTTTGTTTGATAAAATGGAAAAAATGTTCCAGCAGGCGCCTGGTCAAGAGGATGTAGAGAAATTCGCACGTAAGCTTGGGATTGATCTCGACAGTATGATTAAAACCTTTGAATCCCGAGTGCCTGAGCCATTGCCAGGTTACGAGAACAGCGAACGCCTGAGTCATGCCAATGTAGTCAAGAATCAAGTGGTAAGTATGGATACAGAGCTGGAGCAGAACTTCCTGGCTCGTGCCCGTGAGGAATATATTAAATCGAAAAAGCAGCTGCCTGGCGAAATTGTAGGACGTTTCAGTGAAGAGCTGGAGCGCATCTTCCTGCACCCAGAGCAAGGGCCGTTCTACGTTTCCCGCCTGCTGTATACCGAGAAGGGCTTCTGTATTTTGAAGCTGATTCAGTCTTATATTGAGGCTTTACGTGAAAGCTTGCTGCGTCTGCCACGCGATATTGAGACGGCGCAGGACAGTGCGGATGAAAAGCTGAGCGATGCACGCAGTGCTTTTGTATCCAAAGAGAAGAAGAAAAATGCCTATATTGACGCTAAAATCAATGAGTATTGGCTGCATGCCGATGTAGAACGTACTGAGCAAATGATTCAATTTTATGAGGACTTATACGAGCTCTTAAACGATGAAAACAGCCGGATTTATGGTGTGTTTACGGAGATTCTTAGTGCGCTTAGCTCGATTTTTGCCAAGAATGGGGACATTCTTATCAATGGTGAAGAGCAAGCGGATTATAAAGGAAACAAAACTTATTATTGGAACATTGTTAATGTGCCGGATATTTCGGCGACGATCTCCAAAATCATGGATCAGAAGGACGGCGACGACTTGATTCGCGACTTCACCCGTGAAATGCTGAAGCATTCCGGACGTTGGGTTAAGGAACAGGAGATTGATATCGTTCGCTCGATTTCAGAGTTCCTTAGTGATAAGTTCGGGGATCTGATCACCCGTTCGATGGAAGATTTCCTTGTGATGAAATTCGGCCATGAAGAGCCGTTGGATAAGTTCGTAGAGCGGATTATTGCCGGTAAATTGGACGAAGAGGCTGTGCCTACCTTCCACCTTAGCAACAGCTCGGGCAGCTTGCATTTCCCATCATGGGGCTTCGTTTCCGTGCCTGTTAAAGCACCTGGCATCCTGAAAGGGATTCGTAATTATCAGAATAATGCGCTTGGTAAATCACAATTTACAATCAAAGAAAGCCAAGTGAAAAACCGTATTTTCTGGCTTAACACCCGCAACGGTGTGCCACTTTTCGTATACACGCCGCTGCGGGTGTTTGAAGAGAACTATGAGCGGACCATTCTCGATAAGGAAGGGATCGGCCGCCATCTGGTGATGACGGATAAGAATAACTGGACGTATCTGCCTTCTCCGATTCCGGAAAAATCATGGGGTGACACTTACGTCAATTCTCGTGTACGTGATTATAACGCACGTGTGCGTGCAGACTTTGCAAAGGCGTTGGCAAGCGGAGTGATCATCGAAAAAGGTGTAGACGAGAACACAAGCAACAGATACTCTGTTGTGTTCACGAAACCATTTGATATGGATGCTCTATTGAGCGGATTTGATATGCAGTTAAATTCTTCACGTCCGAATCTCGGAGAAGTGAAGAAGGCGGCTGATGAACTTAAGAATCTGCGCGAGAAGGGCTTGGAACGCGAAGGCATTAAAGATATTTTTGGCAGCATTAACAAAGATATGGCACAGGAGAATCTAATTCGTTCACCGCAATTGATTTCTCGTGTTCGTGTTGAGCTAGCCAAATATGCTGAACTGACTGCAAAAGCAACGGAGCTTGAAGGGCTGCTCCATCAATATCTGGACGAAGACAAGTGGATGGACCAATTCATCGAGGCGTTGTATACGGACAGCATTATCAAGAAAGGCGCACTCTACGTTTATGATCGTGATGAAGAAGAGGACGCTTGGGAGCCGTTTGCCAACTTGATGAAAGAACGTAGCTACGTGGAATATGCCGTGTACCGTCATTTCCGGGAGCTGGATGAGAAGAGCCGCAGCGTTCTGCTGCGTAAGGCAGCTCGTCGTGCGAGTGAAATGACTGCCGCTGAAGACGTAACCCCATTGCTCTATAAGCTGGAAGGGCTGTATGTATCCTTCCTTGAAGCACGCGACAGCTTGGAGTATGAACGGGTAGAGTATGAGAGCGGCGATGAGATGTATAGTTTCTATAAGAGTATGACTAGCAAACTCGGCAGCATCCGCAGAAAGTTGAAATAGGCCTATGATCAAAACACTGGCATTATCTTATGGTGAACAATATGCGGTACAGGAAGAGGCACAGCGCAGCAAAGGGGATGGACGCAGCAGCATCCATTACCCTGCCCTGTTTCTGTTCGTAGGCGACAAGGTTGCTCCGGCCATCGGTCCGGTGCTGGATAGCTGCGAACGAAAATGGGATAACGCCGGCGGTGTTATGGCATTACATGCTGTGTCAGGCACGAAGAGTGAGGACACAGACAGAAGCAAGAGGGGCTCTGATGCAGGAGGAAAAGACCGGGTGCTGGCCATGGCCTTGCCGGATATGGCAGGGTCAGATCCACGCACTGTGCGTCATGAACTTTACCGCAAGTTTCATGAGGATACACGTTATCTTGCTGAAATGAATAAAGTTATTCGGCGGCTGAGCAACAGTATAGCGGATTATGGACGGCTATATTCATCTTTTGACGTGATCCATCTCTCTATCATTACGCGGGTCGATGACCCGCTTAATGTATTGTTGCCAGAAATTACACTGCTGGCTCGAGCAATACTCAGCCAGTCCTTTAAGTCGGTACAGACGGATCTCTACGCTTTAATCAATGAGCGGGAGCAAGGGGATAATTTTGGATATTCCAGCTCAGTAGGGCTGGCTTTTCTGCGTGAATTGGACAGAATGCAAGCTACGGACTATACGTTTAATGCACCGCTGCTTGTAACCGAGGATGGTCTGTCGATTCCAGTGAGTCATGGTCCTTCCGCTTTATTTGACCTTGTGTATCTGCTCTCCGATAAGAATGAGCGCGGCATGATGTCGGCTCACGGCATGGATGATAACTATGAGATCATCTCCCATATTAGCCTACTTAAGAATCGTGTCCGCCCGACTTCTGATCAAGCTACAGGACACGGTGGTTATAACAATATGACCTTTAAAAGCGGTATTAGAGGTAGCACAGGAAGACAAGGCTACGCCTCCGCAGGCTTTTCTGGCGTGAGAAGACCTAATGTCCAAATTGCCTTGGCCGTGCTGTATCACGCCTTCCGGCGTCTTGCAGCGGATATGCGTGAGGGTAGTCCATGGACTATGCGCGAGCGTCAATCTCTATTAGGGCTGGATCCTGATAGTTTGCGGGAGCATGCGACGCAGCTAGTCCCGGTGAAAGACGGCCTTAGTGAAATGACGGGGCTAATGAGCCATGGACGTCCGTCCTACAATGAGCTGAAGCAGTTGTCACTTCGTGAAGCTGAACAGCAGCTGTTCGGTGATGGGGGCGAAGCTTATTTCCGTAATAATTTTGTCGCAGAGTCTAACCGGAGAGTAGAAGGTATTCATCCTCTTCGTGGATGGCGCACCCTATTGGCGGCACAGGAAACAGCTACGCCAGCAGTAACATTCTATCAGCTTGCGGACTGGACAGCTGATCGTGATGAGGGTGGCAGTGTGCTGCATGCTTTGCGTCAGCATATGACAGGATTGCGTTCAGCACTTGTCTCCGCGCAGGATGAGCTTGAGGATCTTTATGCGGAAAGTGTGGAGCGCCAACCGTTCCAGCGTGTGCCGCTTTTTGACAAACGAACGGTACGCAACTTCATTCATTACTTATTCTCTGCGGTATATAGCAAAAAATATGAGCTATTATGTATGGAAAGTGAGCTTGCGCTGTGCAGTCGTTTGGAATCTGCGCTTGAGCAGCTTCACGTGGAATGTGTGGCCCGTGTGAAAGCTATGGAGACGCTCGAAGAAGAGTTACGTATTACTGTGATGGACAGCATTGGGCGAACGAACGAAACCACTGGCCAGAACGTGATGGAATACTATCGAGTTGTCACAGAAGAAGTAATGAAAGAGATCGAGACCCGGCGTGGACCAGGAATATTCTTTAGTGACAAGTACATGGGTAGCATTTCTAAGCTTTTAGAGCAAGGCAAAGAAGCGGTAGCGGAGCGTTTGATTGGCATTTGTCAGCGGGAAATATTAACGGCTGATCCGTTTGCTCTATCTTTCGAAGAAGAATTGCTGCGGCGTGCAAATGTTGCGGCTGCTTATGAGAACCGTCAGGTTCTATCCAAGGAAGAGTTGTTCAAGCGTCTGTACCATAATCTGGAGGATAGCGCGACGATCAATGTTCGTCTGTTCGAATACACGCAAGAGCATCGTCATGAGGAAAAATATTTCTTCGGAGACAGCGCATCTGAATTCCTGCGCTATGCATTTGGTGTGGATGAGACGACCCGCATTTATCGCTTAGGCTTCGTGCATGAACAGCGCAGGAGCGGAGTGGAGAAGTTAAATCTGATGGGTGGTTTCCATTTAGAAGACCTGCTCTATTACCGTAATGGTAAGGTTTATTATGAAACCTATGCTCAGAATGGCTATCAGCTTCATGGGGTGAGTGAAGAGCAGCTTCCCGAGATGCGCTGATGGCTGATGCGCCTAATGTGCTAACCTTTAATTAGAGTCCTATTGTGTTTGATATATTAGATTTAAGTGGATTTCTGGAATAGGGACATTTCTCCTTATTTCCAATGCACATTATGCAATAGAATAGAAATAGATGTTTCTTTTATTCCATTCTATTGCACAAAGTGCAATCTGGGGGATGATTACACATCCGGGCAGCCCGTTAATCGGGCTACATAACCCCCGAACAATGTTAAGGCCATAAGAGTACAATTCAGGTTTCTCCCGGAAAGGAAGTATAACGATGCAGAGAAAAATCAATCTGCTCCTGCTCTTCTTCAGTCTGATCGGCGGCGGGGTCGCCTTTCTTTTTGGCGAGTGGCTGCTAAGCTGGTACAACGATCTGCCTTCCATCTTGCTCGTAGGCATTTATTTTGCCATAGTAGCACTCGGTATCGGCATCGGTTGTCTGCTTGCAGAAATGATCTCGCCACGGCTGAACGGAGCCTCGTGGAAGCAGCGCTACCTAGGTTTATCCTGGAAGCTCCTGCCTCTGATGATTGTCCTTGCACTTGGAGTTGGAGCATTAACAGAATTTGTTTATGAGCTGAATTTTGGCGGTGCTAAACCGGTTAAAAATGTTGTAATGGCTATCGATGACTCTGGCAGTATGGCGCAGAGTGATCCTGATAACAGCCGTTATTCAGCCGCTAAGGCGTTAATTGCGAGAATGGACAATGACAATCAGGTAGCGGTGGTGACATTTAACCACGAAGCTGTAGTCGTCCAGCCGTTAACACCACTCTCGGATTCGCAGAATCGTGAGAAGGTGTTGACTGCCATTGATAACTTGAAACCAACTGAGGGTGGCACGAACATTAGCGGTGCGATCTCGGAAGCACTTAAGGAGATAGACAGTGACGGCAGAAAAAATCAAGGCGCTATGGTCATCTTGCTGTCGGACGGAGTCAGTAATTTCGACACCTCACGAGAATTACAGACCTATATAGATCGTGGCATTGCCGTAAATACCATTGGTCTGGGGATGCAGGATCCTGCCGGTACCCAGTTGCTGCAGGATATTGCGAAAATAACGGGCGGTCACTATTATGATGTGACAGATACGGCTCTTTTGGGTGATGTATTCCAGCAAATCTATGATCGTTTGGGAGATCGAACATTGCTTACGGTGCGTAGTGATGCTACGGCAGATAGTCCATACTATGCTGCAGTTCGTATTTTGTCGCTGATGCTAATCGGGGCTGCACTTGGACTCGGTCTTGGTATTATGTTTGATAACCGTCATTTAGCAAAAGGCTTCGGGATTGGCGGCGTAATCTCAGGGTTGTTCGCAGGGCTTATTCTGGAATTTGGACTTAGCGGGCACAATTTCACTGACGGCCTAATTCGCCTCCTTGCTGTTCTTATATTGGCTGCAATCATCTCATTATTTACAGGCGTCATTCCGGTAGGTGAAGGACGTATTTACCGTAATAGAAGAAATAATGCAGCTCCTAATCCACCGTCAGAAAGCTTTCCTGATCGACGGAGAAATCGGAATAGCAAAGGATTCTAGTAGTTGAAAGGGGTTTACAGTGATGAGGTACGCCGAGGATAATGCTTCCGCTCTGGTAATAACGGATGTGACATCTCAAGTGGATGAACGGTTCTGTACGCTGAGATGGCGCTGGCCGGACGGCGTGCAGGCGGTGTACATCCATAAGACCTCCGCAGAAGAGGCTTCTATTGGCACCGGGGATATTCCTCCGGTCGGAATGAAGCTCTACACTCGTGAGGAATACAAATCTAACAATGGATACCGTGATCGATTGGATGAGATCGGCCTAGTCTCCTATACCATATACGCTCGCCTTGCTGAGAACGGAGAGACACTGCTGGTGAGGCAAAGTGACGGTGCGAACCGTGTGGTGGTCAGTGCAGGCAAAGCTAGAATCTATTATTCCGTTCAACAAAAAAGAGGATTATTCGGAAAACAAAAGACCGTACATATGGCGATTACGGCAGAAGTTCCAGTGGCTCGAGATGTCCTCTGTTATGTTAAGAAACGGGGAGGACATCCGGCAGGGAAAGAGGATGGTATTCTCTTTCCCTTTGTACAGGATTTCGCCCCTGGACGCAATGTACTCCCGCCGATTGAGATCGGTAAGGATGATTTTGTACGCATCTTTTTCACCGACGGTCCTAAGTATGGGCTTTATTACGAGCTGGTGCCGGAGTAAGATCAGTCTATGCGTACAAGCGAGTGTTGGACAATGCCTGTCCATAGCAAGATACGCAGATACAACTTTTGGGAGGATGAGTAGATGTCTTTTTTTAGCCGTTTTATGAAAAAGAATCAGCCGGAGCCAAGGCCGCTTTTTTATGATATTGTGTGTCCGTATTGCTTCACTAAGTTCTCTCCGGAGGATGTGGTCTTTCGGGCTATGCATAGCCGAGAGGACGATGAGAATTACGCGCTGGGCGAGGATGATGCCTTGAATAAATACCGTGAGCGCTTTGGGCTCGATACGGTGGATGACATAGAAGCAATCATTAATCCGGCGGATATTCCGGAAGAATACCATCATTATACCGATCATGTGTTAACAGGGCTTACGGATCGTTATGGAGTACTTACACGCAGACGGCTATGTCCATCCTGCCATAACGAGCTGCCTGTGACTGCAGGTAAGGTTCCAAGTAACATTATCTCGATTATCGGAGCCTCCCAAGTCGGGAAGTCGGTATACATGACCGCGCTGATTCATACCTTGCAGCATACGACAGCAGGTCATTTCGATGCCGCTTGTATGCCGCTCAATGCAGAGATTAGCCGTAAGTTCCGTACGCTCTATGAAGAACCGCTGTTTGAACGCGGGGATCTGCTAGCTTCCACACAGAAGGAGAAAATGCAGGAGCCGTTTATTTTTCAATTCGTCTTTAAGGATGAAGAGAAGCCGCCATTGACGCTCGTGTTCTTCGATGTAGCGGGTGAGGGCATGGTGGATCAAGATTATCTGGGACTGCACGGTCAGCATATCAAGAACTCTGCCGGCATTCTGTTTATGGTTGATCCGCTGCAAATCCGTTCAATCCGTGAGAAGATTCATATTAACATTGGCGATCGTCCGGGGGAATGGGTTTCGCAATATGACGAGCCACGTGATGTTGTGCTGACGATGTTCGGTGATTTTATCGCCTATCAGGAAAAGAGCAAAACTGACATTCCAACAGCAGTCGTTCTTGCGAAAAGTGATATGCTGCATTCGCTGAAGGATGAGGATGGCGATTACATCAAGTCCAACAGTAATGTGTTCAATAACTATGTCCATCGCAAAACATTGAATATGGATGAATTCCATAACATCGACGGAGAAATCCGCAGATTTATTGGTAAGGTGGACAGACCTTTTAAAGATACGATGGATGTGTACTTCTCGAATACGGGCTATTTTGCGGTATCTGCGTTGGGCAGTAATCCTGTGAATCAGAAGATTGAGGGTGTAGTAAGCCCGATTCGTGTAGACGAGCCGTTTATTTGGCTGCTGCATAAGCTGAAGTATATTGAGGGGAGCGACGGCCCGTGAATGTTTTCTCAGGGTCTAAGATCGCCCAACAAATGTATACCCGCGAACGCCGGGGATTATTTCGTTCCACTGAAGGTTTTGATACAGTAGCGAAATCGGACAGTCTGGACAATAATTTTATCAAAAAAACACTGCATCCCTTCTGTCTTTACGATGCTCCAGCAGAGCTGGCCGCGCGTGGGGAGAAGGATGAGACTCTATATCCTAGTGCGCTGCACCTGTTCCATGCAGAGAATGGCGACACGGTTCTTGGGACGAGTCGTTATCAAGCGACGGATTTTACGGGCCAGCGGAGCGCCTTTTTTGCACATAACTTTGTAGTTCCGGCCTCACGTTCAGAGGAGATTATTCAGAGCTACGGGGACTTTCTGCATGCTGATTTCGCAAAAATTTATGAAGGAGAGCTGGGCGGAACCTTGCCGGAGCTGTCGGCTATTCCAGTTATACGTACGGATCGCCGACCTGATCCTATAGCGGGATTACGCTTGTTAGGGATTGATGAAAGGATATTTAAGGCATTGCTGCAAGCGGTGATGCTCTCTGTGGCAGGTAAGAAAAAAATCTATATCGCTCTAAATGTACCGATCACGGAGCTGTCCGCACGTGCGGTGGAGCTTACAGAGATTTTATATAGCGTGCTGCCGTATGAATTCCGCCGCAGATTAGGCGTGATTACGTATGCGAATGAACCGCAAAGCCGTAAATATATTCATCTTAGCTTTGTGGAAAAAGGCTCGCTCCGTCCCGGTGATCGCAGCATCGAGAAGGACTTCACATTCGATTTGGTTTCAGGTCGGATGGGGAATGTAGATTTTGGCGAGTCCCGTCAGCCGTATGCTGATCTGGTTTGGAAGCTTTTACTTCTGAATCCAGGGGATCTCGACGATTTCGTAAGTTTTGCCGATCAGATCCTGCGTGGAGAAAGTTCTGAGCATAAACTATCGCTCGCTCTCTATAATGAGTTAGCCGTATTTTATGAGATTGAGCAGGGGAATGAGCACTTATATACAGAGAACAAGAGCGCGGTGCTGAGTGGTTTGCTCTCTTATCTTAAAGCGGAGGGTGCGATTCATTCCAGAATCCGACTGAATGATATTTTCTTGGAGCGGTTCGACAGAGAATTTGATTTAGTCCGGCAAAGGAATGTCCCGGATCCTGCAATTATGGAGTGCTTTAAGGATTATTTTGTGCTGAAGGATCATAATTACAAAGTCAGAATTGTTGATTATTTCATTAATGGTATGCTTCATAGCGTGGAAGCGGGACGCAAAGATGTTCTCAATGCAGCTTACGGTATCATTGAGAGTAATGATGAGCTAAGTGCTACTTTTTTTCAACGGGTAATGTCTGAATCGTATTTCCGTAAGCAGCTATTAGAGCCTTATATGGAATCAAGACTAGTTGCTGCATCTAAATCTGTGGACATTCTGAATTTTGTACTCCATTGGGGCCGTTTTCTACCGGCTGCGTTAGAGCAACCTTTTGCTCAGGATGCAGTAAGGGATTACTTGCTAGAAAAGCTACAACTGGAGACTGATCCGGTTGCTGCGGTGGCGGAAATTCATGGCACTGTAGATAAAGCGGAGAAAGATCGACGTAGAGGGACAGGCGTATCTCCTAAAGTACTCTCGCTCATGCAGGATCTGGCAGCATCTGCAGACAGATTCTTGCTGAACCGGCTATCCCTTACTGAAATGACGCAGGAGGACTTACTGGAGGTTGTTTTCTTACGTTATGGCAATGTCGTGGATTGGCAGCCGCCACTAGATAGAATTAGCAAGCAGAAAGAAAATGCACTCCGCGCTGCTTATCGCTGGTTTGGTGAAGAGAAGCCGAATGAAGAGATTTTTGCAGGCTTATCTCCAAAGGAACTGGACGATGTACAGTTGCTCGGTCGCCGTTTACTGAAGGAAGCTCGAGTGCTAGAGCCTTTTGAACGTCTGCCTCTAGCTTTCTACTACACCAGTCAGCGCGAGGGTGGTCCACTGGATTATGACGCACTCTTGGAATTAGTAAAGCATAAAGCCGGTACCGATAAGGATGTTATCTATCGATTCTTTGCATGGTCTCAAGGAAATTCTTTATTTACGATATCGAATAAAAAGCTTTATCCGGGTTACCGCCGGGCGATTCTGAAGTATTTCCAGAGCAGTGACCGCGAAGCCTTCAAGAATCGTGAGTTCCGTAAAAGCTATGTTGCTACAGCACGGCCTGCTCTTCAAAATGTGTACAATGAAGCTCGCTCCCAGCTCGCTTCCCCGCTGGCGCGCTGGATCAGCCGCAGTCGATTTCGACTCCTGATCTCCGGTTCCATTACGGGCATTCTGGTGATTATCGCAATTATCGTATTCAGTATGCTGCGTCCGGATGATCCAAAGACGGCTCTGCCGGGGACAAGCCCTGAGCCGACACCCGTTCAGAGTGCAGGCAATGAGCTGCCTCCGGCTTCAGTATACTTGAAGGATCAGAGCGTCGAAGGAGATAAGGGGAGCAGCATATTGGTGTTCACGTTTGCCAAAGCTGATGATTGTGTGCAATTTAATCCGCCGGAGATTAGTCTGATGACTTCATCCAATGTGGTGGATAAGAGCTTTAAAGTCGCTGCTAGCCATGGAACTTGTCCAGTTCCGTCAGCGGATGCCACAGGCACTACTTCTGAAACGGCTGAAGGTGAGGACGCTGCTAACGCAGGAGCCGATGCCACACCGTCTCCAACGCCTTCATCTGATGCGGAGAATAACACAGTTGATCCATCCGCGACAGCTGTCACAGAAGGGGGACAGCCATCCTATCAGGTGGAGGTTACCTTAGAACCGGGAGCGACCATTGTAGAGAAAAGTATGATCAAGGCGGGAAGATTTACATTGATTGTAGATCCCGCTCCAAAGGATACACTGGGTGTTAACTCAAGTGCTGAACCTTCTCCAACTGCAAGTCCGGAAGGAACAGCTGAATAAAGGAATTTCTGATCAGCAGGACGATGCCGAAAGGTTTGGTTCTGCTGTTCTTTTTTTGTTACTCATACAAAGCTTTTCTATAGACATGCTATGTATTAATAGATATGATTATGAAAATAAGGTTATACCGCCCTTTCTAGGGGCGGTCTTTATGTTGTGTGCTCTTATTTTATGTAGTAACCATTCCTTTATAGAAAGAGGTTGAACAATGAAGAAAATAGTCACCTCCAAGTTTTTTGTACTTGGACTGGCCATATTCATGGTCATTTCAATTTTAGGAACATCCCTTGCTCCGGCAGGAACCATCTTCGCAGAGGCAGGTGTTAGCACCGGACTAGATGAACCTAGCGATGCAGCTGCTCAGGCGGAGCGGATTAATGTTGCGGAAGCGACCTATACAGCTGCAGAATTTATTCTAAAGGGTGGCGTGCAGTCGGATTGGCAAGCGATTGGGCTGGCTCAAGCGGGATACAAACTGCCAGCAGGTTACCGTCTTGCTCTTGAGAAAAAGGTGAAAGATGCAGAGGGGAATTTCGCGAACGTAACGGATTATGCGAGAATCGTACTCGCAGTAAGAGCGGTAGGTGCTGATCCTACCAACTTTGCTGGAAGCGGAACAACACCTGGCTATAACTTAATAGAGAAGATCTATAATCATGACAAAATCAGTGGACAGACACTTAATAATCCAGTATATGCTTTGCTCGCACTGGACTCTGGTAGATATAACATTCCATATAACGCGAAATGGACAACGGATAAGCTCATTGCTGAGATTCTCTCCAAGCAAAATCAAGATGGCGGCTTTGCCTTAACGACAGGCGCTAGTGAGCCAGATATGACAGCGATAGCTTTGACCGCTCTAGCGGCACATAAACGTAATCCAGAAGCTTACACAGCAGGGCTACAAGCCGTATCTTGGCTCTCTAATGCTCAGGATAGTCATGGAGGTTACGGAGATAGTGCTGAGAGTGCTGCACAAGCTATTCTAGGTCTCACATCCTTCGGTGTAGATCCAAGTGGATTAGAATATACCAAGAATAAAGTGAATCTGATCGGTAACCTGCTGAGCTACCGTCTAGCTGACGGAAGCTTCGCACATAGCCGTGGCGGAAGCAGTAATATTCTAGCTACTGAGCAAGGCCTTCAGGCGCTTGTAGCCTACAATCTACTCTATAAAGGCAGTAACAGTAAGTTATACGATTTTTCTAAGTCATCCGTTCAGAATGCCTTAATCTATGCACCTGTTACTGTAGAGGGTCCTAAGAGTACTTTAGCACAGGGATATGGATATGCTAGCAACGTGCTTGGTGCATTAGAGAAATTGGCTCTTCAGACGAACTTGCCGATCACGAATCCTTCCGGTGCATATGTCACAGGAATTGGAAACATTCCCGCCGGAAGCTACGGCGGCTATGACGGATGGATGTATGCCGTATCCCGTAACTCTCAATGGATCAACCCTGATGTTGGAATGAGTGATTTTGCGCTTAAAGATTCAGATCAGGTCTTGGTTTATTATGCTGGAGATGATACTAAACTTGTAGATTCGGTAACGGTGTCCAAAGCAAACCTTAAAGAGGGAGATTCTTTTACTGTAGTATTGACTAGTAAGACATGGAAATGGGACGCTGTAACGAATACATCCTCCCCGGTAACTGCCAAAGCATCTGGCGTTCAGGTCCAAATTGGAAATCGCATCGTAACAACAAATGCTAAAGGCGAGGCGCTATTCTCAGGGGATGTTCCAGCAGGTGATTACAAGCTGACTGTAACAGGCTATCGTGAAGGAAAAGCGCCATCGATAGCTAAATATACTCAAGATCTAAAGGTAATTCCTAAGAATGTAATGGCTTCACTTACCGTTGAGGGTCCTCAAGGACTGATCGGTGAGGGGACTTTAAAGGCTTCCAATGCGCTTGAAGCTTTGCAGCAATTGGGGTTATCCAATGATTTTAAAGTAGATATCACGAAATCGTCGTATGGTAATTTTGTATCGGGCATTCATGGAGTTACTCAAGGCCTTTATGATGGCTGGTGGAGCTTCGTAGTATGGCGTAGCGGTGAATGGATCTATCCAAGCGTGGGTATGGACGCTTTTGAATTACAGGAATCGGACCGTGTTCTTGTATATTATGCCGGAGAAACCACACAGGTTGTTGATACTGCGGTTGTATCCTCTGCACAACCGAAACCGGGTGAAGCTTTCACAGTAACAGTTTCTCAGAAAATATGGGTGTGGAATAAGGATACCTTTACTTCCGATCCAGTGACTTCTCCAGCCGCTGGCGTGCAGGTCTTGATCGGTGATCAGAAGGCGATCACAAATGCTAAGGGTGTAGCTGCATTTGACCAAGGTCTACCAGCGAATACCTATACGATCATTGTTACCGGATATGCTAAAGATAGTGTGCCTAGTGTGGCGCGTTATACTCAGTCACTAAACATTGCTTCAGATGTTATTGCTCCTGTTAAAGCTACGGCTACCCTTTCAGTCGTTGGGGATAACAAGAAGGGTACGATTCTGAACAGTACAACAGTATCGCTAAAAGAAGGTGAAACGGCTTATAGCTTATTGATTAGTCAATTGGGCGATAAGGTAGTATCATCCGGAAACGCTGGAAGTAAATACGTGAAATCTATAGATGGTTTGTCCGAATTTGATGGCGGACCTAGAAGTGGATGGAAGTATAAGACGAATAGAGATGCTGATCCAAGTATCAGCGCGGACAGCTACATTTTAGAGAACGGTGATATATTATATTGGTACTATTCATCGGGTGAATAAGTACGATTGATTATTCGTTAGGCGGACACTACGATTCGGAGTATTAGCGGATCGAGTGTCCGTTTTTGTTTTCGTTCGTTGCATTATTTGACAATAGAATCTTTTTTTCGACATTTTATTCATGATTTTATTTAAAAATCATCACACTATTCGCCTTTCTTACCGATAAAAATAGATAGTTAGTAAGATCATGTGAAGGCGGAGTGCAGATGAAGAATATGAAAGTGAAATTCAAAATTGGGATTCTATTGGTATTTTCTGTAGTCATGTTGAACATTGTGGGGGTAACTGGCTTTATCACCATGGACAAAATGGCCCAAAAAACAACAGAGACGTATAATGAAAACTTGTTGCCTGTTTCTTACGTGGGACAAATGCGTACAAACAATCGGGCCATTGAAGCTTTTCTCTTGGAGCGCTTGATGAGCGTTGATGTAAACAAGAACAAACAACTGAAAGAGAGCATTACGGAGAAAGTTCAGGAAAATAATAATCTTTTTAACAAGTTGAAGACCATCCAGTACAATGATAGTACGGTAGTGAATAAAATAAAGGAATATGAGTCCTCCTTAACAGACTATCGTGCACAAAGAGATAATATTATTCAGATTGCGGATAGCAAAGGTAGTCAAGAGGCCTTTCAAGTATTCACAGGTGAGTTTAGTAATTCTCGTGAGAAAATGATCAATATGCTTAAAGGAATAAGCGATTCGCTGCTAAAGGGAGCTGGAGATCATAATTCAGAGTCTACGGCTACCGCTAAGAGCATGAAGACTAAAAGTATAGTGTTGATGACGTTCTCTTGGATCATTTGTATCGTGCTTAGTGTTGCAATCATTCGACTGATTACGAAACCTCTTAAGGAACTGCAAGGTTTAATGAAGCGGGCGGAAAATGGGGATTTAACCGTGATAGCAACGTATACCGCCAAGGATGAAATCGGCCAAATTAATAGCTCGTTTAACAATATGCTGGAGAGCTTAAGGAAGATGATGCAAGGCATTGCGGAGAGTGCAGAATTGTTGTCAGCCTCATCACAAGAGATGAGCGCTAGTGCTGAGCAGACCTCGCTGGCTTCGCAAATGATCGCCGAATCTTCAGGAGAGATTGCAGCGGGGTTTGATGAACAGACGGAAAGTATTAATCGTACCTCTCAGTCTATACAAGCTATGGCCAATAATATTTCGGCCGTAGAAAGTAGCAGTTTTGAAATGTCCGACCTTATGGGAGTCGCTTCTGGTTCAACAGATCAAGGGGTAATCGCCGTAGATAACATCATTGAACAGATGAAGGAAATCGACTCCGGCGTAACTCAGAGCCAAGAGATTATTAGTAACCTTGGGCAGCTGTCTCAGGATATAAATACAATTATTACTACGATTAACGGAATTGCAACACAGACGAACCTGCTGGCGCTTAATGCTTCTATCGAAGCAGCGAGAGCTGGAGAACATGGACGTGGCTTTGCTGTAGTTGCCGGAGAAATTCGGGGTCTTGCAGAAGCGACGCGAAACAGTTCACTGAAAGTAACGGATATTATTACGCATATTCAAAAGCAAACTGAAAGAGCAGTAGAATCAATGGCTTTCGGCTCTGAGCTAGTCTCTAACGGCGTAGCTCAAAGTCAGCTCGTATCTCAAGCGTTTCATGAGATTCAAAGTTCTATTAAAGAAGCTACGCTGCAGACGGAAGAGATTAGAGAGGCGGTTGCGCATGTCTCCTTAGAGTCACAAGGTGTAGCGGCAGCAATGGAACAGGTCAATGCAATATCCAATAAAGGGGCAGTGGGTGTTCAGGACACTAGCGCAGCTAGTCAGCAGCAACTGTCTGCTATGGAGGAAATGTCCGCATCAGCTCAGTATTTAGCGGTGTTGGCGGAAGATCTGCAGAAGACTTTAGCACGATTTAAATTATAATGCGAAATGAAAAAAAGGACGTCCCAGAGCCATTTAGGCTTTGGAGACGTCCTTTTGTGTGTTATTGAATGGAGTTAAGCATACCAGCCCCATACGAAGATGAAGAGCGTACCAAAGATCGTAACTAAGCCAACGAATAAGGCATAGGCGATATTGAGGTAGAGTTCTTTCTTGGTATCAGCTGATTCTCCAATATGCATGAACAGGAAGAGCTGCAGGGAAGCCTGAATGAGCGCTGTAATTAGCAGGATAGCCATGTTCGCACTATTAGATAGATCAAGGTAGATTACAGCAAGTGCAGCCACAGAAAGGACAAGAGAGGCTAAGAAACCCATCACATGGCGAATTGGAAACAGTTGCTTCATCATGCTACATCAGTCCTTTCAGATAGACGAAGCTGAAAATAAAGATCCAGACAACGTCCAAGAAATGCCAGTACAGCGAGAAGATAAAGGATTTATTGGCCGTAGCCGGAGTAATACCTTGACGCTTCAACTGGATTAAGATAGCCGCACCCCACAGGAACCCGAACGATACGTGAGCTCCGTGTGTTCCCAGCAGTACAAAGAGACTGGATAGGAATCCGCTGGTTTGAAGTGTAGCCCCTTCGTGAACATAAGTGACAAACTCCATGATTTCAATACCAAGGAAGCCGAGACCCATTAGTAGGGTTAGTCCGAAAAAGACCATCATAGCTTTCTGGTAACCATGCCGCATAGCATGAACTGCAAGACCGATCGTAAATGAGCTTGTCAACAGCAGTAATGTTTCGATCATCACGGGACCAATTTCAAAAAGGTCCGGCCCGCTAGGGCCGCTGGCAAAACGGTCTACCATTACAAAGTAAACAGTGAACAACGTAGCGAACAGTGCAATCTCTGCTCCTAGAAAGACCCAGAAGCCAAAGATTTTATTACTATTCTCTTCTGTTGAGTATTCAAGCGGCTTAGACGCATCTATTTTCATATTGTCTCACCCCGCAATTTCTTTTCAGTAGCAATAACTTCTTCTGCAGGGATGTAGAATCCATGATCCCGATCGAAGGACATAGCAGCTAGAACGATGAGGATACCTACTCCAGAGAGAATGGCTGGAATCCAGAGACTGAATACCAGAGAGAATCCTGCAATGAAGAAGATAACACCCAGAATAAATGGTTTGCCTGAATTGCTAGGCATATGAATCTTAGTAATCTTGTCTTCGTATAGAGGTACGTTGTCTTGTTTAGAGAACCAGTAGGCATCGCGTGTTTTTACGGTTGGAACCACTGCGAAGTTGTAAGCTGGAATCGGACTTTTCGTTGCCCACTCCAGTGTACGTGCATCCCATGGATCTCCATTTGTATCTCTTGGTTCATAACGTGTACTCCAGTAGATGTTATACACCAGAATTACAAATCCGACTGTAAGACCTATCGCCCCTATGAACGAGACCATACTGAGCGGACCAAATCCGGTATCCGCAGAATAAGTGTATTGTCGACGTGTCATTCCCTTAAGTCCAAGAAGGAACAGTGGGAAGAACGATACGTTAAAGGAAATAATAATCCACCAGAAGGCATGTTTACCAAGACGTTCGTTCAAACGGAAGCCGAATACTTTAGGGAACCAGTAGTGGAAACCTGCGATAACGGCGAATACAGCACCTGGAATGAGAACGTAGTGGAAATGTGCTACCAGGAACATTGTATTATGGTACTGATAATCGGCGCTGGCCATGGCCAGCATGACACCTGTTACCCCGCCAATCGTAAAGATCGGGATAAAGGCTAGCGAATATAGCATCGGCGTCGTAAATGATATTCGCCCTTTTCGTAAGGTGAATAGCCAGTTAAATATTTTCACACCTGTTGGAACAGCAATGGCCATGGTAGTAATCGAGAAGAAGCTGTTAACCATAGCGCCTTGACCCATTGTATAGAAATGGTGAGCCCATACTAAGAAGGACAAGAGGGAGATGATCAACATACTAAAGACCATGGAGGTATATCCATACAGGTTCTTTTTGGAGAAGGTGGCGATAATTTCACTATAAATACCGAAGGCAGGTAGTACAACGATATATACTTCTGGATGTCCCCATACCCAGAAAAGGTTGGCCCATAACATATCCATACCGCCGTTGGCCATCGTGAAGAATTGAGAGCCGAATAACCGGTCGAACATCATCAAAGCGAGCGCAACCGTAAGCACTGGAAAAGCGAATACGATAATTACGTTCGTGATTAGCACGGACCATGTAAACATTGGCATTTTCATCAGCTTCATACCAGGAGCACGCATCTTCAGAATCGTTACAATAAAGTTAACGCCTGTGAGGAGTGTACCGATACCAGATATTTGTAGCGCGAGCGAGTAGTAGTTGTTACCCACCGTTGGGCTGAACTCTATACTTGCTAGTGGGAAGTATGCAGACCAACCAGCATCTGGTGATCCCCCGATAACAAACGAAATGTTAAGCAGCATTGCTCCGAAGAAGAAGAGCCAGAAGCTGACAGCGTTAAGACGTGGGAAGGCAACGTCTCTGGCACCGATTTGTAGCGGTACGATAACGTTCATCAGACCGATAATAAACGGCATGGCCATAAAGAGGATCATGATCAAGCCGTGTGTTGTAAATACCTCGTTGTAATGCTGTGCGTCAAGAAATTTCATGTCTGGGGCTGCGGTTTGCAGCTTCATCATAATAGCGTCAACGCCGCCGCGGAAAAGCATTAGTAGCGCAGCAAGGATATACATAACCCCGATACGTTTGTGGTCAACGGTAGTTAACCATTCGCGCCATAAATATCCCCATTTTTTAAAATAGGTTAGGCCGACGATAATCCCGATTGTAGCTAAAACAATACTTGCCATAGCCCCGTAAATCAGGGGTTCGCCATGGACCTTAAATTTATCCCAATCCATTAGGAAACGCTCCTTTCAAGTTGCTCAATTAACATGGACTAATGTCCTTCATGTGTAGTGCTCTGTTCATCCAGTTCTGGATTAGGTTCGCTGTTAAATTCTGTCTCGCTAGATGGTGCAGGAGACGGATGAATTTCTTTATTATCCTGATGTTCCATAGTTCCATTATCCATATCCATTTCTTTACCATTATTACTCATATGGTCGCCATGTTCTCCCGGAGGAGGGCTAAAGGATAAGTGAGTGTTGGTGTATGTTTTGCGTCCGACATATTCCATTTTCAAAAGATTTTTGAATTCGTCTTCAGTTAATGGACCTGCTGTTTCTTTAACATCTTTTACCCATTCTTGATAGTCCTTATCAGTCATCGCAAGGGCTTCGAACTCCATGTGGGCAAAACCCTTACCATTAAAGTTCGCATTTCTTCCGGTATAAGAACCTACAGTATCCGCTGAAAGATGCAGAGTGGTAAGCATGTCACTCATCGCATATTTCTGTCCTCCCAATTGAGGGATCCAGAGACTTGAGATCGTACCGAAAGAGTACAATCTGAACTCGACAGCGCGGTGAACTGGAATGTTCACGTAGTTTACGGTTTCAATACCTTCCTCAGGATAGCTGAAATGCCATTTCCAGTTGGAGGAGGAAGCGTAGATTACAAGCGGTTTCTGATCTTTATAATCCGCTGCAACGTTTTCTACATCTACTGTCGTTTTGACAGTGACCACGGAGAGGAATGCCACGATAATAATCGGGATTGTAATCCAGATGGCCTCCAACCATTTGTTTCCTTCCTCGTGAGGAGGAATATAATCTTCATTACTTTTCTTAGCGCGGTACTTCAAAAGTACAAAGACATATAAGATGTAGACAACTGCTAGAACACCGAGCATCATAACAATGGAGAGGATGATCGTGTCAGACAGAGTTCTCGCAGCCGGCCCCTTCGGATTCAGAACAGCGATTGAACTGCATCCTGGCAAGAGTAAAATTAGGCTGAGAAATAAAGCGTATAACGGTCCCTTTTTGTTCATGCTTAAGCTCCTTCCTTCAATACTTCTATTAATTAACCCTCATCATTACCTTCATATATAGTAAGAACTAATGAGAAAGAAAGCAAAAGACTTATTTTTCCAATTAAGCCATAATAGACCTTAATAATGGCGAACAAGTTAAATATGTGTGATCAATTTGTTACAAGTTCCTAATGATATGATAAAGATCACTGTAGCCACGCTGTTTAAAGGTTATTTATTTCTGTTCAAACTTTGTTCAATAATTTACTAAAGTTGCTAATTTGGACACATCTATTTTGTGCAAAAGGATTGGAATTTAACCATTTTTTGTTGGTGTGACAGGATTTGGCCGAAATCCGTGTTTGATGAATTTAGTCGAAATATCTGCAAGCCTTAAAAAGGGTAACAAATTATTCTGTATTAAGTTACAATCTCTCAAATTTCTATCTATTAATCTATGATAATGTTATAGGTAAATATACGAGATGGGAGATTTTTTGAGATGTTTAAAAAGAAAGTGTGGCTATTATTTATAGTATTATTCGTATGTACGGGTTTGGTACGAGAGATAGATACAGTGAATGCAGCGGGTGCGGCAGGATCCCTGAAATTAGGGGTGAACGATAAATTAACTAAAATTGATGCAGTGTCGATAAAGGATACATATTATGTTTCACTGCGTGATTTGTCCCGAGAACTGAATCTGAATCTTACCCTTCAGGGTGTTGGAATTCATGTTCAAGGGAACAACGGTTCCATCGAACTGCTGAATGATCACGCAACGGCTCTTCTCCCTAATGGAAAGACTATTCCGCTGAAAACATTTGTGGAAAATGGTAGAACGATGGTTCCTGTGAAGATGACCTCTCATCTTGGATTTTCAATTTCGTTTAAGCCAGCTCAATCTTTATTAAGAGTGTATAATTCCGGGGCTAAATTAGATGATGCTGCATTCGTGAATCAACATAAAAAGGCTTTGCAACAAAATGTACCTACAGGGACTACAGGAACAAAGGGGAAAGTTGTATATCTTAGCTTTGATGATGGCCCATCCGCTACAACCTCTCAACTACTTGATATCTTGGCGAAGTATGATGCGAAGGCAACCTTCTTCATGTTAGGAAATAACATGAACGCACACGCGTCTCAAGTGAAACGCTTAGTGAAAGATGGACATGCACCTGCTTTGCACGGCATGACACATGTGAAAGATAAATTTTATGCTTCTCCAGCTTCTGCGTTGAAAGAGATGAATGACGATAATGCAATTCTGAAGAAGATTACAGGTCAAAGTACAACGCTGATTCGTACACCTTATGGTAGTAAGCCTTATTTAACAAAAGCTTATAGAGATAAGATACTAACTCAAGGGTACCATCTGTGGGATTGGAACGTTGACTCTGAGGATTGGAGATATAAGAACGATAGTAATTCCATCTATAATACGGTTATGAGAGAAGTTCATAGTCTGAAGAAGAGCAGCCCAGTGATTCTAATGCATGATCAAAAGGCTACACTTAAAGTTCTTCCACGCATCCTAGAGGCGCTGAAGAAAGAAGGCTATGCGTTTCATATTATTACTTCAGATATGGAGCCTAACAATTTTTGGAACGATAAGCGCTAAATCTGATAGTGAAATTAAATCATTCATATTGTTGAGGCGGCAGATTTGATCTGTCGTCTTTTTTTGTTGTTTGAAATCTTTGTAGATTTGACACATGTAGACTTCTCTAATCTATCGACGTAGTTAATTTGTCATGTTATCATGATACTCTGATAACGTATTAGCGAACTAAAGCACACAGCACTGTGTCAACGATGGGGGATAAAAGAGATGAAGAAAAATGCACTTTTAGTTTTATTTATGATCATGGTTATTGCAGCTTTATCAGGCTGTTCGTCTTCTGGGAGCAAGGATGGAAAGCTGGTGATCGGGATTGATGATAAGTTCGCTCCGATGGGCTTTAGAGATGAGAACAATGAAATTGTTGGGTTTGATATCGACTATGCCGGAGCTGCAGCTGAGAAAATGGGCAAAGAAATCACTTTTCAGCCTATTGACTGGTCAGCTAAGGAGTCAGAATTGAATAGCGGGCGCATTGATATGATTTGGAATGGTTATACCATCACAGATGAACGTAAGGAAAAGGTATTATTCACTAAGCCTTATCTTGAGAATAGTCAGGTTGTAGTCGTATTAGCGGATTCCTCTATTTCAAAGCTTGAGGATTTGGCTGGTAAAGAGGTAGGACTTCAAAGTCTATCCTCCGCTGCCGATGCATTAAATGCTAATCCGATTAAAGACCAAATTGCTAATCTGTCGGAATTTCCGGATAATGTGCTAGCGCTCACAGATTTGAAGACTAAGCGCCTGGACGGTGTAGTCATTGATGAAGTGGTAGCCAGATATTATATGTCAAAAGAGCCTAATACCTTTAAGCTACTAGATGAATCGCTTGCTCCTGAGCAGTACGGTATTGGAATTAAGAAAGGCAATGAGGCACTACTGGAAGAACTTCAAAAGGCTTTGGATGAAATGAACAACGACGGAACAGCTGAGAAGATCTTTACGAAGTGGTTTGGTGAGAATAAGGTATTGAAATAGAAGGTCAATATACAGAGTTTATTGGAGAAATGAAAATGGATTATATAATACAAATTTCCGGGCCGATGTTAGAAGGCGCGCGTACAACTATTTTATTGTTTCTTATTGTTATTTTGGTGTCGATTCCGCTCGGGTTCCTAGTCACTTTGATGGCGAAGAGTGTGATCAAGCCCGTGGCTTGGATTGCACATACCTATATCTATGTCATGCGGGGGACACCACTTTTACTACAATTGTTATTTTTTTGCTTTGGTTTACCACAGATTCCGGTGATTGGGCAATATCTGGTCATGGACCGCTTCGTTGCGGCAAGTCTTGGATTTATTCTTAACTATGGAGCCTATTTCGCGGAGATCTTCCGTGGGGGTATGCTCTCCATTGATAAAGGGCAGCATGAAGCAGCCAAAGTACTCGGACTGAGTAAATGGCAAACGCTGCGCAAGGTAATTCTAGCTCAAATGTTTAGGGTAGCTTTGCCAGCCGTGGCCAATGAATCGATTTCCTTGGTCAAAGATACGGCCCTGCTGTATGCCGTTGCTGTACCTGAGCTACTGAACTATGCCAAAACAGCAGTGAATCGAGACTTTACTGTAACCCCCTTTGTAGTGGCGGGAGTGATTTACTTACTGATGACGCTGGTGCTCACTTTATTCTTCAAAGCACTGGAGAAACGTTTTAAATTCGAGTAGAGGGACTGTCTGAATATGAGTAACATGATAGAAGTAAGTGATTTACAGAAATCCTTCGGCAAATTGGATGTGTTGAAGAAGATTAGTTTCAATATCCAGGCGGGAGAAGCCGTCGCTGTTATCGGGCCTTCAGGTTCAGGTAAGAGTACGATGCTGCGTAGTCTAGTACATCTAGAGGAAATTACGGGTGGAAGCATCTTCATCCAAGGCAAGCCGCTCGTGGAGAATGGAAAATACGCTAGTGGAGCAAGTATTCGTGAGATCACGGCGTCCATGGGAATGGTGTTTCAACACTTTAACCTATTTCCACATTTAACGGTGCGAGGCAATCTAGAGCTAGCTCCAAGGATGTTGAAACGGGAGAGCGTGAAGGAGATTACGGCTAGAAGTGAGAACTTACTTTCTAAGGTAGGACTTGCTGAAAAAGCGGATGTGTATCCTGCAAAGCTGTCGGGTGGACAAAAGCAACGGGTTGCTATTGCGAGAGCATTAATGCTCAATCCTGATATTCTATTGTTCGATGAACCCACTTCCGCGCTTGATCCTGAACTCACGAGCGAGGTACTACGCGTCATCCGTCAACTTGCTGAGGAGAATATGACGATGATTGTTGTCACTCATGAGATGAACTTTGCTCGTGATGTGGCTGATCGTGTGATTTTCATGGACAACGGTGAGATTACGGAGTCTGGAACACCAGAGCAGATTTTTGATCGTCCACAGCAGGAGCGCACTCGAATTTTTCTGAATCAAGAGACGAGAGTATGAATACCTCCTCAGGCTAATAAAGTGTCTATTCATGAGAAAAAGTCCCCACAGTGTTTTTATAACTGTGGGGGTTTTTGCGTTGACATAAAGATTAAACTGTATTAATAATAGTAGTACAGTTAATACACATCATCATGAACTAAGGGAAGACAGTGAAAGGAGGATGGTTATGTTCGAATTGGACGTTCGCAGTCGCAAGCCGATTTATGAGCAGCTGACCGATAAGGTCAAGGAGATGATTTTACATGGTATTTTGCAGACTGATGAACAACTGCCTTCGGTAAGGACATTATCCCAACAGCTAACCGTGAATCCTAATACGATTCAGAAGGCTTACCGTGAATTAGAACGTGAGGGGTATATCTATTCACTGCAGGGGAAAGGGAGTTTTGTAGCCCCAATGAAAAAAGAACAGAATGAGATTAAAAAAGCCGAAGTACGTGCTGAGTTGCTTAGACTGATGGCGGAAGCGGTATACCTTGGGTTCACCGCAGCTGAAATTAGTTCATTGTATGAGCAAGTGGAGAAGCAGAGAGAAGGAGGGAAAAGTGATGATTGAGATTCGAGGTGTCAGTAAGTTTTTTCAAGGGGAGAAGGCAGTGGACGATATCTCTTTAACGGTACGTAAAGGGACGATTTATGGGCTGCTCGGCTCTAATGGCGCGGGTAAAACTACGCTGCTGAAAACCTTGGCAGGCATTTTCTCTCCAGATAAAGGGACCGTGAAGGTGGATGGTAAAGCGGTATTCGAACACCCGACGACTAAGCAACGGGTTATTTTTATGCCGGATGCTCCTTACTTTTTTCCGCAATCCACCATGCTGCAAATGGCAGCCTTCTATCGCTCGATCTATCCGAGCTGGAATCAGAAGCGTTTTGATGATTTGGGGACCGTCTTTCAGCTCGATAAGAAGCGTAAGCTTAGTCGTTTCTCCAAAGGGATGCAGCGGCAAGCGTCCTTCTGGTTATGTTTAAGCTGTATGCCAGATGTGCTTATTATGGATGAGCCGATTGACGGGTTAGATCCGGTAATGCGACGCCAGATCAAAAACCTGCTATTTCAGGAGGTTGCTGAACGCGAGCTGACGGTAATCATTTCTTCACATAATCTTCGTGAGATCGAAGATCTGTGTGATCATGTTGGGATTATGCATGGTGGGAAGATGCTGATTGAGAAGGATCTGGATGATCTTAAGGCGGATACACATAAGATTCAAGTGGCCTTCCGGGATGAACGGCATGAAATTCCGTTAGCAGCGAAGCTGCAAATTTTACATCAAGAACGCCGGGGGAGCGTGAACCTGTACATAGTAAAAGGGGATCGTGAGCGAATCAAAGCGGCTTTTCAAGTGTACGAGCCATACGTATTCGATTTGCTTCCATTGACGTTAGAAGAGATCTTTATTTATGAAATGGGGGATGTCGGATATGACGCGCAGCCGATACTACTTTAATAGCAGTATTATTCGCCAGAACTTCCGCCAGCATGGCTGGATAGGGATTATATATGCACTTGGCCTAATGTTCGCACTTCCATTGCAGCTGTTCATGAGTATCGATCCAAATGCAAAACCGCAGGAAATCGATCATTTATTCCGCATCTCTGGTAATGTGCAAGCATTGTTCATTATTACGATCCCTGTTGCTGCTGGACTCTTTTTATTCCGATACCTTCAGGCAAAATCTCCATCAGATCTATGGCATAGCCTGCCTTTACGCAGAGAGCATTTATTTACGGCTCATCTGACAAGTGGACTTACCTTACTGTTGGTACCGGTTTGGTTAACTGCAGGGGTGGTTGCGGTTGTTAAGCGATGGAGTGGTAATTTTTATATTTTTCAGGGCGCAGATATTTGGCAATGGTGTATCACAGTTAGTATTCTGACTTTGTTCCTCTTCTGCTTTAGTGTTTTTGTGGGAATATGCACGGGCCAATCTATTCTTCAGGGAATTATCATTTATATTTTGCTTATTCTTCCTGTTGTACTGATCTCATTAATCAATAGCCATTTAGTCATGTATCTTTATGGTTATGCAAATGCAAATGTAAACTTCCGTGATTCTAGTTTGCAGATGTGGTCTCCGTTTGTTCATATCGTGTATTATTTTACCGGCAAACCATTTACCAATACAGAATTGTGGATTTATGGAGTATTGTCCCTTTTATTTATTGGATTATCCTACCTGTTATACCGTAAACGTAATACGGAAAAAGCGGGTCAAGCTATTGCTTTTGGATATTTCAACCCGCTGTTTAAAGCAGGGGTTATGTTATGTACTATGCTTATTTCCGGGAATTATTTTGCGCAAATGAAGCAACAGCAAATGGGCTGGGTAATTAGTGGATATGCCATTGGAGCCATTATCGGCTATGTTGCTGCGGAAATGATTATTCGGAAAACATGGCAGATTATGACGCGTAAAGTGTTAGCAGAGTTTGCGGTTTATGCAGTAATGCTGGGGTTACTTCTGTATATCCCGATATCAAGTGTTACCGGGTATGAAGCTAGAGTACCTTCCGGTGATAAGATTAGTGGTGTGTATATGGGATCTAACTACCGTTGGTATACCCCCACGGATGATTTGTACACTACTACACCCTATATGGGGCAGGACCCTTTTTCCGATGATAAAGATTATATAGAAGCTGTCCGTAAACTTCATCAAGCGGTAATTGCGGTACGTCCAGAACATACCTCACAACAATACGCTTATGAATATTTTACCATCGCCTATCAATTGGAGAACGGTCACAAGCTAGTGAGGGAATACTGGATCCCTAATAAGGGGTTTGAATCAGAGCTCAAGGCGGTTAAGGATACCGAAGCTTACAAGTATGAAAAGTATAATTTAGCTCTCTTAGACAAAGACCTGGATTATATGTGGGTTACTAACAGGAATAAAAAAGTAGCCATCTCTGATCCTCAGGAAATTTCAGAGCTAAAAGAGATTATCAAACGCGAAATTTCGAATATGTCCTACGAAGTACAGATAGATAAGGACGGGAAACCTGATATGGCTGGTATCCAAACAGAGGTAAAGGCAAAAGATGACAGCAACCAAGTTTCTTCAAGTTATGGTTATTATTATCCGTGGAAGTCTTCTTTCCATGAGCTTGAAAAGTGGATGAACGAAAAAGGCTATGCCGATAAAATACGAATAACAGCTGAAGATATCCAATCGGCAGAGATTGTAAAAGACGACTTTATGGATAAGCAAACACCTAAGAATCCTACGAGTCCTGAACAAAGAGTAGTGCTTGCACGTGAAAAGAATCGTACAGTTGTTACGAAGGATAAGGCACTATTAACGGATATTTTAGATCATCGTTTCAATTATGGCGTTGAGAATGGCAACTACATTGTGAAGTTGCTGTATAAGGAGGGTTATAGTGATTTCGTTATGTTAAAAGCGTCCGATATGACGGCTGAATTGAAAGTATTGCTGAAATAAGCTAAGAATAAGGTAAGTAAAAGATTACAGAAAAAGACTACTGGTTGACAAAAACTGGATAGTTGGATTATGCTTTTGGAGATAGGTTAAGGATGAAATGGTACTGAATAAAATATAATTTGACTTGGGGGTAAGGACAGATGAATAACAATATGAATAATCAGCCATCGTATAATGCTTATCCATATTTGCGTCCATCTGTTCCCTTGGCTTACAGGTCAGCCTTAGAATCAGTGTATTCATTTCCGGTGAATCAACAACGCTATATTAACCGGTAAGGAGTTCTGTATTTAGGTGAAGCCCGGCCATGGACGATGGAGTCCATGGTCTTTTTTGCATATTTAGAAGGTTTAAGGGAGGGGTTAATATGTCGGAAATACATCAATCGATCATTCAGCAGCTTCGGACCATTGAATCTGAAGAACAAGTCCGCATTTTGTATGCGTGTGAATCGGGGAGCCGGGCTTGGGGATTTCCATCCAAAGATAGTGATTATGATGTTAGATTCCTATACATACGGAGACCTGAGGCGTATTTATCTATTTTTGAGCACAGGGATGTAATAGAACGGCCGATCAGTGACATGCTTGATATTAACGGTTGGGACTTGAAGAAGGGGCTTAATCTATTTCGGAAATCTAATCCGCCTCTGCTGGAATGGTTAGAATCACCGATTCGCTATGAAGAAAAATACGCTGTAGCCGAAAGTATCCGTGAACTCTCGCCACAAAGCTTTTCGCCAAAATCATGCATTTACCACTATTTGAACATGGCGCGAGGAAATTACCGGGATTATCTGCAAGGCAGTGAGGTTAAAATTAAGAAATATTTTTACGTATTAAGACCACTCTTAGCATGCGCTTGGATTGAAAAATACAACGAAGTGCCTCCGCTCGATTTTAATGTGCTTGTACAGGATTTGATTCCACAAGGTTCAGAATTACAGGAAGCCGTGCAGAACCTGTTATCTCGTAAAATGTCCGGTGATGAACTAAATCTGGAGCCGCGCTTGGATGTTATCAATACTTATTTGGAGGAGAGAATTGCTCATTACGAGGCGGTTGCTTCTGCTTTTGAACAGAGTGTTGGTGTTATGGATGAAGCGTTAGATGTTTTGTTCCGATCAGCACTGATAGAGGTCTGGGGAGAAACGGGGCAATGGAACTGGTAAGTTCGCAGTTCAATAATTGTTAATTAAGGAGAGATGAAGCTTATGCATTTGATCATCAAGGCGACGGGGTCAGGAGCGGGGATGTTGTCCCATCTGCTGGCTAAAAACCCGCATAATTTATATGACAGGAGCGATAAAGAAGCTAGAGTGCGTATAGTATTCACTGCAGCTTCCGACGAAGAGACAGAGGCCGTTATCTATGTCACACCAGATCCAATTGCTCTAGTCAAAGGAAGTGCTGCTCATAATGACATCACACAATATATTAACGATCGGGAGTTTGTTACGAGCAGCCGATTCTGCTCTTATATCCGTCCAGCGCTAGGTACAGCTCTTAATGGAAAGCCTAAGGAAGTATTTTTGCCTTGGGTAGATCACAAATTTCAATTGGAGCTGTCCTTTGGCCCAGTAGCATCGAACCTGCCTGATCACACGATTGAGGAACTGTTTCATGCACTTGGCTACGAGCTTGAGCTTGAAAGAGGAGATGCAGTGTATTCTTTTGATTTAAAAAGCCGCAGTTCTGCACGATACATTAGGTTGCGGGGAGAACAGACGCTGCAAACGGCCCTTCGTCAACTGTTCATTCTGATTCCGGCATTAGATGATGATAAGCATTATTTTATCAGTGATGATGAGATTGAGAAAATCAGGCGTTATGGCGAAGGCTGGTTGGATAGTCATCCGTTGCGTGGGTTAATTCTTAAGCGGTCACTACGATTTGCTAATCTTATTAAGCAATTTGATGGTGAGGAATCCACCCCTTCTTCTGAAAAAGTGGCTATTACTCCTGCTGAGATTTCAGCTGAGCCTAAAATTAGATTAAATGATCTGCGTTATGCGGCGATTGCAGAAACAGTAGAAGGGTTGGTTTTCAAGAGTAGTATTGTTGACTTTGGTTCCGGTGAAGGAAAACTTTCGGCAAGACTCGGAAGTGTGCCGGGCGTTAAGCAGATCTGGGCGGTTGAGCCTTCGGCAAACTCACAGTTACGCGCAATCGATCGCTTCTCGAAGCTTGAAGACCGAGAAGGAGTTACCGTGCCGACGCCTGTTACAGGTTCTTTGTTCTACTTCGATGAATCGCTGCGGAACAAGGATATTATGATTCTATGTGAGGTTATTGAGCATATCGACGAATATAGGCTGGCTCGAGTGATGGAGACTATTCTGGCGGAATATAGTCCTAAGGTATTGATCCTGACTACACCGAACAAGGAGTATAACGAGGTGTATGAGATGGAATCGGAAGAAATGCGGCATAGTGATCACCGTTTTGAATGGGGACGAGCAGAGTTCTCCGAGTGGTGTATGCGCTGGACGAGCTCCTTTGATTATTCGGTTGTTTTTAAAGGAATTGGCGAGGGTTCTGACGCTTTTGGATACCCGACGCAGATGGCGGTATTTAGGAAGGAGGGAGCATTGTAATGACTACAGAAGAGCAAAAAGAAAAGCAGCGAACCATTCTTTTTCCGCATGCAGGAATTATTGTATTGGTGGGTCCCTCCAATAGCGGCAAAAGCACTTTACTGCGTAGATTAGTAGATGAAGGCACGTTGTTGCAGACAGAAATCGTCTCATCGGATGATTTCCGTAGCATGCTTGGCGACACTGATTTTATGGATTGGAAGAATCGTCCCCGCGAAGAAGCAGATATTATTTTTAATGATTATCAGTTGCTCTCAAGTCTAGCCTTTGAAGCAATGAATTCAGTCATTGCCATGCGCTGCCGACTTGGAAAACTGACGGTGGTGGATGCTACACATCTGCAAGAGGAATACCGTAAGCAATATTTAGATTTAGCAGATAAGTATAATGTTCCATGTATGGCTTGGGTGCTCGATGTTCCAGAGGAAACGCTGCTGGAGCGGGATGTACAGCGTGAGCATCCACGAGGACGCCAGCGGGTCAAGCAACAATATGGACAGTTCAAGCGTTCGCTACGGAGTGTTAAGGACGAGGGCTTTGCCTCGACTTATTTTTTGAAAAATACGGAGTCAGTACTTTTTGAACGTAAGCAGAACCCGCTTTGGGTTGAAATCGATAAAGGACTTGATATAATCGGCGACATTCATGGTTGTTATGAAGAGATGATCGAGCTACTCGAAAGATTGGAATATAAGGAAGACGAGCAAGGGTTGTACAGACACCCCGAGGGTAGGCAGTTAATTTCTGTGGGGGATGTGATGAGCCGGGGCCCGGAATCGCTGAAGACGATGAGGTTTTGGAAAAAGCATGTAGATGCTGGAATCGCCCGTATGATCGACAGCAACCATGGCTGGAAAATCGCCCGCTACCTGGATGGTCGCAAAGTTACATTAAGTCACGGAGACGAGAATATCGCCGCTGAGCTGGAGGCATTTGCGCTAGAAGCAGGCGATGAGGAAGCAAAAAGGCTTAGGGATGAACTTAAACAGTTTCTGTTGTCCGCGCCTAGCCACTTGTTGTTTGGCCGCAATGGCGTGCGGCGGGTCGTAGTTACCCATGCTGGAATTCGCGATGAATTTATCGGCAAGCAGTCCAAACGGATTCAGGACTTCTGCCGATATGGGGACACTGATGGAATGGATGGCAAGGGTGCTCCTGTAAGGAAAGAATGGTATGTCGAACACGAATCAGGGGAGATCATCGTCTGGGGGCATGATCCTAGACCTTTCCCAACCGTGGTAAAAAATACAGTGAACATCGACCAGGGTGCTGTATTTGGCGGATCTTTAACTGCGTACCGTTACCCTGAAGGGAAATTTGTTAGTGTTAAAGCGAAACACGATTATGCAGGTGATCCGGACAGTCCGTTAATACGTTGGGAGCGGGGGAGATTCTCACCACCTAACCTGCGTAAATTCGTGGAAGGCTACTCACTCCAAACTGACCTTTATGGTGAAATAACTGTACGCGGAGAATTCGTTAAAGCGGCCATAGACACGGTCTCCCACTTTACGGTTCCACTTGAGGAACTGGTGTATATCCCGCCGACCATGAGTCCACCGCCTTCAGTGTCTATAGATGAGAACTATCTGGAGCATCCGCGTGAAGCTTTTGCTTATTTCCGCGCTCAAGGTGTGAAGACAATGATCGCGGAGAAAAAGCATATGGGCAGCCGGGCCATCCTATTGTTATTCCGGGATGAAGAGGCGGCATTATCGTATGTGGGCAGGCCGTCATTGGGCACGATTTATACACGGACAGGCCGAGCTTTTTTTGACAGGGATACTGAATCTGAAGTGTTACGTAGGCTGAACGCGGATCTCGTGCAGGCGAATTATTTTGCGAAAAATAACACGGATTTGCTGCTCCTAGATGCGGAGATCGTACCATGGAACTTGAAAGCGCGTGAGCTGATTTCCTCCCAATATGCACATGTGGCTGAAGCTGCACTGTTAGATCGGGAGCATCTTTTGGAGAAGCTGCGTGAGGCTGAAAGATCAGGGCGAGATGTTACCTCGTGGATACAGGAAATGGAGGAGAAGCTCCAGAATGCTCATCTTTTTAAGGAAGCTTTCCAAAAGTATTGCTGGGACGTAAGTGGATTGGACGGGATTAAGATTGCTCCCTTCCACACGCTTGCGCATAGCGGACAAACTTTCTTTGAGCACAGCCATCTTTGGCATATGGAGCATAATCGTGAACTAGCGGAGTTGTCACCTTTATTTATGGAGACTGAATACCGCACGGTTTGTAATGAAGCGGACGAGGAACAGATAATCCGTTGGTGGGAAGAGATGACGGAGGATGGGCATGAAGGGATTGTTATCAAACCGGAAACATTTATAACACGTAATGGAGATAAACTGGTTCAGCCTGCACTCAAGGTGAGAGGGCGTAAATATCTGCATATTATCTATGGAATAGATTATTTACAGCCGGACAATCTTGTACGCCTCAAGCAGCGCAAAACAAGCAAAAAAGAGCGAAATGCCTTAATGGAATGTGCGCTTAGCCGGGAATCGGTGGAACGTTTTATTCGTAAAGAGCCGATAGAACGCGTACATGAATGTGTGCTTGCTGCGCTGTCTTTGGAGTCTGATCCTGTAGATCCACGGCTGTAGAGAATAGAATAGAAATGAGTTATGAATTGAGGTAGAAATATAATGTTAAGCAATGCTATAGAAGTGTCATTAAGCAAATTTATGACTAAATTGCTCCGGCATACTCCAGAGCAGTATGGCCTTATTTTGGACCTGGAGGATGGTTCCTGTACGTTGGACGATTTGTTGTCCGTGCTTGTGAAAGCTCCTAGATGGGCTGAGGTGACTGTGGGAGATATTCAGCAAGTGGTTGCAGGCTGCGAGAAGCAACGATTTGAAGTTAATGGAGATCGAATCAAAGCTCGGTACGGGCATAGTCATACCAAAATTTCCTATGATCCGGGAACTCCGCCATCTACGCTTTATCACGGAACTCATGCTGGCGTTCTTTCAGTTATTTTGGAAGAGGGACTCCAATCGATGGGACGTCAATATGTTCATTTGTCCGAAGGGACACATTTTGCCAGTCTGGCCGGAAGCCGCAGAGGGAAATTGAATCTACTGACTGTTGATACGATTAGCGCTGGTCAAATGGGTGTAACTTTTTATTGTGCGGGTAATGAGGTATGGCTGGCGGACCCAATTCCGGCTTCCTGTCTTAATGTGTATACCCCATTGTAGAATTAGAACATCGTTTGGTTAGGAGGCATACTCACATGGATGGAATTTCAGATCACCTAGATCATGGATTACAGATTGTATTTATTGGTTTTAACCCGAGTATTCGTTCAGGTGAAGTGGGGCACCATTACGCGAATCCACGAAATAATTTCTGGAGAATCTTGCACAATTCAGGACTTACTCCTCGGCTATACGACGCGTCTGAGGACGGGGACCTACTTAAGCTGGGTTATGGTTTTACAAATATTGTTTCCAGGCCTACACGCGGAATCGATGATATTACCCGTGAGGAATATAATGAGGGCCGCGAATTGCTTCGCTCCAAGCTGGAATTGTATCGCCCACAGGTCGCCTGTTTTGTAGGAAAAGGTGTATATACAGAGTTTAGTCGTAGGACTAAAGCAAACTGGGGATTTCAAGGGGATGTACCTCCGAAGGTAGACGGTGTACGTGAATTTGTAGCTCCCTCTTCCAGTGGATTAGTGAGGATGCCTATGGAGGAAATCATAGGAATTTACCGTAGGTTAGCTGAGTTTACGCAAGAAAGCGACAGATGAGATGATGTGTTTGGCTGCAGAGGTAGGGCCTTAAAGACGTATAAACTTCAAACAATAAACGAGCAAGTTTCCAGATTGGAAACTTGCTCGTTTTTATTACTTCAATGGACTAGCCGATGCGTTGTTTCTTGTACGATACTAATCCGCAAATAATACATCAAGTCTCGATCAATAACAGAATGATAGAGGATAAGGATAGACAAACGCTGATCAAGCATAACACGGCAACGACTTGCTTCTGGCTCAAACCTGCACGAAGCAGGCGGTAATGAGCCTGGGTAGCGTCGGCCTGATAAATGGACTTGCCTTGGATAAAGCGTTTGACGACGACAAAAATATTGTCGAAGATCGGAACGCCCAGCGCCAGAATCGGGATGAACAGCGACAGGGCCGTAGCTTGCTTAAACGCACCGTCGAGTGCGATTACCGCAAGGATGAAACCTAGAAAGGTAGCCCCGGCGTCGCCCATAAAGATTTTGGCAGGCGGTTTGTTATAGCGTAGATAAGCAATGGTGACACCGACGAGTGCAATCGCCATAATCGCAGAAGAGGATTGCCCCTTAGTTAATGCGACAATAAATAGTGTTATGGCCGAAATAGCAGTTAAGGCGCCAGCCAAACCATCCATACCATCCGAGAAATTAATGACAGTGGTTACGCCGAAGATCCAGATAATCGTTAATAGAAACTGTAATACAACGGGTAGAACGATATAATCCCCTGAGAAGGGGTTGTAGAAGCCTGTAAATGCGTTGCCGGAAAGATAAACAAGAACAGCCGCACTAACCTGCACAATCATTTTGGGCAGTGCCGGGAAATCCTTACCTTTTGTTTTGTACCAATCATCTATGGTACCTATGGTCAGCAGTAGTACGCCCCCTGCAAACAGCGCGACGGTTTCCATGGAGAATTCACGGGCAAATACCAGATAGGTAATGAAGAATCCAATGAATATGGCGTAACTGGCCGTAAGCGGTATAGGCTCTCTATGAATTTTACGCTCAACGTCCTGACGAGGCTTGTCCACAAAATCGAGTCGGAAAGCTAGTCTGCCGAGCGGCGGAATTAGAAAGTAGACGATAGAAAAAGACATTAGAAACGATAAAACGTATAATATGACGCTCACCACCGTTTTCTTTTTAAAATAACACAATTCGCTTAAAACTACCTTAAAAAAGTAAATTTTTGTCGTCTGACTGATAAGTTGACTTGATTGTATCACTGTAGTACCTTTTTGAGAAAAGAGTTTTGGGGGGATATTTATGAAATACGACGTTATTTTATTCGATGCTGACGATACATTGTTTGATTACGGAATGGCAGAAAGTCACGCGTTATCTAACGCATTTCTACATGTTGGGATGCCCACAGGTGCTGAGGATTATGCTGCCAGTTATCAGGAGATTAATCATGCGCTGTGGCGTGATTTGGAGCAGGGGAAGATTAGTTCTGCGGCATTACGCGTGGAACGGTTTAATCGGTTATTCGCTACGAATGCGCTGGAGCTAGATCCTGAGGCGTTTAGTGAAGCGTATCTACGTTTCTTAGGCGAGGGAACCTTTCTGATTCAGGGAGCGATCGAGCTGTGCGAGGAGCTTGCCGGCTGTCGATTAGCGATCATTACGAACGGAATTAAAGAAGTGCAAACTTCCAGAATCCAAGGATCACCGCTTAGTGAAACATTTGAGCAGATCATTATTTCAGAGGAGGCTGGTTGTCAGAAGCCGGAGACAGGGATTTTTGATTATGCTTTTGCCAAATTGGGGATTTCGGATAAGGAAAAAGTACTGATTGTAGGGGACTCCTTAACCTCTGATATTCAAGGCGGAATTAATTATGGGATCGATACTTGCTGGTTTAACCCGCTCGGTAAAGAGAATACGTCGGGTGTTCAACCGAAATATGAAATTCGAGTTCTGTCGGAGCTCTTAGACATTGTAGGCAAGACAACGGATCTTCAATAAAAAATAAGGTGTGAGCGCATCAGCGACTCACACCTTTTATTAAGTGAGCTGAAGAATCTTATTGCCGAGTATCCAGCGGCTTCAGATAAGCTTCGATTTGCTGGCGTTTCGATTCCAGAAATGGTGGCAGTGCAAGAGATTCGCCCAAACTTTCCATTGGCTCATCTGTTGCAAAGCCTGGCCCGTCTGTAGCTAGCTCAAAAAGAATGCCGTTAGGCTCACGGAAGTAAAGGGAGCGGAAGTAGAAACGATCCACGAATCCGGAGTTAGGAAGCTGAGCTGTGCGTATATGCTCGACCCATTGCTTCAATTCCTCCTCGTTATCCACGCGGAATGCTACATGGTGCACACCACCTCGTCCCAAATGTTCCTGCTCTAGATCATTACGTTCCTCTAGGTGAACCTCTGCACCTGATCCGCCTTCTCCAGTCTCAAATACAATCACATCTGGCTGGCCCGCAATGGTTGAAGGATAAGTGCCTTTGCGGCGGAAGCCAAGCAATTGCTCCAGTACAACCGCCGTATGCTCTGCACTTTCTACTGTAAGATGTGCAGGACCTAGGCCAACAATCCCATATTCAGCAGGTACCGGGCTTTTAGCCCAAGGGATGCCACCGGCAACACCATTATCATTTTCGTCGGATACTAGAATGAAACGTTGCCCTTCGTGATCACGGAAGGCTAAAGTCTGGCGGCCACCGATTGTTTGAATCGTTTCATGCTCTACCTTAAGCTCGGTGAAACGCTGCTCCCAATAGGTAAGTGCAGCATCATTTGGCACTCGAAGGGAGAGCGCGGAGATGCTGTTATTGCCTGCACGGTTGCGGCCCGCCATCGGGAGTTCGAAGAAAGTTAATTCGGTTCCGGGATTACCCTTCTCATCACCATAGAATAAATGATACACTGAAATATCATCCTGGTTTACTGTCTTTTTAATGAGACGCAGTCCAAGTACTTCGGTATAGAACCTAAAGTTTTCTTGCGCTTTACCTGTAATTGCGGATACGTGATGTAGTCCTTTTAATGTTAATGTCATGTGTAATTACCTCCGTGTAAATGCTAAATGTGAGTAAGTTATATTGTGATCTTTAAAAGATTTAGTGAGTATTATTAAGTAACTATAATTTTAATAGTAAAATGCGATTTTTGCAAGTAGATGTTTATGCATCATAAAATCCAGTTCATACATAAGGAGAGCGTACAATGCACACAACAGCTAGCTTGATGAAACAATTGCAGGAGCTAAAGCTTGATCCACACGGGACTATTCTGGTCCATTCCTCTTTAAAAAGCATTGGGGAAGTAGATGGAGGCGCGAACACAGTACTGGATGTACTCAGTGAATATATGAAGGACGGACTGCTCGTATTGCCAACTCATACATGGGCTTATATTAATGCAGACAATCCAAGGTTCTCTGTTCAAGATTCCCCATCTTGTGTAGGGATATTACCGGAGTTATTCCGTAAACGTCCAGGTGTTGTTCGCTCTTGGCACCCGACGCATTCTGTGGCGGCTTTAGGTGCAGATGCTGAGGAGTTCACTACGGGGGATGAACGCTGGGATACGCCGTGCGCCCGTGGTTCAGCATGGGGCAAGCTACTTGATCGAAAGGCGGAAATTGTACTGCTGGGAGTCGATCTTCGGCGGAATACGTTCATCCATGGCATTGAAGAGTGGGTCGATATTCCAGGCAGAATGACGGATACCCATGAGGAGCTATATACGGTGACGCCGGGTGGAGATGAAATCATGGTGCCTTCTCGCAGACATTGTGGCCTCTCTTGGTCGGAGCATTTTTGGAAGGTGGAGCGTGAGCTTGAAGAGGGCGGTGCCATGCGCAAGGGTAACTTTGGAGACGCGTTAGTCAGGGTATGTGGCGCGGTAGAAACGACGGATATCCTAAGCCAGATGCTGACAGAGAATCCGGACCTTTTCTCGGATAATGAGCCACTGCATGGGGAGGACAAGCCGGTACCACTTCCAAAGACTAGGGCGTGAGCAACCTTAGAAGAGGCTAATTGAATGCCGATAAAGCATTTTTCAAACCACACAATCTGGAAGCCGCTATCAATGTATGGTATATTAATCTCACTAAAACATAGTAAGGAGATTGGAAATGGAAAAAACTTTGGTTTTTGGACACAAAAATCCGGATACGGATACCATTTGTTCTGCAATTGCTTATGCTGCACTCAAAAAGGAATTGGGCTGGGATGCTGAGGCCGTTCGTCTGGGCGAGGTTAGTGGTGAAACGCAATTTGCGCTTGATCATTTCGGAGTCGCTGCTCCTCGTCTGGTAGAGAACGTAGCTGGTGAAGCAAATCAGGTTATTCTTGTTGACCATAACGAACGCCAACAAAGTGCGAATGACATTGATCAAGTACGCGTGGTTGAAGTTATCGACCATCACCGGATCGCAAACTTTGAGACTGCACATCCGTTATACTATCGTGCTGAGCCAGTAGGCTGTACAGCTACTATTCTTAACAAGTTGTATAAAGAAAACGGAGTTGCTATTCCTAAAGAAATCGCCGGATTGATGCTGTCTGCGATCATTTCTGATTCCTTGCTGTTTAAATCACCAACTTGCACTGCGGAAGATGTAGCTGCAGCACGTGAGCTTGCTGAAATCGCTGGTGTAGATGCAGAAAGCTACGGTCTCGACATGCTGAAAGCTGGAGCTGATCTTAGCGACAAGAGTATCGCTCAACTGATTTCCTTGGATGCAAAGGAATTTAAAATGGGTGAATACAAAGTTGAAATCGCTCAAGTGAACGCGGTGGATGTTAATGATGTTCTCTCCAAACAAGCTGAACTGGAAACTGCACTTACTTCCATTATTGCTGAAAAAGAATTGGATCTGTTTTTGTTTGTAGTTACAGATATCCTCAATAACGATTCTGTGGGTCTGGCTCTGGGTCGTGTTGCAGGTGCAGTAGAAACGGCGTACAATGTTAAGCTTGATGACAATAAAGCACTTCTCAGAGGTGTAGTATCCCGTAAATCGCAAATCGTTCCTGTTCTTACAGAAACAATTGCTAAGCTGTAACGCATTTTGACAATTGCACTCTGTTCGGTGCAGTAGCCATTCATATAAGAGCCACGTCATCCATTGAAAGTTATAAGGGTGACGTGGTTCTTTTTGTTTTACGACACATTCTGCTACAATACTTTGAGAGGTAAGAGTAACAACCAACATCTGGAATATAACAAAGAGATAGGGGATATTAAGAATGGAATTGTTTGCAGCATTGGAGCGGGACGATTACGAGGAACTGTTATTTTGTCAGGATAAAGCATCAGGATTAAAGGCAATCATCGCCATTCATGACACGACATTAGGGCCCGCACTGGGTGGAACACGGATGTGGACCTATGCTACAGAAGAGGAAGCGATTGTTGACGCGCTTCGATTAGCGAAAGGGATGACGTACAAAAATGCAGTATCCGGCCTAAATTTAGGCGGTGGGAAAACGGTAATTATAGGGGATCCCAAGAAGGATAAGAATGAAGCGATGTTCCGTGCTTTTGGAAGATACATACAGGGCTTGAATGGACGTTACATAACAGCCGAGGATGTTGGCACTACAGAAGAAGATATGAACATTATTTATCAGGAGACAGATTATGTTACAGGTACATCTCCTACTTATGGTTCCTCGGGTAATCCATCACCAGCGACGGCTTACGGCGTATACCAAGGGATGAAGGCAGCGGCCAAAGCAGCGTTTGGCAGTGATTCGCTCGAAGGAAAGACTGTAGCCGTTCAAGGCGTTGGGAATGTGGCTTTTTCGCTGTGTAAGCATCTTCATGAAGAGGGCGCTCAGCTTATCGTAACCGATATTCATAAAGAAGCTGTGGGGCGCGCAGTAGAGGCTTACGGTGCCAAAGCAGTCGATCCCGCAGATATTATCAGTACAGACTGTGATGTCTATGCTCCATGCGCACTCGGAGCAACGATCAATGATGAGTCCCTCCGGGTAATTAAGGCGAAGGTGATCGCAGGCGCAGCCAACAATCAGTTAAAAGAGGCCTATCATGGCGATACTCTGCACGAAATGGGCATTGTGTATGCTCCTGATTATGTGATTAATGCTGGTGGAGTTATTAATATTGCGGATGAACTGAATGGTTATAATAAGGAACGTGCGTTTAAACAGGTTTCAAAAATTTACGATAACATCACCCGCGTGCTTGAAATCTCACGTCTAAATGGAATTCCTACTTCTGTTGCGGCAAATCAGCTTGCAGAGGAGCGGATTTCCTTATTAAGAAATACTCGTAGTACTTTCCTGCGTAACGGTCAACATGCTCTTAGCAGAAGATCAATACGGGGATAAGACGCTTAGGTACTTTCATTAGTCTTTCACAAGCAAAAACGCCGTTGGCGTCCTTTAAGGACGCCAACGGCGTTTTTGCTTATTATTGTACCTTTTGTGGTTCTGGGTAAGTGACGCCCAGTGTGTCGACGGTTACTTTCTTCATCACTGGTGGCTCTTCTGGACGATCTGAACTGTCTGTTTTCAAGCCAACAATGGATTTAACCACGTCCATGCCTTCGGTAACTTTACCAAAAGCGGCATAGCTTCCATCTAGACTAGGATAAGCTGCATCCATAATAAAGAACTGGGAACCGGCAGAATCTGGAGCCTGCGATCTTGCCATGGACAGAACACCTTCCGTATGCAACAGGTTATTAGTAAACCCGTTTCCGGAGAATTCTCCGGCGATGCTATACCCTGGGCCACCCATACCGGTACCATCAGGGTCACCGCCCTGAATCATGAAGTCAGGCATCACTCTATGGAATATAGTGCCGTCATAAAATCCTTTTTGAATCAGTGAGATGAAGTTGTTAACAGTGTTAGGGGCAACTTCAGGATAAAGCTCGGCTTTGATGATGCCTCCGTTATCCATCTCAATGGTCACAACGGGGTGGCTTGCTGTAGCTGAAGGGAGTCCTTCGTTAGCCGCAGCATTTGTCTCGCTGCTTGCGTTATTTCCTGCTGCTCCACTGCTGCTTCCATTATTACTGCTGGCATTGTTATTGGTAGGCTTATTACCGCAACCTGCTGCAATAACCATCACCAGGCATAACATGACCATTAGGATAGCAGATCTTGCTCGTGTAGACTTCACTAATCAATCTCTCCTTTTTCTTGAATAATCTCGTAGGTACTTCTCATAATAACCTCTTTGTCCCTTTACATGCAAAGATCAGTTGTGACATGTGGGATTGGCACATTCTCAAAAGAGGTTTACAATAATAGGAATGTTTCCGCGAGAACATCAAGAAAGGATGTGTAGATCATGCGCTTTTCATGGAAACGGAACTTGATCGTGCTTTGGGTGGGTGTCTTTTTTTGTAGTACGGCGTATTCGATCTCTATTCCGTTCCTCTCTATTTTTTTGAGTGACGAGCTTGGGGTTACGAATCATTTGGAAATTTGGTCCGGGGTTAGCTTTGGCATAACCTTTCTAGCCAGCGCTTTAATTTCTCCCTACTGGGGTTCCCTCGCCGACAAATATGGTCGGAAGCCGATGCTTATTCGCTCGGGCTTCAGTTTGGCAGCCTTATATCTGATTAATTACTTCGTGCATGATCCTTACGTCTTTCTGATCGTGCGCGTACTGCAAGGATTGCTTGCTGGATTTGTTCCGGCTGCGATAGCCATGGTGGCTACGAACACACCTGAGGATAAGACCGGTTATGCGCTGAGTATTATGTCTACAGCCGGAGCAACGGGCAGTATCATTGGTCCATTGATCGGCGGTGTAGTGAGCTTTTACACAAGCAATCGGGTTGCTTTTTTATTCTCAGCAGGTATTGTACTCGTTTCGGCACTTATTGCTACTTTTTTTGCTAAAGAAGAGAATTTTGACCGATCTGCTCCGAGGTCTCATGTAAGTGATGATATCAAGGAAGCGCGAAGCAATCGCGCATTTATGACTTTGCTATCGCTGGCGGGGATAAGCACCTTTTCTGTTATGATTCTGGAGCCGCTTATTCCGATACATCTACTAGACATGGGAATCGCCAAAAGCAGCGCCTCGCTAAGCTCAGGAATTGTATTCTCCGCTGTGGGTATTGCTACTGTGCTAATGGCTCCGCAGTGGGGGAGAATCGGAAGCCGGAAGGGCTTCGGGATGATCTTGTTCATTGGATTAATCGGTGGAGGTATTGGTAATATTCTGCAATTTTTTGTTACAGGGTATGTGGAATTCGCCGTTCTTCGTTTTGCCTACGGCTTGTTCTATGCAGGTGTGCTTCCATCTGTAAATGCAATGATTGTACAAGTGATTGAGCCCGGGTTTCGCGGACGTGCTTTTGGTCTCAACCAAGCGGCATCTCAACTCGCGACAATGGCCGGGCCTATTATAGGCGGCTTACTTGGGGCTTTTATCCAGATCCGCTGGGTGTTTGTGATCAATGGGGTGATGCTGCTTGTAGCAGCGGTATTGGTTAAGACCCGTAAGCTGGATTCCCAAATTGCAGCAGCGCGTTCAGCAGAATAACCGGCTGCTCAAGAGTAACCATTAATGAAGAAAGTGCTCATATTGAAAAACAAATAAAGCCGCCGGATCCTAGCCCGGCGGCTTTATATAGTCTAATCTCCCTGTGATCCATTTAAGACGTCCGTTCCAGGCATGCCATCTACTGGTGGTGAAGCAGGGTCGATGATGGATCCAGGATACACCTCATCTGCATCAGGAATATCTTCCAATGGCGGATCCTCCTCTTCCATTTCTAGCAGCTCCTCGTCCTCAGCATTATCGCTGCTTGTTAGTCCTGCCGTTTCAGCAGCGAGGAATGCATCGGATTCCAGTAAGTCATTTCTTTCGAGTGTTTCCTCAGGTTGGTTTAAACCAATATCCGCCGCCAAATATTTATCGCCAACCAACACGGGGTCGGCATCTTCATTGACAACATCCTCTACATCAATATCAGCTTGTATATAACGTTCATATGCAAAATCGGCTTCAGTTTTATTAGGTGTATCTTCCATAGCCGTTCACTCCCTCGGTAGGTTAAGATTTGGACTTCTCATATGTATCTTTACCCGATTGCCTATGATCGAATCGTTTTATAAATAATCAGGGTAATAACGCCGATAAATAACGTCTTTTTTCGAGAAAATTTACAAGAATAGGCAGGAATAGTGCGAAGGTTGTCGAAATTAAGAATCATATATGATCATTTATACAACTAATGAATTACTGAGGTGCTACGATGAAGTTGCCAAAACCAAAGATAGCGGCTACTTTGCTATTATTTCTATTGCTAACAGCAATAGTGCCTTACGGTGCGGCGATAGTGAGTGCTGGATCATCAGACTCTGCGCTGCCAAGTTGGGAGATTAGATTTGGAAATACAGAAGCAGAGACTGTCGAAGAAGCTGTAGCAGCTTCAGATGATGAATGGATTCGCGTAACGCCTCATAATAACAAACCAGAGACGCCAAAAGGTACATCCTCAGCGTGGCTCCGGTTTTCTTTGCCGCAAATGAGCGAGAAATCCGCGTTATTCATTAATAAGGTATATGGAAATAGCGTCAAAGCTTATGTGAATAACGCGTTAGTATATGATTCTGAGAATAAATACAATTTCAACGGCAGCAAAATTCTAATTCCTTTATCCACAGAAGATGGAGGGAAGGAACTATACATATGGACACACGGAGGAAGCAAGGATTTAGGAATAGAAGGCGAAATAAGGGTAGATCGCTACAGTGAGCTGTTGTCCATTTATGTGAAGCAGGGCTTAATGGATATCATCATTGGGATGACGTTTATCTTTATAGCTATTGTCCTGTTTATTTGTTCATTATTCTTGAGAAAAGGATTTTTTACGGCCGGATTTTTGTTGGTGTTAATTCTCTTATCCATTGGAGTCATAGTGGTTACGTATTCTTCGTTTTTGCCGATCATCCTCGGGGATTATGGGAAAATCGTGCTTGTATTCTTTGATTTAGCGTTGTACACCTTGTTGCCATCCGTAACCTTTTATTTTGAGAAAATATTCGGTTCAGGAAAAAAGCAAATCGTTACCCGATTCCGCAAGTTTCAAGTGGTTTATTCTATATTCTGTCTTTCACTAATGGTTATTAATATCCTTCTTTCTTATCAGCTGGAAGACTTTTATAGATTGATGACTGCTAACGTTCTAGGCGTCTTTATGATTGTGCAAATTATATTACTGTTAAGCTTAGCTTTTATTCATACTTATCGCGGCAATGGGGATGCTATTGTTTTTACTACAGGGTTTACAATCTTTGCATTTGTATCTCTTGGCGAATTGGTCGTATACTACATTTCCAGAGAATCCTATCAATTATATTGGTGGAAGTGGGGGATGATGGTTTTCGTATTATCCTTAATCGTCATTCTTGGGAGAAGGTTTACGAGAAACCATGAACAACTCGTTGAATATTCTCGTAAGCTTGAGACGTTTAATAATGATTTACAGCGTTCCGAGAAAATGGAGATTATAAGTGAATTGGCAGCTTCTGTAGCGCATGAGGTACGGAATCCTTTACAGGTAACCCGTGGTTTCCTTCAGATCCTAGGAGAACGGTCAGATCATAAGGAGAGGGAGTATATGCAGATGGCCATCGCAGAACTGGATAGAGCGACGGTTATTATCTCAGACTTCCTTACCTTTGCTAAGCCGGGGCTAGAGACTATTGAGAGTCTAGATGTATCCGAAGAGTTACGGCATGTGTCGGGTATCCTCTCTCCGCTTGCGAATTTGCAAGGGGGAGTCATTGAACTCAACCTGCAGTCGGAACTCTGCGTGATTGGATCATCTGCTAAATTTAAACAAGCGTTTATTAATATTATAAAAAATAGCATCGAAGCTTTACAGGATAATGGATTTATTAGAGTTACGGCCTGGAAATCCGAAGCCCATGTAATGATCAGTGTACGTGATAATGGGGAAGGGATGAATGGTAGTGAGCTGGCCCGATTGGGTGAGCCTTATTACTCTAATAAAACAAAAGGAACAGGGCTTGGGCTTATGGTAACCTTCCGAATTATTGAGGCGATGGAAGGGACAACTGAGTTTCAAAGTGAGAAGGGGGAAGGAACGGAGATTATTATTAAATTGCCAATGGCTAGAAAAAATTAGGAGAATTTAATGATTATTCCGTTTTTTAGAAGGAAAGGGTAGTATAGTGAGCGAAGTAGTAACACACAGAATATTGTTTCTGAAACTTCCTTCTGAGGTGCCTATATGCGCTTGATGGTTAGAATACTCCACATTACAATCACCCTTTCACTCCTCCTGGTAGGTTGTGGCTCTATTATTGTATCGGCGGCGAACCCATATCCATCTCAAGAAATTACAAAGTGGCAAATGAAATGGGTGGACGAAACAGGAGATGCGGGGAAAGAGATTCCGTGGAGTGAAGGCCAGCAAAGCTGGATGAACGTAGATTCTAAGAAGGAACTCCCAGAGTTACCTTCAGGAGTATCCTCTTCTTGGACCCGTATTTCCTTACCCGATTTTAGTTATGTGTCTCCTTCGGTGTATATCGATACTTTATATGCTCTTCATGTGAAAGTGTATGTGGAGGATCGTTTGATCTTCGAGGAGAATCGTAAATATATCAAGGATAACTATTCTTTGCTGTTGCCTTTAAGTAAAGAAGATAACGGGAAAACACTATATATCTGGACAGAAACCATGCAAGACAGAATTGGAATTAAAAAAAGTGTAATGATCGGTGAACATAGTCAATTAATTAATGAATATATTGAGAATGGACTTAGTGATGTGATTTTGGGCTGCGCTTTTTTTCTGGTGGCTATCGTTCTTTTTATAAGTGCTCTATACATAAACAGAGATTATTTCTCCAGTGTTGCTTCACTAGCAGTGGTTATAGCGGCTACCGGAATCCTTTCTATAACCTACTCCCCCTTCATCTATACCTTTTACAATAAATTGGGGCCAATTAGTAACGTTTGCCTAGACTTAGCCCTTTTTTCACTTCTCCCAGCGCTTACCTTTTTATTTGAGAAATTATTCGGTAGTGGTAAATTCAGTATCATTCGAAAATTTCGTCAATTTCAAGTGCTTTACTCTTCTTTTTGTTTGTTATGTCTTTTAATCAATCTCCTATCAAATAATCGCTATATTGAGTTCTATTATTTTATTTCTACCACCATTATAGGGGTTATCCTTATCCTCCAATTCATCCTGCTGATCGCATGTGTGGTTATGTTCTCTCTTAAAGGAAATAAAGATGCTATTGTGTTTGCCATTGGATTTGGAACCGCTGCGTTTACTGTAGTTGCAGAGCTATTATGGTATTACATCCAAAAAGGGAATTATGATTTGTTCTTGTGGAAGTGGGGGCTGGTTGCTTTCATTATTTCCTTGATCGTAATTCTGGAACGAAGATTAGCCTATAACCATCAACAGGTTGTTAATTACTCTAGAGAACTAGAGCGTTTCAACAATGAATTGGAGCGTTCGGAAAAAATGGAGATCATTAGCGAGCTTGCTGCATCCGTAGCTCATGAAGTAAGAAACCCACTACAAGTCACCCGGGGATTTCTTCAGCTGCTTAGCGAGAAATCCGTTAACGAAGAGCAAATTTATATGTCAATGGCCCTAAGTGAACTAGATCGTGCATCCAATATTATTACAGATTTCTTAACCTTTGCTAAACCAGAATTTGAGACAATCTCTAGTCTGAATTTATATGATGAATTCAAGCATATTGAGAGTATTATGCAGCCCTTGTGTCACATCAATGGAGGAAAAATGATTCTGGATGTATCCGGCCAATTATGGGTAAAAGGAAATTCCTCGAAATTTAAGCAGGCGTTCATTAACATTATCAAGAACAGCATTGAATCATTCAGTGAAGAAGGGTTCATTTATATGTCGGTGTACGGTGAAGATAATAAAGTGATTATTCACATCAAAGATAACGGGGAAGGAATGGACCCTGATGTTCTGCACCGACTCGGAGAACCATATTTCACCAAGAAAAATAAAGGAACAGGTTTAGGATTGATGGTTACCTTCCGCATCATTGAAGCTATGCAAGGTGAAGTGAGATTTACAAGCAAAAAAGGAGTAGGAACCGAATCCATTACCATACTGCCATTGGCAGAAGCTCCGGATGATTCCTACTCCCTATGAGGTTAATCCTGCTGTCTTACCAAGAACCGCGTGGTGCTGCGGTTGCTTTCAATACATCTGATGATGGACTTGGTGGGATTACAAGATAGAATTCATTTGAACCTTCTTCAACGGCTTTCAAGGTAACGCTGTCGGGAATGATTACGCCTAGCGCTTCTTGGAGAGCTGCTTTTGGATCTGCGAGTAGTCTTTGCTTAAAACTTGGATCTTCCCATGCCTTTTGAATGACTTGATTTCTAAGAACTGCTTCTGACAAAATAATCACCCTTTCCAAAATGTATATATTTACCTTTAATAATATAACATAGCAATTGTGCTAATACTATTCTTTTTATTACAAAATAATAGAATTATTGTATATTTTTTGACAAATAATAAAACAAGCCTCCACCTTGTAAAAGCTGCTTTTCTGCTTCGATAGAATCTGAGATCTGTTGTAAGTTCGTCACCAACATGGAGTGGAATGCTAGGAGATGAGGTATATCTAAGCTGGAAGCCATTACTTTGCGATGCGTATCCTGCGCTAGCTCAGCATAGGTACGTAGTCCGTTTGCTGTAAACAGGAAGAATTCGACCTCTTTTGATGTGAGTGTGGTTGCTTTATCAGTGGATAGATAGCTTCGTGTGAGTGAGAGGAGACAATTATAGCTGCCTTCTGATAAATCTTCGTTCCAGTCTTCATAGTCGTCAAGCATTTGCAGTGTAAGCAGAACAGAGTCGATCATTTCCTCAGACTGCGGTACAAGAGAATCCTTACCAGATAGCAGAAGGGCAGCGGTGCTGGATAGTTTGAGCGGACTGGCTTTATAAGGGATCTTGATCCGATCATTAAGAAAATAATCACTGGTGGTTTCATTACTAACACTGTCTGCCCATTGAGCGATATAACGATTGAACGATGTCCAGAAAGAGGAGTCATTCGGAAATAAAAGTCTGTAGATATTCAAAAATTCAACATAGAGTAGGTTCGCTAAAGGTAATCTTTCGTATGTAGAGGATTCTTTGCTGTCCATCAGGTCATCCTGTATGAAAAAATATAGCATGAAGAAGACATTGCCCATCGACATTTGACGGGTAATTTCTGCTGAGAGCCCACAGCTTTTCTGAAGCCAAAAGGGCAATAGATAACATATGTAATTTTTGTGGCTTTCCGCATTGAATACGTTAAAATGTTCAAGATAGGACATGCCTTGTGAATTTAGAGGCTCAGGAAATTCGGAGATGATCTTTCTACTTTCTTGAAATACTAAGCGGAGTTCTTCTTCGTAATCATTTAGCCAATCCATTGCATCCCTCCTACAATAAAATTGCAAAAAAACTGGTTCTTTCGCCCTGATTATATCCTTCTCTTTATTCCATTACAACTAAAATTTAGGAGGTTTAAGGACGAATGGAGTGTTATACTTTTGGACAAATGCTTATGACTATTCGAATGGGGCAAAAGGCTGAAACGCCAGACGGCCGCATTGTGATGCGTACCTCTGCGGGACTTATTTGGACCAATGGGATATTGAATGGAAAAACAGTAGAAATCAAAGATTATTTGTTCTCTGATCTGTGGCAAATCTATGAGGATGAGGAAAGCATGAAAGAGGGAATTGGCAGAGAAAAGCATGAAAAGCGGGAGCGGGAAATGCTTGAAAATCAATATGAAGAGCTGCGCTTAGCGAGTCGGAAACGTTGAATTCAACGTTCGACTCGCCAATTGCAGCTATGATAAGGAAATTACTTTGATTTCAATGCTTCGTATTGACCTCTAAGACGTAGAAGTCTCCAAATACTTTGATCTAAGCCACCGAGTCGGTTGCGCTCGGTCCACAATAGACGATATTGATGAAGAAGAACATTCAAATCATTGATTTGCTCCGTAATCAGATTAGGGTCAATCGAATCTGGCGCGGATGCCAGCAGCAGTTTAGTTCTTCCAAGCTGCACAGCGTGCTTCACAAAATGGATTCCGTTACTCAGTTCCTTAAGAACAAGATCAGCATCAGCACATTGAAGATCAAGCCCCGAGAGACGTGCCTCTATAGAGAGCATGTATTCTTCGAGATTGTTGAAATGCTCTTCGGTAAGTTTCTCTACAATTAACAAATTGTCGAGATTAGTACGAAGAAGCAGGGACATTTCCGTATCATTTGAACGAATAATCTCGGATTCAAGCTGATAGTAATTGCCGAGATCGAGAAGTAATTGACCAATACCCTCGGAACGATCCGCGAAGATGAATGTATTTAAATATTTTGCAGTGTCTACATCTAGATTGTTATCTACATTCCAGGAAAGCGCAGCACCATAAACATATCCAGTGTAGCTGATTGGGAGATGCTGCCAATGCCCGTGATCACCCCAATCGGTAATGAGATAGCCGATAGAACCATTATTTTTGCCATGAATAGCTGCACTACGCAGATTGGCAAACATATTGTCGCTACGCCCTGTAATGGAGTTCCATGAGCTGGTACCTGGGCAGACATAGAAAGGAATGCCTGCTTCACGGAATTTGAGGGTATCCGACTCAAAAGGATGTTCCGCACTGTAACCCCATTCCATAGCAATAATATCTTTAGGCAGGTGAGGGATCAGTTCGGGATGTTGGATAATAATATCGCCCCAGAATTGCATCGTCTTGCCGCGTTTCGTAACAAGCTCATAAATCTTCTGAAGAAAAGATAAATAGATCTGACCTTTACCTTGTGATTCAGCCAGCGCTTTGCTTTTGCCAAGACCAAGCTCATACGTCTCATCACAGCCTACATTAAATTGATTAGAGGAGAAGTATGGAAGCAGATCGTCGAACATTTTTTCTAGCAGAGGGAGCACGGCAGGATCTTCGGTATCAAACGTACCGGGATGCATGAATAGTCCTTCTGGATATACATCCCCCATGTACAATTCCTTGGGAAGCATAAATCCCTCTGGAATTTCGGCTAAATCATTGAATTCAGGACGGGAAAGCCAGCCTTCCATATGTCCAAAGCTGTTCTGGTTTGGAACAAGCTCAATATAACGCGCCTTACAGTAGGCATCTAGAAGCAAGATTTCCTCTCCTGTGATTGGAGTCTCAAGCTCCCACACTTGAGGGAAAGATTCGTACGCGAACGGCGTACCTTCTATATATAGCTGAAGCTGGTTCATCTTCAGATCTGCCATAAGGTCAATGATTCGGTACAAGGTTTCTTGCTTTGGAATTTTATTGCGGCTGATATCAACGGTTATCCCTCTAGCTCCAAAATCAGGTTCATCGCGAATATGCAGATGAGGAATAGATCTGCCACTTTGTTCTATGATTTGTTTCAGAGTGGCTACTGCGTAGAAGGCACCGACAGGTGAACTATAGGAGACAACGATACCGCTCTGATCAATAACTATTTCGTATGCCTGCTCAGATAATGACGGCACATAGCTAAAGATACAAGCGGATACAACCGTTGGACGTGTGCCAATAGATAAGGTCAAATGAAGATTTAAGGCTTGTTTAATCACAGCTTGCAGCTTTTGTGCAGCAGGCATTGAACTTTGCTCTCCCGTACTAGGAAGCACAATGCTTCCGCTTATTGGGAAACGGTATGAGTCTTGTGACAATGTGATTTCACGCGGATTAGGCAGAAGCAGTAGTGTAGAATGATTAAGCATAGTGTGGACACCTCTTATTCATGTAGAATATGATCAACTTCACAATAACCTTATCACTACTAAACAGAGGGGGGAATGTCTATAATGTCCAAGCGCATGGATTATATGATCAGTCCATTTCCAATACGAATTATTGATCCGAAGGTTGAGTCCTCTAAGCTGAAGCTTAAAAATATTAGAGTAGGACAAGCTGGCCATTTGCCTGGAAGAACGTTATTCCGTTCAGGCGTAGTTTTTGAACACTGGGCTATTGTTTACATAGTATCAGGTGGTGGCACCTATATGGAGACTTCGGGGAAAGAACAGCAGGTGCGTGAAGGCAGCTTATTCTTTTTTCGCCCAGGATACAGTTACAATTTCGGCCCACCACCTGGAGGGAGCTGGGATGAGTATTATATTAATTTTAATGGGACACGTGTATCGGAATGGCTGGAGTCGGGTCTAATCGCTGGCGGGAATGTGTTCCAAGCGAATTCGATCATGGGTCTTTCGACCTTATTTGAAGAGGTACTACAACGAATGGAGAGTGGAGAACCTGCAGATGCGGATCGGGCCTCACTACTCGTTGAAAGGATGCTATTGGAGTGTTCTTTTATAATAGAAGAAAAAAGTTGGAATGCTCAGGCGGATTATATGCGTCAGATTCGGGAGGACCTGAATTTATGCATTTATGGTGAAATGGACCTAGAGCAAATTGCGGCAAAACATCATATCTCGATGTCTACCCTTCGTCGTCTTGTTCGGCGTAGTAGCGGGTATCCGCTTCATGAATATATTCACCGTCTTAAAATGGCTGAGGCCAAAAAGCTGCTTCTCAACACCTCATTACAAGTGAAAGAAATATCGGGCATGCTTCATTATAATGATCCATTCTATTTTTCACGTTTATTTAAAAAGTATATGGGGATTGCGCCACAGCTTTGTCGTAGTAACATTTAAATCGACATCATACTACTAGAGTCCCAATGAGAATTGTTATAATTGTATAATTGTTGTCGTTTTATAAGATATGTTGAAAATTATGGGTTAATATTACATAAATACGTTAGTTCTTAATAACTATAGTGGATAAAATGACAAATTTTAGGTATAAAACCTTCTAAAAAAATAATAAATTTTTTGTAACTATTTTTCAAATGGAAGCGCAAACATGGAAGATGTCAACTTGTTATTGTGATTTTTCTCATGTATGATGCTTTTATCGAGCACAGTACAATCTCGCATTTTCCAAAAAAACTGGAGAATAGGGTGGTGGGATGAAAATCAAACCAACTGCAGAAGACAAACTGATTGAGTATTACAGGTACTTCTCTTTGTCCCTCACATCGCTCATGTATCTTCTAGATAAAACGGGACCTTCCGTAATTTATAAATCCCTTGTTATAGCCATACTCTTTCTGTTTGCACAAACGTTCTTATTTTTTTATCGGAGGTTACGAAGCAGGCCAAAGACCCTCGTCCTGGCTGTTAGTATAGAGATGGTGGGAATTATTGCATTGACCTTGTTTACCGGTGGGTACGAGAGTTCCTTTAGGCTCTATGTGCTAAACCCTGTATTGATTGCTGCGGGCTCATTGTCCATTTATTTTGGATGGTCGCTGCTTTTAAGTTACATCAGTATTTTTGCGGTGCTCTGTTATTTTTTTATCAATTCTGCGAACAAAACTTTTTTGGAAATTGTATTTGTAAATGGGAATCTGTTTCTAACACTGGTACTTACGGTTATAATAATGCAGATCGTTAATCGGATGAAGCGGCAACGTGAAGAATCGAATGCTCGCACGAAAGAGACGATGGAGCATATCAAATCGCTGTACCATATCGTGGAAACCTCAAGCCAACATGATTTCATGAATATCGGTCAAGTGATCACCGATTATGTTGTTAAGCTAACGAAGCTGGATAAGGCTTTGTTTTGGTTCGCCAAGAAAAGCGGAGAACCAGCACCGCAGAGCAGGCAGACCGGCTGGCAGCAGGAAGAGGAACAGTTCTTATTCTCAGAACTGGGAAAACATGAACATGAATGGAGATTGCAGCGAGAGCCTATTTTTAGAAATCTTCCGGGATTAGGAGATTTCCTGCTGATGCCTGTACGGATGAGCACCCGATTTGTAGGGATGATTGGACTCAAGCTGGAGTCTACAGAGGGGCTGGAAGGCCGCAGATGGTATATTCAACAATTGATATTCTTATCTGAGCTAAGTGCGAATATTCTTGAAAGGCATGAGCTTGGTGTGATTGAGAACCGGTTGATCATCACGAACGAACAGAACCGGATTGCGGATGAAATGCACGACAGTGTATCCCAGAGCCTTTTTGGTATTGTGTATGCGACGCATTCGCTGAAGGAATCGTGGAAGAGAATGTCAGATCATGAGCTAGAAGAACAAATTGAGCTTATTCATGACTCTGCTACAAAGGTTGCTAAAGAACTGCGGATCACGATCTACAGTCTTAGCTCCAAGAAGAGTGGCGGGCCTACATGGCTCGGTATGGTAAGATCACATTTGAAGAGCTTATCCAGATTAAATGATGTTGATATTGAATTAAAAATAACGGGAGATGATTTCAGTCTCCCTTATCCTTACCACAAGGCGCTTTTTCGAATTATCTCCGAAGCCACTGGTAATGCCATCAGGCATGGTGCTGCCAGTCGAGTGGATGTAGAACTGTCTCTGAAGCCGACTTGGATTCGATTATTGATTTGTGATAATGGTGTTGGTTTTGATACTGATTTGTTATGGATTGAATCCGAAGATAGTGCGAGTGGGCTTGGCATGAAGAATATGCAATATTTGACGCAGTCGCTAGGTGGCGACTTCCAGCTGTCCAGTAATGAAAATATGGGAACGAGAATCTTGATTTCCATTCCTGTGGGTGTAGCTGAATTAAAGAATGCATAAACTTTAGGGCGGGAGGTCGTTTCTAATGAAAATCGTCATTGTAGATGATCATCCTCTAGTTAGAAGAGGGCTGGCATCCGTTATTTCGATGCAACCGAATGTGAAGTTTGCTGGAGAGGCGACGAACGGCCAAGAAGCGCTTCTTGTGATTGAGGAGACGCAGCCTGACCTTGTACTCATTGATCTTAAACTAGCGGATGAATCAGGACTTGATGTCATCAAGAAAGCGCGTGCTCGTGGAATCGTTAGTAAGTTTATTCTGCTGACATCATCTGCAAGCAGAGAGGATTTTCTGAAAGCTGAGGAAGTGCTGGTAGACGGATATGTACTGAAAGAGGCATTGCCAGAAGAGTTACTATTTGCTATCCAGTTGGTCCATAAAGGAAGAAAGTATTATGATCCTGGTCTGATGGAAGATAAGATGCGAATGAGTGAAAGCAGTCCGACAGATGAATTGACCCCGAAAGAGAAGGAAGTCTTAATCGAACTAGGACAGGGCGCTTGCAACAGAGAAATTGCCTCACGTCTTTTTATTAGTGAATTTACAGTGAAAAAGCATGTCAGTCAGATTTTAGCGAAATTACAGGTGGCAGATCGTACACAGGCAGCGCTTTACGCAAATGCTGTCGGATTGACCAAATATGAAATGTCTTATGAGTGAAAGTTGAACTAATTTATAAGCATTGTACATAAACACGGACTGGATGTCCGTGTTTTTTTGTGCGTCAAAACTTAAATTAGCCCTAAATATGGCGCTAAAGTATACCCCACCCCCCTCTTAAGGAGTACAACGTCTTACTCCAAAGTGAAGAGGAAAGTGATGGTATGAGCCATGTGGCGAATGGTGTGGATTGATAGAATTAAAGCAACAACTGAAACTTTCATGAATGCTTTCAGAATGTAATTTTAGCGGAAGGAGGGTTACTGTGGAAAAGACGATTCTGGATTACATTAACCTGATTAAAAAAAGGTTTTGGCTCATCATGGTGTTCGTTTTAATCTCCTGTGCTACGACTTACTACGTTAGTAAAAACTTCGTTGAACCCGTCTATTCCGCTTCCGGACAGCTGCTTGTCAACAATATTGCCAAGGCTCCCGAGAGCAACAATCTTAACGATTTGAGCTTTAGCCTGAATTTAATTGAGAGTTACAAGGAAATTATGAAATCACCGACCATCATGAAAAGCGTAATAGAAAATCACCCGGAGTTTGGTCTGACGGCTGATGAACTAAGTCAGAAGCTTGAGATTAAAACTTCAGAGAAGAGCCAGGTGATCAACCTCAATGTTCAGGATGAAAACTACACCAAAGCTGCCGGGATCGTAAATGCGGTTTCGCAGACATTCATTCGTGAATTGCCATCGCTGATGAGGGTAGACAATGTTACCTTGCTGACACCGGCCGATCCGACTGATGTTCCAGGGCCCTCGAACGGCGGGTTTGCGATGAATCTCATCATCAGCTTTGTAGTATCGCTTATGGCTGCCCTAGGAATTATTTTGCTGATGGAAACTCTTAACGGCACATTAAGGTCTGAAAAGGAAGCGGAATATGACCTTGGTCTTCCGGTAATTGCTTCGATCGCAACCATTCGTAAACGCGATATGGGTAAGGCAGCAGGCGGCAACACAAGAGTGAAGGAGGGTGCTTATGTTACGGCTAAATAAGAGTCTGGTTACGGACGTTAATCCATCCTCGCATATCTCGGAATCGTTCCGATCGCTACGCACATATATACGCCAGCTTGGAATAGCGCAGGGTAGCGGAGGAAAAGTGCTACTCTTTACGTCAGCAGAAGCTGGAGCAGGCAAGACGACGATTTTGTCAAATCTAGCGGTGTCTTTCGTCCAGGATGGCAAGAAGGTAGCGGTGGTGGACTGCAATCTGCGACATCCCGGTCTTCATACAGTGTTTGAAGTAGAGGGTAGTGACGGGCTTGCGGCTTATTTAAGTGGGCAAGAGGAGGTGGATAACATCGCTGTCCTCGGAAATTTGGCCAATCTTTCGGTCATCCCGGCGGGTAAAACGCATGTTAGTCCGCCGGATTTGCTAGGTAACCCCAAAATGACCGCTTTGCTTGAGGAACTAAAAGAAAACTACGATCTGATCCTGCTGGATTCTCCTTCGGCAGTCGATTTCAGTGATGCTCGTATATTGGCACCTCAAGCGGACGGCGTGATCCTGGTGGCCAGATACGGAAAGTCCAAACGGGAATCGATTCGCAAAGCGAAGACGCTGCTTGAACAGACCGGCTCTAATCTAATCGGAATTGCCATGAACCAGGCGAAGTAAATGTTTATGCTTTCGAAGTAAGTTTTGCTCGAAGTCAAATTATTGAAGCTAATGCTCACAAAACTTTTAGGAGGAAAAGTGCGATGAAAAAGGTGAAAAAAGTAATCATACCCGCGGCAGGACTAGGTACGCGCTTTCTTCCTGCAACGAAAGCCATGCCTAAAGAAATGCTTCCGATTATCAATAAACCAACCATTCAATACATTGTGGAGGAGGCTATTGCTTCCGGTATTGAAGATATCATCATTGTTACTGGTAAAGGTAAAAGAGCCATTGAAGATCATTTTGATAATGCGTTTGAGCTGGAGTCTAGGCTTCTGGAAGATGGAAAGCTGGATCTGCTTAAAGAGGTTCAGCGTTCAGCCAAGGTAGAAATTCACTATATCCGCCAGAAAGAACCAAAGGGTCTGGGGCATGCCGTATGGTGTGCAAGACGGTTTATCGGTGATGAGCCATTTGGTGTCATGTTAGGCGATGATATCGTCACAGGAGCCGTACCTTGCCTCAAGCAGCTGATCGATCAATATGAAGAAACACAAAACTCGGTTATCGGAGTTCAAGAGATTCCTGATGAATTCACGAATCGTTACGGTATTATTGAACCCGATTTGCAGGATGGTAAATTGTATCGGGTTAACAATTTTGTAGAGAAGCCGCCACTAGGTACGGCACCTTCCAATCTGGCAATCATGGGCCGTTATGTGTTTACTCCGAAGATCTTTAAGTATCTTGATTTGATGGAAGAAGGCGCTGGCGGAGAGATCCAATTGACAGATGCCATTCAGAAGCTGAATCAGAGTGAACGGGTATATGCCTATAATTTTGACGGAACAAGATATGATGTCGGCGAACGGCTTGGATATATTTTGACAACACTTGAATTTGCACTGCAGAGCGAAGATTTGCGCTATCCGGTGATGGATGCAATGTCGGAATGGCTGAATAAAATGGGACAAACCAGCTTGAGTAGTTAAGTTGAGTTCGCAAAATTTTAGATGAGGAGGATGAGCATGCAAAAACTGCCGGAAGACTACGAGGCGGTCCTGCCGAAACTTTACATGCTGCATACCGATGAGAGAAGGAAAGAAGCAGAGTCCTATTTGATAATGAAACGGATGATCGATATCTTTTTTTCCGCTCTTGGTCTTCTCGTGTTAATGCCATTATTTGTTGTCGTGGCGATTCTGATCAAGCTGGAGGATCCGAAAGGAAAGGTGTTCTTTCGGCAAAACCGGGTTGGGAAGAATGAAAAGCAATTCCCGATGTATAAGTTCAGATCCATGGTTAGTAACGCTGAGGAGTTAAAAGAAAACCTGATGGCCTATAACGAAGTGAGCGGTGCCATGTTCAAGATTAAGAACGATCCGCGGATCACACAAATAGGGAGATTCTTGCGCAAGACGAGCATCGATGAGCTGCCTCAGCTGTGGAATGTGCTGATAGGTCAAATGAGTCTGGTCGGTCCTCGTCCTCCGCTGCCTGAAGAGGTGGCTCAGTATACGGAATATGACAAACAGCGTTTGACGGTTACACCAGGCTGTACCGGATATTGGCAAGTAAATGCCCGAAACAGTGTCGGCTTCGACGAAATGGTACAGCTGGACTTAACCTACATCCATATTCGGAGCACCATGCTGGATCTAAAAATCATTGCTAAAACCGGACTGATGTTACTCGGTTCAAAAGATGCTTATTAATAATGTGGAAATTAGGTGAATGCCGATGCGTGAATACGGAGACGTTCCTAAGCTTTCCATTATCATCTGTACCTACAACAGAGCACCTTTATTGATCAAGACGCTTCAGTCACTTTTAAAGCTGGATCACTTAGAGCAGGCGGAGATCATTGTTGTGGATAACTGTTCCAAGGATGATACTGAAGCTTGCGTCAAAAAGTTTATAGGAAAGCATGGAGCTGATGTGGATATCCGCTACATGATGGAGCCGATGCAGGGGCTTTCAGCGGCTAGAAATACAGGAATTCTGGCTTCCAAATCGCCGCTGATTGCCTTTCTCGATGATGATGCGATACCTTGCCAGCGTTGGATAACAACGATTGTCAGTACTTTCGAGAGTAAACCGGAGGTCATGGCTATGGGAGGCAAAATCGCTCCGATATTCGAAAGTAAACGTCCGGACTGGTTGATTAAACCCTTTGAGCTTCCGTATACGATTGTTGATTTAGGTAGCCGGATTAAGGAATATCCCAAGCAACTTCATCCTTGTGGGGCCAATATGGCGATGCGGAAGCTCGTATTCGACATCAGTCTTTTTCCCCTGGATCTCGGAAGAAAGGGTGATTCTCTACTCTCCGGTGAAGAGACCTGGTTATTCGGACAGATTCAAAAAGAAGGGCATTCCATCCTCTACCATCCGGAAATGGCGGTTGACCATTTCGTTCCGGCGGCCCGTTTGACGGAAGACTGGATTATGAGGCGCTATTATAGCCAAGGTATTTCTAACGCTATGAAAAGCGAAGGGTTAAAAGGCAAGCTAATTCTAGTGGGAAAGACAGCCGCTAAGCTCGTGTATATCCTGGCTGATTCTATTCTCTCAAGGAGCAAAGGAAGAAGGCTTTTGAACAAATGCAGGCTGGAGAGTATTCGTGGAACGCTTCATATGATTCTCAATCGGGAGAGGCATTCCGCAGCGGGGTGAGGGATTAACATGACAAATTTTGAGTGGGGCTCCAAATTAAATGTTTTGCCATACGGGATGCTCTATCTCATGTCGGCCCTGTTCTTTGGAACGGCGGTCATCTACCAGCCGATGATTGCGATAGCTGCCGTGCTTCTGATTATTTTGCTGGGAATCTCGATTTCACGGCCTGAACTGATCAGTTATTTCGTTCTAATCACGACGGCAATATCGATTAACTTCTTATATGACGGCAGCATGTTCGGAATGGAGATACTGTCACTTTATAAATTGGTTATCGTGATGCTGCTTGTTCCTTGTATTCTGGTCAATGGCTTGCGGTTTCGTCTGAGTCACCCCTTGTGGGCAATGGTAGCGCTGCTAGTGATTACCTTTGGATCTTCGATCTGGCTGCCGGAAATGACCTCATCCATTGCAGTTAAAGCTTTTATCGGTCTATCGATTCCATTCGTATTTTTATTAATTAACTGGAAAAAGAATGTAGCCGAGCTGCAAATCAAAATTATCTGTATGCTTCCCCTTGTTAGTGTAGTGGTTGGTTTGTTGCTGCAGCTTGCGCATGTTCATAATTTTCTCAACATCGAGTATACAGGCGCTGTACGGATTCAGGGGGCTAATATTCCTGCGCATCTAGCGATGCTGGCCTTTATGGGAGTAGCGATTCCATTTATAGAGGTGAAGCGGAATCCGCAGCAAGCACGCTTTTTCTATATCATGTTAGTTCTAAATTTCTTTATCTTGATTGGAACAGGAACAAGAGGGCCTATATTGGCACTTGGACTTACCGTTCTCTATTACTTCTATGATATTCTTCGCCAATATTTGAAGGGCAGAACCTATCTGCTAATTCCGTTAATGGGTGCATTTTTCCTGATTATGGTCGCCGTCTTCTGGCAGCTCGATAATTTTGAGAAACGTTCCTTTGAGAGACAGACAGATACGGCTGTAGATTTATCAGGAAGGTCGGAGGCATGGGAGTATTTCTTGAACAAAGCTGCAGATTCTCCTTGGTCTGGTAGAGGGCTTGGTGCGGTTACGGTAGCAAATGATGGAACATTGTACAAAGGTTTTGTGGTTCCGCACAACGAGTATATCCGCTTTTACTTCGATGGGGGATATATTGGCGCTATTCTGTTGATGTTCTCTTTATTGGCTGTGTTTATTCTGGTGTACAGAGCATTGGCTTCACCGATCAAACCTTATTATCTGTTATTTATTGCAGCGTTTTTAATCTACTCATTCTCCGATAACACGCTGTCGACGGTCCAATTTATTATTCCGTTCTGTTGGTACCTGAACTGCCTGTATCGATCTTCACAGCCAACCGATTCCCCACAAAAAGAAGTGATACGATGAATCAAGTGAATATGTTCGATGTCAATTTTGATAACTATGATTTCATGGATTTACTTGATTACATTGATAAAACCATTCAGGAGAGGAATCAGTCTTATATCCTCACTTGCAATGTAGATCATGTGATCAAGCTTCGTAAGGATAAAGAATTTCAAACGGTATATTCGAAGGCAGGGGCAGTTGTTGCTGACGGAATGCCACTGATCTGGGCATCCAAAATGCTAGGCAAGCCGCTTAAGCAGAAGGTATCCGGCGCGGATCTATTTAATCGATTGGGCAACGCCTTTGAGCAAAGGAAGTACCGGCTGTTCTTCTTAGGCTCAGCTGAAGGCGTGGCGGAACGGGCAGCAATGAATCTAAAAACAGCGCATCCCGGAATAAATGTGGTTGGCTGTTATTCTCCATCCTATGGATTCGAGCACAATGAGGAGGAGAATGAACGCATTATAGAAATGCTGACAGAGTGCCAGCCAGATATCGTGTTTGTTGGTGTAGGAGCGCCTAAGCAAGAAAAGTGGATTTATCGCCACTATACCTCTTATCAAGCTCCGATATCGATCGGAGTGGGAGCGACCTTTGATTTTCTGTCAGGCTCAGTGAAACGAGCACCTAGCTTCATGCAAAAAACAGGGTTCGAATGGTTCTGGCGGCTTAGCCAGGAGCCGGGCCGGCTCTGGAAAAGATATCTTGTGGACGATGCACAATTTCTACTTTTATTACTTAAGGAACTGCGTAAGCGGGATAAGGTGAAGGAAGGAGGCTTGGAATGAGTGTATTTACGCCCCCATCACTTAGGTTCATCAAGACAGTTGGATTAATAGGGGGGACTGCTGCTGTAGTTGTCTCTCTTCCGCTGATCATCGGCTTCTCCAGTGCGATGCTGAGTTCATCGAACAGTCTGCAGGGAGCCATTCTCTCAGCCATCCTATTCCCAGCTTTCTTGTTAGCCATACTTAGACCGAAAATGCTGGTTGCTTATACCTTGCTAATCTGGGCCGTAGCTCCAGAGCTGCGCCGCATTGCTGACTGGTCAGAAGGAGTGTATCACTCTGTATCCTTGCTGAGCTTAGCTCCCTTGTTAACCGGTGTAACCTTGATCATTCCGCTGCTGAAGGAGATTCATAATATTCAAAAAGCCTCCACGCGGATCATGTTAATGTTCGCAGTAGCGCTGGGTTATGGTGCTTTAATCGGTTTGGCTAAGAATGGCATGGGCTCAGTTTATGACTTAGCGAATTATATTGTGCCACTGCTGTTAGTGCCGTACTTTGCCGTCACGAAGTTCAAGCCGAAGGATATTGATCGATTGCTTACCGCTTTTGCCAATATTGCAGTCCTAGTTGCCATTTACGGGATTGTTCAGTATTTGACGGTGCCACCTTGGGATGTGTTCTGGATGAAACATGCGGATATGATGTCCATCGGAAATCCATATCCATTGGAAATCCGAGTGTTCTCTACGCTGAATTCGCCCGGACCGGCTGCAACATTCTTGGCGTTTGCTTTAGTTCCGATGATACTGGAGAAAAAATGGCGGGGAACATTGCGCTGGATCGGCGTTCTGCTAGTTGTAATCTGCCTGCTGACTACTTTAGTACGTGCGGCATGGCTGATACTTCTGGTGATGCTGCTCATGTACATTGGAACCTCTTCTTCTAAGGGAAAGTGGAAAACCTTGATCCAATTAGTTTTTGTGGCTGCTGCGTTGTTCTGGGTTGTGCCGAAATTGCCAGGTGCCGAAGGACTGGTTGCTCGGGTAGAGACACTTTCTTCTGTTCAAGAAGATCACTCTTATAATGAACGGCTAAGCTTATGGCAAAACATGCTGCCGATGGTCGCCGCCAATCCAGTAGGTCAGGGAATTGGTAGTGTAGGCCAAGGGACTAAGCTTGGTAATGACGGCGAGCTTGGAGAGTACGGAATTATGGATAACGGAGTTATCGCTTTACTGCTTACCTTTGGTGTTCTGGGTGCTGTTTTCTTCTTCGGAGCTTTAGGCGCAGTTGTCAAACAGATATTCGCTAGAGTAATCAGCAGGGACCAATTGCAGCCATATGCCCGACTTGCTCTTGCTACTTGGACCGGTGCGATAGTCAGTTTGGTATCAGATAATGGGTTTCCCGGACTCAAGGGATACTTAATCTGGATGCTGATCGGTCTTGGCCTCAGCGCAAGGGAGATCACACAAAGTAGAAGGAAGGGAACACCGTATGCAGCAGTTGAATGCAAAATCTCTCCCCGCTAGAACAATCTGGTCATCTTTTAGATTGTTCGCCAAGAGCAAGGACAACAGCTCGGCAGCCGTAAAAACTATGTTTGTCAGTGTCATGATCCTATTGATTAACATGTTAACTGGTGTACTGACCGCCCGTTATCTTGGACCGACAGGTCGTGGGGAACAGACGGCAATGATTAACTGGTCACAGTTTCTGGCCTTTAGCATGAGCTTTGGCATTCCTTCAGCTCTCATCTATAACGCTAAGAAAAACCCGGATGATGCCGGAGTGCTTTATCGTATGGCATTGCTGCTCGGTACCATTTTTGGGGTCATAGCGATGATTATAGGTATCGTGGTCTTGCCTTATTGGCTGAAATCCTTCAGTCCGGAGGTCGTGACCTTTGCTCAGTGGTCTATGATTCTGTGTCCGATTATAGTGATCTCTCAAATTAACAATGCAGCTTTTCAATTCAGAGGTGAATACAAGAGGTTTAATTGGATTCGCTATCTAGTGCCGTTGCTTACACTGACGATGATCGGGATATTGATCGCGCTGGATCAGATGAATCCATTTACAACTGCAGTTGCCTATCTTCTTCCTGGAGCGCCGCTGTTTATCGGAATGACGATTTCCTTGCTTCGTACCTATAAGGTGAAGATGAGAGGGGCCTATCAGAATTTAAAAAGATTGTTTACTTACGGACTTGGTTCCTACGGCAACGACTTGCTTGGCAATTTCTCTACCTATATCGATCAGATCGTAATTGCCGGTTTGTTAAGACCTGCTGATCTGGGGCTGTATGTAGTGGCTGTGAGTCTATCACGAATGGTTAATTTTTTCTCAAGCTCAATTACGATCGTGTTGTTTCCTAAGGCTTCTGAGCTGTCAAAGGAACAGGCAGTTGAGTTAACATTCAAAGCCTTCCGAATAAGTACGACCTTCACCATGCTTGGCGGAGTAGTCCTGATGCTCTTAGCCCCTTTAGTAATTCCGTTGATGTACGGCAAAGACTTCAATGCGGCATTAACCGTGTTTCGCTTGTTGCTCCTTGAAGTGACCATTAGCGGAGGGACGATCATTCTGGCACAGGCCTTTATGGCGCTAGGGAAGCCGAAAATTGTTTCGATGCTTCAAGGTTTTGGCTTACTCTTGGTTATCCCAATGTTGTTCCTGCTCATCCCTAAGTTTGGCTTACTCGGAGCAGGGATAGCGATGCTGTCATCAGCAATCCTGCGATTCTTCTTCATTGTTCTCAATATAAAGTACACCTTAAAAGTTAAACTACCCCGGCTGCTCATTACCCGGGAGGACATCCAGTGGATGAAGACGACGATGAATTCTTACATTCGCAAGAAACCGATGGATATGAATGGATAATGCGAAAGACAAAGGAGGAAACCTTCATGGATTCAGTAAAAAGCGTGGTAGGCGGCCAAAACAATTATCCAATATCGGCTGTCATCATCGCTCAGGATGACGAAGTTCGAATATCTAAGGCCATACAATCCTGCAGGTTATTCGCCGACGAGGTGATTGTGATTGACGGAGGCAGCAAAGACGGGACAGTTCAGCTTTCCGAAAGCTTGAATTGTCGTGTATACGTCAACCCATGGCCCGGATATGCGAAACAGAGGGAATTCGGAGTAGAACGCGCGGTTCATGATTGGGTCTTCCTTATTGATACTGACGAAGTGGTCAGCGACGAGTTGGCCGCAAGTATTCTTGAACTGAAACCGGGGCTTATGGATCAATCGGTTGCCTATTCTATCTACCGGATCGGTGATTTTATGGGCAGATGGCTGGATCGTGGCGAATATCTAGTGCGCCTTTACAACCGCAAAGCGTATGGAATTCGAAACAGCTTGGTTCACGAGATGCCCGAGGTCTCTGAAGAGCGAACCATACGTTTGACAGGAACCCTCTGGCATTATGGTTACCGCAGTATTAACGATCATGTGGCACGTTTCAATAAGTATACTGACTTGGAAGCTGAAAGTGCGTATGCCAAGGGCAAACGATTTCGGGTCAGTCATCTGCTGTTAAGACCACCAGCCCGTTTCCTGCAAAAGTATTTCTTACACGGGTTGTTCAAGAAGGGAATGTCAGGTTTCGGTGTATCCGTATTCTGGGTCATGTATGAATTCATGGTCGGCTTCAAGCATTACGAATTAATTAGATCGGGAAAGCTGACTCAGCACAATGCGAAGACGAGTCAGACCGAGAAGGAGAATAAAGGAGAGAGAAGCTATGCCGTACAGTGACGGATTGAACATTATGACGACAGGCCTTAGCTGGCCGTCGCTACAGCCGGGTGGGCTTAACACGTATTTCAAATCCGTTTGCGAGCAACTCTCCTCACGTAATCGGGTGCATGCGCTGATTTGCAGTCAAGAGACGCCTGCTACCCCTGAGGAATTGATTATTCACAATGCCGGAGATCCAAAAGATGGGATCTGGAAACGTAAGGATGCTTTCCAGCGTAAGGCGGCCGATCTGATGGGAGAGGGCAGTGGCCGTATAGATATTTTATACACTCACTTTGCTCCTTATGGTATTGGTCCAGCCCTGGAAGCAAAGAAACGTGGGATTCCTGTAGTGATGACTTTTCATGGCCCATGGAATGAAGAAATGAAAATCGAAGGTCAAGGCATTAAGCACCGGTTCAAAACAACCATCGCCAAATCCATTGAACATAGAGCCTATAAACTAGCGGATAAGTTCATCGTGCTTAGTGAGACGTTCCGGGATATTCTCCATAAGCTGCACGGAGTGCCTCTCCACAAAATTATAGTGATTCCAGGAGCAGCTAATGTGGAACGTTTTATTCCCGCTACGAATCGATTGGCGATTCGCCGAAGCTTAAATTTACCTGAGGGAGCAACAACCGTGCTGACTGTCCGACGGTTGGTCAACCGGATGGGATTACTACAGCTGCTTGAAGCCTGGAAGCAAGTTGCGGAGCGTTTCCCGAATGCAATTCTGCTGATTGGTGGTAAAGGGCCGTTGCGGGGAGAACTGGAAGAAAAGATCGCCGACTATGGCTTAAGCAATAAGGTAAGACTGCTAGGCTACATTCCCGATCATGAGCTAGCCTCTTATTATCAGGCAGCGGATATGTTCGTGGTTCCCTCACAGGCATTGGAGGGCTTTGGTTTAATTACCGTTGAAGCTTTATCTTCAGGATTGCCAGTGATGGCTACACCGATTGGCGGCAATAAGGAAATTTTGCAAGGCTTCCGGCCGGAGTTGCTATTTAAGAGTTCAAGTAGCGACCACATGGCCGAAGGCATGATCCATATGCTCAGCAATCGAAAACTGCTTCCGAGCCGGGATGAATGTAGAGAACATGTACTGGAGAGATATACCTGGGAGCATGTTACGGATCAAGTAGAATCCGTGTTCCTACAAGCCTTAGGAGAGGAGGTGACCACGTAATGCTTAGAGTGGCTTATATAGATCACACTGCTAAATGGAGTGGTGGAGAAGTTGCCCTGTTTAACATCCTTACCCATATTGGAGAACAGATCGATCCACTGGTAATCCTGGCTGAGGATGGTGCCCTGGCTGAACGGTTACGTGAAAAAGGGATGGATGTCCGTATTATTCCGCTGGATGAGAGCATCAGAAGTCGTGGTAGAAATGCAGTCAACTTGGGAGCACCTGCTGCAGCCTTCAAGCTGTTGGCTTATGGCCGCAAGCTTGCGCCGCTTTTAAAAGCGGAGAAGGTAGATTGCGTGCACACCAATTCCCTGAAATCTGCATTATACGGAGCCATCGCTGCAAAAATAGCGGGCGTTCCATTGATCTGGCACATCCGGGATCATATTGGAGCTCCTTATTTAAAGCCAATCGTTGCCAAAGGAATTCGTTTGCTGTCGCGTCTGCTCCCAAATGGAGTCATCGCAAATTCACATTCTACGCTGAATGCTTTGGAGTTGCCGCGTTCGAAAAAAACGCTGGTCGTATACTCCGCTTTCGCTAAAGCGATTGGTAATGGGATCGGCATGCGGGACCAGAAGGATTTTAACGTACTGCTAGTTGGTCGATTGGCGCATTGGAAAGGTCAGCATATTGTGCTGGAAGCCGCAAAAAGCTTTAAGAACGAACCTCGTGTGAAATTCTGGCTGGCCGGAGACGCTCTGTTTGGAGAAGAGGCTTATAAGCAGGAATTGCTGCAAAAGATAAACAACGACGAGCTTACTAATGTAAGCATGCTAGGGCATGTGGATGATATTCAAGGCCTTATGAATACTGCTGATTTACTGATTCACACTTCGGTAACTCCTGAGCCTTTTGGCCAAGTTATCGTTGAAGGAATGGCAGCGGGATTGCCGGTGATCGCCTCCAATGAAGGCGGGCCGGTAGAAATTGTAGTTCAAGGTGAGACAGGGCTACTGATAGAGCCTGGTGACGCGGCGATACTGGCAGACTCCATTAAATGGATGCTGGATCACCCAGAGGAAAGACGGCGGATGGCGGACAATGGGATGAAACGAGTGAAAGAGCATTTTGTTATCGAGAATACGGTCAAGGACATCGTTGACTACTATAAAGGTTTGTTGGCGGGCACCTGACAGATGATATGACGCGGTAATTCTGAAGATGATGCTCCATAAAACTTTGAGGATGATTCACATGAAAATTGCGATAGCGCATGATTACTTAATCCAAATGGGCGGCGCGGAAAGAGTGGTGGAAGTCTTTCATCACATGTATCCCGAGGCTCCAATCTATACAACGGTTTTTAACGGAAGCCGCCTTACTGACAATCTCAAAGATGCGGATATCCGTGCCTCCTGGCTGCAAAAGATTCCGGGGGTAAAGACCAATTTTAAAGGGGTGCTGCCACTTTATCCAATGGCCATCCGTGATTTGGACTTTCGCGGTTTCGATATCGTCCTGAGTTCCAGCAGTGCTTTTATGAAAAGTATTCAAGTTCCTAAACATACGTTTCATCTTTGTTACTGCCATACGCCTATGCGCTTCGCATGGGATTATGACACCTATATGGAACGTCAGTCGAATTCCGGGCTGTTCAAGAAAATGCTTAAGGTATACATGCAGCAGCTCAAAACGTGGGACCAGCGAACTTCCAAAAATGTGAATCAGTTCGTAGCCAATTCATCAGTAGTGAAGACGAGGATTCAGAATTATTATCACCGGGATGCAGATGTCATATTTCCACCGATTAATACAGCCCGGTTTACAAGCTCTTCAACCATTGGTGACTATTATTTAATTGTCTCCCGGCTTGTTTCCTACAAGCGGATTGATCTGGCAGTAGAGGCTTTTAACCGTAACGGACTTAAGCTTTATATCGTAGGGGATGGACCAGATCGCAAGCGTCTCGAAGGCATGGCTAAGGATAATGTATCGTTTCTGGGCCGGCTAGAAGATGAGCAAGTGACTGGAATGATGGCACAGTGTAGAGCGTTCATTTTTCCAGGAGAAGAGGACTTTGGAATTACACCGCTGGAAGCGAACGCTGCAGGAAGACCGGTAATTGCTTATCAAGCAGGTGGGGCACTAGATACTATTATTCCTTATGTAAATGGTGTGTTCTTTCAGCATCAAGAAGTGGAGGATCTACTTAAGGCTATTTATGAGGTAGAGTCCTACGCTTGGGATATCGATCAAATCATGGAGCATGCACGTAAATTCGATGAGCAGGCGTTTATGGTTAAGTTCAAGCAGTATGTTGAGCAGGCCTACGTCAATTTTCTAAAAGGAGGATGATTGTATGAAGCTGACAGTAATCGGTACTGGGTATGTGGGTCTTGTCTCTGGCGTGTGCTTTGCACTGGGCGGACATCATGTCATCTGTGTGGATAAGGACGAGGAAAAGATTAAGAAGCTGAAACAGATGGAATCGCCCATCTATGAGCCGGGAATCGAGGAACTGATTGAACTGAATCTTCGTGAGGAACGGTTATCTTTTTCTGCAGATCTTCAAGAGTCGGTGCGCCGTTCAGATATTATCATTCTTGCTGTAGGTACGCCATCATTGCCTAACGGTGAAGCTGACTTAACCTACATTGAGGGTGCAGCCGCTGAAATCGCTAAAGCGATGGAAGGGCACAAGATTATAATGACTAAATCTACAGTTCCCGTAGGGACAAATGAGAAAATCTCCAAAATGCTCTCTAAGTTTACCCATCATTCTTTTGATATCGTGTCTGCTCCCGAGTTTTTACGTGAAGGGTCAGCGATTCGCGATACCCTCCATCCCGACAGAATTGTCATTGGTCTTGATAATCCAGAGCTGGAACCAACCATGCGTGAGCTTCATAAGGGTTTCACAGAAAATGTATTTGTAACAGATATACGCAGTGCTGAAATGATCAAATATGCTTCGAATGCATTTTTGGCCACGAAGATTTCCTTTATTAATGAGATCGCCAATATTTGTGAAAAAGTGGGAGCTGATGTAACCGAGGTAGCACAAGGAATGGGTATGGACCAAAGAATCGGGTCATCCTTCCTGCAGGCTGGTATCGGTTATGGAGGCTCCTGTTTCCCGAAAGACACTAATGCGCTCATTCAAATTGCGGGTAACGTCGATTACGAATTCAAATTATTGAAATCTGTAGTCGAAGTGAACAAGGGACAACGGTTTATGATCATCTCCAAGCTCCATGAATCACTTGGCAGCCTGCGCGGTGCGACGATTGGGATATGGGGGCTTGCTTTCAAGCCTAATACTGATGATGTCCGCGAAGCTCCAGCCAGAGAGATTGTTGAGGCACTGGTGGCTGAAGGGGCAACAGTCAAACTATATGATCCAATTGCAGCTACAAATTTCAGGCAGCAATACGATCATCCGCAGCTTCGCTGGTGCAATCTGCCAGAGGAAGCGGCTGAGGGCAGCGACGCCGTATGCCTCCTGACTGATTGGAGCCTACTCAAGGAGATTGATCTGCATCAGTTGGCGAAAAGCATGCGTAATGGGGTATTGATCGATGGACGCAACGTGTATTCCAAGGAGCAAATCGAGGGTACCGGCCTCGTTTATCATTCTGTCGGCCGCCCGCAGATGGGTGGATTGAGTGGTTATTCTGCTAGTGTGGCTGGAGCGGTTTAATCTAAGTTATATGGATTGAACTTGTGATTTTTCTATTTAGGGATGAGACGTGACTCCATAGAATGTTTGGACTTCCGGCCGCTGTTGTCTGCAGATTTCCTGATTTTAACCGCTAATAGCGGTAGAAATCCGCAGACAAAGGCGGACGCTATCGCTCCTCCAGTTCCAAAATTCTCCTCCGCCACTTCGTTCCCTTATCTTAAGTTTCTAAGCAATTTATATAGTTAGTGTACTCTGATTGTTTATCGCAGTAGCAGTAGCACTTATAGTTGTCATCGTCTTTGTCTCCGTGGTGGCAACTAGCCTTGCTCTTGCCGTTGTTCTTGCAGTTGCTGCTGCTGCCTCCCCCGGAGCAGAAGCAAATCTTTAGAAAAACGTGCTTGCTTCCGGCTGGTACAGCCCGGTACGCACGGATCAAGTATTAAGAAGAAGTTGGTTAGGTAAAGAACGGAAAGGGAATTTGGAACTGTAGAAACGGAGTGTTCGCCTTTATCCTCGGATTTCTACCGCTGGCGGCGGTTCAAATCAGGAAATCTGAGGATAACAGCGATCGGAAGTCCAAAATCCCTTGGAGTGGTTCATACCTAATAAATTTTTTTAAAAATGCATCCGCTCGAACTAAGGCTAAGCGGAAGCTATACGTTTTGATAACAATTCAATTATGCTCATTTCCATATATTAAGGAGGGTTCATTCTATGAAAATGGTACTTCTATCAGGCGGTTCAGGTAAACGGTTATGGCCGTTGTCCAACGACTCACGTTCAAAGCAATTTCTAAAGGTACTTGAAAGCCCTCAAGGTGAACCAGAATCCATGGTACAACGTGTCTGGAGACAGCTGGAGGAAGCAGGGATGGCAGAATCATCTTATCTGGCCACCGGCCGCGGCCAAGTAGAAATGATACAAAGCCAACTGGGAAGTCATGTGCCGATTATCGTTGAACCGGAGCGTCGGGATACTTTTCCGGCTATCGCCTTAACAGCTACCTATCTTTATTCAGTGGCAGGTGTTTCTCCAGCGGAAACGGTAGCAATATTGCCTGTTGATCCTTATGTAGAAGCATCCTTTTTCGATACCATAGCTATGCTTGAGGGGACCATGCTGGAAAGTGGAGCAAATTTGGCACTAATGGGTGTTGTTCCTGAACATGCCTCAGAGAAATACGGATATATTATTCCTACCACCGAAGAGGCGGGGGGAAATGGTTTTATGAAGGTGAGTCACTTTCAAGAGAAACCAGAACGTATACAAGCAGAACAGCTCATCGAGCAAAATGCATTGTGGAATTGTGGAGTGTTTGCCTTCCGCTTAGGGTACTTGTTAGATATTTTGCAGCGTAAAGGGTTGCCTTTAGGATATGAAGAATTGCAGAAGCAGTATAAGCTATTGTCTTCCATCAGCTTTGATTATGAAGTGGTGGAGAAAGAAGAACATATTGTAGTACAGCCGTATGATGGATTCTGGAAGGATCTTGGAACGTGGAATACGCTGACAGAGGAAATGAGCAGCAAGCATGTAGGAAAAGGTTTTGTAACGGCGGATTCTGAGGGGACTTGCTTGATTAATGAGCTGGATATTCCGATCACGGTAATTGGTGCGAAGGATCTGATCATTGCGGCTAGCCCGGATGGGATTCTAGTTACCCATAAAGCTGAGAGCCCACGGATTAAAGAAGTGCTGAAGACCTTTGAACAAAGACCGATGTACGAGGAACGCCGCTGGGGCCATTACAAAGTTATTGATTATGTGAAATATGATGAAGGCAATGAAGTGCTGACCAAACGGATTTTTATATCCGAGGGGAATAATATCAGCTATCAATTACATCGCAAGCGTAGTGAAATTTGGACAATCGTCAGCGGCGAAGCAAGTATTGTGCTGAATGAGAAAAAACATAATGTGAAGGCTGGGGACGTGGTACGTATACCGGAAGGAACGAAGCACGCGATCCTTGCTTTGACGGATGTCGAGTTTATAGAGGTACAGACGGGTTCTGAATTAGTAGAAGAAGATAACATTCGTATTACTTTAGACTGGAATGATATAGAACTACAACAATTCATTTCATAGGTCTAACCTATCTATATAACCAATCCAAAATTTCTTGAAACAGGTAAATTGACTCAATTATCAAAAAAAGTCATAAAAACACTAAATATATCATTAATTGTCGTCGATACTTACGGTAAGAGAGATTATTTCTCTTAAATTGAAAAGGCAAACCTATCGAAAGGTAGGGACGCAAAGCTATAGGGCCTTCGAAAGAGTGGCAGCCTGGCTACCGAAAGGGAGATTATTTTGAAAGCTTACCGTACGTATCGATTATTTGGCGCATTTCTGTCACTCGTCTTGTTTCTGACTGCACTTCCGCTTACTGTTGGAATTTCGCCGTCTGTTGTCATAGCTGCTTCAAATTCTGGAACGCCAGTTACCCCAGGAGCCTCACCTGAAGCCGTAAAGCTGCTTAACTATTTTTACTCGATCTCAGGAAAAGGTATTATTGCTGGTCAACATGACTATTTAGAAAGTCCAGATGAAATTAACAATATGCTGAAGGGGACCAGCGGACAATATGCCGCTCTTCACGGTTATGAACTGGGCGCGATCAGCGGTCAGTCAGAAGGAACGATGGCCTGGCAGCGTCAAAATGTGGTGAACAGCGCCATCAACTGGAATAAAGCGGGCGGGATCGTAGCTATGACTTTTCATGCTAACCTGCCGGGCACCTCTTATGACTGGGATAATGTGAAAAAAACACTTAGTCAGAATGAGTTCGATAGTTACGTTACACCGGGTACCAAGCAATATAACAATCTGATCGCTGAACTTGATAAGGTGGCAGTCTCTTTAAAAAGCTTGCGCGATGCCAATGTTCCGGTGCTTTGGAGACCCTATCATGAAATGAACGGGAACTGGTTCTGGTGGGGGAAGAAAAATAACTTTTCTAAACTTTGGAATATTATGTATGACCGTTTTGTTAACGTTCATAAATTAAATAATTTGTTATGGGTATGGAGTCCAAATGCTCCCAATGTTTGGTCAGATCCTTATGCGCTAACTTATCCAGGTGCTGATAAAGTAGATATTCTGGCAGCAGATATATACGAAAATGATTACCAGCAAAAATACTATGACAGCTTGTTGAGTCTAGCCGCAGGCAAACCGATTGCGATCGGGGAGAATGGTGAAATGCCTAATCTGGAGAAGCTTCAGCAATCACAAAGTAAATGGACGTATATGATGAGCTGGGGAAAAATGCTTTACGAGAATAACAGTGCAGATACAATTAAAACATTTATGAATAGCAACTATACCCTGACCAGAGATAAATTAAATACTGGTCTGGCACCGACACCTAGCGCTGCACCAGCGCCGGCACCTCCCGAAGAAGAGGGTGAGGCAGCCATTCCTCTTGCGAAGGGGCTTTCAGGAGAATATTACAACAACATACAGCTATCGGGAGCAGCAGCTCTTACTAGAACTGATGCAATTATCGATTTCAATTGGCGGCAAGGATCGCCGGATGCCGCCCTCGGGGTTGATCGTTTCTCCATACGTTGGAGCGGTAAAATTAAGCCATTATATGATGAGCAATATACATTTTACACTACCTCAGATGATGGCATCCGTGTCTGGGTGAATGGGCAATCCGTGATTGATAGTTGGACTAAGCAAAGTGGTACTGAGCGTAAGGGGAATATAACGCTGAAGGCTGGTCAGCTATACGATATCAAGGTGGAGTATTACGAAAATGAAGGCGATGCGAGAGTCCGCTTGATGTGGGAAAGTGCTAGTCAAGCTAAAGAGACAGTTCCAGCAAGTGCACTTTATCTTCCGGATGTCTCCTGATTGATGAAAATTAAAGGTCGATCCTTAGTGGCTCTGCGTTATTGCAGAGCTACTAAGCTATAGTCCTCATTAGGTCAGAAGACGATTGTCCGATAACAGGTATGTTTATTTAGCACCTGTGGAGGCAGTACAGCTACCGAAAGGAGGATTTATTTGCGTAAATATTATAAGCAAAGCAGATTGTTGTTTACTATATTACCGGTGTTTATTATTTTTTCCTTGCTGCCTTGGGGAGAGGTTAAGAGTCTTCCGAAGGCTATGAGTGTTTCTTCCTCTCTTCCTCCGGCTATACCAAGCAATCCATCAGCTTCTGAAGAAGCCAAGCAACTGCTGAGTAATTTGGTGAATCTACGTGGCAAAGGAATCCTGTCTGGCCAGCATGATTATCTAGAAAGTCCAGATGAACTGGTTCATAAGCTGAAGAATACATCGGGACAAAATGCCGTTCTACATGGTTATGAATTGGGGGCAATTAATAATCAACCCGAAGGGACGATCGCAGAACAGCGACAAGCTGTTATAGACAGTGCAATGGAGTGGTATCAAGAGGGTGGCATTGTAGCCATGACATTCCATCAGAGTTTGCCGGGGACTTCTCCGGAATGGTCCAATGTAAACAGAAATCTCAGTCAAGAGAAGTTTAATGCTTATGTTACGCCTGGGACGGCTCAGTATAAGAGTCTAATCTCTGATCTAGACGAGATCGCTGGCTATTTGGGACAGCTGCGTGATGCCGGAGTTCCAGTCTTATGGCGACCTTACCATGAAATGAATGGCGGTTGGTTTTGGTGGGGGAAAAAGGACAATTTTTCAGCGCTTTGGAATATTGTCTATGATCGTTTTGTAAACACACACAAGCTGAATAATCTACTGTGGGTGTGGAATCCGAATGCGCCGAATGAATGGGCAGATCCTTATGCTGCATATTATCCCGGTGCGGATAAACTCGATGTTCTGGCTGCGGATATCTACAATAACGATTATAAGCAGTCCTACTATGAGGATCTGCTCGCACTGGCCGAAGGTAAACCTATCGGAATCGGGGAGAGCGGACAGCTGCCGAACCCGGATGTATTAACTGAGAAACAAAATAAATGGGTCTATATGATGACCTGGGGAAAATTACTGACAGAAAATAATACGCTACAGTCAATTAAAAGCTTTATGAATGACTCGTTTATAGTATCGAGAGAGGATTACGTTCTCACAACAGGAGGCCCTTCGATAGCACCGGTAATCCCGGTAACTCCAACGGGTTTAACTGGAGAATACTATAACAATACTGATTTAGAGGGAGAAGCGGTACTTATCCGCGATGATCGTAAGATTGATTTTAATTGGCATGGCGGGTCACCTGCACAGGAGATAGATGAAGATCATTTTTCTGTTCGCTGGAAAGGGAAGCTCAAACCCAAATTCAGTGAAAAATATACGATTTCGGCATCCTCTGATGATGGAGTCCGTGTCTGGATTGACGGAAAGCTGATCATCGATAATTGGAAAAATCAAAGTGCAACCCTTCATAAAGGAAGTATCCCGCTCACAGCCGGAACACTTTATGATATCCAAATTGAATATTATGAGAATGAAGGAGATGCTAATCTTCGCTTGCTGTGGGAGAGTTCCAGCCAGAAGCAGCAGGTGATTCCACAAGGGGCATTGTTCCTTCCTTAATCTAATGAAATGATAGGGTTAGACATTCCGGAAGAAAGAGAGGACCTATGGATGGGAATAACGAGGAGAATATCTAATAGAAAAAATAGGATAACTGCAAACAAACCATTACTGTTATTACTGAAATTCACCGCATTAACCGTCTTGTTTCTGTTGTCTGTCTCTGTTTTCGGAACGAATAAGACGAACGATTATAAGGTAGGTGCCAATATACCAAGATTAGCTACAGGAAGTGATGTTGCAGCAGAAATACCGGATGGTACTGTTCTCTGGAATCTGGGACAACATGATGGCTCAGCAGCTGAGTTCGCTGCGAGTGGCACTTCTGGCAGTAAGAAGGTATTTAATGTTCCTTCTTCAGCGCTCAAATCATCGGCTCTTCAGAGCTTGCCTGCAGGCTTGAATGGAAAGACCCAGCCGGAATTAACGATCACCTATCAGCTAAATAAGATCCCGGAGAATGGGGTCTTATTTAGCGTAGGAATTCTGGATGCTTATAAATCCGTGCCGCAAATGAGTGTGTTTTCCAATCATCAATTGTCAGGGATCATTCAAATTGCGGGCGTATCGGGCACAGAAAGTGAATATAGCTTTCAAAAATCCTATGAATTATACATTCCCAAGGAGCAATTGAAGCTGGGAACGAACGAATTGAAGCTGCAAACGGTTCGCTGTTTATATTGTAGTGACAAAGAAGACGAATATTCCTGGTGGACTTGGGATAATCTCCGTTTAGAATCTCTTAACGCTCCAATTTCCGAGCCTATTCATGGCAGCTATACACTGACCGGAACAGTAGTGAATAATAAGCAGTTTTACTTTGATGAAGGTGCGGTTACGCACTTGCCTTATGTTATCAAATGGCTAGGGATGGCTTATAGCGGCAATGTGATGCGTACCAGCTGTGCCAGTGATGTCGGGAGATCCTGCTCAGATATGCTGGAATATTACAAGGTATTGCAGGATTACAACATGCAGGCGGTTGCTCTGTATTTGCATACTGGTGATATTAAGCTTAAGGCAGATGGATCGTTGCCTGCTGATGCGGAGAAAAAGCTGACAGATTATTTTGAACAATATAGCCCTTATTTTCAATATTATGAGGTAGATAATGAGCCAGGGTTATTCAATCGTTCTAAGGCAGTTAACTTGGCGATTGCGGACTGGTTGAATAAAAAGGGTAAGCAAATCGCGCCCCATTTACAAACTGTTGCTCCGGGCTGGGCGTATTGGCCGAGCTACAGTGAAGATTCCTGTGGTAATCAGAAGGGAACCGGGAAGGAATGTGGAGATCCGGATGGCTGGGAACGTGATCCAGACCAACGTATGGAGCTGGAGAAGGTTACGGATTTGACCAATGGACATTCCTACGGCGACTCTTATATTTTTAGTAATGGAGGAAGCTTTACTGAGAATTTGAAGACCTTCACTGGCGCAGACAATGGACTCGGCAAAAAAATGCTGACCACTGAATTTGGTACCTCGGACAGTCATGTGGATGCCTATCAATACGGGGCAACGGAGCGGACAGCGGCTGTATTCGACCGGATCATGCGTGCACATATTGGTTATGCGGATATGTTTGTGCAGCATGCTGCTTTTTTTAAGGATTTCAGTTTATTTAAATACGGGTTTAATTTAGAAGAGCATGATCCGGCAACCACAGAGATTTACTATACAAAAGAGAACGAGGATTCACGTGTCAGCATTATGAGAAGGCTCAGTCTTGCTTATGCTACGCATGGAGCTCCATTAACTTACCAAGTTGCAAACAAAGATGTGTTAGCCGACAAGCTGGTTTATGTTCGGGCCGTGGATACTTCTACATTGAAGCCTCTTGCGGGAAGTGGAGCGACCTCAAATAAGGTGCTGGTTAATTTCGTTAACTTTGAGTCTACTCCACAAACTGTGAGTGTAAATGTGACTATGCCGAAAAACGGGGTGTATGAAGGGGAACGTTTTGGAAACGGGGATACCTATGAAAAAGCAAGAAGTTATGTAACAGGGAAAAAGGCTACTCCCACGTTAACCTTTACGGAGACACTTGCTCCAGGAGAGGCTGTGCAGTATATTTTGCAGCCTTCCTCTGAAGTAAAGCCGTCGGCCCCTAAAGGATTCAAAGCCGCAGCAACAAAAGGTTTAGCTGTAAAATTAAATTGGTTGGAGGCCCCAGGAGCAAGCTATGAGCTGCTTCGCGCTGAAGGTAGCGGCGGGGATATGAAGGTGGTAGCCACCGATGTGAAGCTTACAGAATATACGGATCATAATTTACGTGAAGGGACGTTATATACCTACGCGGTAAGGGTATCCAGCTCTAATTTACTGTCCGATAAAGTTCAGATTACAGCCACCGGACTGGTTCCTCTGGATCGTACTAAATGGAAGGTATCCTCAAATGTGAATACGGCAGCATCAGCTCCGAGTCTGGCTATCGATGGGGATCGGCGCACGCGCTGGGATACGGGGAAACATCAGGCTTCCGGAGAGTATTTTCAGATTGATCTGGGTGAAGCACATGAAATTGAAAGAATAGATTTGGACAGCGCGCTTTCACCTTTTGATTATCCAAGAGACTATGTAGTTTATATTTCTGACGATGCTCAAAACTGGAACAAACTCACGTCTGGAAAAGGTACGAAAGAGCTTACTAAGATATCCTTTTCTAAAGTAAAGACGAGGTATATCAAAATTGTACAGACCGGATCCGGCGGGAATTATTGGTCCATTCAAGAGCTGCAGGTGTATTCCAGAGAATAAGGGTATCATTTGAATTTATATAATCATTTATAGCGCATACTAAATAACCTGCAAAATACACCAAGTAGCTCACGGCAGAGACACCATGCGGAATTAGGAGCATCGTACAATAAACGGAAGCCGTCCTTAAAAGGACGGCTTCCGTTTATTCTTATTTTTTAAATCCGTTAAATGAAACGAAGTCCAGACATATACGGCAAAGGAATAGCATCGGAATCCTCTGAACTCGCTGGATCAAAGAGCAGCGAGATCAGCTCCTTGTCGTCCTGCACGGACGACAAGTCGAGGCCCTTGCGGCAGCCTTCGGTCTGCCGCAATAGCGCTTCCCGGTCTGCGATGCAGACCGTTCCGCTGTTCGCGCCGCCGCTTAAGCTGGCGCCGGCGTCCCGCAGGAGCGCGAGCAAGCCGCGCTCCTGCCACGGCACAGGCACTTGCAGCGTGCCAACACCACCGCACAAGGCCGCCTTCGCCAGCAATGCCGCTACCGCGCTCGGCTGGCCGGCCCATTCCACCGCCGTCGCCGCGTTCGGCGCTGGCACGTCTGCCGCCGCGGGCACAGCCACCGCGGCGAACCCCTCGATGCTGCCGTCCCGAACGGCTACGAGTGTGCGCTGGGCCAAGCCCATCACACCCGCGTAAGCCTCGGTCCCCAGCAGCAGCGCCAGCTCACCCGGACTATATACATGTCCGGCTTCGCGTTCATTGAGCAGCCGGTAGACGGCGAAGAAGTCGCCCGGCTGCATTGGCCGCAGCGTCCATTCTTCTCCTGCTGCGGCTGCAAGTGCCTGAGCTGAGCTTGCGTTCAGCTCGGCAAATTGCGTACCTCCGAACGGTACGCACCCTGCTCGGGTGTATAACGAACGATCACCCGAGACAAAAATCAGCGATGCCTCGGCCTCGGCAGCGTGACTCTGGCATAGCTGTAGAAGTTGGCCCGCCAGTCCTTGGCCCCGAAAAGCGGGATCGGTGCAGACAGCACCTATGGAGAATACATTCAGGAAAGCATCTCCAGTCTTGATCGTGGAGGGTACGAGCCCCATGAAAGCAGCAACCGTTCCGTCATCGGCAATAGCCGCGTAGGAATGACTGAGCCCAGGACGGAAAATAAGTGGAAACAGTTCTTTCATTGAAGTGGCACCCGGTTCACGAAAGACAGAATCTGCGAGCAGAGCCGCTTGGTCTAGCTCCGCAGGTTTAATTAATCTCAATTGCATAACATTCAACCTCCTATATGTACACACGATGGGGAGAAAGCATTTACATAAAGTATAAGGCCCGGGGAATGAAATCTCCAATCTTGTTTATATTATTCAATGTCTCAAAAGGATATCGAAAAGGGTAATAAAGTACATAAATAAGGAAGCTTCTTATATTTTAAAGCTAGAAGAGAAAGGGAAGTGAATAATCGGTGTCCCAACTTGCAGATAATATTATATTATTACTGGCAGCACTCCTGCTTGTAGGCGTATTTTCCACCAAGTTCTCCACTAAATTTGGAATGCCAGCTTTAGTGCTGTTTCTTGCTGCGGGGATGGTGCTAAGCCAATTTGTTTTTTTTAACAATGCTTCCTTAACGCAAATGGCCGGGATCTTCGCATTGGTTGTCATATTATTCGAAGGTGGCATGCAGACGAATATTAAGGATATTAAACCTGTTATTCGGCCAGCATTATCCTTATCAACGGTAGGCGTAATCATGACGACAGCCATTGTAGGGGTATTCGCTAAGCTGATCCTTGATGTGACATGGCCAGAAAGCTTTCTGTTTGGAGCGATCGTTGGATCGACAGATGCGGCTGCAGTCTTCTCGGTACTCGGTGGTAAGAACATTGATAAACGTCTGACCTCGACGTTAGAAGCAGAATCAGGAAGCAACGATCCAATGGCGGTATTCTTGACAGTCTCGCTAATCGAATGGATACAGCATCCGGATATGGCGATATGGGGGCTGCTGTTGTCTTTTATATGGGAGATGGGCATTGGCTTAGTACTGGGTTTTGTGCTGGGGAAGATCGCAGTTTTCTGTATCAATCGAATTAACCTGGATTCTACAGGTCTTTATCCAGTAATGGCGATTGGCTTTGCTGTTCTGACCTATGGTTTATCAGCATGGGTACATAGCAGCGGGCTGCTGGCTGTTTATGTTATGGGCCTTACGCTTGGGAATTCCGAGCTAATGTATCACCGTACCATTATGAATTTTAGTCATGGTTTTGCTTGGATGATGCAAATATTTATGTTCATACTGCTTGGTTTGTTAGTATTTCCACAGGAACTGGCGGAAGTGGCATGGCAAGGTATCTTGTTATCCGTCATTCTGATGGTTGTAGCTAGACCAATCGGTGTATTTATAAGCCTGCACTTTTCCAAATTTACGATCCGCGAGAAGACTTTGATTTCTTGGGCCGGACTTCGTGGAGCCGTTCCGATTGTGTTAGCGACTTATCCGCTGCTGGCTGATCTGCCTCACGGACGACTATTCTTTAATGTTGTATTCTTTGTCGTACTGACCTCGGCGGTGATTCAGGGAACTAGTATTTCCCCGCTAGCCTCCCGATTGAAGCTTGTGGGGCAAGAAGATTCAGATCAGCCTTCCCTGATGGAGCTGGTTGCTCTTGGCAAGACAGACTCGGAGTTTAACCATATTGGAATTAACCCTTATATGCCGATTGCTGGACAGAAGATTTCAGAAATAGGTCTGCCAGATGATATCTTATTTACGGCAATTATCCGCAATAAAAAGATTGTCACTCCGCATGGCAGTACTGTTATTGAGCCTGGGGATACTGTGTATGTCCTAAGTCCGAAGAGTAAGCGTGATGAGATGAGGGCTTTCTTCCGCAGCAGGAAAGGAAAGACCGCGGAGGAGGATGTTTCTTTAATCTAGAGAAGAGACTCTTTTACCAAAGTGTGACACACATAATAGGCTTCATAACATAAGCTGTGCTAGAATCGGCACAACATATAATCTCCAGAATAGTTGCAAAACACGAAAGAGTGTGTTAAATTGTATATAGATTTAGAACGAGTCTAAATACAATTATAATAAATGAACCATAGGAGGTTTTATTAATGACAACACAATTAAAGAACCATACTGAACTGCAAGCTGCTTTGAACCGCCAAACTGCGAACTGGTTCCTGCTCGGGGTAAAGCTTCATCATTATCACTGGTATGTTAGCGGATCTCAATTCTTCACACTTCATGAGAAGTTTGAAGAGCTATACAATGAAGCTGCGGGTTATGCAGATGATTTGGCTGAGCGTTTGCTTTCTATTGGTGGACAACCAGCCTCCACAATGAAGCAATATCTTGAATTGTCCGACTTACAAGAAGCCCGCGGCGGCGAAGATGCTAAAGGTATGGTACTTGAGCTCGTGAGAGACTTTAAGACTGTTGCTAAAGAACTGCAAGATGCAATTGCTACTGCTGAAGAATTGAGCGATCAACCAACTGCGGATCTGCTGATTGGCATCAGAAGCAGCATTGAGAAACATGCTTGGATGCTGAATGCCTTTATCGGTTAAGACAATATCCTTATAGGGATAGAATACACAAAGAGCGCCTGCGTATTGTTAACGCATGGCGCTATTCTTTTTGAAGCATTCTATTTAATAAATACTCCACCAAATGGCACGGCTTCGCGCAGAAATCGTTTAATAATTCCATCATCGTTATTATCTCTTTCAAATCGGCGATTCTGGCGTCCGGCCTGAAACAACACAGGGCCGTGGCCCGTCATCTTCCAATGATAACTCATATGCTGGCTAGCTAAATGGTTGCCGTAAACGGTAAGCTCCAGCTTCGCATTTTCAGGATAGGCAATAATGCTGCCTGCATCCACATAGAGCGGATTGTAAGGATGAAGTTCAGCTTCACATACCGTACCTTCGGTTAATATGCCAATGATGCCGTTACCCGTAAATTTCACTTTCACAATATCTCGTGTTACGAGCACATTCTTCATACTCAGCACTCGTGTATCCATCGTAACTCCCTTGCTGTAGAAGAAGAGATGTTTAAAGTCGTACAATAAATCGCTCTTTCCATCAAGCTGCAGAATCTTTACCCGATAACCCGGTGGAAGGGCGGCGACAAAATGGCAAGGGCCAGACATATCCGAACGAATCAATTTTCGCTTGCGATAGATGCCCTTTACATCCATAAATCTGTCTGCCCGTCCAGTGGCTGACCCTTGATAAGCGATAATTTGCTGTGGGTGCAGCACATGAACCTCTTCTTTCTCCCCAAGGGAGAAGGCTACGGCTTGTCCGCTCCCGCTGTCGCTTTCATCTTGGACATCGATGTTCATATTTCATCTCCCTCATGCTGTAGACGTGATCTTTACTGAATGTTCAAGATTAGCGCAGGCGGTCTCCTTTTCTAGAACGGTGAAGCATGCTGAAACGAACAATACGGATGAGTATAAAATACCCCAGAATTAGACCAATCCCCGTAAAAATAGTCACTTTGATTTTATGATAATATTCTTCGCGTGCCGTCCGGTCATTTTGCAACTCATCAACCATCTGCGTTAGTTGGCGATTCTGCTCCTGCAGGGCTTCGTTCTGTGTCCGGTAGGCCTCCATTTCCTGCATGGTATTCGTAAGCTTATCTTTCGCCTGTTGTAGCTCTTCAGCTGTCTGCTGAAATCCTTCTTTCAATTCATTGACTTCATTTGGAAGCTCAGAGAAGCTTTTGAATCCATTATAGATATCACTGAATATATTGGCTTGTGCTACTGGGGCCGGAAGAGATATGGAAAGGGTCAGCAGAAGCAGGAGCGAACATAACAGCTGTAGATATTTACGGTATTTACGTTGTTTCATCTATATAATCACCACCCAATTTAGGCTTGTATTTCTTTTATTTTAACACAGCTTGACAGCTTCTGACAGCGTACGCTAAACGTGAATAGGGCTTCTTGGGTCAGTAATATTTGCCTCTTTAAAGTGAGGTTACACTTCCTTGTAAAGAACGATTTGGCTGTGCTCAACATGATTGAGAAGAGGGACTATTTATCGTATACTTTGGACGGAAAGGGGCTGCTGCGGAATGAATAAATGGCTTAAGACAATGTTATTTTTGGTCGGATCTGCTTTTTTGACGAGGTTGATTCCATTCTCATCTTTGTTTCGGAATTTGGACACGATGATTCATGAATTTGGTCATGCGCTGGTGACTTTACTGCTGTCTGGCAGTGTGCTGCGGATTGAACTATACGCGAATCATAGTGGGGTCACCTATTCAGCCATTCAAGATGGAGGCAGAGCGATACTGGTGTCGCTATCCGGGTATGTGCTTGCTTCCTTATTCGCATTGCTGCTCTTCTATCTCTACAGTAAAGGACGGCATGATTGGGGACTTATCTTAGCTACTACAGTAGCATTGATTATGCTGGTAATGTACGTGCGGGGAAGCTTCGGAATGATGTGGTTAGGTGGTTTTATTGCGCTGAATGTTTTAATGCTGGTGGTGTGGAAAAAGGCCAGCAAATATTATTATTTGTTATTAGCTTTTTTGACCTTGGAAGAGTCTGTAATGGGAAGTTTATTTCTTGTATATGCGGCCGTTGTATCTCCATCTCGTGCGGGAGATGCCAGTAACCTGGCAAGGATGACATCGGTGCCGGCCATATTTTGGGCAGTCCTATTTTTTATATTTTCTCTGCTTTGCGCCAAATGGGCGCTGGGACTATTTTTTAAGCGGGAGCGAGTGCAGCCTAAACTTCAGAGTCGTTAAAGTTAAAAACATAAAATTTTCGTCATAAACAGACAAAAGGGGCTGTTTTTGCGAGAGTCAGTCTACTTAGTATGTAGAATGGCTCTTTTTTTGTCGATAATATAGAACCGAACATACATTCCATGACATGGAGTTGTCCGCCATTATTGGTACATTAATAGAAGACCCAAAAAAAGAAAGAGGTGGAAAATATGATGGAAAGTATTACTCCTATATTTACGTGGGGTCAAGATCGTATTTTTGCAGGTGGAAATCGCGATGTTGTTTTACTTGTCGAATGGAAAGGAAATTTGCCTTCAGAAAATAGCCGACCAAGCAGCCACAAAGTGGTTGCACGTGATATTGAACTACGAGTTTGGCTTGAGCCACATGTAACTTTTAAGCGCTGTTATGGATGTGAAATGGAGGCTGGAGAAGGAAATTCACTCTTGCTTAAGCTTGGAAAAATAAAAACAGGACAACGCAAATTCATAGGATTGGAGTTCACTACTTCTAGTTCTGTAGCAGGTAAATATGAAGCATTATCCCTACAGTGGAAGTATAAAAAACCAACCGTAGAGCGTGTTCGTGAACTTCCCGTGAAGGTACTCGAGCTGGAGTACGCGCATCATACGCGCATTCTGAGCGATACTTGCTGCTTTTATGTTGAGAAGCATCTGGAATTGTTGAAGACGGCTGAAACGGTTGAAGAAGCAGAGGCACTACGAAGTAAAGGCCAGCATAGTGAAGCTCACGAAATGCTTAATCGACATGCGGATAAGATGTTGCTACTCGCAGTACGCTCTGGAGATCCTTTGCTGCTTAAAGAGGCTGAAATGTTGTATAAACAGATCGGGTTCGAGCATCAGCAACGAAGTAAAGCCGTTGGTGGAATTTAATATAGGACTCACTGCACGAGGATGCACATAAGCGAAAAAAGACCTATACATAAATTGGATTTTTCAGCGGATTCGGCGGAAAATTATAAGAAGAATTGTAATATAAAATGTGGTAACATAGTAAAAAAGTTCTATCACAATTTTACTTTTTTTCATAAAATAATGGGTCTATTTAACCATAAATCAAGGGGAACTGAATATGACAGACCGATTAATCCGACTGATGCGCATTATTACACTTGTTCAAGCCAAGCCTGGGATATTAGCCCGTGAATTGGCGGAACGCTGCGGCAACAGCGAGAGAACGATTTACCGGGATATGGACGCGCTTAGCGCCATGCATATTCCCATAACCCACCTGGGGCATGGAAAAGGTTATGCTTTTATTGGGAATTTTGCACTCTATCCCTTGGATTGGTCGGAAGAAGAAGCAAACGCATTTTCGCAATTACGCTATATTATGGAAGATATAAAACCAGCATTACCCATAGATTTTGAAAGCGCGTATGAAAAAATAGTCGCAGCTGAATATAAACGAAAGGCGGAGAGAGAAGAAACAATAGAACGTGCAAGAAGAGAAGTAGGGGTGGGGTGGGCAGAAAGAAACAGTTCGCATATGGAACAACACTCATTTCTTACTCCGATCCTGGAGGCTTTATTAAAACAAAAGAGTATTCAAGCGAATTATAGTGAGAATGCATTAGAAGAGAAAGGGATCACCATTGATCCTTATTGTCTGGTCCCGCTGGAAAGTCGTTTTCATCTCATTGGATTTTGTCATCGACAGGGTGTTATTCGTACATATCATATCAACGATTTTTCTAATGTGAAGCCATTAAATCGTTTTTTTTCGAAGGAAGCGTTTGATGTGCAAGCCTTTATGAAGCAGAAATGGTCACTCGATAGGGATAGTTTACAGGTAGAATTCAAAGTGAAATTCTCGGAACGGGTAATGGAAGGAATTAAGAAGGACGAATTGCCTTTTAAGCCAAGTAAAGTGGATCGTCAATCTAGATGTTTTCACTTTAAGGTTGCCGTGGAACAAGATATAGGATTTGTCCGCTGGATTAAGAGATTCGAAGAGGAAGCGGAAATCATTGAACCGTACTATTATCGTGAAGTAATCAGGCAGCAGTTGGAAAAATGGAGTTCGCACTATAAATAGTGATACGCTCATTTGACCTTCGTTCAATTCGAAAGATGGGGTGCTTGAGCAACCATTTAAATGGTTGCCGGAGGCATCCTTTTTTTGCGAGTAAGTCCAAGATACTCATTTCTAACTATCTAATTATAACAATATATAACTAAACATATCCAAACACAACTCAATCTATAGAAAATCGAAAAAACGTATGCTAGAATAGCATCTACATATATACATGTGAAAATGGGAGGAATGGAAATGTTTAAGAAATGGTCAGTCAGGATCTTTGGTGTATTAGCAATTTTTTTGGTTGTGAATTTATCTGCGGGCGCAGGGGTAGAGGTAGAGGCAGCCGCCAAAAAGACAGAGATTATAGTATCCGCTGCAGCCAGCTTGCAAGATAGCTTAGATAAAATGGCGCTTCTCTATGAGAAGAAGCATCCCGATATTGATTTGGTCTTTAATTATGCTGCATCTGGCACATTACAGAAGCAGATTGAGCAGGGTGCTCCGGCGGATCTGTTCTTCTCTGCAGGGGATAAACAGATGAATGCGTTAGTGGATGCTGGACTGATCTCTGACCATAAGGTTCTGCTTAAGAATCAGTTGGTTCTAGTCGTACCTTCGAATTCAAAAGCTTCATTAAATACAATCACTCAACTTACGGATAAATCCTTTAAGAAGGTAGCGGTAGGGCAGCCTGAATCTGTGCCCGCTGGCCAATATGCTCAGCAATCATTATCTGCGAAGAAGGTATGGGATACGCTGCAAAACAAACTTGTATTTGCGAAGGATGTACGTCAGGTTCTGTCTTACGTCGAAACGGGGAATGTCGATGCAGGCTTTGTATATAAGACAGATGCATTGACTTCAAAAAAGACGAAGATCGCCCTTACTGTAGGCCCGCATGTTCACAAAGCCATAAATTATCCGGCGGGTATCGTGAAGGATTCGAAGAATCAGAAGGAAGCTAAAGAATTTTACAATTATCTTCAAAGCAAAGAGGCTAGTGATATTTTTGCAAGCTATGGCTTCTTGCTTCCTTAAATAAGAAATCATGAGTAGAAGCGGGGTGAATAAGGATGGAAATAAATTGGACTGATTTCTTCGCCCCGGTATGGCTTTCCGTTAAAATTTCTGTAATTACCAGCATCATTGTATTTATTCTTGCAACGGCCGCGGCCAAGGCTATGGCGGGTCGGAAATTTCCTGGTTATAGCTTGGTTGAGACTGTAATGCTTCTTCCTCTCGTATTGCCGCCGACAGTTGTCGGATTTGTATTATTGGTCGTCTTAGGTCGTCGCAGCTGGATTGGCAGATGGTATGAACAAATGACGGAGCATACGATTCTTTTTACATGGGGGGCTGCGGTTATCGCCGCGGTTGTCGTAGCTTTTCCTCTCGTTTACCGTACGGTGAAGGCGGGCTTTGAAGGCGTGGAAGCGGATCTTGAAGATGCGGCGCGTGCGCAGGGAGCGAGCGAACTGCAGGTACTGCGTTATGTCACATTGCCCCTTGCAGGTCGGTCACTCGCTGCTGGGTATGTTCTAGGTTTTGCCCGCGGTTTAGGAGAATTTGGCGCAACGATCATGGTAGCTGGAAATATTCCTGGCCGCACGCAGACTGTACCTACAGCGATCTATGTCGCGGTGGATGGCGGCAACATGACCCTTGCTTGGATGTGGGTGTGCTCCATTATTGTTATGTCTGCTGTGATGTTGATGTTTGTGAACCGACGTACTTAATTATGCTCGAGTGAGATCGCTCCGCTGACTTCAGTGGGAATGTCGATTGGAAATCTTGATAAATTAAAAAGCCTAGCCCATCCAGAAGTAACCTGGGATGGACTAGGTTTTTTTTTAGAAACGCACCGTTAAAACAAAACCTCTTTAATAAGAAGCAAGCAAGCCTGTGACTATCAGGTTTCGTAAATAATCGTCCCGGTTTCCGTGAGATCATATCCGTGAATGGACCCAAGCTCACTTTGAAAGGCTGGCGAGCGTAAAATATCAATCACGGTGGCGATCCATTGCTCATGCTCCGGTTTCTTAAGCATCACTAGATCGTAAGACTCCTGAATCAAGGGAATGAAATCAATGCCATCGACAATCTTAGCAGCTTTCTCGGTACCGATGGCCACATCAGCTTCCCCTCGTGCCACTTTACCGGCGACCGCTAAATGGCTATTCTCCTCCTGCTCATATCCAGATAGGCTTGTAGCAGGAATGCCGTGCAATCGGAGTTGTTCATCCAATAACACACGTGCACCAGCGCCTCGTTCTCTATTGATCAGTTTAAGTCCATCCTGTTGTAAATGAGACCATTCATAGAGACCTCTAGGATTTCCCTTTTGAACATATAATCCTGCACTTCGGGTCAACAGACGGACTACAACATAAGAGAAGCCCACAAGTATTTTACGAATATAGGGAAGGTTATATTCTCCAGTATCCCCATCGAGCAGATGCGTACTGACGATGTCCGATTCGCCCTGATACATGGCAATCAGACTATCTAGACTGCCAGCGTAAGAACGAAGAGGGCGCTCAGTGGGCAGGCAACGCTCCAAATAGGTGGCTAGAATATCGAGTGACATATCCTGACCCGTAATCACGAGGCTGTGCCCTGTAGCTTTACTATTAAATTGGCCAGAATGTGTGGCAACTTGTGTTAGATTTGCTCCAGCAAAAGTCAGCGGCGATGTCGATAGGGTCATGCCACTTCGAGCATTCTGTTTGTAGGCTTCTAAATCGGATTGATCCACACGCATCTGTTTTCCTACACGGTAGGAGGGAAGCTCCCCTTTTTTAATCAGATCATATACTTTTAATTTCGAGATCTTCAGTAAACGGGCAATTTCCTCAGTCGTATAGGATATGTTATCAGACATGACAAAAGCCTCCAGAACTTCATAATAGGACAAGACTACCTTATTTTGAAGTCCTGTGCAATTAGGCTATTGTGCTTTACCTGCCTGCTGTGTATTGGATAATTTGATTAATTCTGAAACGGTGACAAATCGAAAACCTTGCTTTTCTAATTCCGGCAAAATAATTTTGAGCGCTTCTCTGGTTTGAGATTGTCCATGCACATGATCATGAAAAAGGACGATATCACCATTATGTGCATTTCGAATAACCTTGTTCGCGATACTCTGCACGCCAGGGCGATTCCAGTCACGTGTATCTTGATGCCAGGACCATAAAATAGGCTTTAGGCCCATATTGTTTGAAGTATCAACTAGTGTCTCGTCATACATGCCACCCGGGGGTCTGAACAAAGCACTATGCTTTCCAGAAACCTTTATGATTTCTTCTTCGGTTAAATTAAGCTCCCGCTCAAACTGGGCTTTATTAATAGGTTTTCTAAAATAGACGTGATTGTAGGTATGGTTAGCTAATTCATGTCCTTCGGAAATGACTCGTTTCGCCACATCTGGATATGCTGCAATTCTTTTTCCTATGGCAAAGAAGGTGCATTTCGCATGATATTGACTCAATACCTTTAATATTTGATCGGTTTCAGAAGGGTCAGGACCGTCATCAAACGTTAATGCAATCACTTTTTGGTTAGTATGTACTTCCCAAATCATGTCTCCTCTTTTTTCGTAGTAGTCGCGGTTCTTGCTCGGGCTACCTAGAGCGGAGTTCGTGAAGCATAACAAGAGAGAGAGGGTAGTCATCATAATTTTGCTGCTAGTTTTCATGAATTCACCTGTTTTTTTTATTTTAGAATGCTCCTTTGGAGGGTCGAAATATTCATAGTTTCAGTTTTGTAAAGACAATCAGCCTTTTTTCATGTTCTTTCTTCTTTCTGCTATATCTCCCTGTACAAGTAATAAGATTCATTCTGGCTTCAGTAGACTTTCCAAAGATTCGTTCCAAAGGTGCTTCAGCGGTGGCGAAGATTTCTACAGACTCTACAATATAAGTTAGTTTTCGCCCGTCCGCATTGGATACCGTTATTTCATCACCCTGCTTAAGCTTTTTGAGGTTGAAAAAAATAGCTGGACCTATATAACTATCCACATGCCCGTCTAAAATCACATTTCCTTTAGCACCTGGTAATATTCCTGGGTACAGAATTCCTGCAATATTGCTGTCCTTAGGGACGTCCATTTGTCCATCTGGAAGCAACGTAACGGTCTCTATTTTGGCGCTTACTTTAATAGCTGGAATGCTAAGCTGAGTAGGCAGGATAGTTTTGGGTAATGATGGTTTAATATCGATCTTTTGAATAGCTTTAGTAGGAGTTAGCGTTTCTTGCTGCTGTGTTTGTAGTGACCTCGTTTCTGGTCTGCTTTCCTGCGAATGTGAGTCAGTACAACTGGCAGTGGTTAAAGTGATGAAGGTTAATATAAATAAAGATATCCATTTTTTCATATTTAAGAAAAGAAAGAGGGGATTCCCCCCTCTTTCATCCTCCCTATTCAGTTTGTTCGCTAGCACCGCCATGGCCTGTTTTTGGCATTTTTGTTGCTTTCATGTGAATGCTCTTAGTGTTAATGCTTTTAGCCTTCATGCTCTTTGCATGAATTCCTTTAGTGGAGTGGCTCTTCATATGCATTTTCTTTTCATGCATTTTATGTTCTTTTTCTTTCTTCATTTTCTCAGCATGTACTTTTTTCTCATGTTTCGTTTCGGTTGGTGCAGCAGAAGCAGAAGCCGCAGAAGCAACGGATAGCATCAAGCAAGTGGATAAAAGAGCTACGGACAATTTCTTCATAATCATTTAGTGGATTCCTCCTAGATGTTTTTTGCCTACGAAGATTAATATCTCCATTTCAATTGCTTTTAGATTGGTGGATTGCTTCCATTGCAGTTTGGGATTGGTATAACGTTTGTATTTTGAAGTGAAAATTGTTATGAAAATGCCTTATAATGAAGTTCAATATATAGACATTTGGTTAGGGGTGGGAATATGACACTTATTGAAAAAAGAGAACACCGGCAATATCCGGAAATTACCCGCCTAGAAACGTCGAGAGCTGCTTATGAGCGTGATTATTCACGCTTGATTCATTCGCCTACTTTTCGTAGGCTGCAAGGCAAATCTCAAGTGTTCGGGGCTGGCACGGGTGATTATTACCGGACGCGTCTAACTCATTCACTTGAAGTCGCTCAGATTGCTCGTGAGGCAGCGAAAAGTCTGCTTAGATCTTATCCAGAGGTGGAGACAAGTAAAGCTGAGAACCCAGGACTTGTAATAGATCCAGAGGTTGTAGAATGCGCGGCCATTGCTCATGATTTTGGTCATCCTCCTTTCGGGCATAAAGGGGAAGAGGTACTGGATAACATTCTGGACCAGCTTATTGAAAAGAAGACGAATGAGGCTACCCTGCAATCTGGAGCAACGGGTGCAGATAGGCTGCTCATTCATGAACAGATGAAGCAGCGCTATGAGCACTTTGAAGGCAATGCTCATAATTATCGGCTGATTATGTTTCTGGAGAAGCGTGAGAACATTGATGGATTAAATCTGTCGGATGCAGTGCTTCTCGGAATTAATAAATATCCGTTTCCTGGCACCTCACTGAAGAAGGGGATGTACCTTCACGAATGGGCATATATTTCGGAGATTCGCAAAGAGTGGGGAATTCCAGCAGGTAAGAAAACGTTGGAAGCTCAGCTGATGGACCTTTGCGACGATATTGCTTATTCTGCACATGATTTGGAGGATGGAATTAAGGCTGGAAAGATTGAAGTGCATGAACACTTTATGCATGATTCCTATATTCAGCGGCTGATCGTAGAAAAAATTACAACGTTAGAGGATTTCTTCTGGAAGGGTTGGGAGGAGGAAGGTATCCGCGCTAAGGTCGAAGAGGTGCTTAGTTCATTTCTTCGAGTATGGATGGAAAAGATGCCAACCTGCGAGAACGACTATTCCAGAACTCGGCGTGAAGTTAAGGCTTATTGGGTTAGCACCTTTGTCGCAAGTCTTGGGGTGATTCCTGATGGAGACTGGAAGAAGGTCACCTTTATAAAGGAAGGAAAAGAAGATGAGGATATGCTACGGACCGTAAGTGTGCTGAAAAGCTTCGCTTGGGTCACGATGATTCGTGATTTACGAGTACAGCGGCTTCAGAAACGTAGTGAATGGATTCTGCGCCGTCTATGGGGAGCTTTTCTTGATCCGCAGACATCCAAAGCCATTATTCCATCGGACTGGCTGCAACGCTTTGAGAAGGATCAGAAACAAGCGAATCCTATTTGGACGTGGGAACATATGGTGATTGATTATATCGCAGGGATGACGGATGCCTTTGCTGAGAAAATATACAATGAGCTATACGGATTGAAAGTCGGATCGATTTATGACTTGGATTAGATAAAAGAGAAGATTAAGTTAAGGCCAGCCTCCAATTCATTGGAGACTGGCCTTTTGTTTGTTTTTTATAGAACGCGGAATATTTTGTTAGTTTTTTTTGTTATTATTTATTCGACTATATTTATGTTTGTTAACACTGATATTCAGTGTTTTTTATAACAAAATAGCTATTTATAAAAATAAGTTATTGTTTGTATGCTACTTTAGTGCTAATATAATAACTAAAATGTTATTGGTAATAAATGGGGAGGTTGATAAAGAAGCCAAATCTTCTGTTTGAGTAATAATGAAAACCTTTACAAAACGGGAGGGTAAAACGAATGAAGAGGTTCAAAAAAAGCTTTGCTCTATTTCTTACAGCAGTAATGCTCGTTACAATGGCTGTGCCTGCGCTAGCTAACGGAAAAACAAATGAAAACCTCAAGGCGCACTGGGCTGGAGAAAGTGTAGAGAAGTGGCAGGGTAATGGTGTTATTCAAGGTTATCCGGACGGCTCTTTTAAGCCGGATCATAAAGTAACGCGTGCTGAGCTTGTAAGTATTATTAATAAGCTATTTGGATTTAGCACTCTTTCGGAAATGTCATTCTCGGATGTACCTGCTAAAGCTTGGTTTGCAAGCGCTTTATCTATAGCGAAGCAAGCTGGCTATTACAAAGGTTTTCCTGATAATAAAGCGAAAGCGGATACTGAAGTAACTCGTCAAGATGCTGCAACATTAATTGCTTCTGTTTTTTCACTGGAGCCAGGCACTAAAGCGAGTGCCTTTACAGACCAAGCATCCATCAGCGCCTACGCTAAAGAGGCTATCGGGGCATTGAGTGGAATTCTATCCGGATATCCAGATGGTACATTTCGTCCGAACGATCCAATTACAAGGGCGGAGGTAGTCACTATCGTTGACAGACTGATTAGCGGCTACTACAACACAGCCGGTACATTCACTGGGGGAGATATCCATGGGAATATTGTCATTAACCAAAGTGGGGTTGAACTAAAGAATGTAGCTGCATCAGGCAACCTTTATTTTACCTCCGGTATTGGTGATGGTGAGGGTGTCTTGGAGAATGTAACAGTACAAGGTAATGTACTTATATCTGGTGGTGGCGAGCATTCGATTCATTTAAAAAATTCTAAATTGGCTGCTGTAAAAGTGAATCGTCCTGAAGGAAAAGTTCGGGTCGTTATAGAGGATCGTACGGTCATCACTCAACTGACTATTGATAGTGCTTCTATTATAGAAGTAGGCTCAGGTTCTACAATCGATCAGCTTGTGATTGGTAACGGTGCAACGGGAACGTTGATTACAACAAAAGGTACCATTAGCAAGCTTGTAGTAAGTGCTTCCTCTGTAGTCTTAAATGGAGTGACTATAGTAGAAGGAACATACACTGTGAAGGATGGAGTTCTTGTAGGACAGGGAACAAGTGCACCGGCGCCTGGGGGCTCAGGTGGTACTAGTGTAGAGCCTACAGCAACGCCAGTACCGACGGCTACTCCGGAACCTACAGCAACGGCTGCTCCAACGGCAACACCGGAAGCTGGGGTTCATATCGTTGACGTAGATGCATCGGCTGCTACCAAATCGTTATTTGTTTATCTGGATAGCATGAGCGGTAAACAAGTTATGTTCGGTCATCAGCATGATACTACCGTCTCTTTTGCCGGAAAAGATAAGAACGGAAATGTTATTTCTGACGTATACAGCTCCACTGGTGATTATCCTGGGGTTTTTGGTTGGGACACCCTTAGTTTAGATGGATATGAGAATCCTCCTGGAGTTAGCGGAGATTATGAAGCGAGTAGATTAGGATTATCTGCTGCCATGAAGCAGGCTCATGATTTGGGTGGTATTGTAACGCTAAGTACACATCCGTACAATTTTGTTACGGGTGGAAGCTTTAACGATACAGGGAATTCCAAAGGAGCAACGCGCTCGGTAGTATCACGTATTTTGCCAGGCGGAGATAAGAATGGAGAGTTTAATAAATATCTGGATCGCATCTCTGATTTTGCGAACAATCTTAAGGATGACGATGGCAACCTGATTCCAGTTCTGTTCCGTCCTTTCCACGAACAAAATGGAGGTTGGTTCTGGTGGGGTGCGGCTACAACGACAAAGAGTGAATACGCGGAACTGTACAGATATACAGTTGAATACCTACGTGATGTTAAAGGCGTTCATAACTTCCTTTATGTATTCTCACCAAACGGATCTTTTAATGGAAATGAAAGTGAATATTTAACGACTTATCCAGGTGATCAATTTGTTGATATTCTTGGAATGGATCAGTATGACAACAAGGAGAATGCCGGTTCGGAGGCTTTCCTCAATGGTCTTGTTAAAGACCTTAAGATGATTTCTCAGCTTGCTCAAGACAAAGGTAAGATTGTTACCCTATCTGAGTATGGTTATAGTGCTGCTGGTATGAAAACAACAGGCAATAATGAGCTGGAATGGTTCACTAAAGTATTGAATGCGATCAAGGCTGACCCTGATGCGGCAAAAATATCTTATATGCTGACTTGGGCGAACTTTGGTGAAGGTAATAATCTGTATGTTCCTTATAAGAATGTTCCTAACAAAGCAGATCATGAGTTGCTTCCTGATTTTGTGAATTTCTATAAAGATGATTTCACGGCTTTTGCGAGCGATGTGAAAGATGATAATAAGTACAATCTCGAGGTTGAAGTGGCAGGAAAGAAACCTTTCCTCCACATTGTAACTCCGAATAATATCAGTACAGTAACAGATGCCGTAACCGTCATTCGGGCCAAGGTATTAAATGCAGTGCCTAGCAAAGTGACTTATACTGTGGGTGATTCTGGAGTAGAGGTGGAAATGACGCTCGGTGCGGACGGTTACTATAGCGCTTCATGGCAGCCAGACGCTAGTCTGAATGGCAGTTCAGCAGAGATTACAGTGAGGGCATATGGAACTGGAGATGCTACACTTACACAGACTAATTCTGTATTCTTAAAAATCAATGAAGCGCCAATAAAGGTACTTACTTTTGATACTGACAAGGATTTGGAGCAAATCCAAAACAATGGTACTTGGTCAGGGCTCGCCAATAACGCAGAGACGATCAAGACGGTCTTGCAGCATGCGTCACTAGATGCTGACGGTAAGCTTGTTATTAACATTACAGAAGGGCTGTCTGCTGAGGATACTTGGCAGGAACTGAAGCTGCAATTGAATGATCTTGCACTGGATGGAGTGGACCTGTCTCAAGTTACACGTGTGAAGTTCTCCGTGTTAATTCCGGAGGCTGCTCAGAATGAGGCAAACAATGCTGCGGTACGCAGTGTGATTCAGTTGCCACCAGATTGGGATACAAAGTATGGCATGGACTCATCCTATAAATCTTTGTCCGATCTTGAGAAAGTTAACGTGGGTGGATCACAGTATTATAAATTTGATGTTTCGATTGATCTGGATAATGCCGCTAAATCAACCGAAGCCACTGGTCTAGCGATATCTCTGGTTGGCAGTGGTTTGGAAGTGAAAGGTGAATTGCCAATCTATGTAGATAATATCGGTCTTTATAATACGTATACTGCACCTGTTGCTGACAAAGCACTGGTAGATAATTTTGAATCTTATGGCTCAAGTGATGAAGCACTGGTAGCCAAATATCCTAAGGCTGGCGGAGATGATGTGAGCGTATCTTTAAGCTCCGAGCATAAGGCATCCGGGGATTACGGAATGAAACTGCACTATACGATTAATAATGCAGGTTATACCGGAGTAGGTAAAAGTCTGGGTTCGCTGGACTGGTCCGACTATAATGCACTCAGTATGTGGGTAGCTTCCGATGGAGACAACGCTTATGCTGAGAAAGGTGAGCCGCTTAAGCTAGTGGTGCAGCTTGTCATTGATGGCGGATATTTCGAGGCCTATCCGGTCATTAATCCAGACAAGAACGGTAAAATAGTATTAAGTTTGAAGAATTTGACGGAGATGAGCTGGGGAAAAGCCGGAGAGCTTACACAGGAAAGATTGAAGCAAGTTCAGAGCTTTAATTTGTATGTGAATGCGATGGACGGACAGAGCCACGAAGGTTCGCTCTACTTTGACGATATTCAAGCAGTCTATGACGGGACACTTCCGGATATGTCGGAAGAAGGAAATGGAGGTTCCCAAGGACATGAGCCTGGCGTGTTGTACGCCTTCGCTACAGAAGCTGATATTGCAGGATGGGCTATAACAAATGGTTCGTCTGCCAACGCTCAACCTCCAATATTTGATGCCAATGAAGAAGCGGCAAGTGTACAATTTGATTTGATTAATACTGGCAATGATACAAATGGCAGCTCCAAAGAATCCTTTGAACTTGCTATTAATCCTGAGAAGCTGAATATTATAGGGCTGGATACGATCAGCGCTAAGGTTAAGCTCTCGAGTGGTGCAGCTAAAGCGCGTCTATTCATCAAGACAGGTGCGGACTGGAAATGGAGCGACAGCGGTGATCCTGTGCCTGTAGATTCTAAGGGTTATACGACCTTATCTATTTCACTGCCAACTGCAGCAGCAGGGGTGGGCGTAGATTTGGCTGCTGTAAAGACGATTGGGATTAAAATTGAGGATGTTTCCAATGATGGAGGAACTGCGAAGCTTTATTTGAAGGAAGTATCCCTGGAGAAAGCTGTCCCGGATGTTCACTATGGCTTCGAGACGGGGAATGACGGTTGGGCTATCAATTCTGGTACAGCCACAGTATCTTCCGATGTATATGCTGAAGGTAATCAATCTTTGAAGCTTGATTTCGCATGGAATGGAGAGGATAAAGATCCTTTTATAGCAGCATCAAAAGTAGCTGCACTTGATCTGAGCTCATTCTCCAAGCTTACTGCTAAAGTTAGAATCGTCTCTGACCAGCCTGATGTTCAAGCGAAGCTGTTTCTTCAATTAGGTGGCTATGCAGTATGGGTAGATTCGGGTGCGAAGATAGCTGCTCAGGATGGATTCACGGAGTTCACGATTGATCTCAGCAACAATTCCAATCTATCGCCTGAGAATTTGAAGAAAGTGGATGCCATTGGCATTCAGTTTGTTACACCTTCTACTGCTGGAACCGCTACAGCTTATATTGACGAGATCATAGCTTCTAATTAAGCGCGCTGCGATCCAGGTGTGAAATAAGGGTCCCTGCATGTCCATTAGGATTGCCTAATAGACATGCAGGGACTATTTTGTCTGATCAGTTTATAGTTAATGATTTGAATAGCATTCAAGCGCTGTTCTTTCTAGTTCGGTGACAAATGCTTCTTTCCCATCCATATAAGCTTCAATGTCCTTCGGAAATTGATTCGCAAGATCCTCTTTTAGATTACCGTATTGTTCTGCTGCCTCTGGATGTGATCTAAGGTAGTCCCTTACTGCCAAATGACGATCGATGTCTATCTTGTTATCGATTTGAAAGACATGAATGTGATGAGTTCTATTCGTAACAGAAGTGCTGCCAATATGGTGAATATCAATAAGTGCATCAGCGAAGATCTCTTTAATCTTACGAGATTCTTCTTGGAAGATAAGATTCCATTCCTCATTGTATTGTGTGACAGTAACATCCATTTCGCTAGCCTTTCTTTATGTTTGATTCCTGGATTTTTTTATTATAGAACAAGTGTTCTTAATAATCAAATACTAAATTTAATATTGGCGGGCATAATCAACGAGATTTAGGGATGGAGTGCCAGTAGATAAATAGGAATTTATATTTTCGGTAAAAATATTTACGATTCGATTAGCGTATTGATCGGTTATGCCAGCAGAATGAGGAGTGATGACTACCTGCTCCATAGTCCAAAGTGGATGATCCTGCGGGAGAGGTTCGGTTTCGAATACATCCAATCCCGCACCACGAAGCTGATCGCGATTCAGTGCGTGGATTAGAGCCTCAGTATCAGTAGTCGCTCCACGTCCAACGTTAATGTAATAGGAGCCTTGTTTAAAGGCAGAGAAGATCGCAGTATTAAATAATTGCTTAGTTTCATCGGTGATAGGGAGTATATTGATGATGAAGTCGCCTTGGCTCACAGCTTCTGGCAGATGGTCAGTGGTATATACTTGATCAAAATCAGCGAGTGGCTTGCCTGAGCGGCTTACTCCGATCGTCTTCATCCGGAAAGCTTTAGCGATTCTGGCAGTTTCACTGCCGATGGCTCCAGTTCCAACAATAACGGCTGTCTTTCCGAACAATTCACTCTCACTTCCGTCAGAATTCCAGTAGCGGTTCATCTGATTGCGAACGGCTGTATGTAAATTACGTGTGAAGAGAAGCATGAAGCCAAAGATTACCGCAGAAATAGGCTCGGCATGCACTCCGCTCCCACTAGTCAATAGGATTCCACGTTCCTTAAAACGCTCTAACGGGAGCTTCTCAATTCCAGCAGACCAGGATTGGACCCAGCGAAGGGGCGAATCTGGACGAAGAAGCGTATCGGCGATACCTTTAGCCCAGCCAATTACGATTTCAGCATCAGCTAGCAGCTGTAAATCCGGATTTTTGCCGTCACCTTGTATGAATGTATAACCGGGGGCTGCTGCTTTGATCCTTTCTTGTTGCTCGGCTGTAAGTGGTTGTAGACATACTATGGACTTAGTCATGATGTATTCCTCCTGCTCTAAGGTTTGATGAAAATGGATAATGTTATAGGATAAGGATACCAAATCTATAGGAGAAGGTGAAATTGATATGGATGCTAAAGTGTCGGATAAAGATTCAGAACGATTATTTATTGCTGTGAAATTACCCTCAGAACTTCAACAAGTCGTGGCGGAAGAGTGCTCTAACCTATCTCAAAAGTTTCATTTTGCAAAATGGACTCATCCAGAGGATTATCATATTACCCTGCAATTTTTAGGAGACACCCCAAAGACGAAAATCCCGGATTTAATCATGTCGTTGAAGCAGATGTCAGAGCAATGCAGCCCCTTCAAACTATCCTTAGACAAATGGAATACATTTGGTCTGCCAAAGGCTCCAAAAGTTTTATGGGTAGGGGTTTCTGGCGAACTAGAAGAGCTGAATTTACTGGCTGCGAGAGTACACACTGCTACACTTCCTTTAGGTTTTTCGGCCGAATCCAGGGAGTACAAACCACATCTCACAGTGGCTCGAAAGTACCTTGGAAAAATTTCATTTGATGATAAATTGCTGGAAAATTTACTGAAATTGGATGATGAAAAAAGATCAAAAATCTTTCATAGAGACTGGACGATTGATAGTTTTGTGTTGTATGCTACCAGAATGTATGCCATTCCTATGTATGAAATGATTGAAAATATTACATTTTAAAATCGGTATTTAAGTTTTCAAAGCTTCCGTTTTCGGTTACATACAATAGGAATGTGCCGTGAAATAGGAGGAATATCATGTTAATCTTTAAACAAAACCGCTGTATCGCGTTGCTTGTTGGCGTTATACTAGTGTGTTTCTCTGCCATAAGCTTAATGCAGCCTAATCAGGTTGCCGAGGGGAAAATAGATAATCTGCAGATGGATAAGCTGCAATCCACCAGCCGAGCATCGGTAATTAATTATTTGCAAGAAGAATCAAAATCTAGTAAGACGAGGGGCACTACAAAAGTTTCACAAACGAATAAGCTTTACAGCACAGTTAACCTGTTCAGTTCCACTTGGAAACCAGAGCAGAGTGTAGAATGGCTTAGTAAGAATAAAATAAAGCCACAAAATACATCGCAGGCTTCCATAGTTCGGGTAAAGGCTGATGTAGCACAATCTAATTCAGCTGCGCAGAAAGCGACAGCGAAAAAGAGCGCTCAGACTGTAGTTAAGACAGTCTCGGCATCTCAGAAAAATCCCCTCACAACATTATACTTCTCTCGGACCGAGCTATTAAGCCAGGAGCAGCAAAGTAAAGCAACCCGGCGCTACGCAGTATCCGAAGAAGAACTGCTTCTGCTACAAAAAATTGTAATGGCAGAGGCGGAAGGTGAACCGTACCAGGGCAAGGTGGCAGTTGCCAACGTTGTTCTGAATAGGCTACGGTCAGCCAATTTCCCCGACACGATATATAAGGTCATTTATCAAAAGCATCAATTCAGTCCTGTAGCTAACGGGCGTCTTAAACGTGTCAAGCCTAATGATGATAGTATTAAAGCGGTGAACGCGGCGCTCTCTGGGGTGAAGGAAGTTCCCGATAGTACTTATTTTTTCCTATCGCTTAAGCTTGCGCAGGATCTTACCGTACATCATTCGCAGGAGTATGTGAAGACCATTGGTAATCATACGTTTTATAAATAATTGACCTTATCTGTGAACCTCAGCTATTTATAGGGTAAACTAGACTATATAACCCTGGAGGTGGAAGAATTGTCATGAAGATCACTTATTACGGACACTCAGCGCTGCTGGTAGAAACAGAGCAAGCGAAAGTTATTATTGACCCTTTTTTGTCAGGAAATCCGAACTCCGGTATTTCACCTGATGACATTACTGTAGATGCTGTCCTGCTGACTCACGGTCACTCGGATCATTTAGGTGATGCTGTGCAAATTGCCAAACAGAATGATTGTCCGATCTTTGCTGTTTTTGAGCTTGCAGAATACTGCCGAATGAAGGGTGCCAAGGTAAAACATATGAATATAGGCGGCAGTCATATTTATGATGCCATTAACGTTAAATATACTCAGGCGTTTCATTCCTCATCGATTCAGGAAGGCGACGTTTGGATTTATGCTGGACAGCCCGCAGGTATTTTATTGACGATTGAGGGGAAGACGTTATTCCATGCAGGTGATACCGCACTATTCAGCGATCTGCGTCTGATTGGTGAAAGAACTGCGATTGATTTGGCGGCTCTGCCAATTGGCGATATGCTGACCATGGGACCGGATGATGCGCTCCTTGCTGCGCGCTGGCTTCAAGCGGACAAGGTCATACCACTTCATTACAATACATTTCCGGATATTGCTCAGGATGCTATGGATTTCTGTAATCGTCTGCGACAAGAGGGGATAGAGGGATTCCCGCTTAAAGCTGGTGAAAGTATAGAAATTTAATAAATCCTAATTACATGTTTACACAAAAAAGCAGGTAGCCGGGGATTTCCCTGGCTACCTGCTTTTCTTTATGGTGTAATGCACACAGGCTCTTCGCCTCGGGCTTGAGATCTTGCTCCTCTGATATCAGCTGTTTTGTCTGCGGGGTTGCCTAACATCTGCAGAACGGTAGTCGCGCAACTTTGCGGTTGATGTTTATCAGGGGCTAGACGGCGTTTACGCTGTTCTTCGAGAACAGAATACTCACGAAGCATCATAGAGAACCATTTGTTCACTACCTCACAGTCAAGTACCTCTGCTAGTCCTAGCTCTACGAAATATTGGCAGTTTTTCTCTTCCTGACCTGGAATAGCTTTATAGAAGAGCATTGGAATTCCCTTAGCCTGACCTTCGGTACAGGTCATACCGCCAGGCTTTGTGATTAGAAGGTCGGAAGCATCCATAAGTTTATTGATTTCACTGGTGTATCCAAGAATCTTGACGTTAGGATGATTAAGCCTTGGATTGGACTTCATTTTAGCTATAAGCTTCTCGTTACTGCCCATACAGAAGATAAGTTGGATGTTATCCATTCTGGCTGTGAGTGAATTCATAATCTCTTTGCCGAACATCAGTCCCCAGCCTCCACCCATTATGAGAACAGTAGGGATATCGGCTAGACCTAGTTCCTTGCGGAGCAGCGTCTTGTTGGATCGTTCCCAGAACTTCGGATGCACAGGAATGCCCGTGACCGTTACAAGCTCAGGAGCAATCCCTCGGCCTGTTAGAATTGATTTGACGCGTGGGGTAGAGACGAGATATCGATTGACCTCGGAATTTACCCAGCTACCATGTGCATCATAATCTGTAATTAACGTATACAGCGGAACCTCCAATCCACGACGCTTTAGTCTGGAAATGACAGCGGCCGGAATGGGGTGTGTGCAAATAATCAAATCAGGCTTTAGCTGTTCGATCACTTGAGAGGCATGTGTATAAAAAATCCGATGAAGTGCCATCTTAGTCAACGGGTTCAATGATTTATGATATTGTGTCTTATACATCATGCCGACCAGCTTAGGCTGGCTGCTAACTGTTTTTCGGTAAGCGGAAAGAATCCATGGGGCGACCATCGGGTTAAGAAATTTACCTAGCTCGATGACTCGGCACTGGACATCCGGATTCAGCAGCTTTATTCCTTCGGCCAGAGCATAGGCTGCTCCTGTGTGGCCCGTACCGAAGCCTTCCGAAAACAGCAGTACTCTTTTCTTTCGCATAAGTTCACCTGCTACTTTCCTTTTCAATAGAAATGCGGAATTTCTTCTTAAATAGATGAGGGAAAACTGTTCTCTACTCACATTATACAAATAAGACGTAAATAGAAAGTTAAAACCCTGCAATAAATAAAAAAATAAAAGATTTTCTAAAGTATTGCAAACTGCAAAGCTACATGTTAAAGTAATGAATGACCAATTGACCGGATTAGTAAAGTGGTCAGATAGTCAGCGGTAATGATATTTTCTGGAGAAAGGAAGTGGGCACAGGTGGCAGTGGTGGATCGAAGACAGCAGGTGCTTCAGGCCGCAGCAAAATCATTTTCATTATTCGGCTATAAGGCGACTACCATGGATCAGGTTGCTAAGATCGCAAATGTCGGGAAAGGAACCATCTACACCTTTTTTACAAACAAAGAGCAATTGTTTGATGAGATCCTGCGCGATATGATGGTAGAAATGAAGATGATTGCTGATCGCGAGATCAGGCGAGACAGACCTTTCTTTGATAACCTGCATCGTGTGCTGGATGCCCTGCTGGAATTTCGAAGTGAGCAGGAGCTATTCATCAAGCTTTCCCAGGAGAGTCGCGAATTCGGAACGCCGCAGGCAGGAGAAGGGCTCGAGAAGATCGAGAACTTAGTTTTAGAATATTTAGAACGGGAGGTGCAACAAGCCCTTGAAAAGGGAGAAATCAAACCTTGCGATCCTAAAATCGTATCTGTAGTCATGTTCAGGCTATATATTGTATTGACTGCTGAACTGAATAAAACACATACTCCCTTGGACAAGGAACAGATCAAGATGTACTTTCATTTGTTTCTCGCCGAAGGATTGGCACAGTAAGCGTTGATTCAGGATAGGGATGGCGTGATCAGATTGCTTTCCCTTAACAACTTCCAAACTGTTTTAGGCATTGAAGAAGAGCCGAAAGGCGTTTTTTTATCCCCTGAATTGACCAGATGGGGAAAATGGTCACCTAGTGTTACGTAATATTTCGCAAACAAAGCATTTTAAAGAGAGCATAAGCTCATAAGGAGAGAACCAGAATGAAATCATTATCCGTATTTACCAAGGATCTTGGCGCAGCACTGAGAAATCCAAAGGTGCTGATTCCGATGATTGCCATCCTATTTATTCCGGTGATGTATAGCGGATTCTTCCTAAAGGCATTCTGGGATCCGTATGGCAAGATGAATGAGTTACCGGTTGCTGTGGTCAACCAAGACGTCGGTGCTAATTATGAAGGAAAACAACTTCAGGCCGGAGATGATCTGGTTGAGGAGCTTAAGGTAACCGATGGCTTTCAATGGAACTTTGTTTCACTAGAAGAAGCGCAAGCAGGAATGAAGGACAATACCTATTATATGGCGATTATTGTTCCAGAAGACTTCTCTGCTAAAGCAACAACGCTTTTGGATGATGAACCACAACCGGCAAAAATTATTTATGAGCCAAATGAAGGCTACAACTTCCTGGCCGGTCAAATCGGTGGGACGGCTGTAGCAGAAATTAAAAATAAAGTATCTGCTAAAGTAACAGAAGCTTATGTGGAGTCTGTATTCAATCAGATTACAGAAGTATCTGATGGATTGGGCGAAGCAGGAGATGGAGCTTCCAAGATCGCAGATGGCGCTGGTAAGCTAGATGACGGAGCCTTGAAGCTGAAAGATAATCTTCTTGTACTGACAGATGGTACAGGTAAACTTCAAAATGGTGTAGAACCCCTTACACAAGGTGTGACTGATTTGAATGCAGGTGCTACGGCGCTTAAAACAGGATCAACCACGTTGGCAAGCGGATTGCAACAACTGTCTACTGCACATACGCAGCTTCAAGACGGAGTTGCTCAAAGCGCTGCCGGCAGTAAACAGCTTAGTGATGGCTTGAAGCAAGCTGTAACAGGTGCCACACAGCTTCAAGCAGGAACGAAGTCTGCTGTGGATGGTACTACTAAACTACAAGCAGGAACACAATCTTTAGTTGACGGCAGCGCGAAGCTGGAAGCAGGTTTAACCTCTTCCGTTGATGGCAGCGCGAAGCTAGAAGCAGGCTTGCAGGCTTCCGCAGAAGGTAGCACAAAGGTTACTGAGGGCGCTAAAGCGGTCGCTCAAGGGTTGCAGCAATTGGCACAGGCTAGTCCTGAGCTGGCACAGAATCCAGCCGTACAGAAGCTCCTAGCAGCTAGTGCAGCTGTTGCACAAGGTAGTGAGCAACTGCAACAAAGCCAAGAGCAACTGGCACAGGGTGCTACTGCACTCCACAGTGGGCAAGAGCAACTGGCACAAGGTGCAACTCAACTGCATTCGGGTTCACAGCAGGTAGCTGATGGTGTAACTCAGTTGCATGATGGAGCACAGCAATTAAATGCTGGTAGCACACAGCTTTTGACAGGACAACAAAAACTGGCACAAGGCGCATCTGCACTTGTAACGGGTGGCGATAAGCTGAATGCAGGGATGCAACAATTTGGTGCGAAGCTTAAAGAAGCTGCAGCTGGAGGCAGCAAGCTGGCTGAAGGCGGTAAAGCACTTGGCGATGGTACCTCAAAACTGCTAAGCGGTGTAGGCGAACTAGGTTCCGGTATCAGTGCTGTAGCAGATGGTTCGAAAAAACTGGCTGACGGTGCAGGCGAGCTGAAAGATGGTATGGATGATCTGAAATCTGGATCAACAGAACTGGCAACTAAGCTTGGAGATGCTGCTGAGAAAACAGGCAGTGTGAATAAGTCAGATAAAATGATGGAAATGTTCGCACAACCGGTTGTGGTTGAGGATCAAGTTGTAAATCATGTACCAAACTACGGAACAGGATTTGCTCCTTACTTCTTATCTCTTGGGTTGTTTGTAGGTGCTCTGATTTCTACGATTGTTATTCCAATGCGTGAATCAGCTGTAATAGGCGCAAGCCGTATGAATCGTTTTATCAGCCGTACGCTTACGTTCTCAATCATGAGCTTTATCCAGTCTATGCTGGCTGCTGTGGTTGTATTGTACGGACTTGGACTAGAAGTACAAAGTGTACCGCTATTCTTCCTATTTACATTCTTGACTAGTCTAGTTTACACATGGGTAATTCAATCCATTGTTACTTGGCTGGATCAACCGGGACGTTTTGTTGTTATCGTTATTCTTATTTTCCAATTAACAACTAGTGCCGGAACATTCCCACTTGAATTGATCCCGAACTGGATGAAATTCTTTAACCCACTGCTTCCTATGACTTACACAGTTAGTGGTCTTAAATCAGTAATTTCTACAGGGGACTTCAGTGCAATGTGGAGTGACGTAGGTGTGCTTGCAATCTTCGGTCTTGGGTTCCTTGCTCTTACTTTCGCTTACTTCATGACCCGCAGTCGGGACAATGAAGCTGGAATGAATAGTGAACAAGCTATGACTGTATAATTTTAAAAAAAGTAATTAAAAAGCGTCTCCTCCGGGGGGCGCTTTTTTTGAGTTTAAATCATAGCACCCTTTTTCTTGCAAACATTCAAGGGTAATGAAAATTCTTGAAACGCTTTCATTGCATAAGTTCTTATGCGTCATTTATGCATAATTATACATAGATGAGTTTTTTTAAACTTTTGTCCACTAAAGCTGTGTCGCAAAAAGAAATGTTAATCAGCATCATAAAAAAGTTTAAATTGCGCTGTTGTCACCTCGGTGATAAAATAATAGCACTAATCTGGCTTGAATAATTATTAAAATTTTAATCTGAAAAATTTTCCAAAGATTACGCCATACTTTATAATAGAAAGGTTGCGTTCGATGAGACACACTGAACTGCCCGGAAAACAGGGCCTGTATGATCCCCAGTTCGAAAAAGATGCTTGCGGCATGGGATTTGTAGCCCATATTAAAGGCAAACCGTCCCATGATATTGTTAGTAACGCTTTAACAATGCTCTTTAATATGGAGCATCGTGGCGGACAAGGTAGCGAACCCAACTCTGGTGACGGAGCAGGTATCATGCTTCAAATTCCGCACCGTTTCTTTGCTAGTGAAGCCCAAAATCTTGGCTTTGCTTTGCCGGAACAAGGCCATTATGGCGTAGGTATGATTTTTCTATCTCATAACGAGAAAGTTCGGGCTCAACATGAGGCACTCTTAAGCAAAATTATTGCTGAAGAAGGTCAGGAAGTACTCGGCTATCGTGATGTACCTACCTATGATGAAATGCTTGGCAAAACCGCGAAGGCTGCAAAACCTTTTGTGCGCCAAGTGTTTATCGGTCGCTCGGCCTCGGTTACGAACGAATTGTCTTTTGAACGTAAGCTTTATGTCATCCGCAAACGTGCAGAGCTTGCGATTCGCTACGGTGGTGTAGAAGAGGCTGAAGCCTTCTATATCCCAAGCTTGTCATGTCGTAAGATCGTGTACAAAGGCATGCTGACTACAGAACAAGTCGGACAATTCTACCTGGATTTGCAGAACGAAGAGCTGGAATCAGCAATCGCGTTAGTTCACTCCCGTTTCAGTACGAATACCTTCCCAAGCTGGGAACGTGCGCATCCCTACCGCTTTATGATCCACAATGGTGAGATCAATACCTTGCGCGGAAATGTGAACTGGATGCATGCCCGCCAGTCGCTGTTCAAGAGTGAAGTGTTCGGCGAAGATCTGAGCAAGATCAAACCTGTTATAAACCCGGATGGATCGGACACTGCAATGTTCGATAATACCTTTGAGTTTCTTTATTTGAGCGGACGCTCCTTGACACAAGTAGCCATGATGATGGTTCCTGAACCATGGAGCAATCATGACAGTATGGACGCCGACAAGAAAGCTTTTTACGAATACCACAGCACTTTGATGGAGCCATGGGACGGACCTGCTGCAATGGGCTTTACAGATGGTGTGCAAATCGGCGCTATTCTCGACCGTAACGGCTTGCGACCTGCTCGTTATTATGTAACAAAGGACGACATGATTATTCTATCCTCCGAAGCGGGTGTACTGGACATTCCAGCAGAGGACATCTTATATAAAGACCGCCTGAAGCCTGGACGCATGCTGCTCGTGGATACGAAGGAAGGCCGTATTATCTCCGATGAGGAAGTCAAATCGGCTATCGCCACTGAGAAGCCTTACCGCCAGTGGCTGGATGAGCATTTGATTAGTCTCGAAGAGCTTCCAGATGCGCCTGAGCTACCAAATCCTAAGCATGACAATGTTCAGCAGCTGCAGCAAGCGTTCGGCTATACTTTTGAGGACTTGCGCAAGGTGCTTGAACCAATGGCATCTACTGGCGCTGAAGCTGTAGGTTCCATGGGTTATGATGCGCCGCTCGCTGTGCTTTCAGACCGTCCGCAACGTCTATATAACTATTTCAAACAAATGTTTGCTCAGGTAACGAATCCACCAATCGATGCTATTCGCGAAGAGCTGGTTACCTCTACTACGACTACGATTGGACCAGAGCGTAACTTGCTTAAACCAGAACCAGAAAGCTGTCGCCAAATCTCGCTGCACACACCGATTCTTTCGAATGAAGATTTTGCTAAAATTCGTCATGTTCGTCGTGCAGGCTTCAAGTCGATGTCTATTCCGATTCTTTTCCCAGCTGAGCTCGGAGCAGAAGGAATGCGTATCGCGCTTGAGCGTATGAATGAGGCTGCTGATCGCGTTATGGCTAAAGGTCATAACATTCTGATTCTGACGGACCGCGGTGTGGACCGTGAGAATGCTGCAATTCCAGCTCTACTTGCGGTATCAAGTCTACATCACCATCTGATCCGTCAAGGAACACGGACAAAAGTTAGTATTTTACTCGAATCCGGTGAACCTCGTGAAGTCCATCATTATGCACTTCTGCTTGGTTATGGTGTGAGTGCAGTCAATCCGTATCTGGCCTTTGAAAGCTTGGATGATATGATCGGCCAAGGTTTACTGCGGGGAATCTCGCATGAGAAGGCTGTGAAGAACTATATTAAAGCTGCGACTAAGAGCGTAGTTAAGATTCTTTCCAAAATGGGGATTTCGACTATTCAATCCTACCGGGGCGCGCAGATCTTTGAAGCTGTGGGTCTGAACTCGGAATTCGTGGATCGTTACTTTACTTGGACACCTTCCCGCATTGGCGGTATTGGTCTGGAGGAAGTAGCAACTGAGGCACTTATCCATCATAACCGTGCTTTCACGGAAAAAGACGGAAATGATAAAGTGCTTGATTCCGGTGGTGATTATCAATGGCGAAACGATGGGGAAGATCATTTGTTCAACCCACAGACCATACATCTGCTTCAGCACTCCGTGCGTAGTGGGGATTATAAGTTGTATAAGAAATATGCTGCACTTGTTCAAGGTGAAAGTGAGAAGCATCTGACAATTCGTTCCTTGTTGCAGTTCAAGTCAGCTTATGAACCTATTCCATTAGAAGAAGTAGAACCAGTAGAGTCCATTATGAAACGGTTTAAGACGGGTGCGATGTCCTTTGGTTCCATTAGTAAGGAAGCACATGAGACCCTCGCTATTGCGATGAACCGGATCGGTGGTAAGAGCAATACTGGTGAGGGCGGAGAAGATCCAGCCCGCTATATCCCGGACAGCAACGGCGATTCCCGCCGCAGTGCGATTAAACAAGTAGCCTCCGGACGTTTTGGAGTTACATCTAACTATCTTGTTAACGCTGATGAGATCCAGATTAAGATGGCTCAGGGTGCTAAACCAGGGGAAGGCGGACAGCTTCCAGGACGTAAAGTTTATCCATGGGTGGCTGAAGTGCGCGGTTCAACAGCTGGTGTGGGCTTGATTTCACCTCCGCCGCATCATGATATTTATTCGATTGAGGATTTGGCAGAGCTGATCTACGATCTGAAGAATGCCAATCCACGTGCAAATATTAATGTTAAGCTCGTCTCTGAGGTCGGAGTAGGTACGATTGCTGCTGGCGTAGCCAAAGGGCGCGCTGATATTATCCTGGTAAGTGGCTATGACGGGGGGACAGGTGCATCTCCGATGAACTCCATTCGTCATGCAGGTCTGCCATGGGAACTTGGCTTGGCCGAAACGCATCAGACGTTGATGCTGAACAATCTGCGTGACCGCGTTGTACTGGAAACAGACGGAAAAATGCTTAGCGGACGCGATCTAGCCGTAGCTGTATTACTGGGTGCTGAAGAGTATGGCTTCGCTACTGCTCCGTTAGTAGCTGTGGGTTGTATCATGATGCGTGTCTGCCAAATGGATACTTGTCCGGTTGGTGTAGCGACACAAAATCCAGATCTTCGTAAGAACTTTACGGGTGATCCACAGCATGTAGTTAACTTTATGACCTTTGTGGCACAGGATTTACGCGAAATTATGGCGAGTCTTGGCTTCCGTACGATTGAAGAGATGGTTGGCCGTACAGATTGCTTAGACGCTGCTCAAGCTTCGCAGCATTGGAAGAAGAAGGGCGTAGATTTGAGTAGTCTGCTGCATGTGCCGGAAATGCCAGAGGGAAGCACACGCTTCTGCAGTAAACGTCAGAATCATGGTCTGGAAGAGACGCTTGATGTCTCTAAACTGCTGGATCTGGCTGCACCTGCACTGGAATCTGGAACGGCTGTAGAAGCATCGTTACCGATTACGAACGTTAATCGTGCCGTTGGAACCATCCTCGGTAGCGAGCTGACACGTAAATACGGGGCAGCTGGTTTGCCTGATGATACGATTCGTCTTCATTTCACCGGTTCTGCTGGTCAAAGCTTAGGTGCATTCGTGCCTAAGGGGATCACACTTACGGTGGAAGGCGATTCCAATGACTACGTTGGTAAGGGACTGTCGGGTGGTAAGATTATTATCAAACCATCTCCAAAAGCTACCTTTGCAGCTGAGGACAATATCATTATCGGAAATACTGCATTCTACGGAGCAACAGCTGGAGAAGCTTATATCAACGGTATCGCCGGTGAACGCTTTGCCGTTCGTAATTCTGGAGCGAAGGTTGTTGTAGAAGGTGTGGGTGACCACGGTTGTGAATACATGACTGGAGGCCGTGTGGTTGTTCTTGGTGAAACAGGCCGTAACTTTGCGGCAGGGATGTCAGGTGGTATCGCTTATGTTTACGACCCAGAGAGATCCTTCATCGGCCGTTGCAATCTCGAGATGGTACTTCTCGAGAGAGTGGAAGAGCCAGAAGAGATCGAAGAGCTGCGCGAGCTGATTAGCCGTCATGTAGAGCTTACAGGCAGTAAGGCGGGAGCGCGGGTATTGGATCAGTGGGCAGATAGCTTGCCGAAGTTTGTTCGTGTCATTCCGAAGGATTACAAACGGATGATGGAGCAGATTCGCAAAGTGGAGCAAACCGGATTGACCGGCGAGGCTGCTTTGATGGCTGCATTTGAAGCGAATATGCGCGAGCTTGCACGTGTAGGTGGCTAAATACCTGCATTCTGAAAACAGGTAATATTGTATGAAGTGATATAAGGGACTTGGACTCTTTCGTTTGCGGGAGGCCAGGTCCTTTTTTGTTCAAATCGAATCGAATCCTTGGTCTAAAGAACGTTAGACTGTTTCTTTTTTGTAATTTTCTGAAAAAAACGGTATGGTAAACTTGTTTGTAAATGAAAGGGAGTGATACTGTGTCAAATACAGAAATACTGTCTGAACCTGTTGCCCGTCTGAAGGGAGTTACCAAGAAAATAGGCTCTAAGACGCTGGTGAGCGATTTAACGCTGGATATCCCACCGGGTCAAATATTCGGGTTTTTGGGACCAAACGGAGCAGGGAAGACGACAACAATACGAATGATGGTGGGATTAATTTCCATTAGCAGTGGGGACGTCCTGATTAGTGGTCATAGTATTAAAAATAATTATAAAGAGGCTATTGCAAGTGTTGGGGCTATTGTTGAGAATCCTGAAATGTACAAGTTTCTGTCCGGGTATCAGAATCTTAGACAATTTGCACGGATGGTACCGGGAGTCAGTAAGCAACGGATTGATGAGGTTGTGGAGCTGGTCGGGCTTGGTCAAAGAATTCATGACAAAGTGAAGACTTATTCCCTAGGTATGCGTCAGAGACTTGGAGTAGCTCAGGCGCTACTAAACCGACCAAAGCTACTGGTTCTAGATGAGCCAACCAATGGGCTTGATCCACAAGGTATACGTGAGCTTCGTGACTATCTGCGCCTACTCTGTCGTGAAGAAGGAACAACCGTATTTGTCTCCAGCCATTTACTTTCCGAAATGGAGCTCATGTGTGACAGTGTAGCTATTATTCAGAATGGGCAACTGCTTGAGGTAAAACAGCTAAAAGAGGTAGGCAATGTTACAATGCCTATCGGAGAAACCTTGTTTGAGGTTGACGATGCCGAAGCTGCACTTGCTCTCATTGGACAAGGAACATTAAAGAGCGGTGGGCTTGTAGTTGAGGCCGCACGTGAAGAAATTGCTGAGTTTAATGCCAGACTAGTGGCTGGTGGGATTAAAGTGTACAGTATCAAATCACTTGCCCGTACGCTAGAGGATCAATTCTTAGAGGTTACAGGAGGTGAAGGAATTGAGTAATTTTACAGCGTTGATACATAATGAGAACATCAAGATATATAGTCGTGCTCGCACATGGATTATGCTGATTATTCTAGCAGTGTTTAGTGCGTTTCTTCCGGCTCTTATGTATTTCACAACGGATAACCCTGCATCGCGCTTAGGCGTTTGGGACAGCTTCCAAATGATAGTGAGTGTTGTATTCTTCCTGAATACGATCTTCGTTGTTGTTATAGCCGCTGACTCCGTAGCGGGCGAATTTACCTGGGGAACCATCAAAATGCTGCTGATTCGCCCGTGGAGCCGTTCCCAGATCTTGCTCTCGAAATACATTAGCATTGTGTTGTTTAGCTTGCTTTGTACTGCAGTATTGATTGTTTTTGGTTTAGCTTCATCGTTTATTTTCGCCTCACCAACTGGAGACACACTGTCTTCGATTACAGCTTGGAGTCCTGCTGAGTATTCCTTTATAGATCTCCTATGCCGCTATGTCACTCTTTTCTTGACAGTTACGCTTGCTTTTATGATCTCCTCTGTATTCCGTGCAAGTGGATTGGCGATAGGGTTATCTATGTTTATCATGTTTGCCCAAGGTATTTTCGCTGCTTTGCTTAATCCGGATGTGTTCGAATGGGCCAGATATTTAATTTTCACTCATATGGATCTAAGGGTCTACATGGGATCTGATGTTGGTCCAGGTGGTGCTACATTAGGCTTCTCCATTGCTGTGCTGGCAGTGTATTATGTTATATTCTTAGCAGTTTCCTGGTTTGTCTTCCGTAAACGGGACGTTGCTGGATAAAAATAGGATTAACCGGCTTCAAGCGTTTCTTCTGCTTTGGAGGAACGTTTTGCTGTCTTGTCCTTTTTCTTATTACTTTTGAGCTCACCTGCTTGTTCAGAGGTGGGCTGTTCTTGCATGGCGATGGACCCATTAAGCAGGCTGCCCTCCATAATACTTAGTGCTCCTGCAGAAATATTACCGTGCAGCTCGCCAGTACCAGTCATAATGAGCCTACGGTCTGCGGTAACATCTCCATATACTTTACCGGCGATAACGATCTCTTCTGCCCTAATACTGGAGCGCACCGTGCCTTCCTCACCTACAGTGACTATACCACTGCATATAATTTCTCCGCTAAAGGTACCTTCAATCCTCAGGTTCGTATCACAATGTACTTTACCCTCGAGCGTACCTCCATGCCCAATCAGAGAGTCAGTAGACTTGATAGAGGCACGCTGCTGCCGCTTATTCCACATGTATAAATTCCTCCTATTTCATATATTTTGACATTAACGTTTAGGGTTTAACATAATCCAATGGATCCACAGTTTTATTCTGCTTCACTACCTGGAAATGAAGATGAGGTCCTGTGCTTCGACCAGTGTTTCCAAGCAAGCCGATCTTCTGCCCCTTATTAACCTTGTCTCCCGCAGATACATTCATTGCCTGCAGATGCATATACCAGGTTTCAAGCCCGTTCGAATGCTTGATCACGACATACTTGCCTCTCGCACCCATCTGCTCGGAGGTAACGACCTCCCCGTCTAAGGCGGCATATACAGGATCGCCTAAGTTCCCGGCAATATCGACACCTGAATGGAAAGCGGATAAGCCTTTGAAAGGATCTGTTCGGTAGCCGAAGCTTGAGGAGATGACCCTAGAATCGGTAGGCCAGAGTACCGCTGCATTTTGTCTGGCTTTTTCGGCTTGAGCTTTTTTTGCCTGTTGATTTGCTTGAACGTTATTCGCATGCTCCGCCAGAGTGATAGTTTGAGTAATACTTTCCACCATTTCATCGAGCATACCGTGGATCTCTTCGAAATCGTCTTTTGTTTCCTCCACTAGATTCAGCGATTCGTTCTGATAAGACGCGATATATTCTCCGCCTACCTGTGATGTGATTGTAGCTTTAAAAGATGTCTCATTTGGGATTGGCACAGCGTTACGGCTCGATAAGCCTAAGGTTGAGTTTGAAGCGGTTGATCCCGTTTTTGATTCTTTTGTTTCAGCGGCGGAGCCTTTGCTTTTGTTAATCAAAGACTGCAACTCCTGTTCCAGCGCATTTACACTCTTCAGCTTATCTTTAATATGATCTGCCTCTTCTGATAGCTCGCTGACTTGAGTACGAAGCTGCATAAGATCCTTATCCTTGTCAGCGACCTTCATTTCCATGCGGAGATTGGTTAGTGATAGTGCGGCTGCCTCAGCTTCCAGTTGTGAGATCGACTGCGAGGCATGGAAATGCATAGAGGTGACCAGACTGGAGAGGGACAGGGCTGCTGCTGCCGGTAGGGCGAACGCAAGTGGCTTGGAGATCTGAAGTTGTTTGACTGGGCGTCCGGCATCCCTTACGACGAGCAGCGTAATCCGGTTATGATCTGGCTGACTCTTCATGGCTTCTCCTTTCTGCGGCATATGGCAGCCGCCTTACGATACACGAAGCTAACGACCTTACTTCCAATAGGCTCATCCCGAATTGTCTTACTACTCTATGTATTCCATATCTTTCAGGAACATGACAACGGTTTGTTTGAATAAAGAAAGAGAGTTACGGCAAAACCAGTAATAGAATCGTCGCAGCGAGTCTATTGGTAACTGTTTTATTAATGAAGGGGGTAGTGAATTGAAGATCTTTGCGATAATTCTAAGTCTTTTTGTTATTCAGGTCGCAGTAATTGTATTTATGGAGTTTCGTCGCCCGCAAAGAGCATTGGCGTGGTTGTTCATTTCATTCTGTTGTCCGCCGCTGGGTCTGGCATTCTATTATTTTCTGGGCCGTGATTATAGACAGAATCGAAAATTAAACAAAAGATGTACTACACTATTTCGTGAAATTCGTTCGCATGTCTCTGGCAATATTAAGGTAGTAAAGGATGTTACTGAGAGTGGGAACGATCAGCTTGAGAATAATAAGGGTCTAATGGGTTTGCTTTCTAAGATCGCAGAAGGACCAATTACTGGTCATAACAAGAGCAGGGTATTATCATCTGCGAGAGAAGCGTATGATGCTATGCTGGAAGCTATGGAAGAAGCGAAAGAACATATACATATGGAATTTTATATTTATCGTGATGATGAGATCGGTGAGCAATTTCAAGATGTTATGATTCGGAAGGCGCGTCAAGGCGTTAAGGTACGCTTGCTTTGTGATGGTCTGGGCAGTCATAAATTAAGTCGTAGGTTTATTCACACGATGAGAAATGCTGGGGTGGAGTTCCACTTTTTTTTACCTCTGATTAGTTCTCTAGTGGACCGTCGTTTTAATTTCCGCAATCATCGGAAGATCCTGGTGGTCGATGGGCTCGTTGGCTTCACAGGTGGCATGAATATAGGGGATGATTATTTGGGAAAGGATCCTAAAATGGGATATTGGCGTGATACCCATCTGCGTCTCGAAGGAGACTCGGTATATTATATTCAGTATGTCTTCTTAAAGGATTGGAGACTGGCCTCTGGCGAAAGTATGAGCCATCCGCGTCTGTTCCCAAAACATAATTGTGAGTCACAAGAAGCCGTGAAGATTGTTGGGAGTGGTCCGGATGCTGCAATAGACGCCTCTCAAGAGATGTATTTTGCCGCCTTATGTGCAGCTAATCAGCGGATTTGGATTACTTCACCGTATTTTATTCCTGATCCTGCCATCTGCCGGGCCTTGAAAAGTGCAGTACTTCGTGGAGTGGATGTAAGAATTATCATTCCGGCGAAGCCTGACAATGTGCTTGTCTATCATGCTTCTTTGTCTTATTTAGAAAATTTACAAGACGCTGGAGTGAAATTCTACCGCTATACTAAAGGATTTATGCATGCCAAAATCATGATTATCGATAATCTGCTCGCTACAGTGGGGAGTGCAAATCTGGATATGCGCAGCTTTTATTCTAACTTTGAATTGACTGCTGTGCTGCTACATCCTGATGCTATATCCCCACTAGTCACAGGGTTTGAGAAGGATCAAAAGCACAGTGAATTTATTGATCCTGTAAAGTTTAAGGAGAGAGGGCGAATTGTCAAACTCGGTGAAGGGCTGTGTCAGTTGTTATCTCCGCTATTATGAGCGGAAAGAGGACTAAATCTGAATTTTTCGAAGGATATAACGTGTTCCAATCATTATTAGGGCTTATTTTGTGATATAATAATTGTATAAGAAGAAATGTAAGAAAGTATAGATTATAATTATACTTCCGAATGTTTCAACACTATACTGTTAAATTGTAGGGGGAGTTCTATGAATGTGAGTCCACAAATGATTGCCAAAGAGGAAAAGAACAAGCTGCAGAAGACCGGAACACATAAAATGGCTAAGTTCGCGCAGCGAATGATCATGTTATCCATTGGGGCAGCAATGATGGCTGTTGCACTTGAGATATTCCTCGTACCGAATCAAATGATTGATGGTGGGATTACCGGTATCTCCATTATTTTATCACATCTATTCGACATTCCTCTGGGGATTTTATTGACGCTGTTAAACCTTCCGTTCTTGTTAATCGGTTATAAGCAAATCGGTAAGACCTTTGCCTTATCTACCTTATATGCAATTGTGCTTATGTCTATTGGTACTTCAATGTTGCATCATGTGAATGCTTTTACGGTTGAGCCAATGCTTGCTGCCGTTTTTGGGGGGATCATTCTTGGTGTAGGTGTGGGGCTAGTTGTACGTTTTGGCGGATCTCTAGATGGTACAGAAATTGTTGCGATTCTAGTAGCCAAGAAGCTTCCCTTCTCTGTAGGTGAAGTTGTTATGTTCTTCAACCTGTTCATCTTATCCGGAGCTGGATTTGTGTTCGGTTGGAATAATGCGATGTTCTCACTAATTGCTTATTACATTGCATTCAAGGTAATTGACATTACACTTGAGGGTCTGGATCAGTCGAAATCGGTATGGATTATTAGTGATAAATTCCGTGATATCGGTGAAGCCTTGACGGAACGTCTTGGACGTGGTGTTACTTATTTAGATGGAGAAGGCGGATTTTCCGGGGAGAATAAGAAAGTGATCTTCGTGGTTATCACCCGTTTGGAAGAAGCCAAGCTTAAATCCATTGTTGAGGATTGGGATACTGGTGCATTCATCGCAATAGGTAACATTCATGATGTTAAAGGTGGCCGTTTCAAGAAGAAAGCAATTCATTAGCTTACCATCCTAAAAGGACGCCGCAGGCGTTTTAGCTGGGCACTTTAGTACTATTAACTGAAAGAAGGTATTTTTACGAATAATGGAGCAATAAATACGGTGAACAAGACTCGATATGCCGTATTCTTATACAATATACCTTCTGTCCTTGAGTGGGACGCCTGATAAGCCCGTAGCATGAAATGATGCTGCGGGCTTATTGCTGTTTTTGGGCGCATTATTCGTGGCATTCCATCCCTATGGAAGCTTAGCAATGAGTTGTTTGACGGGCTGCGGTGGCACTTTTTCCAAAAGATCTCCCATCTGTTGCAGGCGTTCCTCAATATTGAGCAGATGAAAATCAGTAGGAGATACGTTTTGCTGAACCTCTTTCCAGAGTAATGGTGTGGATACTGTAGCAAGCGGCCTGGCACGTGGTGTGTAAGGTGCAGCTAATGTTTTGCCACTGTAATGCTGGAGGTAGTCAAAATAGATTTTATCTCCCCGATTCTTCTTCAGACGCTCCAAGGTGAATAAATCGGGGTGCTTTTCAGTGACATAACGACCCACAAAGTGTCCGATTTTTCGCAATCCATCAAAAGTAACGCCAGTCTCGATAGGAACGATGATCTGCACCCCGGTAGCGCCAGAGGTTTTGGGCACAGAGGATAAACCAAGGGAGGTTAGGACCGTGCCTACGATTGCAGTTGCTTCCATGATACGGGGCTCGACCTCACGTGACGGGTCTAGATCAATCATCCATTCACAAGGCAGCTCGCTACCTACATAATGCAAAGAAGGATGAAACTCCAAAGCAGCCAGATTACCCAGCCAGATCAGCTCAGGTAAACCTTGCAGCTTGATATAGTTAATATTCTCGTGAACAGCGGTCTGGACAAAGGCTGGAAGAGGATCAGGTGCATTTTTCTGATAAAAGGACATTCCAGAGATACCATGCGGATAACGTATTACGGTTAGCAGCCGATCTCGACAATAACGCAGCAGGTAGGGAGAGAGGGCGGCGAGCTTTTCCAGATAGATCCGCTTCGTAATCCCGCAATCCGGCCATAGCAGCTTCTCTGGGTTGGTGATGGTTATCTCTTGGCCGTCTACAGTAATTGTGCCTTTGATGGCTGCTGGCATCCTGAACCTCCTCTCTGTTATAGGAATGAGGGTATTATGTGCCAGTCTGTTCCTTTTCATGAAAAAAATATTTCCAAAGTGTCCCTTTTGGATAATCATAAGAGTTATAAGGTTATACGGTTATGTGAAAGGGGAGTTTGCTGATTTTGGACGGGATCGAACACACCGTCGTTCGGGTACAGGCAGGCGAGGTAGAGTCCTATGCCCTTATCGTCGAAGCTTTTCAAAAGCCGATTTACCGCTATTGCTGCCGGCTGCTTGGGAGTCGAACAGAAGCGGAGGATGCGGTACAGGATATTCTAGTGAAGGCATATCAGCATATAGGCACATATCGCCCTATCGCGAGCTTTTCTTCCTGGCTATATAAAATTGCCTATCATCATTGCCTCAGTCTGATCCGCAAACGCCAAAGACATTTGAAGATTATGGCGCTTTTTCAACCGGATCCTCCTGCAGAAAGCCCGGAACAGTTGATGGACCGTTACATATTTAACGAACATCTCACCTTTGCCCTCTTGAAATTGAAATTAGATGAACGAAATCTGTTAGTTCTGCGAATCTTTGAGGAACAGAGCTTCCTGGAGATTGCGGAGATCCTCGATAAGAATACTGATGCTGTGAAGAAGAAATACAGGCGTACGATTACGAAGCTTGGCAAAATGATGGATGCTCAAAAAGGGGGGACGGAATGGTGGGGCAACGAAGCTGTGTTGAAGAGAAAATGATAAAGAAAATGGACGCATTGGGGAACTGCGACGAACTAGATGTAAAAGCAGCAGTTATGAATCGGGTAAGGGCAATTCATGATCAACAAAAAACGATGGACGGAGAAATGACGAACCTCAGAGACGAGCTGGAGTCATTCGGAGAACCGGGAGCTCCCGTTATGCAGACGCAAGAGAAGACTATCCCGCTTCCATCTAAATTTAGGAAAAGACTTCTCTCAGGAGTCTCCGCAGCTATATTGCTGGGGATGATCGGGTTTGGTGCCTTTCAGCTGTCTGGCCTTGGAAGTTTAACGGAACGTGATAGCCAGTCTGCAATTGATATCACCAAGCCTTCGGATGGAGCTATTACACTAGTGAACAGCGGAGGGAAGGCTGTTGTGAAGACGGTGCACTATAATACCCCTGTTCCTTCGACCTCTCCTGCGATAGAGAAGTATCTGAGTTTATTAGCGACTTATAAAGAGCAGGTGCTTGCTCACTTGAATGCTGGAGAAATGGCTGCTTATTATGTGAATGATACTGAGTTTACTAAGTTGGCCAAAGGTTTAGGCTATGGAAATCAATTGCAGTTCGCTTTCAGTTCTCCGGTGTATTCTAAATATCAAGATTTCGTAAAAGAATTAAAAGGGACTGGCGATTTCTGGCCCGAGCTGCCTTCCATACTCGCTAATGGTTATGAATTTGAGTACGCCACTTTTAAAGCCGCTCCTCCTTACTGGCCGATAGACAAGGAATATAAAGAAATGCTTGAACAATTTCAAAAAAAAGCAAAGGTCGATAAAACAGGCCAAAAGCTGTTTATGGAGAAGATCGCTGTGAATGCCATAGAGAGTGCTGAGGTTTCCTACCATAAGGAGGATCAAACAATTGAACTATCCTTAAGTCAGAGCGCCTATATGGGTGGTATAACGCAAGTGTCTATCTTGGAAGGTCAGACTGCCGAAAAATGGTCTGTGACAGGCACGGGGAAAGAGGCAGTATTTATCGCGGCGGGTACTGAAAAAGGGTCGAAAGGTTGGTCTTCCCAGAATCGTTTGTATTGGTATGATGAAGCCAGCCAGACGATTCGTAGTCTAAATGATGGATTGAATAACAGTTTAACTCGTGAACAATGGCAAGTGATTGCCAATAGTTTTATTCGCTAGCTACTGTTGTTCTATCCGTACAATATGAGAAGCTGTCTCAAAAGTTGTGAAATCTACTTGGGAGGCAGCTTTTTTTATGGAATAGGAAAAGTAATGGATGATTTTACTGTGCCATGTGACGATATGCCACGCGTAGTGTTCTATGCTTCTGGTTGGGGCGGTGGGCGATGTGCTATGTGTGATTTACATGCTTTAAACTAATTAGGGAAAAACTCCCTAAAAATAACCGATATTCGCTCTAAATGAACGAAATCAGGGAATTCCTCCCTAATAATCATAGGAATTTCTTTATTCGTTGCCGAATATGCCAAATTTCAGGGAAGTTTTCCCTAATTATAAGTCCGATGAACAGAAATCTCTGAATTTTAGGGAGAAATTCCCCAATTACTCTATAGGTGCTTCACATATTGCATCACTTGGCGCGTCATTTGTAATGTTAAGAACAAAAAAAGAGGCTGTCCCAAAAGCCATGATGGTTGCTTGGGGCGGCCTCTTTTTTTGTGAGAAAAAGTCCCTTTTTCTCATGCTGGAGTGTTATAGAAGTGTAGTTGAAAACAGGGTGAGCTTACATTCACCCTTTTAGAAGGAGAGGATGTTAGAAATTGAAGCTAAATGATGAACTCAAAAAAACACTGATCGCGCTCTCGGCAGCAACCTTGTTAGGAACAGGAGTAGTTGTAAGTGGGGTTGCGCCTGGCTTGTTTCTTTCGGTCGCAGCTGCCTCTGGGCAGCAGACTGCAGTACCAACCGATCAGAAGCACCAGAAGGAACTGCAGGCCCTGGTAGCGGGATTGAAGGAAGGTACGTACTTGGCCTACTACGTACGTGACAAAGTCTCTAACCCTCAGGATACGATCAGCTTCTCTGGCAAAGGATTTGTTTTTAAAGACTACAAATCCTTTGCTGCTAAATTCAAAGCGTTGAAGGGTCCAGCTACTCCACAGCCTGGAAATCTTCCTAAGGGCTTCGCTCTGGCGACAGCCATCATTTATCCACCGTCTGTAGCAAACGATTCAGAGCTGTATTTACAATTAGAGCAGGAACTAAAGGCAGCAGCGGCGGCAGGTGATCCCAACAAACAGTTGTTTAGCAAGATCATCAGCTGGAGCCAAACGAACTTGTCTATGCAGCTGTACGCCAAAGGAAAAGCCAATTTTAGCATTGTAACTGGAGTGCCGCCCGCCAAACTTCCCGAAGGAGCTGTACCTTTTGTACGAGCTTCGGAAACTAAGAAAGAACTGACGGTCAACGGTAGGAAAGTAATTCTTACAACTGATTCGGCTAAAGAAGCAAGTTTCAACACTAAGCTAGTGTGGCTGGATAAATCAGGCGCGATACAATATACCCTTTCAGACAATCGGGTCAGTAAACTGACGACAAATGAAATGTTGGCTGTAGCTAAAAGCATGATCAAATAACCAAGGGTTAAGGGAGGATATTATAATGATGATTAAAAAAAATGCGGCCATCACGGCTTTGAGCCTGATAGTGTTAATGAGTGCGGTAAGTGGAACAGCAGGCGCAGTGCCTGCGGGGAGCAATAATAAAAGCAAAGGTACGGTTCCGGTTGAGCAGAAATCACCACCGGTATCGCCAACGATTAAGGATTTGATTGCCAAAGAATATGCTGTTCCCCTACAAGCGGGAGAAATTAAGGCTCTCTATGTTAATGACAAAAAATCTAATCCAGAGGAAGATTTGAGTGTAAGCTATATGCCATACAGATTCAGCTCTATAAACGAAGCAGCACATAAGCTATCTTCATTAACTGGGAATTCACTCCTGATACCCGCTGCTCTACCAGACGAATATAAGTTGCAGGATGTCGTTTTAAATCCAGTGCTTCCGAAGTTTTTCAGTACAGAGTATAAGACCCTCAGAGATCAGGTAAAAGCTAAAGCACAAGCTGCTGGTAAAAAAGTGATTTCACAAAGCTTAAAATGGAGCGATACAGAAACCTCTATCACTTATCAGCGAAATGGGGAGAGATTGAATCTAAAATCAGCTCCAGCATATACGCTTCCGGAAGGGGTTACTTTAGCGCAGCTGCCTGGTGACCAGGATGAAAATTTAACCATCAACGGGGTTGAAGCGGTCTACACGCTGTTTGGTCCTCACCATGGAGATCTAAAAGTCCAGCTTGTATGGTCCAGTGCGGATGGAAGTATTGATTATACGCTGACGAATACGAAAAATACTGCGCAGACAAAAGCAGAGCTGGAGGCTATTGTAACGAGCCTTACAGCGCAATAAGAAACGTCCTCTCGATAAATTCGGGAGGACGTTTTTTTTTGGAAAGAGTTTATCCTTTTTGCTCCATAGTGCATGATTCCGGGGGAAGATCTACCCTAGCTTGAGTAACAGGCTGGCGCAGAGTGCCTGAGGTATTCCATTCCAGAAAATGAACTTTGAAGACAAGCTTCGGTTTTATCCAAAAAGCACCCTTCCCTCGCTGGGGATCAGCTGTAAAGGGCATTTGATCTATTTTTAAATGCTGTACCTCTGCAGTTAAGTCGCGTTTATCCTGTACAGTCAATTTTCCTGGTCCGGCATGTCCGATATAATGCAAATTTCCTTTATCATCATACAGCCCAAGAAGTAGCGCATTGACGATGCCGTCTCGGAACGTTACACCCCCGGCTACTACCGTAAGATCAGAAATGATTTTGCGTTTCTGCCAGCGTTTATCTTTTCCACCGGGAGCATAAGTACTGTTGATATCCTTACAGACGATTCCCTCTAAGCTCTGACTCTGAGCAGCGGCGAATAATTCTGTGGGATCGGTATAACTGGGTACAGCCTGAACATGGGGATGCGGCAGCAGAATATCGTTTAGCAGCTGCTGCCGTGAGAATAAAGGCTGATCCATCGTCGATTGGCCATTATAAAACAGAATATCAAAAATCATATAAATGACAGGAACCTGATACCTAACGACGGAAATGGTGGAGCCATTCTTTAAGCTATCCCTCCGCATAACTTCGTGAAATGAGGGCTTGCCGTCCTTGAGTGCAATGATCTCACCATCAAGAATAACGGAGTCAGCTTTACAGTAAGCAGATACATCAGTAAGTTCTGGATATTGCGCTGTACGATAATTACCACGTCTGTTAATAAGCTGAGTAGTGCTTCCGTCGTAATAGGACAACATGCGAACGCCATCCCATTTAATCTGTGCGATCCACTGGTTGCCTGCTGGAAGCTGCCCAGCCAGTATGGGTTCAAAAGGAATAATAGGCTGAAGCTTCATCAGCAGAGCCTCCTAAGATACGGTTGTTTTACTTTTTGCGCTGCGGCGTTTCGGTTTTGGTGCGATGACTGGAATAGTTCCAGAAGCCTCGTTTTGCTGATCGGCAGGCTCAGCTGCTGCTTTAGACTTGGCTGTTTTTCTTTTGGCAGCCGGAGCTGCTTTAGTTTTTGTTTTCTTAGTATCTGTTAATGAAGGACCCGGATCTGTAGGGATATGCTGTACAGCCTGAATACTGGCCTGCAATGCTGCCATTAGATCAATTACATTGCTTTCCTGTTTGGCAGGAGCGATATGAAATTCCTCGCCTGCAATTTTATGTGAGATTAGATCAAGCATACGCTGGCGATAATCATCGGTATATTTTGCCGGATCAAAAGGCGTGGATAGCTGTGAAATGAGCAGCTTGGCCATATCCAGCTCTTTATCATTCACCGTCCCTGCTTCGGGCAGGCCAGGCACTTGCGAGACCGGTCGCACTTCATCAGGATAAAAAATAGTCTCGATGGCGAGGCAATCCTCCAGCACACGAATAGCAGCCAGACTGCTTTTGGAACGAATCGATATTTTGGCGATGCCAATTTTACCAGTTTGACGCATGGCCTCCATAAGAAGCCGATATGCATTTGTGCCAGCCTGATCCGGAGATAAGTAATAGGTTTTTTGAAAATAAATTGGATCGATCTCCGTCAGATCAACAAAGTCGAGTATGGTAATGCTTTTGCTGCTTTCGTCGGTCAATTGATCCAGTTCCTCTTTGTCGAATAGAACAAACTTCCCTTTTTCATATTCATAACCCTTGCCGATTTCTTCCCAAGCCACCTCTTTGTCACACACCGGACATTTACGTACATACGACAGTGGGCTGCCGCATTCCTTATGGATATAACGCAGAGAAATGTCCTTGTCTTCCGTAGCGGAGAACATTTTAACCGGAACATGCACTAGCCCGAAGCTGATGGCTCCTTTCCAAACGGTATGCATGAGAAACGCCTCCTGATCTAAGTTATTTGCTTTGGGTTAGTATGAGGCAGGAAAGGCTTTTCTAGCCGGGTGCATTTTTTGTGAAGCATGGGAAAATATAAAATCAGGCTAATAAAGCTGAGGAGGAGAATACTAAGTCATGGAACCGCGTGGAAACGAGTGGATCGATGCGCTGAGCGAGCAGGATATCCCAGCGACAGTTGTGGATTGGGACAGCATTATAGCTCCACCGGAAGCAAGTCAGGTCTCGGACTCGGAGAAGCTTGATGCGGAATCAACCCTCGAAGAAACTTCGCCATTAGAATCGTGAGATTTAGGTAAAATAAAGGAGGAGAACAGTGGTGGACGTCAAACGAGCACAGGATATTTATGCTTCTAAAGAGACGGTAAGTGTACATTTGGATGGAGAACCTGTATGGATTGAGCATGTGGATGCACAGAACGGAATGGCTACGGTTCAAGTGGGCTCTCGACCAACGAATACGCATACGGTAGGCGTTGAACGGTTAGAGGAGCAAGATCATTAACAAGGTTTGTTCAAAGAGCTGAGATAAGCTAAATTACACTTTTATAAAAGAGACTCTTTATGCTTATTTTTGCGTAGAGGTCTCTTTTTCTATTGTTGGCATACTGGCATGGGAGATTGAATTGGGACAGTTGTTGCGATGGATGGAGCATACCGATATAATTAATAGTAATGGTTTTTGGCAGGTATATTTTAAAAGGTGGTAGTTGTAGTTGGACAATACAGACGAAACGGTGTTCACTTACCGTTCTTACAGCCTCCAGGATACGGAGTTGCTTGCAGCTGCTCTAGCTACTGCTTCAACGCCAGGGATGATTATCGGCTTGGACGGCGATCTGGGCGCAGGAAAAACAGCATTCTCGCAAGGGTACGCTCGGCATCTCGGCGTAAAGGGGATCGTAAACAGTCCTACTTTTACAATTATTAAAGAGTACGAGGGCCGTTTGCCCCTATATCATATGGATGTATATCGGATTTCGCTTCAGGAAGCGGACGAGCTTGGACTTGATGAGTATTTCTACGGGCAAGGGGTCTGCTTGGTGGAATGGAGCAGTATTATTACGGATTTAATGCCGCCGCGGCATATGCATATATACATGGAAACAGTGGGGCCAGATGAAAGAATGATTACGGTGACCGGAATCGGGGAGCCGTATGGTGAGCTTTGCCGGCAGCTGATCCAGAAGTGGGGTTAAGGATTATGACGAATCAGAATACAGAGCCGCGCAAGCGGCTTTTAGCGCTGGATACATCAACTGCAGTATTAGGCGTGGCAGTTACAGAGAATGGGGAACTACTGCATGAAATAAATGCTTCCGGAGAACGGAATCATTCGGTGCATTTACTCCCGATCATAGAGCAGGCGCTGCAAGCAACAGGAACTACTGCTGCAATGCTGGGCGGGATTTCTGTTGGTGTGGGTCCTGGATCGTATACGGGGACGCGTATCGCAGTTACCGCTGCCAAAACGCTGGCATGGGCATGGGATGTCCCAGTTGTCGGTATTTCGAGTCTACATGCAGTAGCTTGGGGCGGATATCAAACAGTCCTCAAGAATAACGTGATGACCAAAGCGTCGGAACAAACTACCGAGAATAACAGCTACGGGCCTGATTGGATCATTCCACTAATGGATGCGCGCCGAGGACAGGTGTATACAGGATTATTCGCAGCTGAGGGAAATAATGCTCCTAGCCGTCTTGAGCCTGATGCCATCCGCCTGATGGCAGATTGGGTGGAGTACTTAGCTGAACGTTTAGGACAGGCTTCAGTCGAAGGCAATAAGCCCGCTGTTCTTTGGTTTGTTGGGGAGACTGCAGTTCATGGCAGTGAGGAATCGCTTCGTCCATTGAAGGATCTTGGTGTTTCTATTGCAGTTCCTTATGAAATGGAAGGCCGCTGGACAGGATTTCTTGGAGAAGCGCGGCTTCAGGTAGAGAAAGATGATATCCATAGCTTGATCCCTAACTATACTCAGATCTCAGAAGCGGAGGCCAATCTGCGGTTAAGCAGAGAAGGGGGCTTAAAGAAACCATGACGGAAGCGGAATCAATGATAGCTCAAGAGGCTGAACTTGTTTTTCGTTTGATGAAGCTTACCGATATTCCTGACATTCTTATCATTGAACGGGAAGCCTTCACGATGCCTTGGACAGAGGAAGCTTTTCGCAACGAGCTGACGCATAATCATTTTGCAAAATATATGGTTATGGAGCTGGCTGGTCATATTATCGGTTATGCCGGTATGTGGGCCATCGTGGATGAGGCGCATGTGACGAATATAGCCCTGCTTGAAGCCTATCGTGGACGTAAATGGGGCGAGCGTTTGCTCGAAGAGCTGATGAAGACGGCGTCTTATGTAGGTATGAAGTCTATTACACTTGAGGTACGGGTATCGAACGAGGTAGCACAGAATTTATATCGTAAAAAAGGCTTTCGATCTGCTGGCACACGCAAAGGATATTATTCCGATAATCGCGAGGATGCGCTCATTATGTGGGCGGATCTGCCAGAGTACGAGGAGCATGGGAATATGGAAGGAAGCGTGGACTTGAAATGAAGACAGAAACGGGCGCAGCTCAGCCTGTACTAATACTTGCTATTGAGACGAGTTGTGATGAAACGTCGGTCGCTGTAGTCAAAAATGGCTCTGAAGTGTTATCCAATATCATCTCGAGTCAGATTGAGACACATCGCGCCTTCGGCGGCGTAGTACCAGAAGTAGCTTCCCGTAAGCATGTGGAAGTAATTACACTGGTGATAGAAGAAGCACTCGCTACAGCAGGGGTTACACCAGATCAGTTGTCGGCGGTGGCGGTTACACAAGGCCCAGGTTTGGTGGGGGCTTTACTTGTCGGGGTAGTAGCTGCCAAGAGCCTTGCCCTCGCATGGGGTAAGCCGCTAATTGGTACACATCATATTGCAGGACATATTTATGCTAACCGTTTAGTGGCAGAGTTACAGTACCCATGCATGACACTAGTGGTGTCCGGCGGACATACTGAACTGGTTCATATGGAGCGGGAGGGTGAGTTTCGAATTATCGGGCGCACCCGTGATGATGCCGTAGGCGAAGCATATGATAAAGTAGCACGGGCACTAGGGTTCCCTTATCCCGGCGGACCTCATGTGGATCGTCTGGCCCGCGAGGCGACTGAGGTTGTACCGTTACCAAGAGTATGGCTGGAGCCGGGTTCTTATGATTTCAGCTTCAGTGGCTTAAAGTCGGCTGTGCTGAACGTTGTGAATCAGAGCAAGATGAAGGGTCTCACGCCAGATGTCGCAGGCATTGCCCGCGGGTTCCAAGAATCTGTGGTTGAGGTGCTGGTGGAAAAAGCGGTACGCGCTGTTAAAGCTACTAGCTCCAAGCAGTTATTGCTGTGTGGAGGTGTTGCTGCTAATGCTGGCCTGCGCACGGCTTTGATCTCACGCTGTGAAGCGGAGAGCATTGAGCTTATTATTCCACCTCCGGTATACTGCACGGATAATGCAGCTATGATTGGAGCTGCTGCATACGTGAAGTGGCAGCATGATGGCGGTACTCCGCTGGATATGGTTGCAGACCCTGGATTCTCATTGGAACAATGGTCTGTATCCGCCTATTGACATCATTTGGAGCTAACGAGTATAATCAGTTCAATTATACAAGGAAACGCGATGAGCGGAAGTAGTAAGGATACTCTGGGATAAGAGAGCTGCGGGTAGGTGCGACGCAGTCGAAGGGGACCTGAACTCGTCTGGGAGCGGAACGGTGGAAGCATTACCGGCAAATGTCGCCGGAACGTTCGTACACCGTCTACGGGTAACCTCCGTGAAAGGGTGGTCGAGTATCTAACATACTGGACCGTAGAGTGGATGTTCAATTGGAATCGGCAGTAACTTAACCGGTACAGAGCATCAACAAGAGTGGTACCGCGAAGGTTAACAGCCTGTCGTCTCTTGAATGAGATGGCAGGCTTTTTTGTATGGATTTTGAGTAGTGAGAATGTATATAATACACGCTAAGAACGGGAGTAGTAGGGAATGACGGTGAACAGAGAGCTGCGGGGTGGTGCGACGCAGTCACCGAAAGTCTTGAATCTCGCCCGGGAGCGGAGCGGCGGAAATAAGAGTATGCTGCCTACGGCTGTCCCCGTTATCGGACCTTTCCAGATATCCTGACATTCTCAGGATGGACCGGGAAGAAGAGCTGGACGCAGCTTAATGGCTTGATTATATGAATAGCCTATGCGTCAAAAAGAGTGGTACCGCGGAGGGGTAACCCGCCGTCTCTTTATTAGAGACGGCGGGTTTTTGCGTACTTATTGAAGCGACTCGGGTTATGGACTCAGGCGCTATATAAGACGCCAAGAGTGAACCTTCTGCACATTCCAAATTGTGCAGAGGATTCATTCGTATCAGCTGCCGGCAGCAGTGGGTGGGGAATTTAGCAGGACCACAAGTCGACGTGTGGATCTGCGCTGAAGCATAGGTTAGGGTAAGGAATCTAATAAGAGGAAAACAGGAGGAATTCAGATGATTATTCCAGTAAAGAAACGTATACAAATTTTCGATACGACTCTGCGAGATGGTGAACAGGCTCCGGGTGCAAGTCTAACCCCAGAGCAAAAAATACTGCTGGCCTATAAGCTTGCGGATCTGGGTGTTGATGTGATGGAGCCTGGATTTCCGATATCGAGCCCTGGTGATTTTGCAGCAGTACAGACGATTTCTCGTAAGGTGCGAAATGTGGAAATTTGCGGTTTTGCACGGGCGGTTAAAGGGGATATAGACGCGGCAGTCCGGGCAACCCAAGATGCTGAACGCCGGCGGATTCACCTGTTCATCTCCTCTTCTGATATTCATTTGCAGCATCAATTGCGTATGAGCAGAGCTGAAGTCGTAGCCAAAGCCCGCGAGATGACGGCTTATGCGCGTCAATTCTCTGATGTCGTTGAATTCACGGCGATGGATGCTGCGCGAACAGGAATCGATGATCTGATTGAAATGATTGAAGCTGTTATTGAGGAAGGTGCTTCTATTATCAATCTGCCCGATACGGTCGGTTACGCATTGCCACATGAATATGGGGAAATGTTCCGACGTGTGCGGCTAGGAGCAAGAGGTGGAGAAACGGTAAGCTACAGTGCCCACTGTCACAATGATTTGGGGCTGGCTGTAGCGAACAGTCTGGCAGCAATTGATGGAGGTGCGACGCAGATCGAAGTCACTGTGAACGGAGTCGGCGAGCGTACCGGGAACTGCGCACTGGAAGAGCTTGTGATGGCGCTCGAAACCCGCGGGGATGCGATTGGAGCAGAAACAGGCATTGTGCTTGATAAGCTGTATGATACTTCGCGGCTGATCAGCGGAGCGATGCATTTTCCAATCGCCTATAACAAACCAGTCGTCGGAAGAAATGCCTTCCAGCATGAGTCAGGGATTCATCAGGATGGTTTGCTGAAGGATCGTAGCACCTATGAGATTATGGACCCAGAGCGGCTGGGTATCCCGCGTAGCATGATCATTCTGGGCAAGCATTCTGGCAGACATGCGCTGAAGGACCGGGCGGCGAAGTATGGTATTACGCTGGAGCCTGCGGAGCTGGATGCACTTTATGAATCGTTTAAAGAGACCGCTGACCGCCAAAAGGTAGTCAGTGATGACCAGTTGCTGCAAATGGTGAGCAGTACAACTGGACAGCAAGCTCAGGTCTATGAACTGGGTGAGGTTCAGGTATTGGCAGGCAGTGCCCAGCGCCGGGTAGCCGCGGTTACGGTTCGCCATTTGAAGTCTGGACAGGAAACTTCTCATACTAGTACTGGAGATGGTCCGCTTGAAGCCATTATCGCTGCTATTGGGCAAGGCATCTCAGAGGACATCGATTTTGCGGGACTTGAGCTGCATTCACTTGGAAGTGGAGAGAACGCCCAGGCAGAGGCGGCTGTGATGGTAGAGTGGGAAGGTCTTAAATTTAGAGGCACAGCTACGCATCAAGATATTATCATGGCAGCAGGGATTGCCTATATTGCAGCCTGTAACGCTGCCCTGCTCTCTACACAAATCGTTTAATATACATCGACCCGCTGTCTGATTTAGAGATAGCGGGTTCTTTTTTAGCTTATGATGACAAGTTTTAGGTGGGGTTATGTCTTTTGTCAAGTTGTGGACAACGTTATCCACATATTCTCTACGAATTGTGTAAAAAGTGCGTAAAATCAGCAATGTCAGCTCTTTTTAAAATGCCCTTATAACCATTTTTATTCGCAATGAAACCTTGTGGGAATTGTGGATAATGTGGATAATTCGGTGGATAATAATTCCTGTAATTCGAAAATACTGATTTAACGCATAAAAAAAGCCCCTAAGGGGCTTTTTTAGTAGGGAGTTATACACGAAACCTGTGTATAGAGCTGTGGATAACTGTTTATGAACAAAATAAGAAATATGAAAAAAATTTATGAAGTGGCTTTTACATTATTCGTCAGCAAGGATTTCCCATTCGTTAAATAAATCGGTAAGCTGAGTTTTTTTGTTCTTCAGATCCTCTTCATGACCTTGAAGTGCTAAATAATCCTGATAAACTTCAGGTTTAGTCATTTCATTCTCTATAAAAGTGATCGACTCTTCTAGTGAAGCAATGCCTTCCTCTAGCTCAGCAATGCGCCGCTTCCGGTTACGCTCTTCACGCTTGGCTTGCTTGTCCGCTTCGAAGGAGGAAACAGCATTTTTTTCAGGAACTGCAGCATCCTTGTTGACGTTTTTGGCGGCTAATTCGGCGGCATCTTTCGCAATCTCTTCTAATTCTCGTTTTTTCTCGATATAGTCATCGTAGTTGCCAAGGTATTGATCGATCCCCTCGGGATGAAGCTCAAGCACCCGTTCAGCCATTTTATTGAGGAAATAACGGTCATGAGAAATGAAGAGTAATGTGCCCTCGAAATCAATTAAAGCTGATTCTAAGACCTCACGACTGACTAAATCCAAATGGTTGGTTGGCTCATCTAGGATGAGCATATTTGCGCCGCGCAACATGAGCTTTGATAATGCAACGCGTGCTTTTTCGCCGCCGCTCAGCGCGGATATCTTCTTAAGAACATCTTCACCGCTGAAGAGGAAGTTGCCAAGGATCGTACGGATTCTGGCTTCCTCAATCATTGGATATTCACTCCATAGCTCTTCCATTACTGTGTTCTTTGGATTGAGGCGAGTCTGTTCCTGATCATAATAAGCGACCTTTACCTTAGTCCCCCAATTCACAGTTCCAGTTGAAGGCTCGCGGGTTCCGGTCATACACTGCAGCAGTGTAGATTTGCCAATACCATTGGGACCGATGAGTGCAGCAGTTTCTCCCCGGCGCAGTTCGAAAGAAGCGTCCTTGAACAAAGGTGGACCATCATTAAAGGCAACCGCAACATTACGGACTTGCAGCACTTCTTTACCAGACATGAAGTCAGGCTCGAAGGAGAAGCTGGCTTTCTTCAGATCGCCCATCGGTCGATCAATACGGTCCATCTTCTCAAGCGCTTTGCGTCTGCTCTGCGCACGTTTCGTGGTAGATGCTCGCACAATATTTTTCTGAACGAAATCTTCCATTCTTGAGATTTCATCTTGCTGTTTCTCATACTGCTTCATCCGTGTTTCATATTCGGCAGCCTTCAAATCTACATATCGGCTGTAATTGCCTGTATAACGCCGAGATTGATGACGCTCGATCTCTACAATAGTAGTTACAAGCCGATCAAGGAAATAACGGTCATGAGATACGACCAGAATTCCGCCAGCATAACTGCGAAGATAATCCTCAAGCCATGTTAATGTTTCGATATCCAGATGGTTCGTCGGCTCATCCAGCATTAGAAGATCGGGAGCCTGAAGCAAAATGCGGGCTAATGCGAGTCTAGTCTTCTGGCCACCACTAAGTGTGGAGATAGGTGTATCCGGTGGGAACTCGCCGAAGCCCATGCCGTGCAGGACACTGCGGATTCGTGTATTCATTTCATAACCGCCGTGATCCTTGAACCAATCTGATCGGCGGGCATATCTTTCGAGCAGTTCTTCGTACCGTTTGGGGTCCTCTGCCAGCTTAGGATCGGCAATGCTTACTTCCATCTCTCTTAGCTCAGCCTCGGCTTCGATCAGCGGTGCGAAAACTGCCATCATTTCTTCATGAATGGTTTTGTCAGATTGAAGTCCGCTATTTTGGGCTAAATACCCGATAGTAGTTTCTTTTGATTTATGAATTTGACCGCTGTCATAGGACATTTCACCAGCCAGAATTTGCAGAAAAGTTGATTTGCCGGCACCATTAACACCCACGAGTCCGACACGTTCCTTTTCATTTACCTGAAGGCTTATGCCGTCTAGTACGTTCTGTATACCATATGATTTTGTAATTCCTGTCGCTTGAAGAAGCATAACGATGAAACCTCCACCCTTGCATATTTCGCCTTGGCATTTATACCTCAGCCGTATGAACAACTTATTCTATAGTTTACATGAAAAGCGTTTCCCAAGCGAGAGCTCGATATATCGGAAGCAGAGAATAACGACCTGGCCCAGAAACACAGTCCTATCCACCTTGGCGAACCGGGGAGAAGAGTGGTAAACTGGATTTACAAACAAGGATAAGCTTGGGATAAATATATGGGGGTGGCCGACGATGTCAAGCAAGGAGTCGGTGATCTCCAAAGTAAAGCAACAACTAAGAACTGAGAAGACCATCGCCCGAAACGAGCTCTCCTCGGACCAGAGAAGGGAATTGTCTTTTCTGGTCTGCAAGCATGCATCAGAGTGGCTGAAGACGAAAGACATAGCCTCACTGATGGCCTATGTATCTTTCCGTTCTGAACTCGATACCAACGCGCTTCTTACACAGGCGTGGAAGGACCAGCGTAGGGTACTGCTGCCGCGTGTCATTCCGGCAAGTGGTGCAATGAGTGTCCATATGGTAAACGCTTGGAGTGAGCTTGAGCCGGGGGCGTATGGTATCCATGAACCTATTGTATCCGGCAAAGATTCACAAGAGATTGAAGTTGTTACACTACCGGATGTTGTGTTTGTTCCGGGGCTGGCTTTTGATCTTCAGGGAGGCAGGCTTGGTTACGGCCGAGGATACTATGATCGATTGCGTGCGTCATGGGAGACGGAAGAGTATGCCGCTGCGAAGCCCCCTGTCTGGATCGGGCTAGCCTTTGGTATGCAACTGGTTCCGAAAGTGCCCATGGATGAGCATGATGCCTTTATGGACATGCTGATTACTGAAAATGGCATAGTGCACTGCCGAAAAGGAGAGTGAGCCGTGGAATTGACCCATTTTAACGAGCAGGGAAGAGCTCGTATGGTGGATGTGAGCGAAAAGGAGATTACGAAGCGGACAGCTGTCGCGCGGAGTAAGATCAAGATGGCAACTGAGACGCTTAGTGCCATCAAGGAAGGCAAGATCAGTAAAGGAGACGTACTTGCCGTTGCGCAGATCGCTGGAATTATGGCGGCCAAGAAGACGTCTGACTGGATTCCGATGTGCCATCCGCTCCCACTTACCGGTATTGACATCCGCTTCTCCGATAACAGCGAAGATGAACTTTATATAGAAGCAACAGTCCATACTACCGGAAAGACCGGAGTTGAAATGGAGGCATTGACCGCTGTATCTGCCTCAGCACTAACGGTGTACGACATGTGCAAGGCTCTTCAGAAGGACATGATTATCGGACCAACGCTCTTAGTGTCTAAAAGTGGGGGCAAGAATGGAGATTACGCGCTTGAACCATGATCAGAGCTGACGTTCGATGCGCTGAAGCAAGTGGGCTGCACTGTACAGCCAATTATACATAGAGAGGGAGGACAAACCTATGGCGTGGAAAACAGCAATCCTAACGGCCAGCGATAAAGGGGCCAGGGGCGAACGGGAAGACACGAGCGCCCAGGTTATTCGGGAGCTGGTGGAAGAGGAACTTGGAGGCGAGATCGTTGAATATCGGATCGTGCCCGATGAACAGGATGAGATTATCGCAGCTTTGATAGAACTCACAGATTATTTTCAAGCAGATCTGGTATTGACTACCGGAGGTACGGATTTAGCGATACGTGATGTGACTCCAGAGGCAACCCGGCGTGTAATCGAACGGGAAGTGCCTGGACTTTCTGAGGCGATGCGAAGTACGGTGATGCAAAAAAACCGTGCGGTGATGCTGTTCCGCGGGATATGCGGCATTCGTGGACGCACGTTGATTGTTAACTTACCGGGCACACCGAAGGGTGTTCATGAGAATTTAGCAGCTATTATGGATCAACTTCCTGAAGCGTTACTCATGGTAACTGGCCAATACCGTCAATAACATTGTCATATTCTTGTCACGTCACAAGGATAAACTATTTATAGAAGATAGTGGATGTAACTGTGACATAAGTTATGGTATTATTAGATTATCGTAATCGATACCATGATCGGATAGACGGACAAGGAGGAATAATAATGTTTAGTGGAATTGGTACTCCGGGTATTATCTTGTTGGTTATACTGGCACTGCTCCTCTTTGGACCGAATAAACTGCCAGAGTTAGGCCGCGCAGTTGGACGAACCTTCCGTGAATTTAAAGAAGGCGCACGTGAAATCATTGGTGATGGTGATCCGGTGAAGAAGAGCGAAGCTCCTGTGCCGACGGCCCCGCAGACGGTCGCTGCAGATATTCCTCAGGACAAACGCCTGCCGGAATAATAAAAGATTTAACAATGGGGCAATCTCTCAAGTCTAAAAGACTTAGGAGATGTCCCTTTTTCAATTTGGTTGCTGCTTTCTGCAGAAACGGGCACAGCTATACATAAAGTCGGTGTGGCGTTTCTATTCTTGTCATGGGATGGTGTCAGGATGTCTCTCGAATCGGAAGAAATGTCGGTGGTGGATCATCTCACCGAGCTGCGTAAACGGATTATTTATGTGCTGATTGTATTTGTTTTGGGATTGGTAGGAGGGCTGTTCTGTGCCAAGCCAATCTACGATTATTTAATTAGTACAGATCTAGCGCAAGGGTTTGTTCTGCATGCGTTCTCATTCTGGGATGGTATCGGAATGTATATGAAGATCGCAATGGCGGTTTCATTAGTCATTTCAGTTCCTTTTATTGCTTACCAGCTGTGGGCGTTTATTAGTCCGGGCTTACGACCGGAAGAGCGTAGTGCAACACTACGTTATGTACCCTATGTTTTTGTTCTTTTTCTAATCGGTCTTTCTTTTGCTTATTATGTTGTATTTCCAATGGCGCTTTCGTTCACAATCTCTATCACCCGGAGTATGGGACTGGAAGAGACCTACGGAATTGCGCAATATTTCAACTTCATGTTCAGTCTGGTGCTACCTTTAGCGCTGTTGTTTGAGCTACCGCTGCTGGTGATGTTTCTGACCAAACTGAGGGTTCTTAACCCGATACGCTTGCGTAAAATGCGTCGATACGCTTATTTCACGCTTGTCTTTATTGCTGTAGTCATCACTCCTCCGGACTTCATCTCAGACTTTCTGGTGACGATCCCACTGCTTGTGTTGTATGAGTTTAGCGTATTCCTGTCCGCCTTCGTCTATCGCAAACAGCTTGCTGCGGATGCGGCAAGGGAAGCTCAGTACACCAAGAGTGAGGAATGATGATAAGAGGGCTGTCACTAAGTAGATTTTTCTACGAAAGAGACAGTTCTTTTGTTTTAAACCCCCGTTTTTTGAAATGTTCGGGCGTAGGTGGTACAGTTGATACTACTGAAATCATACGCATATTTTCACACCCTGTGGATAGAATGTATAGAGTGTGTGCCTAGGACAACCAGTGAAACGTTATTTTTTACGAAAACAAATGCGAATTTGTGTAAAAGGACTTGAAATCCGGGCTCAAGTTGAGTATCATAAAAATTGTTGTTAGCACTACAAGCTGTCGAGTGCTAATGCTTATGGAAAATATGAGATGGACCAGATATTCATAGCGTCCAATTGATATTTTTCATAAACACCAGAGATTTTGAAGTAAGACAGGTAAGTTCTAAACTATGTTTTGAAGCAAAATAACATAATTTTAAAGGAGGCTATTTTTTCATGATCAAACCTTTAGGTGAACGCGTATTGGTGCTACCGAGCGAGCAGGAGGAAACCACTTCATTCGGGATTGTGCTTCCGGACTCCTCGAAAGAAAAGCCACAAGAAGGAACTATTATTGCAGTAGGTAGCGGAGCTTTGAAAGATGGAGTACGTGTAGCGCTCGAAGTAAAAGAAGGCGACCGTGTTCTTTTCTCTAAATATGCAGGAACAGAAATCAAATACGAAGGTAAAGAATATTTGATTATGAAAGAAAGCGACATTCACGCGATTCTTGACTAAGCGAGAGTCGATTATAAGCTAAATCTAAACTACTTAAAGTAACGTGATATACAAAAAATTCTAGGAGGTAATTACACAATGGCTAAAGAAATTAAATTTAGTGAAGAAGCACGCCGCTCTATGTTGCGCGGTGTAGATGCTTTGGCAAATGCGGTAAAAGTTACACTTGGACCAAAAGGTCGCAACGTGGTACTTGAGAAGAAATTTGGTAGCCCGCTTATCACTAACGATGGTGTAACTATCGCTAAAGAAATCGAACTTGAAGATGCATTCGAGAACATGGGTGCTCAACTGGTTAAAGAAGTTGCTACTAAGACTAACGATGTAGCCGGTGACGGTACTACAACTGCAACGGTTCTGGCACAAGCTATGATCCGTGAAGGTCTGAAGAACGTAACTGCAGGCGCTAACCCAATGGTTATTCGCAAAGGGATCGACAAAGCAGTTCGTGCAGCAGTTGAAGAATTGCAAAAAATCGCTAAGCCAATCGAAGATTCCCAAGCTATCGCTCAAGTAGCTGCTATCTCTGCTGCTGACGAAGAAGTGGGCCAATTGATTGCTGAAGCTATGGAAAAAGTAGGTAAAGATGGTGTTATCACTGTTGAAGAATCCCGTGGATTCGCTACTGAACTTGAAGTCGTAGAAGGTATGCAGTTCGACCGCGGTTACATTTCCCCGTACATGATTACTGATACGGACAAAATGGAAGCTGTTCTGGAGAACCCATACATCTTGATCACTGATAAAAAAATCAGCAGCACTCAAGAAATCCTTCCATTGCTTGAAAAAATCGTTCAACAAGCTAGACCGCTTGTTATTATCGCTGAAGATATCGAAGGCGAAGCACAAGCAATGTTGATCGTGAACAAACTGCGTGGAACATTCAACGCTGTTGCTGTTAAAGCTCCTGGCTTTGGCGACCGTCGCGAAGCTATGCTGCAAGATATCGCTGCCCTGACTGGTGGTCAAGTGATCACTGAGAAGCTCGGTCTTGATCTGAAGAGCACTTCCATTGAACAACTGGGTAACGCACGTCAAGTACGCGTAACTAAAGAAAACACAACAATCGTAGACGGAAGCGGCGACAAAGCGGACATCAATGCTCGTGTAAGCCAAATTCGTGCTCAACTGGAAGAAACAACTTCCGAGTTCGACAAAGAAAAATTGCAAGAGCGTTTGGCTAAATTGGCTGGCGGCGTAGCCGTTGTCAAAGTTGGCGCTGCAACTGAAACTGAATTGAAAGAGCGTAAACTTCGCATCGAAGACGCCCTGAACGCAACTCGCGCTGCGGTTGAAGAAGGTATCGTTTCTGGTGGTGGTACAGCTCTTGTGAACGTATATAATGCTGTTGCTGCTGTAGATGTAACTGGCGACGAGAAAACAGGCGTTAACATCGTGCTTCGCGCGCTCGAAGAACCAGTTCGTACCATTGCAGCTAACGCTGGTCAAGAAGGTTCCGTTATCGTGGATCGCTTGAAAAAAGAAGCTATCGGCATCGGCTACAACGCTGCTACTGGCGAGTGGGTGAACATGTTCGAAGCAGGTATCGTTGACCCTGCTAAAGTAACTCGTTCCGCGCTTCAAAATGCTGCATCCGTAGCTGCTATGTTCTTGACTACTGAAGCAGTAATTGCTGACAAGCCAGAACCAGAAAAACCAGGTATGCCTGATATGGGCGGCATGGGTGGAATGGGCGGCATGATGTAATAAGGCTGATTAAGCCTTGAAATAGGATTGATTAGAAGCCTCTCGTGAGTTCATTGAACTCATGAGAGGCTTCTTTTTGTGGCGTAACCAAATGCATGCCTAGTTGGTGATATTAAGATAGAGAATAGATAAATTTAAGGAGGTTAAATAAATACACTTGAACGTTCACTACAGTGAATATATAATAAATTCAAGAGGTCAGTGCTGACCTGATTTTTTTGATTAATTATTTAACTTCATTTATTAATTATATTAATAATATAACGAGGAGGACATATGAAATCATTTTTGCCCAATGATATTAAAGATGAGAATAGAAAAATAGTCTTCGATATTTTGCTTCAATATCCTGAACTGGCGAAAGTCGAGATCACAGAAAAAACGGCAATGAGCTTTGTTACTGTAAGCAAGATTGTTACCTTTTTTGAACAGATTGGTTTATTGACCGTCACTGGTGAAAGTCGAGAAGGATCTGGCGGCTTGGGAAGAAAGCGTACGGTTTACAGATTTAATGAAAACAGCTATACGACAATCGGGATACAGATTATTGGCAACACGATTACAGCGGTACTTATTAATCTGCACGGCAAGGTCATAGATTCGTATTCGATTGAAACAGATATTCCGTTCTATAGCCAGCAGTTCACTTCGATATTTATAGAGATTGTGGAACATTTGAAGAGTAAAGCGAAGGAAACGGATAGTGTTGTCTTGGGGATTGGTATTGGCGTTGATGGTGCGATCAATACAAGAAAGAAAACGATCCGGATGAGAACGCATCACAATAAAGAAAACGACTTTAAGTATGAAACGATTATTGAAACTCTCAAGAGCGAAGTGAACTTGCCCATTCTTCTGGAGAATGATGTGAACGCAGCGACTGTGGCGGAATTTCGGAATCTTGAAAACTCAGATCAAGCACTGACGAGTCTCGTTCATGTTGCTGCAGGTGATGGGGTCGGAGGCGGCTTGATTATTAACAAAGAGCTTCACCGCGGCGTTAATGCAAGTGCGGGTGAGCTGGAGTATATGTGCTTTGATACAGAATATAAACGGACTCCATCTTCAGTCGGTTGGCTGGAAAGCAAATTAGCTATTAAGTATTTGTTAAGCACATATGATTTGAATTCAACGAATGACGTAGAAGCTTGCATTGATTATGTTTCGAAGAATCTGGCATTAACAATTACCAATATGATCAGCATCTTGGATATCGACCAGGTCATTATTAGCGGTAAAACGGTAGCGCTGTTTCCGGAACGTATATTGGACCGCACCAAAAGCTATGTCGAGCAATATACGGAGTGGACTCCTCAAATTTCGGTGAGTAAGTTACATCAATCGACAGCAATCGGAGCAGCTATACTTATTCTCCAGCAAGAGATGATTAATATTATTTCGGAGTAAACAAGAAGGAAGTGAACAACATGATCAAAATCTTTGAGAATGAAGAGGAAGTAGCAAACGAAATTGCCAGAGAGATGAAAGCTCATTTATTTACCGATCAGCATCCCGTGTTCTGCCTGGCTTCAGGGAGTACTCCACAAAAAAGCTATCAGAAATTTTCCAATGATGCGGACCTCCAATTGAAAATCAAGAGACTTAACATCGTTAGCTTGGATGAGTGGGTTGGCATTGACAAAAGTTCTGAAGGAAGCTGCTATCAGATGTTGAATCAAGATCTGTTCTCGCAGATTTCACTGGATAGTAGACAGATTGTGTTTTTTGATGGAACATCGCCGGATATGAAGCAGGAATGCTTACGAATTGATCACTTTATCGAACAACACCCAATTACATTCAGCTTGATGGGCGTAGGTATGAATGGGCATATCGGATTAAATGAACCGGGTAGCCCAGTGTTAAATTACAGCAGTGTTGTGGAGCTGTCGGAAACAACAAAGACTGTCGCTCAAAAATATTTTCATGAGCAGACTGAATTAAAGCAAGGCATTACATTAGGTTTGGGACAGATTGCAAGTAGTAAAAGAGTTGTTGTCGTCATAACTGGAGAACGCAAAGCTGATATCGTGAAGGAGATTTTCACAAACTCTGACGCACGGCTGCCTGCTCAGCAATTGCTCGGCTATGATCATATAGATTTCTTTTTAGATGCTGCAGCCGCCAAATATATGGATCAGTCATCATAGTTGAGGAGCGTAATATGGGTAACTTCGTTATTGGTGTTGATATTGGAGGTACAAATATAAGGGTTGGATTAGTGAATGAGCACCTTGAACTTGTTCGGAAGGAGTCAGCATTAACAAGAGATTTCCAAAATGCTGACGAAATTTTCAAAACCGTCAAGGAAATGATAGCGAAAGTCGATCATGAACAGCTAGCAAGCAAGATAGGTATTGTATTGCCGATTCCTTGGAATGATCAAACACAGTTTATTCGAGATATAACCAATATCCCTTGCCTAGAGAATGTTAGTATCGAAACTATCAGGGCGTTCTTTCCGAATTATGAAGTGTTTTTTGAGAATGATGTAAACGTGATCACAGTGCTTGAATCGGATCATGGAGCTGCCAAGCCGTATAATCAATCCATTTATATAACGGTTAGTTCAGGAATTGGATGCGGTATCATACTTGATAAGAAAATTATTCAAGGGGCTCATGGATATGCGGGCGAGATCGGAAGCATGATTATTTCCGACAGCAAAAGAAACCACTCAACGTTGTATAACGGCACTTTGGAATCCCTATGCAGCGGCATTGCTCTTGAAGCGGAAAGTAAGTTTTTATATGGCATTGATGCCACGTCGGGTTTGTTGTTTGAAAGATATCATATGGGAGATCGGCAAGCGATTGAAGTGATCGACAGGTGGGTTGAGTACTTTTCCAACGCAATTGTTTCTTTGATGCAAACAATTGATCCGAATATTTTTGTTATCGGAGGAGCGGTCATTCATCACAACCAGTGGCTGATTGATAGAGTAATAGAAAGCGCTAAAAAGAAAGTCCTTCCACATTTAAAAGAGAACATTAAAATCGTGTTAACTGAATTTGGCCCTGATGCTGGAATTATTGGTGCTGGATATAACATATACAAAAAGACAAAAGGAGCTTGAAGATCATGAAAAAGTTGAAGGTTGCGTTAATCGGAGCAGGAAGTGTTTCCTTTGGACTAGGAGCACTTCAAGATCTCGTGTTATCAGAACGTTTGAGAAATCAAGTAGAGCTCGAAATTGCGCTTATGGACATTGTAGAAGAAAACGTGAATAGAACATACAAGTATGCAACCGAAATGTTTACGGCATTTTCTCATCCTGCGAAGATTTGGCAAACGACGAATTTGGAAGATGCCTTAAAAGATGCTGATTTCTCTATCGTTGCGATTGAGGTAGAGAGATATCACTACTGGTCACAAGACTTTCACATTCCACGGCGTTATGGTAGCAAACAGCTATATGGTGAGAACGGCGGTCCAGGATCTATGTTCCATACATTGAGAAATCTAGGTCCAATGCTGGAAATTGCAAAGACGATGGAAAAGGTCTGTTCAAATGCCTGGCTAATTAACTATACTAATCCGGAAGCAAAGCTAGTGGAAGCCATTTCCAAATTAACTTCAATCAAAGTGGTGGGCTTGTGCCATGGTTTAGACATGGGTATTCATCAGCTAGCTGAATTTCTGGAGATGGATAGTAAAGATATTGCGATTGAAGGCGGCGGATTGAACCACTTTGGCTTCTTCACGAAGATATGGAACAAGAACACGGGAGAAGATTTATATCCTCTATTCCACGAGAAAGAAAAGCTAGCTAACCGTTTGGCACATTTCGATCATATTGGATTATCCAGAACGTTGTACCATACGTACGGATACTATCCTTACCCAGGTACTAACCATTGCGGTGAGTATATCTCATGGGCTGAAGATTTCTATGCTGGACTACCCTTGCAGTTCCGTTACGACCCAATGAGTGAGCAGCTGTGGAAGAAGGACTCCAGAACACCTGAATTTGTATACTGTGCAAGTGGCAGTACTTTGGATAAAGGCTTATTTGAGAATACGCTGAATCAAGAGCAGTGGTCTGAGCAGGCTTATCTATTTGATAAAGATAAGGTTCAAATTAGTAATGAATATGCAGTGCCAATTATTGAAGCGATCTTCTTCGAAGATGAAATCGAGTTGAATGCTGTTAATATGCAAAACAATGGCGCTATTAAAGGACTTCCAGATGATATGGTCGTTGAAACACAAGCGATCGTTAACAAAAATGGTATCGAATTTAAGCCAATGACGGTTGAACTGCCAACTGCCATTATCGGAACGATCCATATCCAAGGTACAATCCATAAGCTGTTACTTGAGGCGTTTGTTGAAGAGTCGAGAACCAAATTGCTGCAAGCGATTCTGCTTGATCCGCAAGCTCCAACATATTATCAAGCTTGTGCGATGATCGATGAAATGTGTGAACTGCAAAAAGAAATGCTGCCAAAACTGGAGTGGAAGTAAGAAGTTAGATAAACGGCCTCAATCTGATGGAATTCAGGATTGAGGCCGTTAAACTTTTTATATTTGAGATGTCTTACTTAATTTCTATATCCAAAAAAAGGTTGCACCAATCGCCGCACCTCATCGGTTGAATTCGTCTCCATCAATTGATTTTTTAGTTCGTCGGCACCATCAAATCCACGAATATAGATTTTGAAGAAGCTCCGAAGTGGATTAAATAGACGTGGTTCATGTTCTTTTGAATATTTATCGTGAAGATCTAAATGAAAAAGTAGTAAATGAAGAAGTTCCTCCACACTATGTTCTTTAGATTCTAGTTCAAAAGCGTATGGATTCTTGAAAATACCTCGGCCAATCATGACACCATCCACGCCGTATTGTTCGACTAATTTTAAGCCTGTTGCACGGTCAGGAATATCCCCATTAATGGTTAGCAACGTATTTGGCGCGATCTCATCGCGTAATTTTTTGATTTCGGGGATGAGCTCCCAGTGTGCATCTACTTTGCTCATCTCTTTTTTTGTACGGAGGTGAATGGAGAGATTTGCAATATCTTGTTTGAATATATGTGTTAGCCACTCGCGCCACTCATCAATTTCACTATAACCCAATCTTGTTTTGACACTAACTGGTAAGCCACCTGCTTTAGTCGCTTTAATAATTTCTGCTGCCACTTCAGGATGTCGAATTAATCCAGCACCTTTTCCATTGGTTGCGACGTTTTTTACTGGGCATCCCATGTTTATATCGATACCACGAAAACCAAGTTTTTTCATATCCATGCTCATTCGTTCAAAATACTCCGGGTTATTGCCCCAAATATGAGCGACCATCGGTTGTTCATCTTCTGTGAACTTTAATCGACTAAGTACACTTTCTTTTACTTTTACTTTAGGGTGACAGTAATATTCTGTATTTGCGAATTCCGTGAAAAACACATCCGGTTTTGCAGCTGCACTAACCACGTGACGAAATACAACATCTGTGACATCTTCCATAGGTGCCAATATAAAAAACGGCTTTGGTAAATCAAGCCAAAAATTTTGTTCGTTACGCATTAAGTTCTCCTTCTTTTACAACATTTTGCCCATCATACATAGTATCATTTTTTTTCGCTTGCTGCACAAAATTGTAGAGGGTCTCTTTTTTTTCTATAATCGCTCGGGGTTATACCAGTACTGTTCTTAAATAAACGATAAAAATACGAACTACTAGTAAATCCAGTTTTTTCTGCGATATCAACAATGGTACATTCAGAGGTCTTCAACAGCTCTTTGGCTTTATTCAACCGCATTTCACTAATTATATCGGGTAGTGCTTTTGTAGTTAATTGTTTATATAACCGGCTCAAATAGATTGGAGACATCGAGAGCTCGTCTGCAATTGAATTTATGCACAGGTTGGAATTGCTATAATCGCGCTCAATAATTTGATGTACTTTTCTAATGAGTTCTTCTTGTTTTGTATTTCTTTTCTCTTCGATTTTTTCACTTATTTCTTCAAATATCTTGAAATATGGAGTGTTGATTTCTTCTATGGTTTCCACATGATTTGGTAGTAAGAACGTTGTATCGAATTCGGGTAATGTTAAAATCGCATTGTTCTTTTTTAATGTTCGCAAGACGTTATTAACAGTAAGTGCTAAATGTGATACGACAAGTTGAACAACGGTAAAAGAATATTCTGATATTTCTCCTACGATATCAATATAGATGCTCCGTGCCTTTTCCGCATTTCCTGACATCAAGGATTCAATGAACTGTTTTTCTTTGTGAACTGGAAACATATATTCTTTGGTTTTTAAGTTCATAATGTCAACCGAAAAGAGGATGCTGCCGTATCCTTTGAATAATCGATGGTAAGAAGCCTCAAGTACTTGCTTGTAGACTAAGATGCATTGCTCAATGGATTCCTTCACAGGACTAAAGGTAATCGTGATGGATAATTTTAAATGTTTGGTGATTGACAACTGCATAAGCTCTGCCATTTCAATCAGCGAATCCCGTTCCGTTATATAAAGCGGATCATGAAAGTTTAGCAAAAGTAAAAGACTATCATCCCCCATATCAATGGCTTCGACTTGAAAGATCGGTGAGGAAATTTCTGTACAAATGTTCATTATGGCATATTTAAGCAATTTTATATCTTCTTTGTATTTCTCGAGGACTGTGGGGAATTGATCGATCCTTATCAAAACAATCAGTGATTTATTATTAACCATAAGCTCTGAATTGAAGTAATGTAATTTCTGTTGTAACACCTCAGCATTATTCGTTTCTCTACCTAAAATCGTATTTCTAAGGAAATCCTGCTTAAGAATATGTTGATGGTTACGTCTTTCTGTTTCCAGGGTTTTGAACTTGCGTATGACTTTGTCAAACGGGCGATATACGCTATGGGATAAAGTTAATGAAATCAACAATCCTAAGAGAAGAATGCCAATACAGATAAATAATATTCGATACCTCAATTCATTTATTTCCTGAGTGATATTGCTATAAGGGGTAATCCGAACATATTTCCAGCCTAATGAATCGGGTGTAGTAAACGTTATTAAAGATTTAACTCCATCCACAGTGTCTACAAAATATGTAGATTCTGAAGTATCATGAATAATTTTCTGTATATAGGTTTTATCAGATATATCAGTTAGCATCTCTTGCTTATCACTACTGGAATATAATATTCCATCCTGATTAATGATAAACGTGTTATTCTCCGAGATCTCTTTCCCCGACTGATCCATTCGCAGGCCTAACCATGATGCCGAGATATTAACAACAACAGCTGTATTTAAATCCTTATTATCATCAATGACGCTATAACATAAGTAAGTGTAGCTTGATACTGGAGTGGTCTGAACCGAACCGATGTTATAGGTTCTGGGAATCGGTTGAAAGGGGCGATGTTCTTTGAATTTCATAAAAAGGTCTAGAATTCCATCATCATCCAGTTCGGACTTCGGTTGAATTCCGCTTCGTGAATTATTGGAACTAATATAGAACTGATTGGATTTCGCATTATATACATAAATGGATTCAATGAATGGTAAGGATGCGCGATAGTTATCAAGTTGTTGCTGTGCAAAAATGACATCATAGATATTCAAGTCCGCATAATACAACAACTTAGATACCGCAGAATCATAGTAAATCTGGGAGGACAGTGAGGTAACAGTCTCAGTCATAGTAGATAATTGTGTTTTAATTTGATTTAGACTATTTGAATCGGAACGATAAACTTGTTTAAGTGCGATGCTTGTAAAGTTCATATAAAGAATAGTTGAAGTTATCAAAAGGGTAATAACAACACATCCAATAGAGCCAAGGAGTATTCGGCTGTAAACTTTTTTATGCTCTTTAGACCAATGTTTTATCATTTGTTGAAACCCCTTTCATCGCTGGTCTGAGTATAAATCATCAGTCTGGTGCTTTCAATCAAATTTATAAATCCAGCAGCCGAAATTAGGTTAAATGTAGTGAATATTCACAAAAGTACAGAAATTTCATACTTCACAAATACCGAGATTACAGCAATGTGTGTCATTGTACAGTATATTATCGAATCCGCTTCTTCTATGATTTGGAAGTAAGATTCACGAGCAATTCTATTCAGGAGGAGGTCAGTCATGTTTAAGAAGAAGGGTTTTTTTTATGAATTAAATAAGAATAAAATCATGTTTTTGATGATAGCACCGACACTGCTTTTTTTCTTAATAAATTCTTATGCTCCAATGGTCGGCATCTATTATGCATTCACAAGTTATGATTTTGCAGGTGGTTTATTTGGAAGTCCGTTTGTAGGATTAGACAATTTTAAATTTTTAACGCAATCTGGAATTCTGTTGAAGTTGACAATCAATACGCTTGGATACAACGTGGTTTTTATCATATTAGGTAACGTGGTATCTATAGGGGCAGCAATCCTATTAAGTGAAGTCCGAGGGAAGCTATTTAAAAAGTTATCACAATCCATTATGTTTCTACCCTACTTCGTTTCGTTTGTTCTGATTAGTGTTTTAGCGTTTAACATGTTTAATGCTGATTCCGGTTTTGTTAATCAGTTACTCAAATCGTTCGGATTGGATCCAGTAGACATATACAATACACCATGGCTCTGGCCATTTCTGATTACAGCATTTTATTTATGGAAGAACCTAGGTTATTCCATGGTCATTTATCTTGCATCCATCATGGGAATTAGCGATGAGTATTACGAAGCTGCCAAAATTGATGGTGCAAATATTTTTCAGCGAATCTGGTATATTACCATACCTATGCTGAAGTCAACATTTATCATTCTGCTCTTATTTGCACTCGGAAGCATTATGAAAGGTCAATTCGATCTGTTCTATCAGCTTGTCGGGAACAACGGAGTGCTCTTCAACGTTACGGATATTGTCGATACTTACGTTTATCGATCTTTGAAAGTTAATTTTGATATTGGTATGGCAACTGCTGCTGGTTTGTATCAGTCTATCTTCGGATTTGTAATGATTATGACAGTGAATTATATCATCAAGAAAATTAATGATGATTATGCATTGTTCTAAAATAGGGAGGAGGGATTACATTGGATGACAATATTCTAAGTTCTAGAGTTTTCCGCATGATAGCTTATCTGATCATTACGATTTTCTCTTTGCTCTGTCTCTTTCCTTTCCTTCTGATCATTTCAGGCTCATTGACAGCCAATGAATCCATTATTCGCGACGGTTTTCACTTGATTCCTAAAGTGTTCTCGCTGGAAGGTTATGAAATGGTGTTTATCTTTCCAGCTCAGCTAATCAAGGCTTATAGTGTTACGATTTTTGTAACTGTGGTTGGAACGCTGGTGGGATTGTTTCTTATTACAATGGCAGGTTATGTGCTGCAGAGGAAAGATTTCAAGTATCGCAATCATTTGTCCTTCTTCATTTATTTCACAACGCTGTTTGGAGGGGGGCTTGTGCCCTGGTACATCATGCTGACTACATACTTTGGGCTGGCAGACACCTATGCCGTACTGATATTACCTGGTCTTATGACACCTTTTCTTATTATTTTAATGAAAAACTTTATCAAATCTGCGATTCCGGAAGAATTATTCGAATCGGCCAAAATCGATGGCGCGAACGACTTTAGGATCTACTACAGTATCGTGCTGAAGCTTGCTATGCCTGGCATAGCGACTGTCGGTCTGTTCCTTGCTCTGACGTACTGGAACGACTGGTTCATGTCTTCTTTGTTCATTAATGACGTTAGCATGTATCAGCTTCAATACTACTTGTATAACACGATCAATACCATGATGTTCGTTTCTCAAATGGCCACTGGAACCGGTGTAACCCTAGGGCGTGACATTCCGACAGAGTCGACCAAGATGGCAATGGCGATCGTCGTTACTGGACCCATTATTTTCTTATATCCGTTTGTGCAGCGATATTTTGTGAAGGGATTAACGATTGGTGCAGTGAAGGGTTAGTACCGAAAGCAAACGAAAGGAACTCGTATGCGATCGGCTGACATAGATCATTTAATTAAGGGGAGGGTTAGTATGAGAAAAGGAAAAAAGAAATTGTTAACGATCGGCACTTCTTTATTCTTAACTGCAAGTTTGTTTGCTGGTTGCAGTGGTAATGCCAAAACTGGGGAGACTACGTCAAATACCAGCACGGAGGCTCCAACTGTAAAAGAAGAGGCTGTAAAAGAAGAGACTGTAAAAGAAGCGACTGGAATCGACACATCGAAGAAAGTGGAGCTTCAGTTCTATATGCTGGGTGATGCCCCAAAGGATTTAAAGCTCATTCAGGATGAAGTTAACAAAATGGCATTAGAAGATTTGAATGCAACCGTCAAATTCAACTTCACAACCTGGACAGACTGGGATCAGAAGTATAAGCTTCTGTTGTCCTCAGGGCAGCCGATTGACCTGATCTTTACGGCAGAATGGACAAATTACCAGTCATATGCGATGAAAGGGGCTTTCCTTCCGCTAGATGATCTCATACCGAAGGCTGCACCTAAGCTACAAGCATATGTACCACAGGATTTCTGGGAAGCAGTCAAGGTTGACAAGAAAATTTACACCGTTCCAGCGATCTGGAAGGAGTATGTAAATGATGGTATTGCCTATCGGGAAGATTTGCGTAAAAAATATAATTTGCCAAAGCCGGAATCACTCGAAACGCTAGAGCAGTATTTGGATGGCATACGCAAGAATGAACCGGATATGCTACCTCTGGCGGATACTGAGGTTAGTCATGTAGATTCCATCCGTCAAATGACTACTAAAACTGTGAATACCAACGATAAAGTTCCATATGGACTTAGTATCATGTATGACACTCCAAGAGACGTAACCAGCTATTGGGGCTCTCCGCAGCATTTGGAAGATTTAAAAATGTTCAGGAGTTGGCAAGAAAAAGGGTACTTTATGAAGAATATGCTGAACATTAAAGATAGTGGTAGTGATATATTTGCTGCCGGTAAAGCCGCAGCAATTTTGGGAAGTGAGAATCCTAACCGCTTTGGTGATGCTGTTGTCAAAGTGAAATCACTGCATCCGGATTGGGAGCTAGGCTATTCCCCGTATCCGAACATGAAAGGATTCTCTTCACCCGTTCACCCGATTCATAATGGCTTTGCAGTTCCACGCAGTAGCAAAAATCCAGAGAGAGCTCTTGCTTTCTATGAGAAATTGGTGACTGATAAACGCTACAATTGGCTGACACAATACGGTATTGAAGGCAAGAATTTCGAAATTGAAGATGGGAAATATTATAAAATGCTTGGTGATGCCCAATCAAACGGATTCACAAGAGAAGGTATGAATGGATGGGCATGGAGAAATCCGGAGTTCATGTTGTTTGATAAGAGCTATCAAGCTGTGCTAGACATGTTCGATGAAATGGATAAGATAGCAAAACCGAATATTTTCCAAGGTTTTGGAGAGGATTGGACGTCTTATCAAGCAGAGAAGGCGGCCCTTCTACAAGTTGAAAAGCAATACTTATATCCTTTGAACGATGGTATGGTTAAGGATGTTGAAGCCGGCTTGAAGTTATTTATGGAGAAGGCCAAAAAAGCTGGTCTCGATAAAATTCAAGCGGAATACACGAAGCAATGGTTGCAGTATTTGGATGATGCAAATATTAAGTGATTGAGCCAGTTTAGAGTGTTACTCGGAGAGAACAACAGGATTAATCTCCTGTTGTTCTCTACTACAAGGGTGGAGTATTTATGAAGGTTCTTTTTCATGGAACGGCTGCATTTGAAGGAATTCCCTCGCTATTCTGTCATTGCGAGACTTGCAAGCATGCCAAAGTACGTGGTGGAAAAAATATTCGTACACGCACTTCGGTCTTGATTGATGAAATACTTAAGATTGATTTTCCAGCGGACACCTTACATCATTCCATTCGTGATTCTGTAGATATGGATAAGGTTCGCGATTTATTGTTTACACATTCACATTCCGATCATTTGTATCCTGAAGATTTACTGATTCGTGCGCTTGGTTATGCTCAATTTAATGAAGAGGAAGAACTTCATCTATACGGTCATGATTTGCCTATTAAGCACTGTAGCCAATTGCTTGCCACAGAAAGCCATCGCTTCCAATTTCACAACTTGAAGCCCTTTGAAACCGTACAAACACAAACAGCTACGATTACGCCATTGCTTGCCAATCATGATTCTAAAGAAACTTGTTTATTGTATTACATAGAAAAGGATGAAAAAGCCATTTTCTATGGTCACGATAGCGGTTGGTTTCCCAAACAGACTTGGGACTGGTTGAAAGGAAAAAAACTGGATCTTGCTATTCTAGAATGTACGACTGGGAATGCCCCAAATTGTGAAGTTCACATGAATGTTGAGGATACTCTAAAAACACGGGAATGGTTAATCGAGAATTTTGTTATGAAAGCAGAAGGGCGAATCGTAGTCACTCATTTCTCTCATAATGCTCATCTGTTGCATGAAGATTTGGTTCATATTTTTGAGCCGAATGGGATAACAGTAGCATTTGATGGGATGCAACTGGACATATGAGTTAGCGCATAAGTGAAATGAGGATATTCCTATGATTTCAATGGCAGTCTTTTTAGTTTTATTTTCAGGTATTACCCATGCGGTATGGAACCTATTTACAAAGAGAAGTCTGAATAAATACGTATTTCTCTGGTCGATTCATATTGTTGGTACACTTGCTCTATTCCCTTATTTTATTATTGAGCTGCTCCAAGTTGAGCTTCATGCGGAGACACTTGGCTATATGGCGATATCTGCTTTATTTCAAGGGTCGTACTTCATTTTCCTCTCTAAATCGTATTCCTATGGTGATTTATCGCAGACCTATCCAATCATGCGAGGTACTGGTGTTATGCTAGTGACCTTGTTAAGTGTTGTGTTATTCGGGGATTCCTTAACTCTAGCAGGCTGGATAGGCTTTTGTTGTATCATAGTAGGGCTCTTTATTATTAGTGGAATCGTTAATCGTCATGCAAATCAAGAGAAACCGACCCATTCTATATCCATTCTTTATGCAATTGTAGTAGGGATGTGTGTAGCGGGCTATACATTAATGGACAAACTAATTGTCCAGCAATTATCTCCGCTATCAACGCTTGAATTATCCAATATTAATTATGTAATCGTCGCTTTTTTCATGGTTATAAGAGCCGGTCGTGCACAAATTATAAGGGAATGGCAACAAAACTGGAAAATGATCTTGATTGGTTGTATTTGCTCGCCAGCTTCTTATTTTATGTTTTTGATGGCGATGAAGCTTGCTCCACTAGCTTCAATTGCGCCAATACGAGAAATTGGAACGGTTGTAGGTACGATTCTTGGCATACTTGTACTAAAAGAGAAGCAAGGAGTGCGAAGAATTATCATGTCGGCTGTGATTACCTGTGGGATCATCTCCATTGCCATATGGGGATAAGTTGATTTTACTAGAATTGAGGACTACGTTCTGACCATATAGGGTAAGAATGAAAGGCCTCTCGTAGGAATACGAGAGGCCTTTCATTCTGTTAAGCATTAGATAGTTTTATACTGTCTAATTGACGGGGCAATTCACAGGTGAATATGCCTCATTCTAATTCTTGCTCTAAAACAGTTTTTACTAAACGACGTACTTCATCTGTTGATCTTGTATCCATTAACTGGTTTCTTAATTCGCCTGCGCCTCTAAATCCACGAACATAGATTTTGAAAAAGCGAAGAAGTGGTTTAAATAAACGTGGCTCGAGTTCATTTGAATATTTATCATGAAGATCCAACTGTAAAAGAAGTAAATGGAGAAAATCCTTCGCGCTATGTTCTTTAGGTTCTTTTTCAAAAGCAAATGGATTGGTGAAAATGCCGCGGCCAATCATGACGCCATCAACGCCATATTGTTCTACTAATTTTAATCCTGTTGCACGGTCAGGAATATCTCCATTAATAGTTAACAACGTATTTGGAGCAATTTCATCGCGTAATTTTTTTATTTCAGGGATTAGTTCCCAGTGTGCATCTACTTTACTCATCTCTTCTTTTGTCCGAAGGTGAATGGAAAGGTTCGCAATATCTTGTTTCAATATATGTCCTAGCCAATCGCGCCATTCGTCAATATCAGAGTAACCCAATCTTGTTTTAACGCTAACCGGCAATCCACCGGCTTTTGCTGCTTGAATAATTTCTGCTGCAACCTCAGGATGTTTTATTAATCCAGCACCTTTTCCATTGGATGCGACGTTTTGTGCTGGGCATCCCATGTTTAAATCGATACCGCGAAAACCAAGCTTTTTCATATCAATACTCATCTGTTCAAAAAATACAGGTTTATCACCCCAAATATGAGCGACAATCGGTTGCTCATCTTCTGTGAACGTTAATCGACCACGAACACTGTCTTTTCCTACAGGGTGACAATAGCTTTCTGTATTAGTGAATTCTGTGAAAAACACGTCGGGTTTGGCAGCTTCACTAATGACGTGACGAAATACAACATCTGTGACATCTTCCATTGGTGCTAATATAAAAAACGGCTTCGGTAAATCAAGCCAAAAGTTTTGTTCGTTACTCATATTATCTCCTCTTGTTGTAATATATAAAAACGATATAGGCTATAGTAAAAGTCTTTTATCCATCATACATAGTATCATTTTTTTTCGTTTGATGCACTTAAAACCCTTGTAAACACTGCACATGGAGGTTCGACTCCCCTTGCCTCCATGTGCAAAACCGTCAATCAAGGTTTCTGCGGATTGTAACAGATCACATCCTAGGTTAATATGTTCCCGCATACGAAACATATGATTGGATAATTCCATTAGCACATTTTGACCACGAACACTACTAACACATCAATTTGACTTGAAAATATAGGACTGAATTTTAAGGGGATTCGGATAGAAAACCTATAATAAGATCTGAAAAACACATACAACTCATCTAATATCATAGGCGGCATGATATAATAAGGTTTCCCGTAAGGGATACCCCAGTGGACCACATTGTGTTATTTATGTCCTAATAATTTAAGACGACACCGCGTTAACGTTGTGTGTATGTATATATGTGCAGTTCCCATACCCTTCCCTATTTCCTTTGAAGCACCGTTTATTTTCATATAAGGATTATCAACTTGTAGGAACTTTTTCATCTTCAAGCAGGGCTCTGAGTGTAACAGGTTGAGTGGCAGCAGTTAGCTGAATTGATGCTTTTAAAACCGGAGTATTCGGTAGTAATTGTTGTTGTACCACTGCTTCTTGTTGGCGTGTTATTGAGATATCAAATTCATTTTTTTTCGATCAGCTTAGAGCTTATAAGAGCATCCCCAAATTAATGTTCTGCTCGTGTACAACTTTCAATGCCGGAATAGCGAGAAGGTCTTTTTTTTGCTCCGTAAATTTTCCATACCCCAATCTGTGGATTGTCCTGTTCACTCGGCACTCCATATTTGTTACATTAATAGGATCAATAAAGAATGCGCTTACTTTTCGCGCGGCAAGGGGGCGGCATGTTCGGTTCGTTGAGATATCAGACCAAGATTTTTTTGATGCTGTCCGTCTTCTTGTTCGCTGTACTTACTATTATTAACGTCATTTATTATTTCCGTAATGAATCGTTGATCGAAAATGATTTGGCGCAAAACAAGCAGCAGACGACGATCAAGCTTCAGGAGCAAGTTGACGACATGCTGGAGGAAATGGACAAACTTTCAATCTCCGTTAATGCATCCAACTCGATTATGGGCGTGTTGAAGGGGATTGCGTCCAATTCCGAAGTGAACTACTTCACCGCACACCCGGAAATAAACGCGGAGGTGCGTAATACGCTGTTGTCTTTCACGTCGCTGCAGCCGCTTAAAGGGAGAATCAGCATCGTTAGCCGCTTCGGCGATTATATGGGATTAAGTAACAAGATGGATAACGTGAAATCCAACAAATTCCAAGTGCGCGCCAAGCCGACGTTCCGGGATTACTTGGCCATGGACGATTATAAACGGTTTTTGCCACCCCATCCCGACCCATGGTCCGAATCGGGAGATCGAGTTGTTTCGATCGTACGGCCGCTCAGGGATAACTACAACGTGTACGGATATGTGGAGATCAGCTATTCGGTCATGGAGCTGGAGAACCTCTTTTTTTTCCGTAACGACCTGTCCTTCGGCAACGTGCTTATTCTAGGTCCCGATCGCGGCGTATTGTTCAGCAGCTTAAGTCCGGTCATTGCCGGTAATGTCGAGGAGAACGACCGCTTGAATATGCCGCTGGATGAAGAATTCGGGCATTTCCGAATGCAGTTTTCCGGGACCGACGAGATGGTGTTTTATTCGAAGCTGACGGCGGCGGATTGGACGGTGCTGCTGATCGAGGACGTATCCGTTTACCGCAGGCCTATCGAGTATTTGCGCTATAGCTCCGTTACAATTTTTTTGTCGGTGATGGTCGTGTTGCTGCTGACTCTCTATCTCTATACCAGCCGTGTGACAAGACCGCTAAGGAGACTGAAGGATTCACTAGCCAACGTCGACCTTGCGAAGCTGGAGCTTCTGCCCTCGAAGCTGAGAACCTCCAACGAAATTACGCTGCTTGGTGTAGCTTTTCAAGGTTTGCTCGACGAGCTGAAGCGGACGATGCGCCAAGAGGAGATGGCCAAGCAACGAGAGATGGTCGCGCAGATGAACGCGCTACAAGCGCAGGTCAATCCTCACTTCCTCCATAATACGCTGACAGTCATCGCGGCCTACGGAAAAAGCTCAGGCAATCCGAAGGTTGTGGAAATGTGCATCGCGTTGTCTGATATGCTCCGATACACCATGAAGTTCGAAAGGAAGGATTCTACCGTCGGGGCGGAGATGGAACATGTGGAGCAATACTTGACATTGATGCGGAGCAAGTACGAAGGATTCTTGGAAATTGAAATGAACATTGATCCGGATATAGGACCCGTTCCAATTCCGCGATTGTCACTGCAACCTCTCGTTGAGAACGCATTTCAGCACGGGTTCGCGGGAATCGATCCGCCGTGGAAGCTTGCCGTGTCGGGGATGGTCAGCGACGTCACGTGGACTGTCTCAATAGTCGATAATGGAATCGGCTTATCGTTTGAGCTACTGGAGAAGGTTCGGCAGCAAATTGGGCGATTGAGAGACGACCCCGGATCGGAGACGGACTGTCTGGCAGAAGAGAAAGGAGCGGCGGGAGGTTTACCGATACGAGAGGGCAATGGCATCGGCCTTGCGAATGTGGTTGCCCGGCTATACTTATTTTACGGTGAGGCCGTCGAGGTTCGGGTGGACCAAGCTCCGGCAGGCGGCGCGGTATTTACGATAACGGGGAGGCGATAAGGGATGAACCGAATGATGCTGATCGAAGACGAACCGCCCATCCTTCATATGATTAAGGGAATGATCGAGTCTTCTTCCCAAGGTTTTGTCGTGTCGCATACGGCGTTCAACGGGGCGAAGGCGCTGAAGATGCTAGAGGACGGAGCAAAGCCGGACTTGATCGTGACAGATATCCGGATGCCGGTTATGGACGGACTTCAATTCATGAGGGAGCTGTCCGAGAGAGGGTACGAGATCCCATGCATCATCATGTCCGGCTACAGCGACTTTAACTATGCCCGGGAAGCCCTACAGCAGAACGCATGGGATTATTTGCTCAAGCCGCTGAAGGAAGACCACCTGGAGCAAGCGCTGGCCAAAGCATCCGTTATGCTTCGCAAGCGCAAATCTAAAGCGGAACGAGCCTATATGAAGCGGGCATTGCAGCTGGCCGACGACTTCGGAGAGGAACAACCCGCGAATCCGGGATATCTACATTATCAGTTGCTGCTCATAAGGAGAGGATCCTACCGGACGGGCGCATGGGAAGATCGGCTATCTTCGCTCGGCGATCTCTATCGCCGATGGGATGATGATGCCATGGAGGCGGCGATTAGCCCCGAATGGAAGGCGGATCCCGTATGGTGGATAAGCGGATGGGCGTCGAATGAGAGAATCGTGGTTCGCGCCTTGATGGATCCGCAATCGGGAGCCGTTCACCGGGAGGTTGCGGAATCCATGCTGGCAACATGGGCGTCCCATGCGGAAACGGATGAAGGGGCCGTTAATATGGCCGTCTCCGTGTCCGTTACCGTGGAGAGGCTCGCGGTTACGCTTCGTACTCTCAGGGAAGCATTGGCCCGCGAGACGAGGTTCGGTGAATCGCGCGTATGGATGCAAGGTGATATGCGGCGTCCTGGCTTCGTCTTGTCGTCTGAGCTGGATCAGGCCTGCCGTAGTTTGGCCCATTCGGCCAACTATGAAACGTTCGAGAAGGCTATGCAAGGATGGGTAAGAGAGTGGCGTAAAGAAGGCTACGGGCAGCTCGAGGTGGAGAGCTTATTCGCAGCGATCGTCCGTTCCTTCCAAACGTATTGGCCAAAGGAAATCGCTTCGACAATTGCCGCTTTCGATGCGAACGAGCTTGTATCCGGTTGCCGAACGCTGGATGAAGCGGTAAAGCAGTTCTGCGGATATATGAAGGAAGGATATGCGTCTTTGGTCAAGAACCGTCCGGATCGTTCGGCGAAAGATTTGATGGAGGACGTACGACGTTACTTGGATGAACACTTGATGGAGCCGATCGGCAGCGACGAGCTTCAGCTAGTGTTCGGCTATAACAAGACGTATATCTCCAACGTGTTCAGCGAAGTCTTCGGCATGCCACCTGGAAAATATTTATCGAAGCTTCGCATCGACAAAGCAATCGTGCTCATCTTTGAACGACCGGAACTGTCGCTCCGCCAGATCGCGGAGCTTGTCGGCTACGAAGACAGTCTGTATTTCAGCAAGGTATTCAAAAACGCGACAGGGCTCAGCCCGAGGGAATACAAGGAGAGGCGGGAGAAGGATGGGCATAGCGGGGGTATATAATGTGTGGTTCTTCCGTGTTTTCGTAGGGTTACTGCTCGTCTTTACTGCGCTCTTCCTCTTCGGCTGCAGCGCAGATAGAAATGAGCCGGAGGGCGTAATGGGTAAGACGCGGCCGGTTACGCTTACGCTGATGGCCAACCAGGATTGGACGGTCAAGCCGATTATGAAGCGGGCCATTGCGCTCTATGAGAAGCAGACCGGCAACCGGATTGAGCTGCAGGCTCTTCCGATCGACACAGTCGATACATTAATCAGCAAGAGAGTCGCGATTGGCGAAATTACGGACCTGGTTATGCACTTCGGGGGAGCTGCACTCAGCGACTTGCATCCTGAGCGTAACTTCGTCGATATGAGCAGTGAGGACTGGGTGGCGGACCTGACCGACGAGGTGAAGCCGCGCCTGTCCAAGGACGGCAGGTTATACGGCTTGCCCTTATGGGAGGCTTCCACCAGCGGGACTTTGTATAATAAACGCATATTTGAAAATCTGGGCTTGCGGGTTCCTGAGACGCAGGAGGAATTTTTTTCCCTGTGCGAGAGGCTGTTAGAGGCAGGCATCGTTCCGGTCTATTTGGCTAGCAAAGACGTATGGCCGCTAATGCCTCAATTCGGCATGGATTACTCAGCCGAACGGACGCCGGGATTGGTGGAAGCACTTAATGCGAACAAAGTGAATTTGGCCGACGTGCCGGCTGTCCAGGAAGTTGTCGATTGGTACAGGACGATGTATGTCCGCGGGTATTTCGGCAGCGATTCTTCGAACAACAACTGGGACGGCTTGCCGGCCGCGCTTCATAGCGGTGATTACGCCATGGTCATGTCATGGGACGTATATTTGTATTCCGATCTGGAGATAAAGTATCCCGGATTGGCAGGCGATTTCGGGTTAATGCCACTCTTTGTAGGCGGTAAGGACGCCAAGCTGTACGAAGGACCGAATGCAGCCATGATTATGGTGAACAAAAACGGAAGCCATGCCAAGGAAGCGATGCAGTTCACCCGTTTCCTTGCACAGCCAGCCGTCTTGAATAATATTTACCGTAATCTGAAGACGGGAACGTATTTCGGCAGCGTGACGACAAATCAACCAACGCCTCAATATGTGGAGAATAAGGAGCAGATCGTTCGTCTCAGTTCTCCCTCCATCACTCCGTTTATCGTAGGTTACAGCCAATACGAGATGGCCAAGTGGGTCCAGCAAGCGATGACGGGCACCATTACGACACGGGAGGCGCTCTCTGGCATGGACAATTACCGCAAGCAGGCTGCGATCGACCGCGGCATCCCCGAGTTCCAATATCCCCGCTAAAACGATGTAAGATTTCCATATCAACTCATGTGGAATGTCCATGGGCGCCCCCTTCGGTGCATGTTACGATTGCTTTGCAAGCGCTTCATACATGCTAGAAGGGGGATTATCCATGAAGAAACCAGTCAACAAAACTTATTCTCTGCTAAGTACGCTCCTCGTATTTGCCATGACGCTGGTCGCATGCGGCACATCGAACGGGGGCGATAAGCCCGAAGCCAGTGCGTCAGCAGAAAGCGACAAGCCGTCCGCGACGGCGAGCAGCGAGGAAACCGTCACATTGAAGTTTTGGACGTGGCATCCGTCCGCGGATCTCTACAAGCCAGTTATCGAGAAATTCGAGGAAACGCATCCGGGCATTAAAGTCGAGCTTACGGTCATGGAGAGCAAAGACTTCCAGACGAAGATGCCGCTGGCGCTCAGCACGCAGGAAAACCTAGATGTCGTAGGCGTTCAAACCGGGGCGATGCCGAAGCAAATTCAGGCGGATCTGCTGCCGCTAGAGGAGCTACTATCCGAAGCGCGGCCGGATTGGCAATCGGTCATTAGCGAGAACAGCGTTGCGCAGGCGAAGTCCCAGGCAGACAACCTGAAGTTCTTGCCGATGGCTTCCGTCGGCTCGATGGTTATGTATTACAACAAAGACATTTTGGATGAGCTTGGTCTGCCGGCACCGCAAACCTACGTGGAGTGGAAGGCCGTATCTGATAAGCTTCACAAGACGAAGAGCGACAAGTTGTCTGTAGCCGTCGGTGGCAAGGACGCATGGATTATGGATGAGCTCGTCTGGACGATCGCCGGTCAACAATCCGACCTGTTCAACCAGTGGCGATACAACGGCAAGAAGCTGGACGGACCTGAGTTTACGCAGGCAGTTGCTGGCTTCCAGAAAATTTTCGATGATGGCATCATAAGCAAAGACGACGTGCTCGATATGGACTATACGTCTTCCCGTACCGCCTTTACGTCCGGCCAAGCGGCATTTTTTATCCAAGGAACTTGGGAGGCGAACCTGCTGCTGGAGAGCTTCCGCAAGTCCAACCAAGTGGATGTGGGCGACGTAGGCGTTCTGCCGATCCCGGCTATCGAGGCAAACGGGAAACCGTCGATCCGATCCTTCATTGATCTCGGTATCGCCATTCCGGCGCACTCCACACATCCGAAGGAAGCAATGCAGCTGATTGACTTCCTCGTATTCGGCGAAGGCAACGACATGCTCGCCTCAACGTTCGCCTTCTCGACCAACAAGACGAGCTTTGCACCGGATGCTTCTCTGCTGACGACGCCGACGGCGCAACAATCCTATAAGATAGTATCTGATTTGCTCAGCTTCCCGACGGCCGACCGGAACAACAATTCTCCGTTCTCTGATGTCGCGGGACAACAACTTCAGAAGCTGCTCATAAGCAGCCAGACGCCTGAAGAGACAGCCAAGGCCATTGAACAAGAATTCCAGACGGGCAAATACCCGAACGAATGATAGCAATGCCGGAGCTGCAGGTCACCTGCAGCTCCAGGCTTGCTAACCAGGGAGAGTGCATCTTATGAAAATCTCAGGCAGAGAACATGTTGTCGGGTTTATGTTTATCGCGCCGCTGCTGATTTTGTTTGCTGTGTTTTTGGTCTATGGATTTTATTTTATCGTGAATGCCAGCTTCTACGACCAGACGCTATCGTTCAGGGATGCGACGTTCGTAGGTTGGGACAACTATGTCACCGCATTGTCGGATAACAGATTTTTGCGTTCAATTGTCAATAATTTGATTTATTCGGCGGCAGCTATTCTTATCAGCTTGTCGGTCGGATTTTTGATATCTGTCATATTGAACATGGGAATTAGAGGCTCCAAGCTGCTTGGCTCGCTGTTTTTTATTCCGTCTTTCATGCCGCTAGCCCTGATCGCGATGGTATTCTCCATCATGCTGGAGTTTCGCTTTGGCACGCTGAATCAGCTGCTACACGGTATCGGTCTTGATTTCCTTGCCCAGAGGTGGTTAAGCGATCCTTCGCTCGCTTACATGTCCGTCATCTCCATCTCCGTGTTTCTAATCGGGCTGTCTATGATGTACTATAATGCGGATATGACTACGATTAATACTGGCATACTCGAAGCAGCCGTCATCGATGGGGCTGGATTTGGGCGCATGTTATGGAACGTCTTGTTTCCGCTCCTCAAGAACGCCCACAAGACGATAATACTGTCCACGTTGCTCGGGAGCTTCCGAGAATTCGAGAGGGTGTTCTTGCTTACACAAGGCGGCCCGGCGGGTACAACGGAAAATTCGAGTGTTTATATCTATTCCTTTGCCCGGTCTGCTGGCGCGAATATCGGTTATGTCTGCGCGGCGTCCGTCATCGTGCTCCTTATCGCTCTGGGGATATCCGTCATCCAGCTTATCGCTTATCGTCCTCGGACGGGAAAGGGGGCAAGGGCATGAATTTTTCTCTCGCAAACCGCAAGCAGAAAAGAATCATTAGCATATTTTTGTATGCTTTCGCTCTTGTTTGGGTGTTTCCGTTTTATACCGCTATCCGCAATTCGCTAAAAGTGAACGGGTTTCAGAATTACGTAGATTTGTTCACTAGTGATTTGAACGGCATTTCGCTTATAGGTACTTTCCGGAACTCGGCGCTTATTGCGATCGGCTCGACGTTTCTGCTGCTGTCGATAGGTGCGCTGTCTGCCTTCGCTTTCTCCAAGCTTCGCTTTTTCGCGAAGGAAGCTATTTACATAGCGGTTCTACTATGTCTGGCAGTACCTGGTGTTGTCATCTTGATTCCATTTTATTACATTCTAAAAAATTTGGATCTCTACAATACACTTTGGTCTGTCATCTTTTCGGAAGCGGTTCTTACATTGCCGTTCGCTGTCCTGATGCTGCGGAATTACTACGACAATTTGCCACCTGAGCTGATGGAGTCGTCTTCAATTGACGGGGCTTCCAAGATGCAGGCCTTCATACACATTTATTTGCCGCTATCCATTCCTGCGTTAATTAATCTCGGAGTGCTTTCGATCATGTGGTCGTTCCAAGATTTTCTGCTCCCGCTTATGTTCCTGACGGATAAGTCCATGCTGACCGCTACGGTTGCCGTCAATACGCTAAAGGGCTTATTCGGCTTCTCTCCCGCCGACCTGGGGAAATTCAACGCGGCGCTAGTTGTACTGGGGATGCCGGGTGTCGTCATCTTTACGTTTGCGCGGAAGTTCATAACAAGTGGAATTACTTCTGGAGCAGTAAAAGATTAGGTAAATGCTTGTGTAGCCAACACGTTTAGGAGGATGGAACGATGCGACACGAAGAACAGACGCAGGTCAATTATTACCTTAGTCCGTATGGGGACGACTGCGCTCCGGGAACAGAGAGCGAGCCGTTCGCCACCTTGGATCGGGCAAGAAGGGAACTTAGAATTACGGGAACTGCGGGAGTGTGCTCGGTAACGGTTTGGCTTCGGGAGGGCACGTATTACGTGGGCGAACCGTTCGTGCTGACGGCGGAGGATTCCGGGACGGAAGAAGCCCCGATTCGCTACCGGGCCTACCCAGGCGAGCGTCCCGTCGTTAGCGGAGGCATGCGGCTGCGCGGGAAATGGGAGCCGTACCGGGATGGCATTTGGGTATGCGAAATCCCGGAGTGGCGAGGCGTCTCGAAGGAGAGCTTGTTCACCGAGCTGTACGTTAATGGCGCGAGGCAGACACGGGCCCGCTATCCGAATACCTTAAATGGCGAACCTACTTATTTGCGTCCTCTTCGTGAACCGGCTACGTGGCCTCATGCTGAATTCGCCTTCGATCCCGTCACATTTACCGGCAAGGAATGGGCGCATCCGGAAGATGCGGTCGTGCACATCTTCGGTAAAAATCGATGGGGCAACCTGCAATGGCGCGTGAAAAAAGTCGACCGCGAAGCGGGCTTCATCCGTCTCGGCGACGGCGGTTATCAGATTAACGACATTATGCAAGGAGCCGATGCCACCGGCATTGACCAGCATTCCGATTATTACATTGAGAATGTGTTCGAGGAGCTAGATGCGCCGGGCGAATGGTATGCGGACCGGGAATGCGGCCTTCTCTACTATTATCCGCATGATGGCATCGATCTCAGTACTTCCATTGTGGAAGTGCCAGTCTTGGAGAGCATCGTCTTATGCAGAGGAACGCAGCGGAATCCCGTCCAGCATGTAATATTTAACGGACTAACCTTTAGGCATACGGCACCGACTTACCTTCAAGCGTACGAGGCGCCCTCGCTAGGAGACTGGACTATCCACAGGGGAGGAGCCGTCTTTCTGGAAGGGGCGGAGCATTGCGAGATTGCATATTGCCGTTTCGACGCGGTGGGGGGAAATGCCGTGTTCATGAACCTTTACAACCGGGGGAACCGGGTACATGGCTGTTGGATGCATGACATCGGAGAAAGCGGCATTTGTCTGGTCGGCTCTAAGCCGCTCACGCTTGGTAGCCAACATGCTTACCCTGCCGAAATTACGGTCAGCAACAACAAAATTCACGATATCGGCGTATACGGGAAGCAGACGGCCGGCGTGTTCATCTCGGTCAGTAGAGACAATGTCATCAGCCATAACGAAATATTCCGACTGCCGCGAGCAGCTATCTGCATAAACGACGGCACTTGGGGCGGGCACATCATTGAGTTTAATGATATCTACGACACGGTTAGAGAGACCGGCGATCACGGCCCCTTCAATTCATGGGGACGAGACCGATTCTGGTGCCTGTCCCAATCCCACGGACCCGCGTCGCATGGCGCAGGAGATGTCTGTCTAGATGCCCAGAATCCGGTCGTCATTCAGAGCAATCGGTTCCGTGACCGAAAAGGATGGGGCATCGATCTGGATGACGGCTCCTCCAATTACGTCGTGCGGGAAAACTTGTGCATCGGGGTATCGATTAAACTTCGGGAAGGCGATCACCGAACGGTCGAAAACAATATTTTCGTGAATGGTGCTAATCCTCCCGGCATCCATATCGGATACGAGGGGAACAGCGACCGATTCATCCGGAACATCGTTGTCGCGAACAGTGAATGGGATAACCCAGAGGTCGACATCGATTTCCAGAAAGGTGCTTCCAAAGGCGTATTGTATGAGTTCATCGGCCCTCCCGCTCATGGCGGATGGGTGCGGGAGCTGGATGGCAATGTGTTCTACAACGATGTGGGACGGTTTCTTGCTACCGTTCATTACCGTCCACTAGGGAGCCGGACCGAAACGTACGAATGGTCCGAGTGGCAGGCGCTGGGTTGGGATGTCCATTCTGTATTCGGTGCCCCGTTGTTCATCGATCCCGAGGGAGGAGATTATCGCGTTAGACCGGAATCCCCCGCACTGGCGCTTGGATTCCGAAACTTCCCGATGGATCGTTTCGGCTTGGAAGATGATTTCCCTGACTTCGGCTGACTTCGGAGAGGAAGACGTGGACATTCATTCCGCTAACGAGGGTATTTCGTAAGATCGAACCCGTATTTCGTTGGAATAACAGAATGGATGGACCGCTGTCTCTTCCAAATCGCCTATCACTCGATCCTCCCCCTTATGAACAAACCTCCGTAGTCTCATAATCTGCAAGTCTGTTAATTGTTGTCCACTTTTATTCTAGCAGCACGAAGCCAATCGTTGAGACGTTCTCACTATATCCTTGCTTAATGCCGCTAATGGAAAGCACTTTCAATTAACTGAAGGGAGGTGCAACTGTTATGTCATAAAGGATTAGCTTCTATCATGAATGAAAATAAGAAGGAGGCGAATGGAAAATGAGAGCAAAAAAGTGGTTGGCAATGGTATTGACGTTAGTTTTGGTACTTCCTTTCCTGCCGGCGGCGAATGTGTCGGCACAAGCCCAGCAAGGCGGACCGTTTGTGCTTAACCCTGCAAGAACGATCGATAATTTGGAGATGTTGCCGGCTGCTGCTGCGGAACGGGACGATGCGATCACCATATTTAACGCCGGGGTGCCAAAATATTTTTGGATCAACAATTTTGGTGCAAGAAGCAGCGATAGTTTGAAATGGACTGTGCGTTCGGATTTGAACGAAACGACCGATTATTTTGCTTGGCTGCATTTAAAAGCATCGGCAGGCACGCAGTTCAAACTGACCGTTACGCAATCTCAATCCTCTACAGAAACGAACTTTACTAAATCCCATAATGGTTGGGAAGTAGCGGAAGTCGGCGCACTGAAAATCCCGCCAGGGGAAAGTACGATCACGCTTACGAAGGTGACAAGTGCTAATCAGAATATCTCCATTAAAGGGCTCGATATGATTCGCCTTTCCGACAAGGCGGCATACTTGGACAGGGTGGCCTCTTATAAAGCCGATGTTAGCGAGCAACGGGCCGAATTCGCCAATTCCGGCTACGGTTTGTTTTTCCAGTACGGCACATGGGGGTACCCTCAATTCGGATCGAAAAAGAACGCGGAAGATTCCACGAATGATTTTGATGTCGAAGCGTTTGTAGACATGTTGGAAGATACGGGCGCAAACTTCGTCATCTGGTCGATCACATGGTGGCAATACAGAATGCAAATGCCTGTACAGGCGGTTGACGGCATCATGGGCAATTCTTCGCTGACGACGGAACGCAATTTAGTGGGTGAAATCGCCGCGGCTGCCAAGGCCAGAGGCATCGACTTTTACTTGTATTACCACCAAGGCATTCAGCAGGAGCCAGATTGGAAGGCGAAACAAAATTGGCCAAACGATTTTACAAAATACGGAGTCGGGGATCGCAGTACATTTATTAATAACTGGGAGCAAGTCGTTACGGAGATAGGCACAACTCTTGGAACGAATTTAGACGGCTGGTTTTTTGACGATGGCTGCGTCTATTATCCTGCGCCGTTCGAGAGAATGGCCAGCGCGACGAAGGCGGGCAACCCGAATCGGATTGTATCTTATAATTCCTGGGAAGGGACGAAGATCACCGAGTTCCAAGATATGATTTTTGGCGAAGGCACTTGGGGAGACATCACGGAGCCTACGACAGACGGTATATTCCAGGTGGGCAGAGAAGCAGGCCTGCAGCAAGTGGGGATGCCGATGTTGAATAACGATAACTGGGGCATTACGAGCCAGAACGAAACGATTGATCTGACGGTTAATACGAATACGTTGATTGCCAAAGTGAAAAGCGCGTCAGAGAGAAAGGTGCCCGTTGCCCTTAACATCAAAATGTGGGAGGGCGGCACGATCGGTGATTCCACCATTCAAGCTCTCTTTGCGTTGAAGAAAGCGATCCATCAAGCAGAGCTCGAGCCGGAAGTGTTGGTGAACGATAACGACACCCGGATCAAGTACTCGGAGGATACCGGCTGGACCTATGGCCCGGACATCTACAGCGGTTACTATAACAATGATACCCATTATTCCAAGAATACGGCGGCATCACCATCCGTCGAATTTGAGTTTACGGGTACCGGCATTGGTGTTATCGGCAAAAAAGCGCCATGGTCGGTGAATATGGACGTCTATATGGATGGAGATATCGTGACGGGCACAATTACGGGCAGCGGGGCCTTTAACGGTACACCTGAACAAAACCAATTCGAAGCTTACAAAAAGACGGATCTGTCATACGGGACCCATCAAATCAAAGTGGTGTATAAGTCCGGAGCCCAAGAGGCGCAATTGGATGCATTTAAGGTTTATAACAATAGCGGTGAGCCGCCTGAAGACATATATTCGGTAAAAAAAGTGCTGATTTCTAGCGAAAGCGATGACATAGGATTATCATCGTCTATGCAGATGATAGCTTCCGTCATTCCGCAATACGCAAGCGACAAATCGGTCGAATGGTCTGTCACAACCGTTGACGGCAGCGCCACAACTCTCGCCGCGATCGACATTAATGGATTGTTGACATCCAATCAGACTGCAGGAATGGTTAAGGTTGTCGCCAGAGCCAAATCAAATGCGGCTATCGTTGCGGAGAGGCTCATAACGATCAAAGTGCTGCCGAAAGTGACAACGGTCTACGGAAACGACCCGGCTATCGTGAAGACTGGCACGTGGACGACTAGAGATTCCAATAAATCGATCGATTCAACAGTGGCGGGAGCAACGGCTAGTCACAGCTTTACAGGCAATTTCATCGAATGGTATGGCGTTATCGGCGACGATCACGGCATTGCCGATGTCTATATCGACGGCCAATACGTGAGGAACGTAGATCTGTATTCGACGAGCCGAGAAACAGGAGCTTTGTTGTTCCGTTCGGAAGATTTGGGAGGCGGTCAGCACACGATCAAAATTGAGGTGCAGGACAGCAAAAACCAAGCGTCGTCGAATCGCTATGTAGAGGTGTATTCTTTCCGAATTGAAGAGTCTGTTAATAGTGCATCTACGGACAAAAGGGAGATTAAGGATTTAATCGATTATGTTGAAGAACAGAAATTAACGCTGGAATATCCCTATCTCGTACCAGTGGTCAAGGAAGCTATCGAAAAAGCGCTGGAAGAAGCATATGTAATCTATATGAAGGATGATGCATCCGAAGTAGAAATCACGGCTGCCTATGAAAACCTTCTTGGGAAAGTGCATTTATTGAGTTTTACAGGCAACAAGACGGAATTGAACCACTTGTATAACTTATATGAGGACTTCGCGCAAGGCGATGTGCCCGACGAAGTATGGGGAGTATTTCAGGAGGCATTGGCGGTAGCGAAGGAAACGTTAGCTGAAGTGAATGTATTACAGGCTGAAATCGATCTGGCAAAAATCGAACTACAAAGTGCAATCGATCGTTTGGGCACGACATCGCCAACTACCTATACCGTAACATTCAACAGCAATGGTGGCAGCGATGTTTCTACCCTGACAAATGTTACTAGCGGCAGCGCGATCACGACACCCATTCCTGCCAGAACAGGATATGTCTTTAACGGTTGGTATAAAGAATCGACATTTAAAAACGCATGGAATCTTTCAACGGACAAAGTAACGGGAAACATTACTCTGTATGCGAGATGGGTAGAGAATACACCGATAGGACCAACAGAACCAACACAACCAACACAACCGACACAACCGACACAACCCACACAACCCACACAACCCACACAACCCACACAGCCAACACAGCCAACACAGCCAACACCATCAACACCAGAAATATCGAAAGGCGGAATTGTTGTTGAAAATCTAAAACCGAACAAAGCCGGAAATGCAATTCTAGAGATCGGTGAGCGGGATATGGATGCGGCTATAAAAGCTGCTGAGGTCAAAAAAGATGGAAGTAAGCAAATAACTGTAAGTCTTAATAGCAAGGCAGATATACAACAATATACGATAACCATACCTTTAGATTCGGCAGCAAAGGAAAAGGCTGATATTGTGCTGGAAACAGCAATTGGGAGCGTTACATTACTGAATCATGTCATAAAAGAGCTGGCAACTGATAGAAACAGCAAGATTGATTTGATCATAAGTATTGCTGATAAAAATCTTTTGAATAAGGAGATACAGCAACTTGTCGGAGACAGACCGATTGTGGATGTGAAACTTTTGCAAAATCATAAAAAAACAAATGCAACCGCAAAAGTGTCTATAAATTATGATCCAAATGAACAGGAATGGGCTGATTCTGAACATATTGTAGTTTATGAAGTAGCGAATGACGGTTCAATTGTGATAAAAGCGAATGGCAAATATGATGCAGCAACCGGAACAGTTACAGTATCAGGACAAGCAAATGGAACCTATGCGATAGGTTTTGTTAAGAAGACATTTGACGATACATTAAACGTTAAATGGGCTGAAAAACAGATATCGGTACTTGCATCCAAAGGCATAATAAATGGAACAAGTGAAACTAGCTATTCACCTGAAAAGAATATAACTAGAGGGGATTTCTTGAAGCTGCTAGTAGATATCTTGGAGCTTAGCGCTGATGCCAACAATAACTTTCATGATGTGGCAGAGGATGCCCACTATTTTAGGCAGATTGCAATAGCCAAGGCATTGGGCCTGGCAACCGGTGCAGGAAACAATCATTTTTATCCGGAATCCGAGATTAGCAGACAGGATATGATCGTACTGATAGATAGAGCGTTGAAGATTGCAGGGAAAGCGCCTAGCCAAGGGGATAAGTCTGACTTGGATTCATTTGCCGATGTGGAGAAAATTTCTGGTTATGCATTAGAGAGCATAGCGTCATTGGTAAGAGAAGGAATTATATCGGGCACCGGCAGTGGAATTGATCCGAAAGGAACGACAACCAGAGCGCAGGCAGCTGTAGTGCTTTATAACTTTTATAAAAGATGACCGCCAACGTCCGGAATACATTTACGGGGAGTGAATGCAGTGAAAATAAAAATGATTAGCACGATACTATCTGGGGTTATTTTGATGGCAGCGATTTTCCCGAGTTTTTCTTCTGTACATGCGATGAATCCAGATAACGGCATCCAGGAGGACTTGGGCTTATTATATCTTTCTGAAGAGCTAATCCTAAATGGAAATGATGCAACGAATGTTGTATCTAGTTGGTTGGACCTACCCAAAACGATTGGAACAACGACGACTGTCGAATGCACATCAAGCTTGCCTGATGTGATTAATGCAGATGGCTTTGCTATAGGGTCTAATGCATTTACATTTGAACCTGTACAGGCACAAAAAGTACGACAGTTTGTTGCAATGGCTGAAGGAGATATTCCAAGCATTTGCGAATTCGAGGTTTATAATACGAAAGAAGCTCAACCGGTTAAATATACGATTAGCTTTAACTCAAACGGTGGCAGTGTAGTTGATTCGATTACAGCGATACCTAAGAATACGAGCATTACTCTGCCGTCGCCAACCAGAGATGGATATGTTTTTTTAGGCTGGTACAAGGACAACAATACTTTTGCTCATGAATTTACTAACCGAACACGAATAAACGCAAATACAATTCTTTACGCTAAATGGATTGATTCAGCTTCAGTAAGACATACTGTAACTTTCGAAGTCAATGAAGGTAGTGCGGTCAACCCGATTACGGGAATTTTGCATGGTGAAACAATACCTATGCTTCCAACATTAACATTATTGGGCGGCTTTGTATTTGAAGGTTGGTTTTTGGACGACAATACATTTGAACATGAATTTACAACCGAAACAGCTGTTACCGCAAATTCTACCGTATACGCTAAATTTGCTTTGCGAAGTACTCCTGAGGTGAATAAAGCTTTGCTTGATGCCAATATTGAATTTGCCCAAAAACTGAATGTTGATCAATATCTAGAAACAGGAAAAGCAGAGTTCTTAGATGCTCTTGCAAACGCTGAAGAAGTATCCGAAAACCCAAGCGCACTTCAAGAGGAAATTGATCTAGCAAATCATAATCTTAAATACGCGCTTTTTAGAATGAGAATGATACCAAATAAGGACAAAATAAAAGAGTTAATTAGCAATTAAAGTAATCAGTAGCCGGCGATATGGTGGTTAGCAGCGGAAACTAAAATGAAATGCAAGCAAACGGGCGGGACATGATCCATTCATGTCCGCCCGTTTCCGCTGATGCGTTTTTTCTTTTTACTTCTGCGTATCAGTTAGTTCTCTTGCGGATAAGTCCGAATAACGTACTGTAACCAGCAATATCATTCGTACAAAAATGACCCTAAAGATACGAACCAAATGGCGCAAGTATTTGCCGCTTACCCTCATGACCCTACCCGTTTATTGTATTTTTGCTCGTTAACAATGGATACTCGTGGCGACGACCACGTACCACTTATTCAGCAAGTTATGAATCGTGGTCTGCATGTCGGCGGCATGATGTAATACAGCAAAAAAACCTTGCTGTAACAAGGGTTTAGCTGTAAGGGGAGCGATTTCCCTACATTTTCCTACATAAGGTAAAATGAATAGAAGCTTCTCATAAGTTCATTGAACTTGTGGGAAGCTTCTATTTTATGCGCAATGGGTGGTGCGTCATTGTGGTACAAAAAATAGGATTGCTCAATATAGTCTGAATGAGTATTATGAGTAGGTATGTTCTTATAAAAATAGAGATAAACAGGATGGAGAGCACCATGACAACATCACGACATAACGCATTGATTTTCTCGTTTACTTTTATGGCTTTTATTCTGGGTACGACGGAGTATATTATCGTTGGTTTACTCTCGGAAATATCCTCGAGCCTCGGAGTAACGCTAGCGACAGCCGGGGGCTTGGTATCTGGTTTCGCGATCGCTTATGCCATTGGCACACCCATTATGATGTCTTTGTTCAGCCGTATCCCGAAACGGATTACGATTCTTGTATCGCTTGTTTTGATTCTGCTGCTGAATTTGTGGAGTGCTATAACTGGAACCTACAGTATGCTGCTAGTGACTAGAATAGTTACTGCCGTACTATGTGGTTTTGTTCTTTCTGTAGCCATTACGGTAGCGAATGAAGCGGTGGACCCGGAGAAAAGAGGCAAGGCGATCGCTACAATTTTGAGCGGTTTCGCTGTTGCTAATGTATTTGGTGTACCGATCGGCACTTTTGTGGGGCAGTATTTCAACTGGCCTGCAGCATTTGTTCTAAATGGGGTATTAGCCGGAATTGCCATAGCGCTAAATTATGCCTATATTCCACGCAAACTACCGAAGCCTGTGCCTAGCTCACTCAAAGATCAGATTGAACTGCTCACGAATGGACGCATTATTCTTGCATTTCTCATTCCGGTTACGGCAGTGGGAGCGGTGTTTGTGATGTACACGTACATCACACCATTACTGGAGCAAGTGATGAATATTCCTAAGGGCTCGGTTAGTGGCGTACTGTTTGTATACGGGATTGCCACGATTGTCAGCAATTGGATTGGAGGCAAGGTTGCAACCGGAAATGCGGTAAGTAAGCTTAGATTCGTATTTCTTATCCAAGCTGTGGTCTATATCATCTTTAGTTTGACCGCATCGATCTCGATTCTAGGAATGATCGTACTAATGATGCTAGCCGTAATGTCGAGTATTGTTAGCGCACCAGCCCAGCTCTATTTGATAGATTTGGCCAAGCAGTATTCACCAAGATCGAAGGACCTTGCTGCATCGTTGAATCCAGTAGCGTCTAACCTGGGAATCGCAGGAGGATCCGCAATTGGTGGAGTGGTTGCCCAGCATGGAGGATTAATCTCCCTTCCTATAGCTGCTTCCATCCTGGCGATATCAGCATGCGTGATTGCTTTGATATGTTATAAGTTGGATCAGCAAACTCAAGAAGGGGTTATTGCTCAGCATCATAACTTAACCTGAAGAGAAGTTATAGAGGTCGTCGGAAATAATCCGGCGGCCTTTTCGTATATCAACAAGTAATCTAGTAAAACAACACAAAAAATCCGTCGGAAGGAAAAATTCCATAGACGGATCGTGAGTTATTATATGCAAATCCAACCAAGGCGGGGATTTTTTTCCAAGTGCAGTTACCAGGGCCACTACCGGAACCACTACCAGGTCCCCCGCCAGATCCACTACCAGGAGTAGCTGGCATTGTGGGAAACGGCCCTTCAGCCATGGCTATCATTTTTACGTCAATGACAGCACTTTTGCCATCTGCAAATAGCACACTAATTGAATCAGCATTAACTGTATTGACATAGGCTACAACCTTTTGACCACTACTTAAGGTGAAAATCCCCCATTTTCCGAGGAAAGGTTGAATATCAGTGATGGTTAGATATGCAAATACTGGGCCACCACTAGAATGCGTCTGCATTCCTGGTTGTTGGGTGCCGCTTCCAGGATATATGGGCATGGGTCCGCCTGATTGCATGCCACCTGGAGTCATTGGTTGGAATGGGGGGGAACTACGACATGGGCACATATAGTACGGATTTCTGAAGTAAAAATATCCCACTTATTAACCTCCTTAGATACCTCTAATTAACAGATACCTAAAGTCTATGCTCCTGCCTATGTATTGGTGTATGACGCGAATAAGGGCTTCAACTTTACTATAATTGACTATATTTATAATTGTGTTATAATTCAAACATATGTTATTAATATAACAATATATATTGGTAATATAACAAATGAAATATCCTAGAGTTATTAGAAGGAGGAGTGTGATTCAGAATAAGTAATAGTTCCTGTGAGTTATTGGGGAAAAACCTGATTTGTAGCGGAAACAGAGGAATTGCAACTTATACCGATACATATTAGGAGCACTAATTAGTTGCAGTTGCACGCACTCAGAGGTCGGTTATTCATCCATCAATGGCTATGGAAAAACTAGTTTTTTTGTAGTGCAATAACAATTGTTAGAATATTAACATTTTAAATGTTTTATAATTAATTATTAAGGGAGAAGTGAACAGAATGGATGTTAAAGATATATTAGGAAAAGTAGATCATACCCTCCTTGATGTTACTGCTACATGGGATGATATAAAGAATTTATGTGACGATGCGATGAAATACCAGACGGCCAGTGTTTGTATCCCAAGTGCTTATGTTAGAGAAGCTTCAAATTATGTTGAAGGCAAAATAGCAATATGTACAGTTATCGGATTTCCGAATGGTTATAGTACACAAGCTGTTAAAGTATTTGAAGCAACGGACGCAATTACAAATGGAGCATCGGAAATTGATATGGTGATCAATGTGGGCTTCTTAAAAAGTGGACGTTATGAGGAAGTTTGCGACGAAATACGTGCCATTAAAAATGCATGTGGAAGTAGAGTATTAAAGGTTATTGTTGAAACCTGTTTGCTCACCCAAGAGGAAAAAGTGAAAGTATGTGAGCTTGTTACAAAAGCTGGTGCTGATTATATCAAAACATCCACTGGATTTTCAAAAGCTGGAGCAACTAAAGAGGATGTCAGCCTGTTTGCACAGAACATAGGTCAGAATGTGAAGATTAAAGCAGCTGGAGGCATTCGCTCTTTGGATGATGCTAAAGCATTTATCGATTTGGGCGCAGACCGTTTAGGAACTAGTGCCATCGTTAAAATTGTAAAAGGGCAGGAAGTATTGGGGTATTAGATATGGTATTCTGATAATTATACTTTATTATTAGTAGTTAGGATGAACCGGTATGGATAAGCAAGAGAGAGTAAATACAATTGTATCAATCCTAAAAAATAAAAGTGGCGCATCCATCAAAGAACTTTCACATCAACTTGATGTCACAGAAATGACTGTTCGCCGAGATATTAAATATCTAAAAGAAAATAAAATCGTTCAAGTTGTTTCAGGTGCGGTTATTTATAATGGTTCTGACCCTAATGAGAATAAACAAGATGAATATGATTTGACAACTCAAAAAAATAATCGAGCATCAGAAAAATATAATATAGGTAAGTTAGCAGCTTCACTAATCGAGCCTAACGATATTATTTTTATTGATATTGGTACAACAACCGCTCAAATCATCGAACATATTCCGTCAAATCATTCTGTGGAAATTGTTTGCTGTACTATGAACGCATTAATTGAGATTCATAAAAAAGGATTTAAGGATTTTATTCTTATTGGTGGTCATTACCGTCCAGAACTTCAAATGTTTGAAAGCAGAGAAGGGTTGGATTTAATAAGTAGAACACGAACAACAAAAGCATTTATTTCTGCTGCTGGAGTTAATGCTAAATTAGGCATTACTTGCACGAACAGTTGTGAAGTGGACACAAAGAATGCGGCAATTAATTGTGCTCTTGAGAAAATTTTAGTGATTGATTCCTCTAAGTTTGATATGGTTAAATCCACTTACTTTGCTTCGTTAAATGATTTTGATGCGATTGTAACCGATAGAGGTTTATCAGAAGAGTGGATTGAGAAAATCAAACAATTAAATATTTCTCTTTATCTAGCTTAGAAATTCAGCGCGTGCCGATACTCAATCGGTGCGCGCTGTTTGTTTTTATACTTTTAAACTACTTTCTTATATGTTATAACTAATGCTACATTCTGAAGATCATTTGGCATTTGATTAGTTGAGGGGAGATTTAGTTTTTGCATTCACCACAGACACAAGACAACAAGAATTCGTTATATATCATTTTACTCATTTCGGGGATTGTTCTGGTAGCCTTTAATTTACGCCCTGCGATTACATCGGTAGGTCCATTAGTGGGCATTATTCAAGAAGATGTGGGGCTTGCACACTGGAGTGCAGGTTTATTAATGAGTATACCTTTGATATCCTTCGCTGTTATGTCGTCTCTCGTTCCTAGAATCGCTGCTCGTTTATCCAACGAGAAGACGCTATTGTTAGGTTTGGTTATTCTTTTGGTCGGAATTTGCATTCGTTCCATTTCAATGACACTCTTTATTTTCGTTGGTACGCTATTGATTGGAGTAGGTATAGCCATCGGAAATGTTCTATTGCCGGTAGTTGTGAAGGAGAAATTCCCACAAAAGTTCGGTCTAATGACAAGTATCTATTCCACTTCAATGGGATTGTTCGCATCGTTAGCATCAGGTATTAGTATTCCTCTAGCCCATGGTCTAAAGCTTGGGTGGGACGGAGCCTTAATCGTATGGGGAATTCCGACAATCATAGCGATCGTGGTATGGATCCTTCTAATTAGATTAAATCCAGCCAAAGATAACGCAGTGAAAAGTGTAAGGATCAGTGCTAAGCAAATCTGGCGTTCACCACTCGCTTGGAAAATAGCGCTATTCATGGGATTTCAGTCTTCATTATTTTATATAACGATGTCTTGGTTACCTGAAATCTTATATAACTATGGCATAAGTAGGGGTACAGCAGGCTGGTTATTATCCTTCACACAAATTGTTGGCGTACCTGTTAGTTTTCTTGTTCCTATTCTTGCAGGACGACTACGCTCTCAAGTATGGATTGCATTCGCATTAGGCATGTGCTCCATTGTTGGTTATGGTGGCCTATGGATGGGCTCATCTTACCCCATAATGATCCTAAGTATTATCTTAATTGGTATCGCTTTGGGAGGGAATTTCCCATTGGCGCTAAGTTATATCGGAATTCGTGCCCGAAACGGAAATCAAGCTGCAGAATTATCTGGAATGGCTCAATCCACGGGATATATGCTTGCAGCCATAGGGCCTATATTGATTGGTTATTTATACGATATGACCCAAGTGTGGACGATTCCACTGATCACACTGATCGTTATCTCTGGAGTAGTTACGATGTTTGGAATGTTGTCTGGCCGAGATAAGTATGTATAAAAAAGACTCCCCATGTAGTAGACAGGTGTAATAATGAACCCTGCTGCTGTATGGGGAGTTTTTTTAAATCGTTTTATTTAAAATACTAAATATCTTTAGCGCTATTTGAATTCGTAGTAATTCTTCTGAATGCTTTAAGTCCAGATTTAGGATTTCCTTTATTTTCTCAATGCGATAGATAAGTGTGTTTCTGTGTAAAAACATAGCCTTTGAAGTTTCGGTGACATTCAGATTGTTAATAAAGTAATTTTCTAAAGTTAACATGTAGCTTGTACCATGTAATTGATCATGATCATACACTTTACCTAGACACTTCCGAAAAAATTCTTCTAAGGCAACGACTTTGATATTAGCTTCCAACAGATGGTAAACCGAATAATCTTCGAAATGTGAGACCTTGTTTTGAAGGTTTTTTTGTTGCATCAATTTAATCATTTCGTTCGCCTCAGAAAAGCTATTATGCAGCGAGCTGATTGTACTGTATTGCTGACCAATGCCTATTAGGAGTGTTTCCTTCGTTCTTTCAATAAGTACCTCAAGCAGTTCATTTGCATATAACTTGGCATCACTAATCGCAACAGGAGGTCTTTCTTCATTTTGCCCTACTAGAATGATGACTCTATTATTTCTATAAAAGCACTTTATTTCTCCAATCGCTTTATGCGACAAGTCATAAATGATGTCTACACATTTTTTTGCAATGGACTCCATTTTGTACTTTCCAATAATCATATCTTCAAACTTGTCTGCTTCATTCATTTCAATATTTATCACCATACTGTAATACATATAGCTCGGATTTAATCCATGTAAATAACATAAGGTTTGCAGCGCTTCATGGGATGATATTTTCCCCGAAAGTAAATCATCAATGGAGTCCTGCTTAATTCTTATTTCAAGTTCGCTAATTTCCTTTGCTTTGATCAGCTCGAGTGCCATTATGGTGGAGGCTTGCTGCAAAATAATGTAATCAAATTCTGATAGCTCTTGCACTGTCTGCCAAATCACAATATAGCCATAAATATAGTTAGAAGCAGCGACAGGAATCACTCGACATTTTATTTCTGCACCTTCTGAATGATAGGTCCTCTTAATAGACTTTTTCATTTCATTTAGATTGGTAGGAATAGTATCGATGAACGCTTTATTAAAAACAGGCTGTCGATTTGAAAAATCAAGATAATACTCAAGAGGACTGTTGTTCTTCGCATGTTCAGTGTGATGCAATAATCGCCAATCCTTGTCTACGACAATAATAGGATTACTAATCGTTTCGGATAACATGGAAGTTATTTTGGCAATACCACCGCCTTCGAGGGTGATTTTGAAGAACAAGTTATGTATATCTAAAGTCTTTCTATTGAGCAAATCATATCTTCCGGAAACCTTCTCATTAATGATCGAGATCATGTTAGAGAGTGTGTATTCAAAGGGCAGTTCTAAAAGGGGTAACCCATACTTATTGGCTTCATCAATCATGTTCTGAGGAAGCTTGTCAAAGTACCGTTTCATTTTTACAACCAATCCTGAACAGTTCAGCTCCGCAAGTTCCTTAATAATTCGATTTTGTAGTTCTGCATTATTTTTAAAGATGTAGCCTGTTGATAAGAGTAGTTCGTTCGGTGAAAGCCAGTCAAAGGCGTCAGGATTCTCAATAATGTTAACGATGGATATGGATTTATCAATACCTTGTTCTCCAGCAACAATTTTTATTCCCTCTATAGCCTTGATCTTCATTAAGTCTTTAACGGTTAGCAATTTTTGGCACGCTCCTCAGACACACTTTTAACACATTCACTTGTATAACATGCACAAATAGGATGCACTCTTTTTGGTTCGCTTAAACGATGACGATCCCTACCAGTATATTATATATTAAGTGCGTAAGGTAGTTACGCTCGTCGTTACCTTTGTACGATGTAACCAAATCATATTATTCAATGCATTCATCCATCTGTTGAAGTGAAAAGGAGGTCAATCACCTTTTTGAAAATATAAGGAATTAAAACAGAGGTGACTCTAGTGAGGTTTGCGAAATCCGGTGATGGCGATTTTATTCAACGAATCATTCATCATAAGTTTCATGGTTTTGTTCATAGCACGTTTAATCGCACAATTAATATTCAATGTTTGGATTGTGGAGATTTGTATACTATTGCGTGTAAGGGAATCGATAATGCTCCTAATACACTTATTATTGACTTAGAACACTTTGAAGAAGTAGATATCAGGGTGAATGACATTGTAAGTTCAGATCATTCCGTTTTATCAATTGCTAATAAGATGTCTATCACAATGAATGGTGTTAAGAAATGGAATTGTAAACTGCCTAAATATCCTTCAGAAGCTGATGTCTTAATAATGAATGTATCCACCATGAAGCAATATATCAAACTTCACGTAAATAACAGCAGAATTGAAAGGGCTTTCAATAGTGGCAATGCTTTTGATGATGAAATGTCTAGAATGCTTCATAAACGGACGCAGTTACTTGTATCGGAATTGCAAAACAAGCGAATCTCTACTGCAATCACACATGCAACTTCGCTCATAGGCCTTGGACCAGGCTTAACGCCAGCCGGTGATGATTTCTTGGTGGGATTGTTTACCGTCATGGGCATCGAGAATCATCAATACTTTTCACACCAATCGTTTTGTGAAGAAGTCGTCTTACATGCGAAGGCTTTAACCAATGATATCAGCTATATGGCATTAGCTAAAGCAGCAGGTGGCCAGGTAAGAGAGTCTATAAGTGACTTAATGGAAGCATTATTTAGAGGTAGCGAAGAGGAATTGCTATTGGCTTTAGATAGGGTACTGGCTATAGGATCCACTTCGGGTACTGATATAGCTCTAGGAATTGTTGCAGGGATGGAAATGAACATGTAAATGGGAGGTAAAAGTATGACTGTTCAAGTTTTAGTAAAACCAAACACGTATATCGATTCCGTATCTTTGATGTCACTCTCAACAAAAGCGAATCAGATCGAAATCGTAGAACAAGCCATTATTGCAATGGGTACTGAAATGAATAAAGAGGTCATTAGAAATGTGGGCTTGATGACACCTGAAGTAGAAAGTGCCAAAACAAGTGATTTAGTGATTATTGTGAAGGCTGCCTCTGAAGAACTATGTGAGGGTGCTTTCGAAAGCATCAATGATTTGTTAACGAAAAAGAAAGATTCCTCTAAAGGAAAGAGTGAGGTTAAATACTCAACAATTACCTCAGCTGTAAACGGTACTCCTGAAGCTAACTTAGCGATTATTGCCGTAAATGGGAGCTACGCTCCTAGAGAAGCAAGAAAAGCTCTTGAAAATAATCTTCACGTCATGCTGTTTAGCGACAATGTAAGTATTGAAGATGAAATTGAATTAAAGACTTTAGCCCAAGAAAAAGGCTTGCTAATGATGGGGCCAGACTGTGGAACTGCGATTATTGGTAATGTCGCTTTGTGCTTTGCGAATGCCGTGAGAAAAGGCAATATAGGGATCGTTGGCGCATCAGGAACAGGTAGCCAAGAGGTAACGGTTCGTATTCATGAATTTGGCGGTGGAATCACACAGTTGATAGGTACAGGCGGTAGAGATCTAAGTGAAGAGGTTGGCGGCATTATGATGCTGGCCGGAATTAAAGCGTTAGAAGAGGACGATGCAACAAAGGTTATTGTTCTCGTATCTAAACCACCAGCACCAAGTGTAGAAGAGAAAGTACTTGCACAAATTAAACAATGTAAGAAACCAGTCGTGGTTTGGTTTGTGGGTGGGAATGAAGAAAAGGTCACCCAAGCTGGCGGTCATTTTGCAAAAATGTCAAAAGAAGCGGCACTTAAAGCGGTACTTTTAGCTGGAGCAGACGAATCGAAGCTTAACAAACGTGCGTTAAATCTTCCGCTTATTGAAGAAGTGCGTGCGAAGTTAAATCCTCAGCAAAAATATATCCGTGGACTATTCAGTGGCGGTACGCTCTGTGATGAAGCGATGCACATTGCTATGGAGAAATTCGATAATGTCTACAGTAACATTCAGAGAGATCCTGAATATCGCTTAAAAGATGTTAGAGTAAGCCAAGATCATACCTTTATTGACTTCGGAGACGACCAATTTACACAAGGCAAACCACATCCAATGATAGATCCATCCACTCGGATTGAAAGATTTATTCAAGAAGCAAAAGATCCTTCTGTCGGTGTTATTGTGATGGACTTTGTTCTAGGCTTCGGAGCGCACGAAGATCCTGTAGGCGCAATGCTTCCAGCGATTATCGAAGCGAAGCAAGCCGCTGAAGATGAAGGAAGACATCTAGAGATTATTGGATACATTCTTGGAACAGAGCTAGATAGTCAAAATATTGAAGGTCAAATAAATAAATTGTTAGCTTCTGGTGCTACACATGCTAGCAGCAGTCAGAACGCAGGTCTACTAGCAAGAGAATTCGTTGTGAAAGGAGAATAGTCATGAGTAAAATCAATGAACTTTTTACGAATAAACTAAATGTCATAAATGTAGGCATTGCGAACTTTAGAGATGATTTGTTAAAACAAAACGCGAATGTAACTCACTTGGAGTGGACGCCGCCAGGCAGAGGGAATCCAGAATTAATTGCTGCGCTGGATAAGCTTGAAGACCCAAGTGTTACAGATAAGATTGAAGCTGCTAACAAAGAGGCTGTTGAGCGAATTATTAACTCGCAACCGGTACTGATTGGCTTTGACCAAGCGATCAATGTGGTTCCTGGTATGACGAAAAATACGATTTTACATGCTGGCCCGCCAATCACTTGGGAACGAATGAATGGTCCGATGAAAGGTGCGGTAACAGGGGCTATTGTATTTGAAGGACTTGCCCCCAATATTGACGAAGCAGCTGTACTAGCCGCGTCAGGAGAGATTATTTTCTCGCCATGTCATGAACATAACTGTGTTGGTTCCATGGCTGGTGTAACATCGGCTTCCATGTTTATGCATATTGTTGAGAATAAAACTTATGGAAATATTGCCTATACAAATTTAAGTGAACAAATGTCCAAAATCCTTCGCATGGGTGCCAATGACGAGAGTGTTATCCAGCGTTTGATTTGGATGCGAGATGTATTGGGTCCTATTTTAAGAGATGCGATGAAACTTAATCCAAATGGGATTGACTTGCGCCTAATGCTCTCACAAGCCCTTCATATGGGGGACGAGTGTCATAACCGAAATGTAGCTGGAACAACCCTGCTCATTCAAGCACTAACGCCTTATATTATCCAAACCGATTTCACGGTTGAACAGAAAAAAGAAGTGTTTGAATTCGTTAGCAGCAGCGACTATTTCTCGGGTCCGACATGGATGGCGCTTTGTAAATGTGCCCTTGATGCTGCGCATGATATTGAGAATAGTACCATTGTTACCACAATGGCTCGTAACGGAGTGGAATTCGGTATCCGCGTGAGTGGAATCGCTGGAAATGTGTGGTTTACAGGTCCTGCACAACAAGTAATTGGTCCTATGTTCGCTGGTTACAAACCTGAGGATTCTGGTCTTGATATTGGTGACAGTGCGATTACGGAGACCTATGGAATTGGCGGATTTGCTATGGCAACTGCACCGGCTATTGTTTCGCTTGTGGGGGGTACCGTTGATGATGCAATCAGCTACACCACAAAAATGGCGGAAATCACAACCACTGAAAATCCTAACGTGACGATTCCAATGCTTGACTTTATAGGGATTCCAACAGGTATTGATATTCAAAAAGTCATCCAAACAGGAATTATGCCGATTATTAATACAGCCATTGCACATAAAGATGCGGGGATTGGAATGATTGGTGCGGGTATCGTTAACCCTCCAATCGAAGCATTTGAACAAGCATTACTTGCATTAAGTGAAAATATTAAATAAGAAGAGGGCTAACTTGCTTAGCCCACCATTCTTATTTCGAACTAGACGAACATCTTCGTGCTAGGCTGTGAAGGAGTGAACAATTTTGGATAGTCTATCCTTGAATACAAAACTTATTGAGGCGAGTGAACAGGGAAAACTGGCTTCTGTTGAGAAACTATTAGGCGAAGGTGCCAGTGTTGATTATAAAGATGTTGCAGGGCGAACAGCGTTAATGGCGGCAACTCAAAACAATCAAATCGCGATTGCTAAAAGGTTAATAGAAGCAGGAAGTGACGTGAACACTAGAGATATTACACAACTCTCACCGTTTATTTGCTCAGCAGCAAATGGCTTTTATGAAATCCTGCGTCTCATGATTGCTGGTGGAGCTGATTTGAAGAGCGTGAATCGATTTGGAGGAACAGCGCTGTTACCATCGAGCGAAAAGGGCTATTTAAAAACAGTAGAAGTGTGTATTGATGCTGGGGTTCCAGTGAATCATGTCAACGACTTAGGCTGGTCAGCCCTACTTGAAGCAGTCATATTGGGGAATGGCGGACGACTATATTCTGACATTATTGAAGCGCTTGTTCATGCAGGGGCAGATGTGCATTTGCCTGATCGAGATGGGCTCTCATCCCTACAACGTGCCGAAGAGAACGGTCAGCATAAAGTCTTGAAGATTCTAGAACAAAGCTTCCAAGAAAATAACGAATATGTGAAGCAGGCAAAGGCTCTCGCTAACAACGATCAATATGAAGAAGCTATATCTGTCATGGGCAGGGCGCTGGAAGTGGATGCTGACAACCTGGATTTCATCTATTATAAAGGGTATTTCTTGCAGGAATTAAAGAGATACGAAGAGGCACTTCGATGCTATGAAAGCGCTATCTCTATTGATTCAGCTAATTTAGAATTTTATTTCTACACAGCGAACTGTTTAAGACTATGGAAAAAACCGGAGGAAGCTCTTCAGGAATATGATAAAGCCTGTGAGCTGGCACCTAATGAAACGTTCTATCGCTACCACAAATCCAATTATTTAAGAGAACTTGGGCGACACCAAGAAGCAGTTATCGAGATGGATAAGCTGCTAGCGCTTCAGCCGAATAGATATGACTTCTCCTTCCATAAGGCGAACAGTCTAAGATCGCTCGGTAAGCATAAAGAGGCCATTGAGGCTATCGAGAACGCAATTAAGAATGATCCAACGAATCCGTTATACCACTCACACAAAAAGCAATCTCTTGAGTTACTCGGTTAGCGCATAAAAATTGCAACATAGGAGGCATCAGATGAAAGAGACTGTAATCGTTGCTATTGGCGGGAACTCATTGGTCAAGGAAAATGGGCTGGATTCGATTCATGACCAATCTGAAGCAGTAAAAGAAGTTGTCGTCAATATTGTTGATATGGTGCAAGAAGGCTACAATGTCGTCGTTACTCATGGTAACGGACCACAGGTAGGGTTTGGACTAAGAAGATCTGAGATTGCACATGAAATTGCCGGCATGTCTCCTGTTCCACTAGTGAATTGTGGAGCCGATACACAAGGTGGAATCGGTTATTTAATTCAACAAGCTTTAATTAATGAATTTGCAGTTAGAGGGATCCACAAGAATGTGGCTACGGTGATTACGCAAGTCGAAGTAAGCTCAGAAGACCCTAATTTCAAGAATCCAACGAAACCAGTAGGATCCTTCTTTTCCAAAGAGCAAGCGGAAGAAATGAAAAAAGAACATCCGGAATGGAGCTTTGTAGAAGACTCTGGCAGAGGATACCGTAGAGTAGTTCCATCCCCAAGACCTATAGATATTGTGGAGAAAGACGCGATTAAGTCATTAATCGACGGGGGCTTTGTCGTTGTCGCTGCAGGCGGTGGAGGTATCGCAGTCGTGAAGTCTGATGATAACACGTACAAAGGTGTTGATGCAGTCATCGATAAGGATTTTGCAACGAGTCTTTTAGCAGAACAAATTCATGCGGAGACCTTAATTATTACAACAGGAGTGTCTAGAGTATGCATCAACTATGGTAAGCCGAATCAGAAAGAGCTTTCCAAAATGACGGTTGATGAGACTAAACAATATGTGCTAGAAAATCACTTCCCAGCAGGAAGTATGCTGCCTAAAATCGAGGCAAGTTTAAGCTTCTTAGAGAACAGCGGAACGCGAGTTATTATTACGAATCCGGAAAGCTTGAAAGATGCGATCAATGAACAAGCAGGCACTCATATCGTGAAGTAATTTAAGCGAGGGGAAGTGTAGATATGGATCAAGCAAAGTTGGAACAAAATTATGATAGGTACAAATCATACGGTTACGGTGAGGAATTACTGCCCAAAAAGCCTGAGCAAAGAGACTGGGGAATGTCCAACTATATAACACTCTGGATGGGCGCTGTTCATAATATTATGTCGTATATGACAGTAGCAGGTTTCTTTGTCCTAGGGTTGGATACAACACAGGTGCTCTTTGCTGTTATGCTTTCAGCCATTATTGTCTCCGCATTTTATGCTTTAAACGGATATTCTGCCTCCAAATATGGGCTGCCATTCGCGATGTTGCTTCGTGATTCATTTGGGGTAAAAGGAGCAATTATACCGGCATTGATACGAGGACTTGTTGCCGGATTAGTATTCTTTGGAACCACTACCGTTGTTGGTGCAGAATCATTAAATGTTATATTTGCTAGATTTATTCCGAATTATATGGATATAGGCGGTGGCTTCACACTATTCGGGTTAGCATTCCCGACAATGATCTCCTATGCAATTCTTTGGACAGCAACGGTTCTGTTGTTCTTAGGTGGAATGAAAACATTAGGTAAGTTCGGTAACTGGTCTTCCCCAGTAGTGTATGTGTTTATTATTGGTGCTGCTGTTTGGGCGATCAAGATTGCCGGAGGGTTTGGCCCGATTTTAGAGTATGTACCAGCGAACCCAAGCTCAAGTCCATTAGTCTTTATTGCTTGCGTGAGTGCATTGGTATCTAACTGGGCGGGTCCTGTTGTGAATATGTCGGACTTCACACATCGTGCGAAATCACCAAAAGCGGCTATGATTGGATTGCCAGTAGGGTTTATCTTGTCTTATATTCTTTTTGCTATCACTTGTGTGGCCTTAATCGCGGGTACAGAAATTGCGTTTGGTGAACCGATTTTCAATATCGTTCATGCCATTGATAAAATTGAAAACACTTTCGCTGTTGTTGTATTGATTCTAGCGCTAAACGTAGGAGCAATCGCCTTCGTAGTGTTTGCAAACCTATTGCCAGCTGGCTTGCAAATGTCATCTCTTTTCCCGAAAAAATTCACTGTAAAGACTGCAGGTGTCTTAACAGCCGTTGTTGGAACTTTGATTTTGCCATGGAAGCTTGTAGAAAGTACAACGACCTTATTCTACTTCTATAGCTTTATTGGGTCCATCTTTGGTCCAATTGCGGGCATTATGCTTTCAAGCTTCTTTATTCATCGGAAAAGAGTATTAAATCTTGATAATATCTATGTCCCAGCAGGCAGTAATGGTGAATATAAGAATGGTTACAATCCTGTTGCGATGGCTGTTCTAGCAGTCAGCTTCATCCTTCCTATGTCAGGTGCATTTCTTAAGGGTATCCCCTTCCTAGTTAGGATGAATGATTTTGCTTTCTTTAGTGGCTTAATTGTTTCTTTTGTTCTATACACCATCTTTAGCAAAACACTAAAATCATCCCAATTAAACTAGAGGAGGAATTTTGAAATGGATTACATGAAATTGGCCGTAGATGCAACGATCGAGGGTATGAACAAGAAATTTGGAGGCCCGTTTGGTGCAACGATTGTCCGAGGCGATGAGGTGATTGCAGCGGTTAGCAATACAATGATGAGAGACACGGATCCTTCTGCACATGCAGAAATGGTAGCTATCCGAGAAGCTTGCAAAAAGCTAGACACGATGGACTTATCGGATTGCGTAATTTATGCCACCTGTGAGCCGTGTCCAATGTGTATGGGTGCTATCATTTGGTCAGGGGTTAAGGAAGTTCATTATTGCAGCACAAGAGATGATGCGAAAGAGCATGGCTTCTCTGACATTCACCTTCGCGAATATTTTGTGGGTCATGATGAGAGTGTTGTTAATATGATTAAAGTGGAAGCTAGAGAAGATTGCGATCATTTATGGACGCATTTCCACGAATTAAACAAGAAATAATTCATGCGGTCTCCTATATTTTCCGGCACTATTTTAGTGCCGGATTTTCCTGTTCTTCTACAGACCTACTCAGCAAGATGAAGCTGAAGGAAATCAATCACTTGATGAAGAGCTTTTTGCACAACAGGGTTATCGAAATCTTTTTCAAATACATGCTCTCCGTTTGGAATAGTAATAAGCTTTGCCGGTACTCCTTCTTTCACTAGCGCAGCTCTCATGAATACCGATTGTTCATACGGCACATCTACATCGTTCGTTCCGTGCAGTAACAATGTAGGGGGGAATTCCTTAGTTACATGATGAATAGGACAGAATTTGAGGAGCTCTTCCTTATGTAGAGAAGGATTCAAGCCTATCACTTCTTCGATCCAACGACCGGATTGTCTTGCATATAAATAGAGAAGAAAACGCTCGTCAACGCTTGCGCTCGTAATGATTTGATCGGACACTGTACCTTTTGCAATCTCCATGGAGACGATATCCTTTTCACAATAGAATTTACTTGGTTCGAGTGCCCATGGAGCGCTAATATCGCCATATCCATAGAAGGAGACAATCGCACGTGGCTTATGGGTAAACATTCCTGTGCTTAGTGCAAGGAAACCACCTGCTGAGCTTCCCACTACAGCGATCCTCGAGGGGTCAATGGAGAATTGTTTTGGTCCTTCCTTTTCTAACCAAAGAAGGCTATCTTGGACATCTTCAAGGATGTCAGATAGGGTTGACCTAGGGGCTAATCTATAGTCAATCGAAAATAGCGCAAAGCCATTATTAGTGTAAAGTTGTATCATTTCCTCGGATAGATCTTCTCGATCACCCCAAAGCAGGCCGCCTCCGTGAATGTACACAATAGCAGGGGCTTGGGGACGGTTTGTTTCATAAAAATCAGCTTTAATTGTAAATGAGTCATTTTCTTTAAAAATAATGGTCTTCTTCATAGCTATCCATTACACCTCATCAAGTAAGTGATTTTTAAAGACTAGCACTACCTCTATTGTATATCATTCACGAATTTTGATGAAACCATAATCATGAATACCCAGGATTGGAGATATTAGCATGGATAGAAAGAGAAGATATCAGGCTTTATTTGATAATATTAATCAATATAACTCGGGTGAGAAGGGCATCACTAGAATTGCCTATACAAATGAAGAGCAGACATGTACGAGTGCTTTTATGCGGATGTGCAAGGCTGAAAATTTAGATATTCGGATGGATCATTGCGGAAATGTGATTGCTAGAAGAAATGGAAAGATAGAAGGGCTCCCACCCGTTGTAATGGGCTCTCACTTGGATACGGTATACCAAGGTGGGAAGTACGATGGGGTAGTAGGTGTAACGGCTGCTTTGGAAGTGATCAAACGTCTAAACGAAAAAGGGATTGAAACGGATCATCCGATCGAAATTATCTCATTTGCCTGTGAAGAATCCTCGCGTTTTGGTATTTCAACAGTAGGCAGCAAAATAATGTCAGGGTTATTTCAGAAGGAGAAATATAGATCTTTGAAGGACAAAGACGGTATTACAATGGAAAAGGCATTTTCGCTATGTGCACTGGATTATAACAGTATTGATCAGGCGAGTAGAGAGAATGAAGAATTAAAAGCGTTTTTTGAATTACATATTGAGCAAGGTCCTGTCTTAATAAACAATAATAAAAGAATTGGAATTGTGACTGGAATTGCTGCACCCGTGAGGCTTCATATTCAAATATCAGGGAAGGCATCCCACTCTGGAACGACACCTATGAATATGAGAAAAGATGCTTTTCTGGGTGCCTCAGAAATAGCACTTGAGCTTGAGAAGGCAGCCAAACTCGAACAAGAATTTGGAACGGTTGCGACGCTAGGGGTGATAGATATCTTGAATGGCGCTATGAACGTGGTTCCGGGAGAAGTGGAAATTAAAATTGATATCAGATCTACTTCAGTGGCATCCAGGCAACGTGTGTTAGATCATTTATATCAGACGATAGCCTCAGTACAAGAGAGCAGACAACTTGAAATTGCGAGTACGGAAATCATCTCCGAGGAACCAGTCCTATTATCGGATGAGATCACTCATGTTCTAGAATCCATTTGTGAAGAGAAGGGGATATCGAGTCAACGGATGATCAGTGGTGCAGGGCATGATGCTATGAACATGAACAAACTCTGTCCAGTAGGGCTTATCTTTGTTCCTTCTGTAGATGGACTTAGTCATCATCCTAATGAATATACAGACTTGGATGATATCATTATGGGGATTGATATTCTAGAAGAAGCTGTTCTTCGTTATGCGTTTGTAAGACAAACTTAGATCGTGCCACCTAGATGAGTGGACTAAGCATTTTGAAGACTTTAGGTTTCATATCGTTCATTGAACTTGAAGTGCACCCCATAGAATAGATATCGGATAACCCCCTTGTTTATCCGATGAAATTCTAAGGGGTGTATTTTTGTGGCGGTCAAAGGTCAGAAGTTTAAAACATATTCGAATTTGGTCAGAAAAAGAGGAGGTAGGTTTTCATGTTGATAGAAGATGGGACGAACCAATCGGAAAACTTGCTCAGGATCATGCAGGAGTGAATTGTTGTTTAACCTAACTCTTGGTATTATTCATATGACGGTTGTCCACATCATAGATTGAAATAGCAATGGAGGTATCTCTGATGAAAGTTATCATAGCTGATGATGAGCGATTAATTAGATTGGCGCTTCGTAGTATGATTGAGGAAACTTCCTTAAACATTCAGATTGTTGAAGCAAAGAACGGAATTGAGTTAGTAAGATTAGTGGATGAGTATCATCCTGAGCTCGTCTTTGTGGATATTCGAATGCCTGGATTGAACGGACTAGAAGCGATGGATCAAGGAAGCCGATTATCGCCTCATACACAGTGGGTTGTCCTTACAGGTTTCTCGGATTTCGAATATGCTCGGGAGGCTTTACGACTTCGAGTAGTAGACTATTTATTGAAACCGCTTGGACCAGATGATTTAAAGCATATTATGGACAAGGTTACTAGGGAGCATGAAGCAAAAGCCAAGCAAATATCTAATCTTTTTGAAACCGCTATCAATTCATTGTTGCATCAAACCCGAACCATAGAAGAGATCAGTCTGAAATCCCCAATACAAGATTATCTGTTTTCTATAACTTTGTTTTCAATAGACAGTCCTATCTCTGAACAAGAAAAGGCAAAGCTTCGCTTACAATGGATTCGAACGCTCAAAGAAACGTTTGCCAGACAAGTACCGTTCTCTAAGTTAGAACATGTAATTTCCTTCTTTACGTTTCCAAACGGGAGTATAGCTCAGATTATAGGATGGCATAAAGATGTAGAACAGCGAATGAAAGATTATTCGCCACAGCTGAATGTCGTGCTGAATCAATTAATGAAGGACTTTGAGACAAACCTTTGTATAATATCGGGAATCCAGTCTGAGAGCTTTATGGAGTTATTTGATCTTGAACATAGATTGCTGGTACTTCAGGGGCTGCAACCATTACTCCGTGTCTTACCTTCCAGAAGACTACGGTTGGAAGAGGAAGTACGGATAATTACGGATAAACCTTACTATAGAGATCTTAGTACGCGAGTTGATAGACTGTGTAAGCTTGCGAGCATGAAGGACTTTTTTCAATATACGAATGAATTGAAGCATTTAGAGCCGTTGATGAAATCTCTAGCTCATGAGGATCCTAAGGCTTTGGAGCATCTCCTTGAATCATTGAACATTTCTTTAGGAAGCAAACTGGAATTTACGATGCCAATAGATCAATGTATGAAGGTACTCCAAAGTGTTCAAGAGAATCGTTTGGCTGAAGAATCGCAAGTTGAATTAACGCAGGGGGATCTTGTTCAAAGAGTATTACATTATGTGAATTTGAATTATATGAAAGATATTGGAATTGGGCAAATTGCTATGGATATGGATGTCACTCCGAATTACTTAAGCTCATTATTTCATAAAAAAATGGGTGAAACCTTTACAAAGTATCTCACGCATATTCGAATGGTCAAAGCGAAGGAACTGCTGTTGAGAAACCCTGGTCTAAAAGTGCAAGAAGTAGCCGAGCAAGTCGGCTACTATAGCACACGTCATTTTACTAAGTTGTTTCTGGATCACTTTGATTGTTATCCGTCTGAAATGCATCAGAGGTCGGCATTAAGGAAATTGTAATCGTAGATGTTGTCCCTACACCGACAGTACTTTGAATATCAAAACGTGCGTTATCTTTGCCATAGGCAAGAAGCAAGCGTTCACGTACATTCTGTAAACCTACACCGTTCGTTATAGAAGGTGACTGCTTATCGGATATAAACCCAATACCATTATCCGAGATGCTGATCTGTATGCAAGCTATTCCATTCTCATGGGTTGTAGAAGCAGAGATGATGACAGTACATTCATGATTTGCTGGTTCACACCCGTGAATAATGGTGTTTTCTAATAATGGTTGAAGCAGAAGCTTCGGAAGTCGGAATGATCTCAACTCAGGATCGTAAGACATTTGGATGCTTAAACGATCATCGAATCGTAATTGCTGAAGTTCACCATATCGTTGTAGGAACAGAAATTCCTCTTCAATACTGGACCAATCATTATACTCAAGGGAATACCGAAGCATGCCGCTTAAGGCGAGTATGGCTTTTTCTAGCACGGCGCGTTCACCTGCACGATTCAGTCCAATCCATCCATTTAAAATATTATAGAGGAAATGAGGTTGAATCTGCGATTGTAGTGCGCGATACTCAGCATTTCGTTTCGCTAAATCGGTGCGGAATTCCCGGTTGATCATTTCATTTAATTGTATAATCATCTGATTCAACGCTTCGCCGAGGAGAGCTATCTCATCTCGGCCTTTTGTGTTGAATCTAGCTTCTAAGTTTCCCTGCCGTACTTTTCGCATGACTAGAATCATTTGTTTAAACGGATTTACGATATTACGTGACAGATATAGGAACAATACAAAGGTGACGAGAAGCCCTATCCCTAAGAATAGAAAGGCTACTGTATACAACCATCTTACTTTGGAGGCGGTTTCTTCCGCCGAGAGAAGTACTGTTATTTTCCATTCGGCTTGAGCGATGCTCTCAGTAACTTTGGCATAGTCTTTCCCTTTGACATCTACAAACTCTTGAGAATCTCCAATACCATTTAGTGCAGCTGTTGAGATGGGTTCACTGGAATAGAGCAACTGACTATTATTATCTTGAATAACAACGATTGAACTAACATCAAAAGAGATATCGCTTACGATCGTGTTCAATATATTTGTATCTGCATCTGCCATAATTACAGCTAGGGCACGCTTGGAATCCGGATCTTTAATGAGTCTAGCAACGGAGAATACTTGCTTTTCTTCAGCAAACATTAAATAATCACGTTTGTGTGCACTTATGAATGCTACATTCCCATCCGCAGCAAAAGCTTGTTTATACCAGTCTTGTTGCTGATAAGAAAAATCAGAAATGGGTCTCGCAAATTCTTTTGTATCGTTAACATATACTGTCCCGTCAGTTGGGATGAGTAGGGTGCCTAATATGTCTTTTCTCGTATTTTGTAGCATTAGAGGAAGCGTTTCATTTAGTGCGCGATCGGTAAGAAGCTTTATATAGTCGTTTGCCGTATCATATTGCTTGGTAGCTTTAAACTTCAATGCGTTCATAACATCTTCATTCCAGAAGGGCATCAAGGTTATTCGTTCCAAATCATCCAAATAAGTTTCAATATTACGAGCCATTGCTTTCAGGGTTCCTTCTGTTAGAACTTGTTTTTCCTCCGTTATCATGGTCTGGTAGTAATAGGGGATGACAAAACCAATGAGTAGAACGGGAATCATAATAGTTATGGCAAAAAGAATCATTAACTTAAACCTCAAAGTATATAAATGTTGCTTCAAGATATAAGAGCCACCTTTACTGTGTAGTGAAGTTTATGCATTGAAATGTCATCATAACGTAGTATTTCTCATTCGGATAGGGTGTGTAGATATCGTCGGAGCGATCGTAGTTTTAGTACATATGTAAGCGGCTACACCAATGATACATTTAGTATATAAAATAATTCTTATTAACCATAGGGGGAACGAAAAGATGAGAAAAAAATGGTTGTCAATGTCATGTCTTGTACTGGCATTAGCTACATCGCTAACGGCTTGTGGATCCAAGGATGCAGGAGACAGTTCTTCAAATTCATCAGAGGGTAAATCGGAGAAAAAAGTCACCCTAACGGTTTCGACAAATGTCGTGGGTGAGCAAGCAACGGTGCTTCAAACGATTGCAGAGCAATTTATGAAAGACAATCCTAATATTAAAGTGGATTTTAGTGCACCGGGGAAAGATTACGAGAACATGATGAAGGTTAAAATGGCTTCCAAGGATATGCCAGATGTATTCGCTACGCATGGATGGTCGAAGAATCGCTATGGTGAATATTTGGCTGACCTTTCGGGAGAAACATGGGCAGCGGATTTGGATGCATCTATTAAACCAAGCGTAACGGACGATTCAGGTAAACTTTATGTGCTTCCGATGGATCAGGATAAATCGGGTCCGGTGTATAACATTGATCTCTTGAAAGAATATGGATTAGAAGTTCCTAAGACTTATGATGAGTTTTTGGCGGCAGCGGAAGTTATAAAGACAAAGAGTAACGGGGAAGTAGCTGCAATTCACATTGGCGGCGCAGATGCATGGCCTATCGGACAGTGGTTTGATTTTATGGCAACACCACTGTTGATTAGTGCAGAACAGAATTCAGGACAAGCTCTGCTCGATGGTACATTTGATTGGATGAATTTCGATCAGCTACCGCAAATGTTCAAAGATATGCAAGATAAAGGATATTTAAACAAAGACGTATTAACTGCTAAATACAGTGATTCTGCTAAGGCATTCGCGGAAGGAAAGGCGGTATTTGGCTTCTATGGACCTTATTTTATTGAAGAGGCAAAGAAAATTAACGCCAACCTAAATGCAGGTCTTATGCCAATTCCTTCAATCCAAGCTGGGGATGTCCCAACGTTTGCTGGGGGAGAGAAGACAACTTGGGGCGTATGGAAAGATTCCAAAAATATCGAAGCTGCAAAGAAATTCGTTGCTTACTATGCACAAGCTGAGAATATTTCAGCTGTTGCAAAGTCAAACCAACTACCACCTGGATTAGGGAATGTGAAAATCGATGCAGGTGATCTAACAGCTTATTATGAACAATACGCAGAAACCCCAGTGTTACCTTTCTTTGATCGTGTCTATTTACCAAACGGTATGTGGGATGTGCTCTGTAAGAACGGGCAGGATATCCTTGCAGGTGGTATTAATGCAAGAGAATACTCCGAGAACATGAAGAAAGAATTCGATCGTCTCAGTGCAACCAAATAAAGAGAAAAAGTAAATTTGAAGACACCCAGGAGAGCTGGAATAAGGTCCTGGGTGTTTATTTTAAAGTTCGAGGAGAGAGGGATGGTGTAAGTGAAACGGAAAGTGTGGGGTTCCTCGACAATACTAAATGTCATGTACATCCCAGCGTTACTGTTTTTTGCCGTATTTATTTTTTATCCATTCATTGAAGGGATTCGTATTTCCTTTACAAATTGGGATGGCTACTCCCAGCAGTACAGCTATGTAGGTTTTGAGAAATACATCTATATGTTAACAGATAAGAATACATGGACAACGATGATTAATACGGTAGTCTATGGATTTGGTAGTACTATATTTCAGAATATCCTGGGTCTTGCTTATGCCTTATTTTTAGATCAGCAATTACGAGCAAAAGGACTCATAAGAACCATCGTTTATTTACCGGTTATTATCAGTTCGTTAATTATGGGTTACATCTGGTATTTCTTCTTCCAATTTGATGGGGGAGCCGTCAATGATCTCTTAGCAATATTTGGTGCACAGCCAGTCGACTGGCTAGCAAACGGACCACGGGCAGTTGGGATAATTACCTTTGTAAACACATTCCAGTTCATGGGTGTTGCCATGACTATCTTCGTGGCTGGATTACAGTCTATTCCGAAAGATTACTATGAGGCCGCTTCTATTGACGGGGCAAACTGGTGGTCGCAATTCAAAAACGTCACACTTCCGCTGTTAATGCCAGCGATAACGATTAACGTTGTCTTGAACATCATTGGTGGTTTGAAGCTGTTTGATGTAATCGTAGCGATGACAAACGGGGGACCAGGGTATGCTTCTTCTTCCTTGTCCACGATGATGTATAATTTATACTTTGCCAGACAAGATGCAGGTTATGCAGCGGCTTTAGGTAATGTTATGTTCTTATTTATTGCGGCTGTCAGTATTACCTCATTGATCCTCTTGAAGCGAAAAGAGGTGAAGTTATAACATGCGAACTTTAAAATATAGTGTTCTAACTTTAATAGGAGTCATTCACTTAATTCCGTTCTACATCTTACTGGGGATGGCACTCAAGCCAACAGAGGATACAAGCTCAAAGTGGATATTTCCAACGGATATGACCATGGAGAATTTTATGAAGGCTTGGGATCAGGCTCATTTGAGTCAGGCGCTTATGAATAACGTCATTATTACAGGATGCTCAGTGGTCTTAATTGTAATGGTTGGTGCATTTGCTTCCTATCCATTATCACGTTTTCAAACGAAGTGGAATCAGTTCATTTATTTACTATGTATCTCTTGTATGATCGTTCCTGCATTGACGATTCTCGTCCCTCTGTATTCGATGATCGTTGAATTGGGCGGAATTAATACTTACTGGGCTATAATTCTGACGCAAGTGACATTTCAGCTACCATTGACGATTTTCTTATTTACTGGATTTATTAGTTCGGTTCCGAGAGAATTGGATGAGGCGGGTTCCATTGATGGTTGTAGCAAATTTATGATTTTCTTTCGCATTATTCTACCGCTTCTGAAACCAATAACAGCAACGGTTATTATTCTTACGGGACTTAATGTGTGGAATGACTATCAATTCTCTATCTTCTTTTTGCAAAAAGTTTCAGTACAGACGATACCAGTTGCACTATCTCAGTTTATCTCACAGTTCCAGAACCAAATTAGCTGGGTAGCTGCGGGATGTGTAATCGGGATGTTACCTGTTACAATTCTTTATTTATTCTTACAAAAATACTTCATCCGTGGTCTAGCGGATGGTGCTGTTAAAGGTTAGGTGAAATCGTATGAGCATTGTGTATGACGAAAATAAACGTATTTTTCATCTGCGATCCAAAAAGACTAGTTATATATTTCAAGCTGATTCACGTGGCTATTTAATTCACTTGTATTGGGGACAAAGTGTATCGGACGGAGATCTAACACAGTTCCTACCCATTGTAGAAAGACCTTTCTCCCCGATGACGGATAAAGAAGAGCCCTATTTCTCGCTTGATGTGGTTGCACAAGAATATCCAGGCTACGGTACATCGGACTATCGGCAACCGGCGTACCAGATGTCCTTCATGGACGGATCAACCGCAGCGGAGCTACTCTATCAATCTCATCGTATCGTTTCTGGAAAGCCGAGGTTAGAAGGACTCCCAGCAACTTACGTTGAGTCTGATGAGGAAGCAACTACGCTGGAAATCATGCTTCTTGATCCGGTTTCTCAGATGGAAGTATGTTTGAGCTATACCATTTATGAGAGTTTCGGAGCCATCATAAGATCAGTTCGTTATGTGAATCGTGGTGAACAGGAGATTAAATTACTCCGTGCTTTGAGTGCGAGTGTGGATTTTCATTATCAATCCTTAGAATGGATTCAGTTGTCAGGAGCATGGGCGAAGGAACGCTGGTTATATCGTAATTCACTTGCACCGGGTATTCAATCCGTTGAAAGCCGTCGTGGATCAAGCAGTCATCAGCACAACCCGTTTATAGCTTTGGTTCAGCCAAGCACGACAGAAGACCATGGAGATGCTTACGGGTTTAGCTTCGTTTACAGCGGGAACTTTTTAGCTTCCGTAGAAGTGGATCAGCATCAGACGACTAGAGTTAGTATGGGCATCAATCCATTTGATTTTAATTGGCTTCTTGAACCGGGTGAGTCATTTCAAACACCGGAAGTGGTGATGGTCTATTCGAGTCAAGGATTAGGCGGGATGTCACGACAGTATCATAAGCTGTATCGTACGCGGTTGAGTCGTGGGTTATATCGCGATCAAGCTCGCCCTATTCTTGTGAACAACTGGGAAGCGACCTATTTTGATTTCAATGAAAAGAAGATTATAAGCCTGGCAGATGAAGCCCAGAACATGGGAATTGAATTGTTTGTACTGGATGATGGTTGGTTTGGAGGACGAGATAATGACCGCACTTCCCTTGGGGATTGGTTCGAGAATCGCCGTAAATTACCGAATGGACTCGCTGGATTAGCAAAGGAGCTTAATGATCGAAAGTTGAAATTCGGACTTTGGCTGGAGCCAGAAATGGTCTCTGCTCAAAGTGAGTTGTATCAAGCTCATCCCGATTGGTGTCTACATATTCCTAATCGTCGTAGAACTGAGGGCAGGTTCCAGCTTATGTTGGATCTATCTCGACAAGAGGTGTGTAATGCCTTGATAAACAATTTAAGTGAGGTGTTATCTTCTGCACCTATTAGCTATGTGAAGTGGGATATGAATCGAAATATGACAGAGATTGGCTCGCTCTCTCTATCCCCAGAGCGCCAGCGGGAGACCGCTCATCGATATATGTTGGGTTTGTATCATGTTTTGGAGACGATCACAGAACGCTTTCCGCATATTCTTTTCGAGAGCTGCTCAGGCGGTGGAGGACGATTTGATCCAGGCATGCTGTATTACATGCCGCAAACGTGGACGAGTGATAACTCAGATGCAATTGAACGTTTAAAGATCCAATATGGCACTAGCATAGTCTACCCTATAAGCTCGATGGGAGCCCATGTCACTGCTGTACCCAATCATCAGGTACATCGAAATACGCCGCTGAGTACACGTGGAGATGTCGCGTTGTCTGGTAATTTTGGTTATGAGCTGGATTTGGAGAAGATGACAGAAGTGGAGAAGAGGCTTGTTCAGGAGCAGATTAAGCAATGTAAGGATGTCAGATATTTAACGTTTAACGGGGATTTTTATCGCTTAAGCAGTCCATTTGAAGGCAATGAGACAGCTTGGATGTTTGTGTCTGAAGGTCAAGAGGAAGCATTAGTCTTCTGGATTAAGGTCTTGGCTGAGCCAGCGGAACCGCTACGTCGTCTGAAACTGAGAGGCTTAAATCCGACGGATGTATATGTGGAACAAACGACAGGTATGGAATTACATGGAGACACATTAATGCATGCAGGTGTACAAATCCCAATCACGTTAGGTGATTTTCAAAGTGTGAGCTGGCATTTCCGGCGTGTAACGAACGCATAGAATATAGAATAGGGCTATCTTCTCTCATGGCGAAACGTTGTGAGCTAAAGATAGCTCTATTTTTTGTCTGGGTGGAGAGGTAGACAGGAGAAATGAACGCTTCGACAGTAGAACTGATACATATAAATCAAATTATGACCATGATAATATTTCGTTGTAAGCGTTATCAAATATATAAAAGGAGAAATTACATGTCTAAAATGAATAAAAGGATGGTAAGTGTGATTTTGTTGTTCTGCATGATCGGATCGTTGTTTCCTGCAGGATTTTGGCCTGTCACAAAGGCCCATGCGCAATCCAGGAATTTGATCGTAAACCCGAGCACGGTAGCTGAAACGGTCTATGAAGATGTGATAGACCATCCAAATACTGTAGCTAAAGCCGTGTATACCCTATCAGACGAGGTCAAGCCCATAACGCTGCAATCTTCAAATAGGCTGTTGGAGGATACCTTCACATGGGCAGTTGGCCAGGCGCTTGGGTTTGTACAAACGGGTAAATCCGGACCGAATAACGTGAATAATGGTGGCGGTCAAGCCGGCCCTTTTACCTATATCCCATCTTATTGGGCGGGATATAAGCATCGTACTGCGTTTTATAGTAGAGACTTTGTTCACCAGTCTGCAGGGGCGCATATGATTGGACTTGATCAAGAGAACTTTAGTATGTTTCATACATTTGCCAAAGGGATGACCGAGGCCAGAAAGTGGTACACCCTTTGGGCGTTTAACTTTGATGGCTCTAATTATACGATTGACTGGAAGAACGATAACAACTTCGTACGGGAGGTACCGGCCCAGTTTGAGTTAGTCGAAAAAGCATACAAGCAATACCTTTGGACAGGAAATGACGAGTATATTAATGATCCATATATGTGGGATTTCTATACGAAGGTTATGACTGATTTTATTAAGGCACATGATTCAAACGGCAATGGCGTTGCTGAAGGTACTGGCGGAGGTATTTTCTCAGGAGCAGTAAGCTATAACGAAAGAAGTGACGAACCTATTATCGAAGCTGGGGATGCAATAGGATCGCAATATCAAGCAACACTAGCGTATGCAAATATGTTACTGGCAAAAGGTTTGAATGCTGAAGCTACTACTTTCTTTAGCAAAGCGAAAGAATTGAAAGATTATTTTAACAAGGAATGGAGCGTCAAGGACGGTGACACAATAGGAAACTATGTTAGAGCGTTGAATATTGACGGGGTAACAAAATACAACGATTTCGGCAAAGAGAACAGCTGGTTCATGCCCATGAAACTTATCACCGACCCAGGCCAAAGAAATAGTCAATACCTGGATTATATTTCGAGTGAAATTGGTGATGGATTGATTTATGTAGATAAGAACTCCAAAGCCAAGCTGGACAAGCCAAATTCGCCTGCGAATATTGAAGCATATTCCTATTTGCCAGATACGTTCTATCCATATAATAGAGTGGATGAAGGTTGGAAATGGCTAAAATTCCTCATGGAAACGAGGGAGAATAGACATGAGTTATATAACTCGGGTACGTTGACAAATGGAGAATATCCGGAGATTTCTTACACGATTATCGGCAACATCATTGAAGGGCTGATGGGGGTTGAACCTAACGCGCCGCAGCATGTTATTGTGACTGCTCCAAGGTTGTCCAGAGAAGTTCCAGACGTAAAGGTGAATGCCCTCAAGCTTGGAGACAACGAAATTAGTGTAGCTCATGCTGGCAATACCAAAACGGAGCTCCAGAATACTTCAGGAGAACTCCCCATCACATGGGAAGCGCGTTTTTATGGCGAATATCCAACGATTAATCTTGATGGAGTTGACCAGAAGGCTCTGCATAAAACAGTAAATGGCGTTAAAGTAAGCTATGTTACGACAACGGTTGAAGTAGGCTCAACAGTGATTGCAGAGGCAGTTGCATCCGGCACAGTGGATGAGAAGACAGTAGCCCCTTCTAGTGATAAACAAACAGGTACTTATCATACAACAATTACCGTTGCTTTAGAGACTGCTACAACTGATGCGAAAATCTATTACACATTGGATGGAACAAGACCGACAAGAGACTCAAACCTCTATACGGGTCCGTTTATCATTCAAAAAACTACTGAATTAAAGTTGTTTGCAGCTAGCGAAACGATTTTGGACAGCGATGTGATTTCTTATAACTATACTATTGATGCAATGACTGTTGAAAAGCCAACTTCTAATGTGGAGCCTGGCACGTATAGTGCACCATTTTCGCTCGAGTTAAGCACAACCACTGCAGATTCAGACATCTATTACACGACTGATGGTAAGACTCCGACCAAAAGCAGCTTGAAATATAATGGGCCTATTAAGATTTTAGAAACAACTACAATAAAAACGATAGCTTATAAGAAGGACTGGGTAGATAGTCCGGTAGAGACTTTTAACTATGCAATTGTTTTGCCAAAGACTACTATCCCTACAGCAAGCAAGGCATCAGGACGTTACGATAAGGGTATCCAGGTTAGCCTTGAATCTGGAACGGAAGGCGCTTCAATATACTATACAACAAACGGCGATATGCCTACGAAGGAGAGTACCCTGTATACAGGTGCAATCGATCTATCCAGATCGACTTCGTTAAAGGCTATTGCTGTAAAGGATGGGTATACGAACAGCGAGATCGTATCTTTTGTATATATCATCATGGACTCACTCCCTGAAACAGCCACTAAATCTGTGTATATTTCTGACTTGGACTGGGTAAGCGCAACAAGTGGCTGGGCAGGTCATCCACCGCTTAAGGATCGAGCGATTAACAACAACAAAACACCAATTAAAATTAATGGAGAAACTTTTGAAAAAGGAATCGGAACTCACGCCACTTCAACCATTGTATATAACATAGGCGGTGCCTATGGGACATTTAAGGCTGTTATTGGTATAGACGATGTGAAGAACACCAAAGGCTCACCAAGCACGATGTGGTTTGAAGTTTTAGGGGATGGATTATCACTTTATAAAAGTCCAACTTTAGATACCATAAACGGCCCTGCACCAGGCATTCCTATAGAAGTGGATGTAACAGGTATATATGAGCTCACGTTATTTGTGAATGATGCAGGCACGCCAGTGAATAATCCAACGAACAGCGACCATGCTGATTGGGCTGACGCTCAGCTCATACCGCGTAAAGCTGAAGTTTCACCGACAGCGGCTGAAATCGCAGCGACCCTTACAACGATCGCGGCACCAGCAAAAGATGCTACGAAATTAACGCTGCCAGTTGTACCGGCAGGGTATACTATTGCAATTAAGACATCAAGTTCGACTAATGTAATTGCACTTGACGGGACAATCGTGCCACCTAGCGAAGAGACGGTCGTAGATCTTGTATTGGAAGTTACGAGAGCGTCCGATGATACCAAAGCAAGTACAACAAGCATAGTAGTTATTGTGCCAGCCAAGACCACTAGTACTCCTGAAGATCCAGGTCCAAGCAATCCTAAACCGGAGACCACTCGACCGGATACGCTAGTTGTGAGGAGTGAAGATCTTGCGAAATTAGCAGCAAACGGAAAGGTAACGATTTCAGCTACCGATGATCAAAAGTATATTGTAATACCTGCTAATACAGCTCAGCTACTCGGTCAAAATCAGTTAACGATCCAGACCAATAGATTAACGCTAGATCTTTCGAGCGAATGGGTTCAACAATTGGTCAACAGTATTTCTAACGATAACCTGAAGGACAGCAGTATCAAATTTACGATCAACCCATTGCCGGAAGCCGAGGCTGATAAACTCCTAGTTAATGGGGATTATTCCCAACGGGTTAAGTTGTTAGGTGAAGTGTTTAATATTAGCTTGTCGATCATGAAAGACGGGGAGGAAACTCGCGTTACTACATTCAATAAACCAATCACTATTCGCTTAAAAGAGGATCCATATCAAAATTCCAAATTGGTGGGTATCTACTATATCTCCGATAGTGGAGTACTCGATTATATTGGTGGGGAATATATGGATGGCGAATGGGTTGCGCAGATTAACCATCTCAGTAAATATGCTGTTCTAGAAGTAACGAAAACATTCACTGATGTGCCGGCTAGTCATTGGGCTGCTAATGTCATTCAAGAATTGGCGTCGAAGCAGATCTTAAGTGGAACGAACGAAAAAGTGTTTGAGCCAGAACGTAAGGTAACCCGTGCTGAATTTACGACAATGCTGGTTCGAGCGTTTAAACATAAGCAAACAAGCGAATTGAAAATCAGTTTTGCTGATGTGATGTTGAACGATTGGTATACCGAATCCATTTCTATCGCCGTCCAAGCAGGTATTGTGACAGGAAAGAGTGACACGATTTTTGCTCCAAACGCTCAAATTACACGTGAAGAAATGGTTACGATGTTGATGCGGGCATACGAAATCATAAACGGTAAGACAGCGATAAACCCTGACTTCTCATTCAAGGATGATTCTAAAGTTTCGCCGTGGGCTGAACAATATGTAAAGGGGGCAGGAAGCTTACTGTTGATTACAGGACGCTCCGACGGGATATTTGAACCAAAAGGCATTTCCACACGTGCGGAAGCCGCTCAAGCGATTTATAATTTGGTAAATAAATAGCAGAATTAGAGAGAGACAAAATAGACTTCAAACGGATCATCCCTCCAGGATTGAATTGTGGAGGGATTTATTTTGGTCTGTTTGGTTGACATAAATAGCGAAGTTGTGTTAAATTTATCTTAAGTTAAAGATATTTAATGTAAAGATATAAGCGTGAAGGCAGTAATAGTATAACGTTCAAATATCGAACAAAAATTTTTCACTGATATCTTAACATTAAGATAATTCAATTAATCTTTCTTGATCTAGGGAATTATAGTACGAAATCAAACTAAACTTTAGGAGTGTATAATCATGAGAAATTTAAAAGGGATTCACCACGTAACAGCTATCACAAGCAGCGCAGAGAAAAACTACGAGTTCTTCACTTACGTATTGGGAATGCGTCTAGTGAAGAAAACCGTCAATCAAGACGATATCCAAACGTATCACTTGTTTTTTGCAGATGATAAGGGCAGTGCCGGAACGGATATGACGTTCTTTGACTTTCCTAACATTCCTAAAGGCGTACACGGAACCAATGAGATTGCCAAGACATCCTTCCGGGTACCAACAGATGCTGCATTAGACTACTGGGTAAAACGTTTTGATCGCCTTAATGTGAAGCATAATGGAATTAAAGAGCAATTCGGCAAAAAGACTTTATCCTTCGTAGATTTTGATGATCAACAATATCAACTTATCTCTGATGAATTTAATGAAGGGGTCGCATCAGGTACACCATGGCAAAAAGGACCGATTCCTTTAGAGTTTGCGATCACTGGTTTGGGACCGATCTTTGTACGCATAGCTGACTTCAGCTATTTTAAAGAAATGTTGGAAAGAGTCATGCTGTTTAAAGAAATCGCTCAGGAGGGTGCTTATCATTTGTTTGAAGTCGGCGAAGGCGGAAACGGTGCGCAAATTATTGTAGAGCATAATGAGGATTTACCGAATTCACGCCAAGGTTTTGGTACGGTTCACCATGCTGCTTTCCGAGTAGAGGACCGTGCGATGCTGGATGAGTGGACTAAGCATTTTGAAGACTTTGGATTCCGTACTTCAGGTTATGTGGATCGTCATTTCTTCGAGTCGCTGTATACACGTGTTGCTCCACAAATCCTGTTTGAGCTTGCAACAGATGGACCTGGATTTATGGGAGACGAGGAATACGAAACGGTTGGAGAAAAGCTTTCATTGCCACCATTCTTAGAACCTAAACGTGAGCAAATTGAGAAGTTAGTACGCCCTATTGATACCGTTAGAAGCACGATCGATTTCGTGAAAGAGTGAAGAAGGAGCTGGGGAGATTGATTTCGATTGATCCGAAGCAAAGTAGTGAGCGGGAAAATTATAAGTTATTAATTGGTACTGTTATTCCTAGGCCCATTGCTTTTGTCACTACACAATCAGAAGATGGCATTTTGAATGGTGCGCCGTTTAGCTATTTTAATATCGTCTCGTCTAATCCTCCGATGGTTTCACTGTCTATTCAAAGACCAGCGGGACGATTAAAAGATACAGCCCGTAATATCTATAACAATCATCAGTTTGTTGTGCATATTGTAGATGATGAGAATGTTGGAAAAATCAATCAAACGGCTGCCTCATTGCCAAGAGCAGAAAGTGAAATTGAACTTGCCAATCTTACACCGGTCCCAAGTAAAAATATAGCTGTACCTGGTGTATTGGAAGCAAAGGTTCGAATGGAATGTAAGCTTGTACAAGCGATACCTCTAGGAGCAGAAGAACCTGGGAGTGATTTGTTCATCGGCGAAATTGTTCAGTTTCATATCGATGAATCGATTTATCAGGAGGGGCGGATTGACCCTAGAGCCTTAAATGCAGTAAGTCGTTTAGCGGGAGCTAATTACGCTACGATTGGTGAGATTTTTGAAATTGAGAGACCGGAATAATAAACTAAGACCTGTTCGTAAGCGATGAAGCCTACCGAACAGGTCTTTTTGTGGGCTAATTATAGTTCATCAGCTATGCCAAGCAAACCGTAAGGTTTTCTCTCGAAGTTTATCTGGACTGATCGTTCCAGATATGTTATATTGCCATTACAGGAGGTGTTACTCATGGCAAGGACAAGAGAGTTTAACGAGGATCAAGCACTACATCAAGCGATGCTGTTGTTTTGGAAAAAGGGTTATGAGGCAACAAGCATACCGGATTTGCTGCAGGTTATGGGCATTAGCCGTTCTAGTCTTTACGATACTTTTTCTGACAAGCAAACGTTGTACATTGCCGCACTGGAACATTACAAAAAGGTTAGCTTCAATAGACAGGTCATTCTTGAACGGGCGTCAAGCGTTAGAGCAGGGATTCAACAATTTTTTGAGCAACATATTACTTCAGCGTACGATACGAGCTTACCCGGCGGGTGTTTTGTAACGAATGCAGCTACAACACTAGAGTCGCGGGATGAAAAAATAAATGAATTGATAAAGACTAGTTTTTTGAATTTAGAACAGGCTTTTTGTGAGCTTTTGGAAAAAGGCCGACAATCAGGCGAACTTGATAAAACCACTGATGTCAAAGCGTGGTCTTATTTATTGCTGAATTTACATCAAAGCATAAATATTATGGCAAAAGCAGATCAAGATCAGCAACGTGCCAAAGAGATGATAAGCTTTGTAATTGCAGCAATATAAATTTTTTTTGGTTATTCCGGAACGATCGTTCCGTTATTGTAAATCATCCTTAATGCGGAGAAGAGACTTATGAAAATATCGTTTATCGGGCTTGGGAAAATGGGCTTTCCAATGGCCCAAAATTTGTTGAAAGCTGGTAATGAATTAATCGTTTTTAATCGTACTCGTGAAAAAGCGCAACCCCTAATAGATCAGGGAGCGCATTATGCCGAGACACCGTTGGAGGCAGCACAAAAGAGTGATATGGTCATAACCATGCTTTCTGACGATGCCGCTTTGGAGGAGATTGTTGAGGGTCCGAATGGAATTTTGAATGGATTATCGGAAAAAGGAATTCACATATCTGCCAGTACGATCAGTGTAGATCTGGCTCGGAAATTATCCGCGGCGCATGCGGAGAGAAAGCAATACTTTGTGTCTGCTACAGTGCTGGGGCGTCCGGACGCCGCTAAAGCAGCTAAATTGCGCATCATTTTGGCAGGTCCGGAGCAAGCCAGACAACAAATAATTCCTGTTTTAGAACAATTAGGCCAGGAAATATTCGAGATTGGGGATTATAGCGAAGAAGGAAATGTTGTGAAAATAGGCGTAAACTTTTTAATTGCTTCTATGCTGGAAGCTTTATCAGAAACGCAGCTGATGGTAGAAAAGTATGGCATAGAGCCAGCCCGTTTTATGGATGTGGTGAATGCTCTTTTTCAATCTCCCTTATATCAGAACTATGGGGCGATAATGACAGAACAGCGGTTTGAACCAGCTGGTTTTAAAATGAAGCTAGGGCTGAAGGATGTTGCACTGGCAATAGAGGCAGCGCAGTCCGTCCAAGCGCCTCTACCTTTGGGCCAACTTATCCATCATCATTTATCTGAAGGAATAGCCCGTGGTTATGGTGAGATGGATTGGACAGCTTTAATCCGTTGTCTAGAGCATTCTTCTTAAAAAATAGGGTTGCCCCAAATCTCTGTTGGTCGTAGTGCAGGAGAAAAATTAAAAGAGGTGTGATAAATCATGGAAATAGGTGTTACTTCGTTCGTAGAAACAAAGCCTGATATTGAGACTGGAATTGTGATGAGTCACGCACAGCGATTACGAGAAGTAGTTGAAGAAATCGTCCTTGCGGATCAGGTGGGACTTGATGTTTTTGGTATTGGTGAGCATCATCGTGAAGATTATGCAGCTTCTTCACCAGCAATCGTGTTGTCCGCTGCTGCGTCCTTAACTAAACGGATTCGCCTGACTAGTGCTGTGACGGTCCTTTCATCAGCTGATCCTGTACGTGTGTTTCAGGATTTCGCTATGCTTGATGGCATCTCCAATGGACGAGCCGAGATTATAGCGGGCCGGGGTTCATTCGTTGAATCCTTTCCGTTGTTTGGTTATGGCTTACATGACTATGATGAGCTATTTAATGAAAATATCGAACTGCTTATGAAAATACGGGAATCCGAGAAAGTAACATGGAAGGGAGGCCATCGGCCAGCAATTCATAATTTGGGCGTGTACCCGCGGCCCGTCCAGAACTCTTTACCTATATGGATTGGCAGCGGAGGAACGCAAAGCTCCGCCGTTCGTGCAGGACTTTTGGGTCTGCCATTGATGTTGGCGATCATTGGCGGGAATCCAATGAATTTTGCTCCGCTTGTAGAGCTGTACAAGAAGGCGGCGGCCCGCGCTGGACATGATGTATCGCAGCTTCAGGTGGGATCTCATTCGATTGGATTCGTCGCAGAAGATACGGAACGGGCAGCAGATATCTTTTTTCCATCTACCCAGTACGGCATGAACAAGCTCGGCAAAGAGCGAGGATGGTCGTATTATGACCGCTCCAGCTATGATGCCGCCCGAAGCTTTGAGGGTGCATTGTACGTTGGAGATCCGGAAACAGTTGCTCAGAAGATCATTCATCTACGGAAGCATGTAGGAATAACACGCTTTATGATGTATGTTCCACTAAGCACGATGCCGCATGAACTTGTGTTGCGGGCTATAGAACTGCTCGGAACGGAGGTTGCTCCACGAGTACGAGAGGAAATTGCCAAGTGGGAGGCTGAGAAGGAATAAGGATTATACAAGCAATCATTATTGTATTGGAGGGATTTTCTTGAGTATCGATAAACGTATACTACCAGAATTAAGAGAGGCATATTCACAATTTCCAGGGTTTCAATTGGAAGAGAATTTAGAGTGGAGCAGAAGTTTAGTGTCGGCTCCGTCAGTGAAGAGGTCAGAGCATGTAAACACAACCAGTCGAAAAATTCCGGGTGTTGCAGGGGAAATACTGGTAAAAATTTATGAACCTGCTGGGCGAAATGCTGACAAGCTTCCAGCTATGTTGTGGATTCACGGTGGCGGATACGTGTTGGGACATCCTGATATGGACGATGAGTTGTGTGAACGCTTTGTTCAGACGGCTAGATGTGTTGTCGTGTCGGTTGATTATAGGCTGGCACCCGAGCACCCCTATCCAGCTGCAATCGAAGATTGTTATGCTGGCTTAGTATGGATGACGGAGGAGGCGGAATCGCTTGGCATTGATGAGAATCGGGTTGCGATTGCTGGTGCAAGCGGTGGCGGCGGGCTGACAGCAGCACTTGCGCTGATGGCACGAGACAAAGGTGGACCCTCCATTATCTTTCAGATGCCGTTGTACCCGATGCTCGACAACCGTAACATTACGCCATCAAGCCATGAGATTACGGAAGAAGGTGCAATCTGGAACCGGACGGACAACTTAACGGCTTGGAACATGTACCTGGGCGAGGAGAACGATGCCAGCAGGATATCTTCCTACGCGGTACCAACGAGAGCGGAGAACTTAGCAGGACTGCCACCAACCTATACTTGTGTAGGTCAGCTTGATCTTTTCCGAGATGAGACGATCGAATATGTAACACGACTTGCACAAGCAGGTGTAGATATCGAATTTCACCTGTATCCCGGATGTTTTCATCTTTTCGAAATATTCGTTCCAGAAGCGGAAGTGAGTCAGCGCGCCGTTCAGAGCTATATGAATGCGATGGCCCGGGCACTTCACCCCAAACACTCACCCTCCCCAAGAGAGAGCTGTTAATAATGCAAGCACAAACCATATGATCATTGCTCCTTGTTGTAGATTGAAATCCTCGCCGATTATGCGAGAAAAGATTCTATACAAGGTGGTCATTTCATCACACACACAAAATACACCCCCTAGAATCGACCAGACAAACCATAGGTTTATCAAAGTCTATTCTAAGAGGTGTATTTCATAATATTAAAGCGGGTGATCTTAACGAAGCGTCTTGAGCGCACCGCTCCAAGCCAATACTTGATCAAGCATGCCGTTTACATTGGTAAGGTGCAGGTCCGCTGGTTTGAACACAGAACCGTTCTCGAAATCAGTGAACAGGGACAGGGCTGGATGTACACGAACGTCTGCTACAGACAGTTCTCCCAAAATTCCACGTAAATGCTCAGCTGCACGAGCGCCACCTACAGAACCATAACTTACGATACCCGCTGCTTTGTTGTTCCAAGCTTCACGCGCGTAATCGAGTGCATTTTTCAGTGATGCGGAAATACTGTGGTTGTATTCTTGAACGATAAATACGAAACCGTCTAACGTAGCAAGCTTTGTATTCCAAGCAGTTGCTTGCTCAGTAGCATCTACTTCTCCCATTAGTGGAAGTTTGAAGTCCGCGATATCAACGATCTCATAATTAGCATCTCCACGTGCATCTGCTACCTTTTTAACCCATTCTCCTACTTGTGGGCTTAAACGACCTTGACGAGTACTTCCTAGAATGATACCGATGTTTAATTTTGACATTGTTTGTTCCTCCTCGATTTTTGTTCTACCAAATAGTTTGTCTAGAAATCCCATGAATTACACAACCTTCAAATAAATAATATTAAGCGTGTTACGCTCTAGTTGTCTTTAAGTTAAGTATCTTTAACATGAGATAATAATACCGTGTTTAGTTTACTTTGTCAAGCAACTTAATAATAGTTAGTTTATAATTTTGTCTCACCTTTACAAATTTAGTTGTCTAGAATATAATTGTTTAAGCAACTATTAAAAAGAAGATGAAATGAGAAGAGGTCTGATCATGACTACAAAGCATAACCAATCCGAACTTACGTTAGGATTTATGATGGGAACGACCTATCGTAAATTAAGCGCGTTATTCCAAAATGGGCTAAAGGAATATGATATAACACCTGAGCAATGGTCAGTGCTTTTTCAAGTCGACAGAACGGAAGGGCTGATTCAGAAGGATATCGCGAAGCGTTCGGGTAAGGATAAACCAACTACGACGCGAATTCTGGATCACTTGGAGGGAAAAGGGCTGGTCTATAAAAGAACCGGGGAGAATGATCGGCGTTCTTTTAAGGTTTATATTACGGAAAAAGGAAGAGCTCTGATTAAGGAGACCTTTCCTATTGAGGATCAAGTCACAGATGAGATTATGAACTGTATTTCCAGTGATGAATATGAGCTGCTCATGGGGTTGCTGCTAAGAATAAACAATCATATTGATCAAATAAATGATGGAGAGTAGGAACGTAAGTTATGCCAGAACAACAAGAACTACGTACGAAACTATGGACCAAGCCTTTTATTGCTTTAACGTTTAGTGCTTTATTTTTATTTATGAATTTACAGATGCTGCTATCTTCATTTCCGTCTTATGTTAAAAGTGAATTTCAAGCCGGAGATATTATGGTCAGCTTGGTTACAAGTGTATTTGCGCTAACTGCAATTGCTTCACGTTTTATGACTGCTTTTCTGATGCGGAGGGTTAGCCGTAATGTACTACTATATATTGGTTTAGCCATCGCGGCCGCCATAACCGGTCTTTATGTGGTAGCAGACTCAATCGGGTCACTATTGCTGATGCGGGTAGGCTATGGGATTGGGTTCGGGATTGCCAGCACGATTATTCCCACGATTGTTTCACAGATTATTCCTAGCAAAAGAATGGGCGAAGGGATCGGCTATTTCGGCTTATCAACCAGTCTTGCAATGTCCATTGGTCCTATGATTGGTTTGAACGTAATGAAGCAATCGGGGTTTGGAACACTGGCGATGATCGGAACATTCACCTTGCTTCTTGCCTTTCCAGTCTTATTGTTCTCACGTTCGCTTCCAGCTGTACCGAAAAAACAGCCTATCGAGCGATCCATTGCACCATCCAAACCACTCAAGGTTCCTTTTAATACAAAGTTAGTATTGCCTGCAATACTGAATGTCTTACTCGCGATCACTTATGGTGGATTGCTTAGCTTTATCGCTTTGTTCGGCGAAGCGGTACATTTAGAGCAAGTGGGTTTGTTCTTCTTATTTAACGCGATTACGATCATCATTATTAGACCTATTTCCGGCAGACTATTTGATAAAAGAGGACCCGCTGCTGTTCTGATTCCCGCAGCGGTTTGTGTCGTCGCGAGCTTAACGGTGCTCTCGTATACAACATCCATGCCCATGCTCATTATATCCGCATTGCTCTATGGACTCGGCTTTGGAGCTATTCAGCCAACTATACAGGCATGGATGCTTCGGACATCTACACCTGCACAGTATGGCATGGCGAACAGTATGTTTTATAACTCAACAGATTTAGGGGTAGCCAGTGGGGCCATTATTCTTGGGGCAATCTCGACGGCATCCGATTATGGGATGATGTATCGTTATTCTGCTGGGTTCATGGTGCTGTTTCTAATTATTTATATTGGGATTCAGATTACTAAGGCCAGAAATAACCCTTCAGCTTTAAGCCAATAAGGGATGATTTCAGATTAAGCTAATCTTTAGGTACTATTCATATCGTTTTAAGCTAAGGGGGTTATAGTAATCACATAACCCCCTTAAATATAGACCTTGACCCTGCCGGACGTTGGCAGGGTCCTTTTTTTGTTGATGAAGAGGACAGAGATCTGTAGATTAAGCCAATCTTTATCTACTATTCATATTCTTTTAAGCTAAGAGGGTTATAGTAATCACATAACCCCCTTATAATATAGACCTTGACCCTGCCATACGTTGGCAGGGTCCTTTTTTTATGTTCTTGCTCCATCCCGAAAACATAGGTAGTATACAGATTTTATCCACTAAGGACGGTATAATGAAGAAATCAGGGATGGCCAAAGAAGTAGAGGAGAGGTTCACAAATGAATATGACATGGAATCTGGATAGCTTATATCCTTCCTTTGAGTCAGAGAAGTTAAAAGGCGATCGTGAGCTACTCGGTCAACTTATTATAGATTTAAAAGCCTGGGCTGAGGGCAATCTAAAGCTTGAGGGTGTTTCCGTCGCAGCGATCGAGGACTTTCTAAGACTCTACAACGATTATAAAAGCGTATATGTATGTTTATTAGCCTATGCAGAGTTAACGCTTAGCGCAGACAGCAGTTCTGAGGAAGCCATGAATCTTGCTGATGATATTGAACATTTGAGCTCAGAGATTGCTGGGGTAGTTGCGGGTTTTAAACGATGGATTAGCACTTGTGGACACATAGATGAGCTTATCGTTAGCTCAACTTATCTTCTGAAACATCAATTTTATTTAAAGGAGCTTCTTCTGCAATCCCGTTATGTGTTAAATGAGGAAGTGGAAGTTGCGATTGCCAGAATGCAGAGCACGGGTTCCAAAGCGTGGGGAAGGCTCTACATGGAGAGCGTATCGAGTACACTTGCAGATGTGGTAGTACATGGGGAAACTAAGAAAGTAACGCTTGCGGAACTAAGGAGTATGGCCTATGAGAATAACGCTACATTAAGAAAAGCGGCTTATGAAGCCGAGGCTGAAGCTTGCAGTCGTATTGCTGGGGTTTGTGCAGCTTGCATGAATGGAATAAGTGGTGAGGCGCTAACGATTTATGGCATGCGTGGATATCAATCTTCTCTGGAAAAGGTGTTAGTGGCATCGCGAATGGACAGTGAAACTTTATCGGCAATGCTCGCCGCTCTTCAGGAGAGTTTGCCAGCTTTTCATACCTATTATCAAAAGAAAGCCGAACTGCTGGGACATTCCACAAAGCTGCCTTTTTACGATATTTTTGCACCGATTGGCGAAGAAAGTGTAAAAATCTCTTACGAAGATGCTCAAAAAACAATTGTCTCTAGCTTCGGAACCTTTAGCGAGGAATTGGCCAATTTAGCTCAAAAGGCTTTTGATCAGCAATGGATTGATGCAGAACCTAGAGCGGGTAAGGGTGGATATGGGCTCTGCATTGATATTTTTCCGATAGGCGAGAGCAGAATCATGACACAGTTCACTGGAAATGCTATAGATATTAGTATTCTTGCCCATGAGCTCGGCCATGCATATCATAGCTCCTGTCTGGGAGAAGAAACGATGCTGAACACAGATTATCCGATACCGATTGCCGAAACGGCTTCGATCTTTTGCGAGACGATCGTAAATCAGGCACTACTCACTAGTTCGACCAAGAAGGAAGCGCAGCTTCTATTGGAGAGAAGTATTTCCGATGCTGGGTATTATCTTGTAGACTTCTATGCCCGTTATTTATTTGAGCTTAAATTATATGAGAGAAGAACCTCGGGTCCGCTTCCTGTTCAAGAGCTGAACGAATTGATGATCGCTTGTATGGTGGAAGCATACGGTGAGAGCATTGATCCTGATACGATCCATCCTTACATGTGGATGAACAAGGCCGGATATTTTATGGCTGGTTATGAATTTATGAACTTCCCGTATTCTTTCGGACTGTTATTCGCTAAAGGACTCTACGCAGAATATTTAAAAAAGGGCGAGGAGTTCGTCGCCCGGTATCGTCAGTTCCTTAGTGCTACCAGCAAGCATAATATTGCAGATGTAGCAAAGTTTATGGATATTGATGTACACTCCATTGATTTTTGGAGAGGTGCTTTAATGCTGATTGAAACCGATATTGAGGCATTCATCAGTACGACCTAAACAACTCTCCAGTTGTGATCACAGGTAGCTTCAATTTGGCCGCGTTTTTCAATGTAATTCGTGACAATTTCAGACATGTCGATCAGTACTTCTTTGACAATCGGCTTGCCCTTATACATCTCATAATCTCCACCGCCGCTTGCTCTATAGTTGTTCATAACAACATCATATTCCTTAGAGTCCTCTACAGGCTGCCCACGATGCAGCAGATGGAGGACTCTTTTGCCTACAGGATTATTGATATGAAACTCGTAGTGGATGCCTTCCCACATATCATAATTGTAATGTTGCGATTTAGGTTCTACATAAGCAGGGTTAACAATTACATTTCCCTCTAGATCCTTTTGAAAATAGTTGGCGGTTTGTTCCAGTGCCTCTTTTATATCTTGTCCGGTCAGTCTTAGCACAGTTAGCGTGTTAGGATAAATGAAGTTGGAAAGAATATCTCTCCGGGTAATGGTGTTACTGAAGCCCTTGCAATCGTTGCTGAGTAAAGCTGCTGTCGAGATCTCTACACCTGTAGCCTCCATTTGTACCTTATTCATGAATTCTATAAAGGGATGGTCAGCCAATCGGCATTCATCTGCACTAGAAATAGAAAGGTCACCGATAACTGTACCTATTCTCTCATCCAACCAGGCTTCTGTTTCTGATTCAAGCGTGCTGCTAAGCTCTAGAATTGTATCATCTACAGTGGTCTTGTCGTCTACAGCAAGGAGTTCGGCTTGTTTACTCTTAATCTTCCAACGTTCGTTTTCTTTTTGAAAGACTACTGAAATCTTACCGAGGGAATGTCCATTACAACCAGGCTGTATGATCGTCACACCATTTAGCTCACTAGCTATGAAGCGATGCTGATGTCCGGTAATTAATACATCTAAGCCTTCAACCTCTGTGCACATTGCATAGGCTTGATTCTCTCCAGTTAGTCTCTCTACAGGTTCACCACTAAGGAGGTCGCGCTCGAACCCGCCATGATAAGCTACAACGAGTAAGTCGGGCTGTTCTTCTTCTCTAATAGTGGCACACCAAAGCTTTACAGTCTCTAACGAATCCTTGAATTGAAGTCCTTCTATATGGACAGGATTCTCCCAGTGGGGAATGTAATGTGTGGTAACTCCTAGAATGGCTACTTTGATTTTTTTTGTCTATCCATTTGATGATATAGGGTCTACCAAATGCAGGTTTACATGTCGCGCGATCTATAATTCCAGCAGATAACCAAGGGAATTTTGAATCCTGAATGGCTTTATTAAGCAGTGGCTTACCAAAATTAAATTCATGGTTACCAATAATTGCAGCGTCATATTTCAATTCATTCAATGCAGCTATGCCTGGATTTAGTTCGTCACTGTACTGTGTGGCTGCATAATAAGCTAGCGGTGTACCTTGAATAAGATCACCGTTATCGAGAAGTATTAGCTCTGGACAATGGGATCTTTCTTGTTTAATAAGGCTAGCAATGGTTGCTAAGCCTTTTTGTCGTTTCTCACCCGTGCGGTAATCAATGGGCCCTAAATGCCCATGTAGATCACTTGTTATGAGGATTTCGCAGGTTAAGGTGTTGTCTTTATTCATGGGTAGCCTCCTACGGATAATAAGTTCAGACCTCATTCTATCAGATAATTTGGAAATTTTAAGAGATTAAAATAAATTTTACATATATTTAATAGTTAGAGGCCTTAGATTTAATACAAAATATTTATAGTCTAGAAGTACTAAAAAAAAGAGAACAGTGGAGGTCTTTCGTTTGAGAAAAATAAGTAAATTCGTATTGCCGCTAATGATGTCTATTACTTTGCTTAGTGGTTGTGGTGCTAACAATACTACCAATACTGCAAACCAAGGATCGACGGATGGAGCAAATGCACCGAAGGAAACGGCAGCTCCTGTAGCAGAGGGTTATGTTCCAGAGAAGCTCACAGTACAATTTGTCCCTTCCCAAAATGCGGATACGCTCGAAGCTAAGGCGAAACCTCTTGAAAAATTACTGGGTGATAAACTCGGTATTCCTGTAGAAGTAAGTGTCTCTACTGATTACAACACTGTTATCGAAGCTATGGCTTCCAAAAAAGTAGATTTAGGTTTCCTTCCTCCAACAGCTTACGTATTGGCAAAAGAAAAAGGAGCTGCTGAAGTTATTCTTCAAGCTCAACGTTTTGGTGTAAATGATGAAACGGGTGCTCCGACAGATGAATTGGCTGACTTCTATAAATCTATGATTATCGTTAAGAAAGATTCTGCGATCCAATCCGTTGCCGATTTGAAAGGCAAAAAAATCGCTTATCAAAACGTTACATCCTCAGCAGGTTTTGTATGGCCGGCTGCAACACTAATGGATGCAGGACTTGATCCGTTGAAGGATGTACAAGCTATCACGGTTAAGGGACATGACCAAGGCGTACTTGCTGTACTGAACGGTGATGTAGATGCCGCAGCTATTTTCCAGGATGCTCGTAATATAGTCGTTAAGGATTATCCGAAAGTATTTGAAGATACTCGTGTTCTCGCCTTTACTGATAAAATCCCTAACGACACGATTTCGGTCCGTTCGGATATGAATAAGGAATGGATTGAGAAGATTCAGCAGGCGTTTATTGATATCGCTGCTGACAAAGAAGGACATGATATTATCAAAGATATTTACTCGCATGAAGGTTATGTGAAGTCACAAGATAGCAACTTTGACATTGTTCGTGAATACAACAATAAAGTAAAAACAGAGTAGTTCAGGCCGTTCAAGGATACAACGATGTTGGTGTATAACAGGAACTAAGGATAGCCAGCTCCGGATTCCCCCCCGGACTGGCTATCTCTTTTATACGAATATACGAATATACGAAAACACAAAAAGGAATGATTTTCATGATAGAGCTTCGTAATGTGTCCAAGACGTATCTCAACGGAACCAAAGGCTTAAACAACATTAACCTGACTATTCCAGCTGGAGAATTTGTAGCTATTGTTGGTCTTTCGGGTGCTGGAAAGTCAACCCTGCTACGTTCCATTAACCGGCTTCATGATATTTCAGAAGGCGATATTCTTATAAATGGGCAATCCATCACGAAGGCAAAGGGAAGCCAGCTCCGAATGATCCGTAGAAATATCGGAATGATCTTCCAAAGTTTCAACTTGGTGAAACGTACGACTGTGCTTCGTAATGTATTGGCAGGGCGGGTCGGCTATCATTCCACAATACGGACGATAATTGGCAAATTCCCACAGAAGGATATTGATTTAGCCTTCGAGTCTCTCGATCGGGTCAATATTGCTGAGAAGGCCTACACACGTGCAGATCAACTATCTGGAGGTCAGCAGCAGCGCGTGGCTATTGCTCGTGTTCTTGCGCAGGAGGCGCAAATTATCCTTGCAGATGAACCTGTCGCTTCACTGGATCCACTGACGACCAAGCAGGTTATGGATGATTTGAAAAAGATTAATATGGAGCTCGGGATTACGACCATCGTGAATTTGCATTTTATCGACCTCGCTAGAGAATATGCCACCCGGATTATTGGGCTCCGGGCAGGAGAAGTGGTCTTCGATGGTCCTGTATCCGAGGCCACCGATGAGAAATTTGCTGAGATTTACGGCAGACCGATTCATCAGGATGAGTTGTTAGGTGAGCCTGTAAGCGGAGGCATGTGATATGAGTGTGAATGCAGAGAAGCTACATCCCAAACCACCAAGGAAGATAAAGCATTATTTTACAGCTATTATATTAGTAGTATTACTATGGAGAAGTGCGGTCTTGACCGATTCATCCATTGGAGAGCTGATCTCCGGTCTGCCAAATATGCTGGATCTGCTTAAGGAAATGTTCCCTCCAAACTGGGGGTATTTTGACAATATTATAGATGCGATGCTGGAGACGATCCGGATGGCATTGGTCGGTACAACGTTTGGTGCCATTCTGGCGGTTCCCATTGCCCTGCTGTGTGCAAGCAATATTACGCAAAGCCGATGGCTTCATTATCCGGTACGTATGCTGCTGAATTTGATCCGCACAATTCCCGATCTACTGCTGGCTTCTATTTTTGTCGCCATTTTTGGCCTCGGTGCGCTTCCGGGAATATTTGCTTTGACGGTATTTTCGCTAGGGCTGATCGCCAAGCTTACCTATGAATCGTTGGAGACGATTGAACAGGGACCTTTGGAAGCAATGACTTCAGTCGGAGCGAATAAGACTCAACGAATTATGTTCGGCGTCATTCCGCAGGTACAGGCTCATTTCATGTCTTATGTGTTGTATGCCTTTGAGATTAATGTCCGTGCTGCAGCAGTTTTAGGTTTGGTAGGCGCGGGTGGAATCGGCCATTACTATGAAGTGACATTAGGCTTTTTAGAATACGATAAGACTTGCACCATCATCTTGTTCACATTAGCAGTAGTCTTGATTATTGATTATGTAAGCACTAAGCTGCGGGAGAAATTAATATGAGTAAATCATGGAATACCCTAGTCCCCAAACCTCGTAAAAATCGTTTCCGATGGCTGATTTATGTAGCATTAGCGGCAGTGTACATCTGGGCTTTTTCGGGAGTGCCGTTTAATGGATTTAAAGAAACCGCTGGGATCATTACTAAGGCCATCTTTGCCGGGATATTCTCTCCTGACTGGGCCTTCGTTTATTTACCAGATGGGGAGGATCTGCTTCGAGGATTGCTTGAGACGTTAGCTATTTCAATTTTAGGGACTTTTATCTCGACCTTCATATGTATCCCCTTTGCTTTTTGGGCTGCGGTCAACATGAGCAAGGGAAAGGCGATTTCGGGCTCCGGCAAGCTAATATTAAGCTTTATACGGACATTCCCTGAGATCATTATGGCTTTGCTGTTCATCAAGGCTGTTGGGCCGGGTTCATTTGCGGGTGTACTGGCACTGGGACTGCATTCTGTCGGCATGCTCGGCAAATTGTTCGCGGATGAGATTGAGAATATTGATAACGGTCCACTCGAAGCCTTAATCTCTTCTGGTGCCAGCCGCATGCAGGTGTTATGGTTTGCTGTTGTGCCGCAGGTATTGCCAGGCTTTCTATCCTACACTTTATACAGATTCGAAATTAACGTTCGCTCAGCTACGATTCTGGGTGTGATTGGAGCAGGCGGGATTGGCACACCGTTAATCTTCGCCCTGAGTTCACGGAATTGGGACCGTGTCGGAATTATCCTGCTAGGTATCATTGCGATGATTACGATAATTGATCTGATTTCCGGCATGATTCGGAAGAAGCTAGTGTAACAGAATCGCATAAATACATGTTAGACAAAGACCTCCTTAGGGTATGAATCGAGCCTATGGGGGTCTTTTTATGATTAGCGTACTATTCGGAAAAGCTATATAGAAGTAATAATATTTTTTTTAGTTACATATGTTGGTCTATCCGAACTTGTACCAAAGGAGTTGAAGGCTTGGAATCTGCGCTTATTGGGAGCTTTGTATCGGCAATGGCTACCGTTCTTGGAGCATTTCCGATCCTGTTCGTGAACAAGCTATCTGAGAAATGGAAAGACATTCTCGTAGCTTTCACTGCGGGGATTATGGTGTCAGCCTCCACGTTTGGACTCATGCCACAATCGATCAAAGAATCGGGCATTATCGCTTTAACCTTAGGCCTGATTACGGGGGTGCTGCTGCTTGATTTAATTGAAAATAATATCCCACATATCGATGTGGAGAATAAACCCGGCTATACCAATATGGATTCAAAAGCACTGCTTGTTATGATTGCACTGTTCATTCACAACATACCAGAAGGCCTTAGTACAGGATTTAGCTATGCCAGCGAACAGACTAGTCTGGGTCCTACCGTGGCGATTGCCATTGGCGCACAAAATATACCCGAAGGCTTGATTCTCGCAGTCTTTCTGATGAACTCTAGAACAACTAAGTTAAAAGCATTGGGAATCGTTACGCTTACCGGACTTATGGAAATGGTATCTGCGATTATTGGGTATTTTACGGCGAGTTACCTACAGAATGTAGTGGGCTATGGTCTTGCTTTTGCCGCCGGGGCTATGCTATTCATCGTCTACAAGGAACTTATTCCAGAGAGTCATGGTCATGGTTACGAACGGCCTTCGACGTATTCGTTTATCTTTGGATTGTTGATTATGGTGTATATTACGCAGATATTTGGGTGAGTAGGGAAAAGACGGCCAATGAAGTGCCAGAGCAGCTTAAGCTGCCTGACCTCATTGGCCGTCTTTATGGTTTAATCTATAATTATCCTCGCAAAATCGTCTCGATTTGCTCCAGCTCTTCTGCGCTTAGCTCCGGTGCATTCAAGGAAGCGACAGCATCTTCAATCTGGCTCACCTTACTTGCGCCGATCAGAGCAGAAGTGACTTTACCGCCGCGGAGTACCCAAGACAACGCTAGCTGAGACATTTTTTGTCCACGTGCAGCAGCAATCTCGTTCAGTTTGCGAACTTTAGCGATCTTCTCTTCCGTAATGGCATCTTCGGACAGGAATACACTTGGTCCAGCAGCGCGAGAATCAGGAGCAATTCCGTTAAGATAGCGGTCGGTCAGAATGCCTCCTTGTAGTGGAGAGAACACAATCGATCCGATACCCTCCTCAGTTAATACATCCTGCAAGCCGTCTTCGATCCAGCGGGACATCATGGAGTAGTTAGGTTGATGAATCAGGCAAGGCGTTCCAAGCCGACGCAGAATTTGTGCCGCTTCGCGTGTCTGTTCAGGGTTGTAATTCGAAATCCCAACATACAGCGCTTTACCTTGACGTACAATAAGATCCAGCGCTGCCATAGTCTCTTCCAGTGGTGTATTCGGATCTGGACGGTGGTGATAGAAAATATCTACATAATCAAGGCCCATACGTTTCAAGCTTTGGTCTAGACTGGAGACGAGATATTTCTTGGAGCCCCATTCGCCATATGGACCGGCCCACATATAATATCCAGCCTTAGTAGAGATGACCATTTCATCACGATAAGGAGCAAGATCCTTCTTAAGAATTTGACCAAAGCTTTCTTCTGCGGAGCCAGCTGGGGGACCGTAGTTATTAGCGAGATCAAAATGAGTGATTCCAAGATCGAAAGCTCTTCTTGCCATGGCGCGACCATTCTCGAATAAGTCGTTTCCGCCAAAGTTATGCCAAAGTCCTAGCGAGATCGCCGGAAGGAGTAGACCGCTTTTTCCAGTGCGGTTATATTTCATATTGTCATATCTGGTAGCGCTTGCGTTATACATCATTATTTCCTCCTAAAAAGACTTATTTCTTATTACGTTACGTCCTTATTGTAGCGAAAGATCCCGGACAAACGTATGTCAGCAAGGAAGAAGTTTATAGCACAATGTCATTTTCGAGATGACGGATACGGTATTCTTTTGGAGAACAACCTTTCACCTTCTTGAACATTCGCGAAAAGAGTAAGGGGTCCTGATAGCCGACAGAACGCGAGATCTCACCGATAGTACAAAGGGTTTCTGTCAGAAGCTCGCATGCTTTAGCGATTCGGTAATTTAATAAATACTGCTGCGGTGGCATACCAATGGTCCGTTTAAACAAGGAAGATAAATATTTGCGATCCAGCTTGAGAGAAGAAGACAGCATTTCCACCGAAATGTTCTCACAATAATGTGTATGCAAAAAGTGGAGACTTTGCTCGACGTAAATACTCTTTTGACGCGGTAAAGGAAGTACATCCGGAACAGCTGGCACCGCTTGTAGCAAGAGGGAGAAAAACTCATACATGATCGCTTTTAGCGGCAGGTCAAGACAATCTGAATTGTCGGCTCCTTCTGTCAGGCGTTCGTAGAGATTAGGCATAAGCTGTTTATCCATCGGGAAGATTGGCTGCTCAGGGGTCAAGGAGGTTTTGGATAAAATATATGATACCTGTTCTCCGGTAAAGGCTACCCAGGAATAGATCCAAGGATTGGTCAGGTCCGCTGCATAAGAAGTAACGATATGAGGGTAGGTAAGAAAAGCTTGTCCCGCTTGCAGGATATGGGTTTGTTCACCCACAGATACCTTTCCAGTTCCCTCATGAATGAAATGTATTTTGTAAACGTCACGAACTCCGGGTCCGAAAAAATGCCCAGGTAGACACTGCTCCCGCCCCCAGTAATGGAGATGCAGATCGGGATTACCTCTGAAGGGACGCTCAGAATTATAATTAAATATCGCCATGAATGCTTCAGTCTCTTTCTTTTATAGAGTTAACTAAGGGTGATTGTGCCCACTTTCTTTTATTATACAGTATATTTTAGTGGGAACATTACTTGGAATGGTTTGCGAATTCTGTGATAGAAGTTTATCCCAGCTCAGTTTGGTTAAGTAAGCTATGAAGCTGAACGTATGAGCTAACTTCGATCATTAGGAGGTAATGGAGATGAATAAGAGAATAGTGGGTGTCTTTGCTGCCGAATACGAAGCTTCGAGGGCTATTGAAGAGTTGAAACGTCAAGGCTGCAGAACAGAGGACATATCGATTATCGCGAGAAATTCAGAGAGTGCGGATACGCTTAGAGATGAATCAGGAACCCAAGCGCCGGAAGGAATAGCTACTGGTGCAGCTACGGGTGGTCTGCTGGGTGGATTAACTGGGCTCTTGATGGGGATAGGCGCTTTGGCTATTCCAGGCATCGGGCCGATCATTGCAGCCGGACCGCTTGCGGCAACACTTGCTGGAGCGGCAATAGGTGCAGGCAGCGGTGGATTAGTTGGCGGTCTTATTGGACTAGGCATTCCTGAAGAGGAAGCCAAGCGTTACGATAACTACGTAGATGAAGGCCATATTCTTGTAATGGTGGATGTGGAGGGCGAGCAGAAAGAGGAAGAAGTGAAGCGGATCTTCGTACAGCATAATAGTCTGAATGCAGACCGTTTTGAGGATATTGCGAATATGAATACAGCTGAAAATCGAAATTATGATGGTAGTGTAAAGGAAAGCGATGCGCTCAGAGCAGCTGATCAACAAGAGGCGAGAAATTTGGCTCAAGCTACCGGAACCATGGATGCCATGGATACCTTAGCGAGTGAGCGCATTAGAAATAAATAAGAGATGATTATCTATTTAGTAATAAAAACAGACTATTTCACTAGCCAAGGGTGAGCTGGTGAGATAGCCTGTTTTTTGTGTAATGCTATAGAGAGGCAACATTCTGTCTAACGGTTAGTCCATCCGGTATTTCTTTGCCAGGCAGGAAATGAATGCTACGGATGTAGCGGATTGTTCGACTCTGTGCCCGCATGATGACCGAATGCGTCTCAGCGCGCTCTTTGCCGATAAAACGGACACCGTTCAGAAATTCACCTGAGGTTACGCCAGTGGCGGCAAAGAGTACGTCGCCTGTGCCAACCATGTCCTCCATGTATAACACTCGTGTAGGATTAGAGATTCCCATACGGACACAGCGCTGCTGCTCAAGAGGTCCATCGGGAAGCAAACGGCCCTGCATTTCTCCACCGAGACATTTCAGTGCGGCAGCAGCAAGGACGCCTTCAGGTGCTCCGCCCGAGCCCATGTACAAATCGACATCGCTATCCGGCAGGGCTGCTGCAATAGCGCCAGCCACATCGCCGTGACTGAGTAGCTTAATCCGTACACCCGCTTCTCGAAGACTATGAATGAGCTGCTCATGCCGTTTGCGGTCAAGTACCATTACGGTTAGCTCGGAGAGGGACTTGCCACTGAAGAGACATGCTTTCTGGAGAGTGACCTCCACAGGGTCTTCAAGACTAAGCTTCCCGGCAAGCTCAGGACCGCAAGCGAGTTTCTCCATATAAATGTCTGGAGCATGCAGCAGGCTGCCCTTATCTGCTATGGCAATCACGGATTGGGCATTGTGAAGACCACAGGCCACCACTTCAGTGCCTTCCAGAGGATCGACGGCTACATCGACAGAAGGACCCTTTTGATTCCCGACTTTCTCGCCAATATAGAGCATTGGAGCATCATCCATCTCTCCTTCACCAATGACGACCGTTCCGTCGATGGAGACGGAATCAAACATGGAGCGGATGGCAGTCGTGGCTGCATCATCTGCCGCATTTTTATCTCCCCGCCCGATCCAGCGAGCTGAGGATAATGCACCTAGTTCAGTTACCCGTACAATCTCAAGAGCCAGTTCGCGATCCATTCTAATTCCCTCCAGTACATCCCATAAATTTTAATCTGAATGTTAGATATAACCCATAATAATACCAGCGGTTTCTTCTATAGCTTTGTCGGTAATATCGATTACAGGACAGCCTAGCTTATTGAACAGAGAAGAGGCATATTCCATCTCCTCTGTAATCCGCTCCAGACTTGCATATTGGGAGCCAGTCGGTAACCCAAGCGCCTTCAGCCGCTCGGAGCGAATCTTCAGCATATACTCCGGCTTCATGGTTAGTCCGATCAGTCGGTTCGACGGCAAGCTTAGCAGCTCTTTCGGAGGAGCAATTTCAGGAATAATCGGATAGTTAACGACCTTTTTCCCCCGATGGGCCAAAAAGATACTAAGTGGTGTCTTCGAAGTACGGGACATCCCTAGCAGAACGATATCGGCCTTCAGCATAGCGCCGAGATCGCGGCCATCATCACAGGCAACTGTGAATTCGATAGCCTCTATACGGCGGAAGTAGTTCTCATCAAGCTGGTGCAATAAACCCGGTCGCTGCTGAGGAGCGTCGTCAAACGTATCAATGAAAGCTTGCATCATTGGACCCATAATATCTACGATCCGAAGGTCAAGCCGTACAGCCTCTTCTTTAATCATTTCTCTTAGCTCCGGCTGCACCAGCGTATAGACGACAAAACCTTTATGCTGCGCGGCTTCTTCCATAAGCTTCCGGAGCTCATCTTCATGTCTAATGTTCCCGTATCTTTTGATGGTGATCTGCTGATTCTGGAATTGATGAATGACGGCCTGCACGACAGCTTCCGCCGTATCTCCTATAGAATCTGAGCAGATCGTTATTAGGTTGGAAGATTGCTCGATGCTCATGAATTCCTCCTGTTATCCTTTGGCTTCTAGTTCGAGGAGAAGTTTTACGATAGCAGTTTTCGTCAAGCGTCCTATGACATCCAGTTTCGTACCATTGTCTTCTGTGACGCTGGGAACAACTACCGGTAAACTATCTACCTCGTGAAAAATCATTTTATGTGCGGCATCAAGCACCGTCTCATCTGGTGAAGTTGTGACTACTTTGGGCTGGCGTGTCATGACCATGCTTACGGGCATGGATACAGCACCCGGATTGCCAAGGGTTACTTTCAGGAAATCCTTACGTGAAGCAACACCGGTGAGCTTGCCCTCTTCGTCACAAATAATAAGGGTGCCAACATCCTGTAGAAATAGCGTAACTACGGCATCTTGAACCGTAGTAGTCTCACGGATAATAATAGGTACACTTTGAATCTCTTTTACCTTTGTCTCCTGCAACAAATAATTGCTTCCCAGACGATTAGATGATTTGAGTCCCGGGAAGTAACCGACTTTAGGTTTAGCATCGATATATTTGAGCATAACCAGAACAGAGAGATCGGAGCGAATCGTTGGCCGTGTTAAATTCAGACATTCGGCAATCTGTTCGCCGGTAATCGGAGCTCTTTTGTTCACAATATCAATGATTTCTAGTTGACGTGATGTCAGTTCGATCGCAATTCCCTCCACTTCAGATAAAAAGGCATTCCTCTTTAGAAAAGAAGCGCCGTTAAGCGAATCCTCCTTTCATATATGAGTCATATATAGATGTTTTTAATTTAACTTGGTTATATAATACGCAATAGTGGTCATAAATGCAATATATAGTACGTCATATATTCATTTTTTTTGACGCAGATGTACGGACCCTACGCTTTAACATTAATTGTTTCAAGGCATCAGCATTGACCAGGATGGTCCCAGCAATGATAGTGAATACACCGAGGATCGTAACCCAATTCACGGCTTCATTATAAAAGAAAAAGCCAACCCCTACGGCAATCGGTGGAGAGATATAGAGCCAGGTAGAGGGAAACACAGGATTTGTCTTAGCGACGAGCCAGTAGAACAACGAATGACCGACCATCGAGCCGATTACGATTAGATAGAGCAGTGAACCTGCGGTCTCGTAAGAGAGCAGAAACACAGGATGTACTTTTTCGGTGGCTAAGGAAAGAGTGAATAACAGCACTCCACCATACATCATTTGGGCTGCATTTAGTGCGATTGGAGAGACCTCAGGCATACTGTTGATTACTTTTTTAGAATAAATCGCACCCACTGCGTAACAGCATTCCCCAATGAGGACAGCTGCGCAGCCGATGAGCCATAACGGTGAAATATCAACGACAAGATTAGGAAGAACGAGCAGCAGTACGCCGGTCAACCCGATGATACAACCATATAGGGAGATGGCAGGTGCTTTTTGACGAAGAATAGAAGTTTGGAGCAACAGAATCATGATCGGACCCGTGGCAGAGAGTACAGCTGCTAACCCGGAAGATACATATTGTTCAGCCCAGTAGAGACCTGCAAAGGTGCCAAAGGTTAACGCAGATCCGGTGAAGAGCATTTCTTTACGCAGGAGCAGGGAGAAGCTAGCCTTTCGTTTCCAGACCATCCATAGAAATAGAACAGCGCCTGCAACAAAAAATCGCAAGCCTGCTGAAAAGAAGGGCGGCGCACCGGCATCCACACCGATTTTGATAGCTAGAAAGGTCGTGCCGAAGATCAGACATACGAGTGCATAAGCGAATAAGATCATTTTGAAAGTCCCCTTTAGTGTGTGTATATAACGTTCCTTGAACCAGTTCGTTAATCATATAGGGGAGAACACAGAACAGATGATGTTGAGTAGAACAGATGACTTCGGAAATCGTGTACAATACTGTAAATAGGAGTTGTTCGGAGAGGAGTTGCTGTGAGGTGAAAAAGTCAGCGAGCGTGGAGCATAATCATCCCTTGTTTCGGCAGGTATATGAATTTCTAGTGAATCGCATGGAGCGGGGGGAGTGGGGGGCACATGATAAGCTTCCTTCTATACGGCTGCTGGCGGAGGAATTACAGGTACATCGACTGACAGTATTCAAAGCGTATAGAATGCTGACAGAGGATGGAAAAGTTTATGTAAAAGATAAATCAGGTTATTACGTATCGCCTGTTAGCTTGGTTCCTATTGTAGAAAAAGGAGCAGCAGTGACTGCCTATGCGCTCACTAATCCTCTTTCGGATATACAGAGAATGCCTGCTAAGTATCAGTTCTCACAGGCGCTGATTGATCCAGGTCTTTTGCCAAATCTTTTTCTATCCGACTATGTCAAAAAAGTGTTCGATTTATATCCCAAGGTCATGGGGACGTACTCTTCGGTTCAGGGAGATGAGGAGCTACGGGAGACGCTAAGTCGTCATTTTCGGAAGAAGCATTGGCTACAGTTATCTTCGGAAGAGCTGCTTATTACTTCAGGTGCGCAGCAGGCGATCAATCTGATTGCACGAATTGTGCTCGGGCCTATGGACACGGTGCTTGTGGAGCGACCAACCTACAGTGTGGCCATGGATATTTTTCGCCGGGAGGGGGCAAGGCTGGTTCCGGTGGAGATCACTCCGATGGGCTACGACTTGGAGGAAGTTGAAGCGCTGATGAAAAAGCATAGACCGCGCATGTTCTATATCAATCCGACTCATCATAATCCAACCGGATATACGGTGCCAGTGCAGCAACGCAAACTGTTGGTCGAGCTTGCTGAGCGTTATCGCTGTCTGTTAGTCGAAGATGATCCGTTCCGCGATATGTATTTTGAAGAGGAGCCCCCGCCGCCCTTTTTTGCTTACGATACCGAAGGTTGGGTGATCTATATTAGCAGCTTCAGTAAATATGTAGCCCCAGGCTTACGGATCTGCGCGGTGGCTTGCCGTTATCCATTTATGGAACGCTTGATCACAGCTAAATCACTCGCGGACAATGGTACTCCGCTGCTTAACCAGAAGATATTCCTACATTACTACACGTCATCACGTTTGCAACAGCATCTCGGTAAGCTACGCATTGCACTTCAGGTGCATAAGGAGATTGTAGAGGAGGAGCTGGCTGGGACTGGGTGGGAGTGGACGCCTCCGCAAGGGGGCTTGAATTTATGGGTGAAGCTGCCGGACCATCTTTCGGTGGATCGACTGTTTGTCTCAAGTATGGCCCAGTCGATTGCTTTTGTGCCAGGAGAGTTGTTTGATCCGCTTGGTGAGATGAGGTCGAGGATTCGAATAAGTTACTCTTTTGCAAGCGAAGGGGTGCTACGTGAGGGGATTCAGCGGATGATTGCAATTGCGCGAGGGTTATGAGTAGGTACAGTAGACATGAGGAACTAATGAAGACTATTTAGGATGGAAAAGATTAGACTTGTATAACTTGTTTGGAAATTGTTGTAACACTTTCTTCTTCTGTTCCGTCTGTAGAGTAAAGAAGGAGGTTATTATGATGTTTAAGACCAAGTTCCGCAGTCCACTTATGATGTTCCTAAGTATAACGTTAATATTTATGGCCTTACTGACGGTGCGTCCCTCCGTTACTTATGCGTGTTCCTGTGTTGTACCTGCGGAGCCACTTGAGGCGCTGGAGTCAAGTTCAGCCGTCTTTACTGGGAAAGTAGTGGACAAAAAGGAGCCAAAGGGGACTATAATCTCATCTGCGGATCCAGTAAAAGTAACCTTTGAAGTCGATTCCAGCTGGAAAGGAATTAAGGGGAATAAAGTTACCTTGAGTACTGCTTTATCGTCTGCCAGCTGTGGGTTTGAATTCGTGGAAGGGGAAAGTTATATCGTCTATGCGTATGCTAATGACGAAGATGACTCTGGTAAATTAGAGGCCAGTTTATGCAGCCGAACGAAGCTGCTTGCCTCGGCATCAGAGGATCTGAAGGAGCTTGGACCTAGTATATCGGCAGGTACTCCTACAGCTTCTCCGGAGGTAACATCAAACCATTCGCCGAAATCCGAAACTGGGAATAATGGGGCGACTGAAGTTGAGGGGAAACCAGCTGCGGAGAGTGACTCTTTTCCACTTGTTAATGTAGGGATCAGTGGAATCATTATCGTTCTGATAGCTATAGTTGGCGCTGTGTTGTACCGTCGTAGAGATGGTGGAACGCGTAAGAAATAAACTGTTGGTCTGATGAAGCGGTCGCCCGGGAAGTATTCGGGCGGCCGCTTATTTATTTGAGCTGATCTTAATGAGATCAATAATTAGGGAATTCCTCCCTGTAATTCAGCAGAAATTGCCCATTTTGGCAATAATCCGCTCATTTATAGGGAGAATTTCCGCAAAAAGTTCAATTTGCACTTATAAAGTCCGAATTAGAGGGAGGATTTCCCTAAAAATATTTCAAGGAGGCTAGAAATCTGTGAAGCCAGCTGAAGTTAGGTAATGAAGGTGATGTAAGGTGCTGCCGGTAATCAAGGTGAAGAGAGGGAATTTCATGCCGCAGGCTTACGTCACACCCAGCCAAACAACCGAGCAAGCTGAGCGACAGCAAAGGTTACTCCAATGGCGATACCGAGCGGAATGACTGCTGAGAGAACAGCCCACTTCATGCTTTTCGTCTCCTTATAGATGTTCACGAGTGTAGTGCCGCAAGGATAGTGAAGTAGGGAGAACAACATCATGTTAAGTGCGGTCAGCCAAGTCCAGCCATGTGATAAAAAGACATCTTTGATGCTGCCCAAGCTATCGATATCGACCATAGCACCTGAGGACATATAGCCCATAAGCAGAATGGGCAGTACGATTTCATTCGCAGGAAGTCCAAGAATAAACGCCATGATGATAAAGCCATCCATGCCGAGCATGTGTGCAAAAGGATCGAAGAATGCAGCCATATGATTCAGGACAGAATCTCCACCAACAAACAGGTTGCCAAGAATCCAAGTGATAATACCGGCAGGGGCAGCAACGACGATGGCACGAGTAAGTACGTTAAGGGACTTATCTTTAGAGGAAATAAGTATGGTCTTCCAAATTTGTGGACGACGATAGGGCGGGAGCTCTAGTGTATAGTGCGTTGGAACACCGCGTAGCGCAGTTTTGGACATGACCCAGGAAACCGTCAGGGTAACGATGATGCCGATCAGCACCATCCCCATAAGTACGGAGGCGGTGGTGAGGGTACGGAGTGCGCCTGTCGTAGCCACTCCTGCCATGAATAAGGAAGACAATAGAATTAATGTCGGCCAGCGGCCGTTACATGGAACGAAATTGTTAGTCAAAATCGCGAGCATCCGTTCACGCGGCGATTCGATGATTCGGGTGGAGAGGATCGCGGCGGCATTACAGCCGAAACCCATAGACATGGTCAAAGCTTGCTTGCCGTGACCACCTGATTTTTTGAACAACCGATCCATGTTAAAAGCAACCCTCGGCAGATACCCGAAATTCTCAAGCAGCGCAAACACTGGGAAAAATATCATCATTGGTGGCAGCATGACGCTGATGACCCAAGAGGTTCCTCGATATAATCCCAGAACAAGTACACCGTGTAGCCAAGCGGGGGCATGGATCGCCTCAAATCCGGCAGTGAGATAACCTTCGATGAAGCCGAAGAAGGAAGCAAGCCAGCTTGAAGGATAGTTGGCGCCGGCAATCGTAATCCAGAATACGATACCGAGGATGGCGAGCATAATGGGGAATCCCCATATTTTTGAAGTTACGATATTATCTATCTTATAAGTGCTGTTCAGCTTCTTCTTATCCTTATAGGTGACTGCATCCCCGCAGATGCCTGCGGATACGCCATAGATACCACTGACAATCTCATCCCGTATCGCTCCGCCGTCAGCGAGCTTTTTCGCTGTGGACAGCAAGGAATCTAGAGGATCTAATCCCTTAGTGATATGCGGTGACTCCATGACCGATGACCTCCTTTACTTCAGGTAATTCTTTATTCTTCATATTCTCTTTAAGTGAGGTAAGAAGGCTGTCATCACCATCTAACAGGCGCAATGCAATCCAGCGGGCCGGGTATTTGCTGCCAATGGTTTGTTCTACCAGCGGTGTAAGCTCTGCAATTCCTCGTTCAATCTCCTCGTTGTACGTAATACGCAGTGGCTGTGCAGTGAATGCGCCTGTAGCCACTCGCTCCACCTGATCCAATAACGCCTCAATACCGATTTTATTGCGAGCTGATATCGCTACAACAGGCACGCCGAGACGTTTGGAAATACGTTTCAGATTGATGTCGATACCAAGTTTACGGGCTTCGTCGATGAGGTTGATGCAGACTACAGCCCGCCCGGAAATCTCCAGCACTTGCAAGGCAAGGTTGAGATTTCGTTCTAGCGAGGTAGCGTCGAGAACAACTAGTGTCACATCGGGCTGTTCAAAAATAATATAATCTCTAGCCGCTTCTTCATCAGCAGAATTCGAGTACAGCGAATACGTACCAGGAAGATCTACTGCGAGGTACGTATGGTCCTTATGCTTAAACTCGCCTTCAGCAGTAATGACGGTTTTACCTGCCCAGTTTCCTGTATGCTGGCGCATGCCGGTCAGCAGATTGAAAAGCGTGCTTTTGCCAGTGTTAGGATTGCCTGCAAAAGCGACTGTGAAATGACTCATGCTTCTACACCTCCGATGACTTCTCCAAATATTAAAGAGCTTTCTTCTCTACGTAATGCAATGGTCGTGTTGCTTACCCGAAAAGCTATAGGATCTCCTAAGGGACTACGCCGTAACACCTCAACGGCATTACCGACTACAAACCCGAGATCCAGTAATCTTCTTCTAAGCACGCCCTGAACTTCAATGCCGCTGATACGCAGTGTGCTTCCTTTATCCGCTTCTGATAAAGGAATACTAGCTCCAGACATTAGATCCCCTTCTTTCATTTATTATTATTTGTATTTTTATGGTTATTATTTTGTGCATTGGAATTTTTCTTGTGGTCTGACACAATATTAGTATATGTGAACAACTTTGTCCCTGCAACAAGAATGTTTCCCTGAGGCAAAATTAATTTAGGCGCAAAAAAGCCCCTAACGGAAAGAAGGCTTGCGCTCTCCAGCCGAGGGGCTAAGGTTGAGTCTACTTATAGGCTTATCTTTAATTGGAATAGTCTAATCCAAGTTTTTATTAGCCGTGAAGTTATGTCCAGCTTCCAAAATCAAGCGTGCGTCCAGTCTCTACTAAAGTCTTGGTATTACTTAGAACCTGCCACCAAGCGCTGATGCTGCCTGCATACGAAGGATCTTCAGGATGCCATTCATCATGGATAAGCGTGAGCTTAGTAGTTCCGCCCACCGGTTCAAGCAGCCAAGAAATACGCGATTCATATATTTCATGTCCTTTATGATAGGAAGGTCCTACCTTATGCGTGAAACGCAATGCTTTTTGCGGAGTGAACTCCAGCAGAGTCCCATAGACATGCAGCGTTTCATCTCCATCTGCACCGGGTCCGATGTATTCCAGTAATTCTCCTTCTTTGAAGGTTGAACGAATAACGCTGCCGTAATAAATCTGCTTCGTACCTTCCGGAGAGATTAAGGTTTCCCATACCTGCTCAGGTGTTCCGTCAATATAAAATTCATAGTGTAGTTCCTTCATTCGTTATTCCTCCTTGATTTATAGGTTCATTTATTCCCTCAGACTCACTTACACTATACAAAAGGATCACTGACAACTACGGTCAGTGATCCTAAAGTAATTTATGTCTTATAATGAGCTGCTAAATTGGAGGCTATGGAGGCTAGTCTTTCTCTTAGTGAGGAAGGCTCCATGATTCGTAATGTGGTTCCATAAGGCAACAAGAAGTAGGGTGCATAAGTCTGTAAAGAAGTTACGTCCACTTGAAAGCGGGCTTGTCCTTCCATGCGCTGTACCAGCGTATGTCCGAACAGCCAATGACTGCATAGATCATTTAAGACTCCCTCGTCGGATGCGATGACTACTGTAACTAGTTTCTCTTCAGTATTGCGTGTAGGCAGTAAGCTCTTTAACAAAAAATCACGTGCAGAGAAGTCAGCAGGACGAGCGAACACAGCTTCTGTACGGTGTAGTTCAATGATTCTATCCACCCTAAAACTACGAATTTCATGTCGCTCGTGGCAGTAAGCTACGGTGTACCATTGGCCCTTCCAGAGTACAAGTCCGTAAGGATCAATGGCACGGGATGATTTGGTTTCTCCATTACCCTTACGATATTCCATTTGCAGGGTGTATCCGTTCGCTGCCCCCAATTCCAATTCTTGAATCAGATGGCTAAGCGACGGGGAAGGAGAATGGATCGTCTCAATGCCATTCTCATGGCGCTCCATTTGTTCTAATTGCTGGGCATTGCTATATCTTTTCAGCTTGGATAGGGCTCGGTCCAGAGCTTCAACATAAGGATATCCGGTCCCCCTGGCAAAAGAAGAAGCTTGTAGAAGGGCACGCTGCTCTTCGGAGTCAAAGAATAATGGAGCCTCAATAAAATGTTCCGGTAAGCTGTAACCGCCACCAGGCCCGCTATCCGCAATAACGGGTACACCACTGATGCATAACGCATCGATGTATCTGTACACAGACCGAACACTGATCTCTAACGCTTCCGCTAGTTCTCCGGCGGTTCTTCCCCGCTGCTTGAGCATCCAAAGAATGGATAACATATGATCAGCCTTGGACATAAATCTTGAGCCTCCTTGCTGTAGGAATTAGTAGTTCAACTATAGCAAAATGCTCATAGATCAGCCAGAATCCTTTCGGTATGATCTTATCGCTGTTTAAGCATACGTTGTCTACCATAGGTTCCGAGTCGCCATAAATATTCTACCGGTCCCATCCGGAACCGTTTGAGAATAAGGGTACTAGATATGATTTGTAGAAGCAGTATGGCCGCCGCTGCAATCATCTGCGTCGATACATGCACTGTACCAGGCCAATCTAGCAGATTGGATAGCATTAAAATAATAACGGTCTGCATTAAATAATTGGTTAAAGCCATTCTGCCTAGAGAAGCAAGCGGCGCAAGTAGTTTCTGTACAGCTCCATGGCGCATGAGTAGGGTTAGCGTTGTCACATAAAAAATACTGACTGGAAGCCCGCCTACTGCGAGAGCTACATCCAGAGCGCCCGTACTATTCATGATACTCTGTTGTGCAAAATACATAGGAATGATTAGCAGCAGAGAAACCACTTGGGTGATCCGTAATCCTCGCTTATACCGTGATGGATTCTGAAATAATCCAATCAGACCACTCCAATGCCCAAGCAGAAACATACCAAACGTTACCACTATCGGGCCTAAGTAGAGACCTGTAAGGGTGACCACAATGCCAGCAACCAATACAAAACTTGACTTTAACTTATAAAAAGGAAGGAGAATCAGTCCAATGACTGCATAGATGAGCAAGGTTTCACCGGGTTGGAAATAATGGTGCACCAGACCGATTAGAAATAAAATGAACAGCCTACGCAGAAATAATAAACGGGGCTTAGACTCCCCTTTAGCTTCAGCCCGGGATAAGAATAACTGAAAGCCAACACCGAATAAAAATGAGAATATCACAAAAAATCGGTGATCCACTGCTATATCAAGAAAACGAATAATCTGCAAATCGAGCGAGTTAAATTCCATCGTACCGAATACCATCTGACGAATGTTTATGAAGATGATACCCATTAGAGCAAAGCCACGGAGTACATCGAGTGTTACGATTCTTTTCACCATATTCTTCATACCATCATCTTCTTGAGACTTTGAATGTAGCGTGATCGCGCTATGATGAAATATATAGTTTGCACAGCAAGGAATGCTCCAGACGTAATCAGCACAGGCACCGTTACATTCGTGATACTAATTTGCTTCAATACCGGTCGGATTACGACAAGCGTCTGGATGGTGGCGACAATGATCGGAATATAGAATAGCACAGAGATTTGTCTGGTGGCAGAAGCAGACATTTCTTTGACGCTTAGACCGATTTTAGACAAGGCATTATACATTTGCTTATCTGCATTCAGCTCAGTATGAAGCTTGAAGAAGAGGAAGCTGGCTGAAGAAAGCGAGAAGATAAGCGCGATAAAGATCCCTATAAAGCTAAGCATAGCCATACCTTGTTTGGTAATTAGATAATTATCTGCTCGAGCATCTAATATGGAGATATATTGATTATTGGTATTGTTGGAATCCCTACTCCACTGGATCAGTTCTTTGGTGATGATGGCTTCAGGTGAGGTTTCCACAGGCGGTGGACCGTCCCAAGCAGGGATTTTATATAGATATTTCACATATGATCTCGTGTACTTCGCTGCTGAAGAAGAGATATTCTTGTACAAGCTGTCATCTACAATTAAGAGTGAGCTTGTATATTGCCCCATGGGATGGCTCTTCGGAATTTGTACCTCTTTCAGCATAAGCTCCGTATCGTTTTGAACCTTCAGCAGAATCTTTTGATTAGTAGTGTAATTCTGTGAATTCAACTGAGGGTTTAGCAGTAAGACAGCTTCTTTGTCAGATAAGGGAGCAACTTCGGACATATCCATTTTTGAAGCTAATTGATTGAACTGGGACCAGGATATTAAATCAATGCTCTGGGTATCTTCTTTACCCGGACTCTGAATGGAGGCAGAGATTAGCTCGATTTTGTTCTCTGTATACTCCACTTTGGCGTTTTGTAATTTATTATGAATGGGTTCTAAATCAGGGGGAGTTTTCCCCGGTTTATAAATCGAATACTCCATGGCGAATGGACTGCTTTTATAGAGTTCTATATTTGCTTGATTCATCGATAAAATAAATCCTGACGCCATGCAAGCAAGCGAGGTTACAACCGTTACAAGAAACAGCATTCTTGCATTATCTTTGATCTTGTAACTCATCTCGGAAATCCATAACAGGTTGGTTCCACGCCAAAGTCGCTTGCGGCTTAGTTTAAGCAGACGTATTCCGAGTACGGACAGCTGAGAGTAAAAGAAATAGGTACCTGCGATCCCCGTGACAGCAGCAACTAATAACGTAATTGGAGACAATTGCTTTCGAATGGCGAGTGCCCCAGCCGTCAATAACAGAAGCCCCAGGAGTGAGAGCAGCCAAGACACACGGGGCTCCTTTTTAGGTTTAACACTCCCTTTTAACAGATCAAGGACTTGATGTTTGCGGATAAATAACAGTGTGAAGATAGAGATGACCAGAAACAGTGAGATAAACGAAATAGATGTGATCAACAGCGGTTTAACTGGCCAATAGAAAGGTAAATGATCCATTCCCATAATGGTCGTGCTGAGCAGCAAAAACAACTTGGATAAAAGCATGCCGAAAGACATACCTGTTACTATGGACAGCAGTCCGATCAGCATATTTTCTATAAGAATCAGCTTGTTGATCTGACCGGAACGTGCACCTAACATCATTAGTATGCCGAACTCCAGATTACGAAGTTTCAGAAATGCACTAATCGAGTAAAGAACGAAAAAGAAAGCAAAGACAAACACAATATAAGAAGCGATTTTCATACCAGCGGCTGAATTTGTACCTAGCTCGATACTGGCAACCCCAGGATGATAAATAAAGACGGAATAAGAGAAGAAGATCATGACCATAAAAGCACTACTTAAGAAAAAGGCAAAATACGCCCGAGAATTACGCTTCACATTGTTAAACGCGAATTGAGGAAAGTTCATGACTATTCCCTCCCCAGAATGAAAGTGTGTCGATAATCTTTTGGAAGAAGGCTTGGCGGTTATCTCCCCGGTGAATTTCGGCTGCTAGCTTCCCATCTTTAATAAAAATAATTCGATTACAGTAGCTCGCTGCCAGCGGATCATGTGTCACGAGCATTAGCGTAGTGCCTTCTTTGCAGTTAATATCCTCTAGCGACTCCATCACAATTCGTGAGGAATTAGAGTCAAGTGCCCCTGTAGGTTCATCTGCTAGAATGATCGAAGGCGTACTTATAATCGCACGGGCAATCGCTGTCCGCTGCCGTTGTCCGCCGGATATTTCATAGGTGCGTTTATTTAAAATTTCCGTAATGTTCAAGCGTGCAGCGACCTTTTGCAGCAAGGTTTCCATCTCGGAGAGTTTGCGATTATCCAGCGTTAGGGGAAGCACGATATTTTCGGCTACCGTTAAAGTCTCCAGGAGGTTAAAATCTTGAAATACAAAACCGAGTTCTCTGCGACGAAAGTGGGCAAGGTCTTTTTTGTTCAAAAGATAAGGATTGCTGCCGTTGATATTCACCTCACCTGAGGAGGGCTGATCGATGGTGGACACCATGTTAAGCAGAGTGGTTTTGCCGCTCCCTGAGGGGCCCATGATTCCAACAAATTCACCACTTTCAATGCTAAGATGAATATCGGTGAGGGCCTGTGTCGTTACTTTGCCCGGATATACTTTGTTAAGTCCTTTGACTTCTAAAACATTCATTCCTTTCATTCCTTCCATTACAATGTGATTTCAGCCGTCCCTAAGCGGGGACGTGTTATGTATATAATTTACAAGATTGGGCTATGTGCCGCTATGGATTTACCTTAACGTTATCTTACAACGTGTTTAAGGTTATGTTCGTACCTGAAGTGAGTAGGCCATACATAAAGAAGAGGGACTCCGTAGTCATAAGTATGACTAGAAGTACCCTCCGACCTTATTTCTGTAAATGGTCACTGTTGTGAAAAGCAATTTGGACTGTAGTGCCTTCTCCAAGCTTAGATTGAAGCTCCACAGTATGTCCTAGCCGGTTGCAAATCTCTCGCACAAGATACAGCCCCATTCCTGTTGACTCATGGTATTGGCGTCCACGTTCACCGGTGAAGTATGGGTTAAATACTCGTTTGAGGTCTTCAGGAGAAATGCCGATTCCTTGATCTGTAATATTAAGTACGAGATCCGTTCCAATGTGCTGCGATGAGAGGGTTACGGTTTTATCGGTGCCGGAGGTGTAATTCACTGCATTGGTCAAGATTTGGGTTAGCATAAACATTAACCATTTGGCATCACTATATACGGTAAAGTTAGGATTGATTTGTATATTTACCTTTATGCCTCTTCGGATGAAAAGCCTGCGGTTCTCGGCCACAGATTCACTAACCACTTTACTGAGAACTAGCGGCTCCACTTGGAAATCATCCTCAAATTGATCCAGCCTTGAAGTATAAATCACCATTTCCAGCCCTCTGCGCAGACGTTCCAATTCCTCCTGAATACTTATAGCAGCCTCATCCTCAAGATCCTCTAGCGAAAGCTGAATGACTGAAAGAGGGGTCTTCATCTGATGAACCCAGCGGTTCATGAATACGATATGCTGATCCATCCGGCGAACATGCAGGTTGATTTGGTCCTGATACTGGCGATCGATAAGCTGTAATAGCTCATGAATAGCTTCTGGTAGCGGAGTGTCTCCTAAGGAAACAAGATGTTCTTCCAGCATACGCTTGGGATTACTTAAGGCTGCGTATAATCTCCGGTGCTGAGCGTATCGGTAGCCGAGATACAACAAAAGAACTACAGTGCTCAGGGCTATGCCATAGAGCATGATCGAGAGGGGTCTGTCCTCGCCTGTCAGCCAATAGAGTGGTGGAACAAGCAGCACTTGAAGCAGGTAGAATAGGATAAATGGAAGCTGGTCTTTCCAGTATAGCTTCATGGCGTATCCTTAGTAGCATTAAGCCTATAGCCAGCACCTCTTACGGTTTCCACAATATCGCCAAGACCGAGGTCTTTAAGCTTTTTGCGAACACGGGTAATATAGACATTTAATGTATTGTCATCAATGAAATGCTGATCCTCCCACATAAGATCAAGCAGGCGCTCGCGGTTTACGACACGTCCTTCCTTTAGTAATAAAGCTTCGAGCAGGATCGCCTCTTTCTGTGTCAGTTCGCTGGATTGCCCGCCATATTGAATCACATACCGCTCAGGATAAAGAATTAGTTCTCCGGACTGGAGCGTCCGTTCCTCTTGAATTTGTGAGTAAGAGCCGTAAGCTCTGCGTAAATGGCTGCGGATTTTGGCAAGTACGACTTCATAATGAAAAGGCTTGGTGATATAATCATCCCCGCCATTTTCTAGCGCCATCACCTGATCCATTCCACTATCCCGAGCGGATATGAAAAGAATAGGGCAGAGTGAGGTAGTGCGAATCTGGCGACACCAATAAAACCCGTCGTATTTAGGCAGGTTAACGTCCAGCAGAACAAGGTCAGGATGGGTGTCATTAAAAATCTCCAGTACCCTGTTGAAATCCTCTACTATCACCGTACGAAATTCATATTTAGATAGATACGTGCTTAGTAGGCTTGCGAGCTTAGCATCGTCCTCTATGATTAGAATAGTCTCCATAGTTGTGCTCCTTTGATCAAATATAAGAATGCAGTGGTTCACACGGTTATACAGTAACACGGACTAGGAAAATTATGCAAAAAGGACGTCTTGCTGCCGAAAAATAATATGAGGAGGAGATTAGCAGGCTGAGGGGTGAAACTGCAGAATGAAGGGGTACCTTTCAGCTAAAGTCGCAGATTTAAGTGTAGTTTATACATTTATTTTTGCCGAAATAGCTCATTCCGATCCTTTAGTTGCACTTATTGCAGCTATAAAGTAGAGATTCTGCGCTGTGAAAAGAAAAGTAGGAATTTAATTGCACGAAATACAACTAAAAAAATCTTGAGAGAGTTTCACGAGGAATAGTTGCACTTTGTACAATAGATTCTATCAAAAAGACATTGGAGTTTGATTCTATTGTACATTCTGCAACCAATTGGTTACCAAAACGTCTTATTATTACAATTGGGTCAAATTCTAATGTATAAAGTACAACAGAATCCTATTTTCCTATAAAAAAGAATGCATCTATTGCACAAACTGCAATAGATGCATCAAAAGTATTCTTAGAAGTAGAAGCCAAAGCCGAAGCGTAGCACAACGCTCGTACATGACGCTGGTTAGATCATTCTATTGATATTTAACCACAATTGCGTTGCTAATCTGACGCCCAGGGGTCGTTAGATATTTGCCATTATAGTAAAGTCCGCTCGATGCGCCGCCATCCAGATTCATGGCTTGATACGCTCCAGCCTGCTTCATCATTTCTGCGAGCTGTGGGATAGTAGCTCCACCAGTAGTTAGCAGAATTAGCTTGTGGTCGCGAGTGAGGCCGAGTGCGCTGCGGGCTCCGCCGCCTGTTAAGATTTTGGCATCTTTGAAGCCTTCTGCCGCAACATTAAGAGATACCTTACCATTCACAAGCAGACGTGGTCCGGCTTGGAGCGCCCCTTCCATAGATCCGGAAGCGAAATGGTTCGTAAACTCTAGTCCGGGAATAAGCGAGGCCAGGTGATTGCTGTCATAGGTGAAAATCGTGCGGCGATCTCCAGAGCTATTTTTGAGCATTTTTCCACCACTGACCATGTAACCGTAAGGAGCTTTGTAGGCCCCTTTAGTGTAGGCATCAAAGAACGTACCATTAATAGCCACTACGGCATTATTGCGCTTGGCTAGACTGCTCAGGTCCTCCACTTTTCCTACCGTATTTCCTGCAAGTACAACGTCGAGCTTCACTTTAGGATGCAGTAGGGATACCGTAACCGTTTGGGCTTTGAAGGATCTTCCGCCCACCTTGAAAGTTTTGCTAGCACTGACAACGGGGGAAGAATCTGCTTTGATAAGTGCGCCAGTCAGTACAGGTACCGTTGATGAAACCCCGTTATTAGTAAGGGTTACAGAAGAGGCTTCCTGATTCCACTCTAATTGAAAGCCCAGCGTTTTGCTGACAAAGGACAAAGGGATATATACCGTACCGTTATCACTAAAAGCGGAATCGGTTAGTGTAACTGGCTTGTCGTTGACTAGCGCAGCTGCTTGTCCTACAGTAAGTGTAATCTTAGTGTCTGCATTCGTAATGGTTATACGTTTGTCACTAGCATTCATTTCAGCATGTATACCAGTGAAATTATTTAAGAGACGCAGCGGGATGTACGAGTGATTATTCTTGGTCACATACACGGTGTTTTTCGGAACCGGAGCAGCACCAGCAGTGGAGGAACAAACTGTATAAACCGGAACCAAACATAGTAGAAATGCGAGAAAGAACGGAAACAATAACTTTTTCATATTAACCAAAATCTCCTTATCCTGTAGCTGATGTAAAAAGCGGTAAGGTTTATTATACCTCAAGTTCTAAAACATGGATAACCTCATTTTTCAAATACTCATGGAAAGATTCTGATAGAATGTAGATACCATTAAAAGAATAGTACTAGAACTCAACAACTAAAGGGAGATCTTTATGACTACAATAGGTTTAATTCGCCATGGAAGTACCGCGTGGAATAAAGAAGGCAGAGCGCAAGGGCATACGGATAATCCATTGGATGCTGAGGGTGTGCAGCAGGCGGTTCTTCTTGCTGAACGGCTCAGCACTGAACAATGGGACTATTTATATTCGAGTGATCTGCTTAGAGCGCGACAAACAGCAGAGGTAATTGCAACAAGGCTTGGCATGGAGATCACCGGTTTAGTACCAGGTATCCGTGAGATGAACGCAGGGCAGATTGAAGGTACTACGGAACAAGATCGCGTTGAACGATGGGGAAGTGAGTGGAAGGAGTTAGATTTGGGACTGGAAAGTCCGGAGGCCAGTGAGATCAGAGGCAGTCAGGCCATCGAAGATATCGCGGAGAAACATCCGGGCAGTCGTATATTGGTCGTTAGCCATGGTGCGATTTTACGGAGTAGTCTTAGAAGACTTTTTCCAGAACTGAATGTAACTGTTTTGCTGAGTAATACATCTATCACCCGGATTATTAAATCCGATTCGACATGGAATTGTGAACTATACAATTGTGCACGGCATTTGAAGATATAATTAGTGTTCAGATAATGTTCAGAGCATTTTAATATAGTAATTGCTCAGATAGTTAATTATTTTTGTAGTCAGAAGGATGTGCGAATTTAAGGTGGCAGAGGTCCAGATTTACTTACAAACGTTATTCTCCATTCTCATCGCAGCAGCGGCCGGTTATTTAGTGCTAAGACTTTACCGGGATATTTCATCTAAAACGCCTCAAAAAAGAGCGATTCATACCGGTCTTTCCGTGATCATTATCATCGCCTCCCTATGGATCATGCACCAGCTAGGTGTAGAAACCTTACTGGGAAATGAAGTGGCCGATGATGGGGTTATTATACCGCTGGTGGTCTATAGTCTTACGATAGCCCTATGTATGTTTTTACTTACACGCATGAATCTAGTATTGGCTGAAAGAGAGCAATTGAAAGAACTGGCGTATAAGGATGCTTTAACGGGGTTATTGAATAAGAATGGAATGGATCATTTTTGGGATCGATGCAAAGTAAATGAGCAGCTTGCCGTTTTGTTTCTGGATCTGAATCGTTTCAAATCGATCAATGACAGCTTGGGGCATCATGTGGGGGACTTATTGCTGCAAGAAGTGGGTAAAAACCTAATTCAATTCTCCAGCAAAAGAAAACGTCATATTTTCCGCGTCGGCGGGGATGAATTTGTGATTGTCGCCAAAGGTAGCACTCAGAAGGAAGCGGAGCAGCTTGCTGTGCGGATTCTGGAGAAGACGACTAAGAGTTACCAGCTTGGCGAACATAACTTGTTCGTATCCATGAGTATAGGGATCAGCATAAGTCATGGTAAGGTGGATCATTTTAGGCTGCTAAATGAAGCAGATACAGCGATGTATGCTGCCAAACAGCTTGGTACGGGGCGTTACTCCGTCTATAAGAATTAGAATGAGTTGGTATAAAATACAAGCGGTAGCCATGAACCTTTACAATAGGTCCACGACTGCCGCTATTTTTATTGGACTAACTATTCTCTTTGAAATGAAATTATGCGCCAGGCGAATGAATGCTGTTAGTCACATCCTTGCGGCCTTTCATGAGGAACAAGCAGACAAGAGCAACTGCCATACTAATCGCCGCCACGTAGAACAGGATCGAGTAATCAAAGATATCAATCATAAGTCCGAGTAGTGGAGGCGAACTGATGGCCGCAAGGGAAGAGACGAGATAATACATCCCTGTTCGTGTACCAATGCTCTCTTCTGTCCCTGTTGCCACAACATAAGGATAGGAATTGATATTAATACAAGCCCAGAAGACTCCACCTAGCAACAGTAACCCTCGAAGGAGCAATAAGTCCTTTGCAAAACCGACGAGAGCAAAAATGGTCATTAGTCCGCATACGCCGATGATGATCATTTTTTTCTTCCCGAATCTTCCGCCCAGCCAACCGCTCGGAATGGCGAATAGCACAAAAGCCAAAGAGAAGAAAGTGAGCGAGAAAGAGGCCGCCTGTTCGCTTAGGCCGAGATGATGTTTGCCATATAAGGTAAACAGTGTCTCAACGCCTTGATATGCTACGAACCAGAAGAAAATCGCCGCTAGCAAAAATACTGTGGTACGGTCAAGCTGACTTCGAAAGGAAATACGAGAGGGCTTGGTGGAAGTAGCTGCTTCTGAAGGAAGCTTCATTTGCACGTTTACGCCGTCCCGATTTTCTTTAATGAAGCGAGATACGATAAATAGACATAATAAGGTAATCAGTCCAGCAACGATAAACGGTAGCGCTGGGTTTGATTTATACAGGATAGAACCTACACCGAAAGCGAGAATAGAACCGAACCCACCCATGAAATTAATCAGCCCGTTTGCCTTTGTACGCTGCTCTTCAGGCGTAATGTCCGGCATGAGGGCGACGGTTGGTGAACGGTATAAGCTCATGGCCAGATTCATTAGCATCATAAACAACAGAAGTGTAAATAGTCCGGTATGAAACGGAATCAGCATGGTTAGCACGGCAGCGAAAGGCATACCGATCATAAGATAAGGCATTCTGCGTCCAAAACGCGAGGTAGTGCGGTCACTACGGTTGCCAATCCAAGGCTGCAGGAATAAGGCAAAGTAATTATCAATCGTCATCAAGAAGCTGATAAGTGCCACACTATGTACGTATTTTTCTAGAAAAAAGGGTACAAATGCGTTATACAGACTCCACGTAATGCTGATGCTGAAAAAGCCGAATCCGAGCAACCAGACTTTTTTCACACAGTCACACTCCCTTATTATTTAGCTAGAAGCCCAGCCAGCACATCTGGATGATCTGTAATAATACCTGACACTCCAGCTTCGATTAAAGCCTTCATCCGCTCTGGATCATTAACAGTCCAAGGATGATAAGCGATGCCATGTTTAGCTGCTTCTTCGACGAATTCAGGAAGCACCGCTTGATGATAAGCATGTAGTGCGTTTGCGCCAAACGTAGCTGCATAATCCCAAGGACGGTACAGACCTTCCCCGTATAGAATTCCTGTCTTGATCTCAGGTGCGATCGTTTTACTGTGAGCTAATGAATAATGGTTAAAGCTTGAAAAAATCACGCGATCGCTCATCTTGAACTCCCGTACAGCCGCGATAACCTTTTCCTCCATACCCGGGTAAAAGAAAGTACCATTTTTAAACTCGATGTTCAGTACTGTATCTCGACCTCGCAGCAGATCTAACAAATCTTCTAGCAAGGGGAGTTTCTCGCCTTTGAACTCAGGACTGAACCAAGAGCCCGCGTCCACTTCCAGAATTTCTGCAAGGGTTTTATCCTTCACGTAGCCGCTTCCGCTTGTCGTACGGTTTAGGGTTTCATCATGAATAAGAACAAGCCCGCCATCCTTGGTCATTTGTACATCGGTTTCAATCCCGGTTGCACCTAACTCAAGACCTTTGCGGAACGCTGCCATAGTATTTTCCGGACACACTGCCGATGCGCCGCGATGCGCAAAATTAATAATGTTTTTCATCAGCTATTCATCCCTCCAACTTAGTGTTTGCTGTCGCCCTGTAGACGAGGGCTACTTTTCATATTCCACACGAAGACAAGAAACCCTGTCTAGAAATACTGACAGGGCTCTATTTCTTGAAATTTAACATGCAGTTAACCTTCTGCAAATTCTTGCTTCAATGATTCATAGCACCATAAGGAATCCGTTCCAGCAGACCTGATCCATAGATGTTTTGCAGCTTCAGCTCTGGCATATGAATATAACCGATATAACAGTCGCATACCTTCATTCGGCAGGCTCTTACAGCGGATAGGCCTTCCAAGCCATCGCGGTAGAGATTGCCTATGACACCTCTGTCCTTATAGCAGCGTTTCACCAGTCCAGCGCCTTGTACATAAAAGACTTTATTTCCAGCGTTGCACGTTTGACCAAGACTCTCGTAATCCATAGCATTCACAGCAAAATGCGGATCAATGTTGCTCAGAATGGAAAGATCATCGGCAGTATAGTAATCCGGTTTATCTTTATAAGCATTGACCCATAGATATACTCTCTCCGGTAATGCTGCGCGAAGCGAGGCTATCGCTGGAAAGGCGCTGCGGATCCCAACACTCCCTACACTGAAAGGCACATCATTTTCGTACAAGGTCATGCATTGCGTTAGAAACTTATCCTCGCTCACCTGTCCGGGGTGGTAAGTAGCCCAAAAGGCAGCCTTGTTTCGATTCAGCTTATGAATGAAGTCAAGATTTGCTGAAAGGTTCGTCTGAATCGCTACCTTCTTCACATGCTCCATATTGGAGAGCGAGATCATCGCTTCTTTGTACCAGCGATGAATCAGCCCTTCGCCATAAGGATTGAAAAAGATAGACAGCCGATGGCCCGCTGTACCTTGCAGAGAGGCCCACTCGACAAAGGTCTCTAATCCTTGCCGATCCTTCGCGAGAGTGGCTGCGCTGTCTCTTGTTTTGCCGAAAGGACAGTAGGGGCAGTCATAGTTGCAGGAGGTGAGAGACCCACGGTAGTAGAGGACCGCATTCATGGCAATACGAACCTTTCCATCTGCTCTCGTATCTCCCCTGAAATAAACCAATCACCGATGGAATCGGAGTAGCCCATGCCTTCAGTAGTGAGGCGTAATACTCCATCTTCTTCTTTCCCTAAGCCGGTATGAAGCAGGTTAGACAGTTCAGGATAATCACGCCAGAGTGAATTTCCGAAGCGCAGACTATAATCTTCAAGCCTCAGACCTTCACTATGTAAAATCGCCTTTAGAATAAAGCGGCGCTTCTGTTCTTCCAGACTTAGCACAATTCCGTAATCTGCCGTATCGTAACGATCTGCACTGACGTAATCGGCAATAATGCTCTCGGTTGCTTTACGGCTCACCCCATAACGGGAAGCGTAATGCACATTGCGAGTATAGGACCTAGCCCCGCAGCCTAGCCCGACCATTCCTTCTTCCTGACAGCTGTAGTCAAGAATGCGTTTATCCGTTCCTGCGGTTTCCTTGGCGAAACGGCGCATGGAATATTGGCGATAACCTCTGGCTTTAAGCAGCTGCCCAGCGGCCTTATAGCAGTCTAGTCGAATATCCTCCTGACGCTGGATATCCCCAGGCTTTACGATGGTATGCTCACGGGTGTAGAGCGGATAAATAAAGATTTCCTCAGGATCATAGCTAAGCGTTTGATTTAGAGAATACAGCCAAGAGTCGACAGTTTGCCCCGGAAGACCATAGATCAAATCCAAATTTAGAATTGGAAAATCATATTTTCCTAGCAGCTCCAGTGCGCGATACACCTCATCCGGATTCTGAGGTCGATAGATGGCCGCTGATTCAGCTGCGACAAAGCTTTGAATGCCCATACTGACCCGATCCACCGTATATTCTTTTAGAATATTCAGCTTCTCTTCGGTGATCGTCTCCGGTGAAGTTTCCACCGAGATGGAGGCTGAGCTCGTATCTAGGCCCATCGTATCAACGGCAATGTGGAACAAGCGGCGAAGTTGATCTGCCGCCAGTAATGTAGGCGTACCCCCACCAATCGCGAAACGGGCATACGGCTTATGTTTGGTGAACGCGGCCCACTGCTTGGCTTGACGTTCTAGCGCGTCTACGTATGTAGCGTGAACATTCGCGCGTTTATCAGGCAAGGTGAACAGGTTGCAGAATCCACAGCGAGCACCGCAAAACGGGATATGCATATATAGAAAAAAAGATTCTGCAGGCTCATCTCGCCATAAGGATTCTAGTGGTATCGGAGGCTGTAGATCCCTGTAAGCTGTTTTGTGTGGATAGGAATACAGATAAGATCGGTAAGGGTTAGCAGTAATATTGTCTTTCCATTGGTGAAGCTCTTCTAAAGAGAAGGACGATAACGTCATAACAGTTCTCCATCCTTTCCTTTTATAAAATAAATTCCCGATAAGGGACGTTCCATACGGTCTCGTGAGCCAAGCGATGCCCCTGATAGCCATCTTCGCCAAAAGCGGTTCCATGATCAGAAAACGCCAGACAGAAGGTAGGATTACCGCGTTCCCGGAAGGCATCGAATAATCGGCCCAGTTCACCATCCACATAGCGGAGTGCGGCGCGCTGGCTGTCTACGGAGTCCTTTTTAGCACCGGGTATAAAATAATGGTTCGGCCCGTGGATGGCTGAGACATTGAGGAACATGAACAATCTTTGTTCGCCCGGAGTATCCTTCAACAGCTTCAAGGCATGATTCACCTGATGCTCTGTGGAACGCGGATTGGTGACCCCGAACGTCATCCGCCAGTAGCTTTGCTGGAAATAGCTTGGTAACACACGAGCGAGTGGATTTTTTTTGGTGAAAAAAATAACGCCCCCAATACAAACCGTACGGTAGCCCTCGGCAGCAAGCCCGGATACGATATCGGGTGTATCGAACAGCCAGGTATGGGGATGCGTCTTCATTCCGGTGTTTCGGGAATGGAACATTCGGATATGTTCCGTCTTATCCGTTGTGGCTGGAGTAGGCAAAAAACCGCCGAAGAAGGCGTGATGAGCCGCATAGGTAAAGCTGCCTGGGGTATGTCTTTTCTCCCATGATCCGGTTCCACACAAGTTCGGGCAGTTTGATTCTTCCATAACAGCAGCATCATAACGAAGAGTATCAAGTGTGATCATAAGAATGTCATGAGTGCCGACGATGGTGTTCATATCCATTAAGATAATCCTTCCTTTATAAGCGGTGTGGAGGGAGGTGTGATATAGTCTCTAGCCGACAATACCTTCATTTCCCATTCGTAGGTGCTGCAGCCGCGGTATTTCACATCGTACAGCAAGTCGCCAAATGGATTGACATCCGCGACAAAACATTGCTGTGAACCCTCGGATACGAGTACATCGATTCCGGCTACCCCGGAACGGGGAAAAGCAGCCAGTGCTTGCACAGCGGTATTCCGCACCTGCTCCTGTACGGATTCAGACAGACCGGCTTCCGAAAGAGACATCCGCTGGTTGCGTAAATGCAGATTCGTAATTGGTGTAGGGCTGACCCGGGCAACCGCGTGGCAGGCCTCGCGGAGAACGACTAGCTGGCGAATATCGAATGCTTTTCCCTTAAGCCCCGCTTTAGGGATCCATTGCTCAGCATAAGCACCGTGCTGGTAGATCCAGTTCATAATTCCCGAGATTGTGGCGGTATCCGTGTACCGTCGCAGTTTACCGGAATTATAGTAAATGGGTGGTCGAGTGATGTAATCCTCGACCCCCACTGTTGTTAAGGCAATTTCGGCCCCCGTCACAGGATGGATTTGATAGGCGATCACTCCAGAAGCGGCAGAACCAAAGGCCAGCTTAATGAATACCCGGTGCATGCGCCGGGATAACATCATCTCCCGGAGAGAGTCATAATCCGTAGGCTGCTGATCTTCGCCTACTGGGCGAGGGATTGGAATCCCTGCCTCGCTCAGAATCTGTTGTGTCTGGCGTTTATCGGTCATGGCCGCAATGTCAGTAGGGTCATTTAACCACAGCGAACCTGGACACGCGGTGTTGGCCTCTCGCTGTAGTCTAGCCAGCATTCGGCAGTAGCCACGGAACCATTGAGATGGATGATGCAGGACACCTTGCATTTCCTTCAATTGACGGGCTACCTTCACGCGGAGTGGTCGCGGATCAGGCCTATTGGCGAAGGGATGAAGGGAATCGTCCATATCATCCGAATCCGGTGCACCCAGAGCGATAATGGCTCGTTCTATCTCGAAGCTGCTGCCAGGCGATTCCAGTCTCAGTAGCGGGGGAGCTGCACTGAGATCTACTCCGTTATAAACGGAGGACTGACGGGGTATCTGTTTCTTCTGTTCTTCCATAAGATCACCTAACGATCTTCCTTGCAGAAACTCAGCGTACGATAAAATAATGGCAGGGGGCATTCCAAGATCGGAACGCGCTTGCTGGATGCCGCTAGTCCGTTTATCACCGGGAATACCGATAACGATCATCGGCCTCATGAGAGGCTCACTCTGTGATGGAAGGATAACGCCAGTCTTCCTCATCATCGCTTTCCTGCTTGTCGCTAACATCAACAGGCAATCCACTTTGCTTCCAGCGGGTAATCATCTCGTCAGACATATAATGATGGCTTAGGTTTAATGCTTTTAATTTTTTGATTCTGTCGCTGGCTAGAAGCAATTCCGCCCCCTCATCGCTTAGGGTACCGAGTGATAGATCGAGCGTATCTAGCTGATCCAGAATAGGAGCATTTGCTAATGCACCTGCGATCTCATCTTGGATCTGGCTATTTTTTAAACCTAGATAAGTAAGCTTAGGGAACTTTCCTACTTCTATAAGAGGGAGAAGATCTGCTAGGCTGCCGTCAAATCCGTAGTTATCTACGCCGAGATATAGCTCCAGCTTGCGCAAATTCGGCAATTGGCTAGTAGCAATCTGTTCAAGAACGGCTTTACCTAAGCCTCCACTTATAATAATCAGTTCTTCTAGCTTGTCGTGTTTGAGTTCTGAGAGGCTCAGCTCATTCCCACCTTGAATCGTGAGTGACTGTAGCTCTGGAAAAGCAGGGAGCAACGGTGATAGATCGCTTTGGGTAATCCAAGAAATCTCGCATTCCTCATAGCCCATTTCGCCTATGAAAAGCTTGCGCAAAGCAGGGAAACTAGCACTATGCGTAACCAGTGACTCTATAACTTCTTCTGAACTATTTTCGTAGGCTTGCCCCCAATCACCGATAATTAGACTTGTCAGCGAAGAACTTTCAGGGCTGATACTAAGTTTCTCAATTTCAGTGCCAATTCTTTGGCCTTCTTCGAATTCGTCGTATCCGATACTAAGCTTTACTTCCGTCATGGGCCATTCCCTCCCGGAAAAATTTAACTTCGAAAATACCCTATCATCTGTAGCCGAGGGAGTCAAATCACAGGTTTAAATAATTATAGTCAAATTCGTCATGTCCTTGAGCTAATCATTTATGGTAGGTTTATGCTAGGGAGAATTACATTATTTTGAAATATAAGAAAGTATACGTTTCACACTATATTTTATCCTTATATTTCTCGCTAAACGCTTACCGTCCTTATAAGGACGCCGAAGGCGATTATACTTGAAGGAGCTGCTCTGATGAAGATCAAAATTCAGGAATGGATAATAGAAGCGGATATTACAAAGCTGCAAGCGGCTATGGAAGCAGGCATAGTCAGCTCAGAAGATTTGGTAGTAGCCTATTTGGAACGGATTCATAAGTACGATATAGACATAAACGCAATCTTAGAAATCAATCCAGAGGCTAAAGACATCGCTAGAGCACTGGATATTGAACGTAGGGAACAAGGAAGTCGGGGAAGTCTACACGGTATTCCTATATTGTTGAAGGATAATATAGATACTGCGGATGAGATGCATACGAGTGCTGGGTCAATAGCTTTAGCAGGATCATTCGCTGCAAAAGATTCCTTCGTAGCTGCGAAACTTCGGTCGGCAGGAGCTGTTTTGCTTGGAAAGGCGAATATGTCGGAGTGGTCTAACTTTATGTCTAGTTCAATGCCAGCTGGGTATAGCTCCCGGGGAGGGCTAGTGCTGAATCCTTACGGGCCTGGGAGCGTATTTGTCAGCGGATCTAGTTCTGGACCTGCGGCAGCTATTGCGGCGAATTTGGCAGCAGCCTCGATAGGAACGGAAACCGCAGGATCAATTGTTGGGCCAGCCTGTCAGCATGCACTCGTCGGGATCAAACCAACGGTCGGATTAGTCAGTCGTACTGGAGTGATTCCTATTTCAGTTAGCCAAGACACTCCTGGACCTATTGCTAAAACGGTTACGGATGCGGCGATTATTTTGGGGGCATTAACGGGAGTAGATGACAAGGATGAAGCAACATTATCGAGCGAGAAGCATGCTTTTACGGACTATACTCCTTTTTTAGATAAAAGCTTTATACGGCAAGCAAGAATAGGCATCCCACGGCATTATTATAACCATTTAGATGCAGAGCGACTTTCAATTATGGAAGCAGCTATCCAGACTTTGAAGAATGAAGGGGCTACGATTATAGATCCGGTTACGCTTTACGTTGAACAACAAAACTGGAATAATGATGTGATCTGTTATGAATTTAAAAAGGGGCTCAATGCGTATTTATCCCAAGTAGATGATTCCGTTCCGATTCACTCTTTGCAAGATCTGATAGCGTATAATGAGATCCATGCTGAAATCGCATTACAATATGGGCAAGACACATTAACTAGGTCAGAGGAAGTAACTTTAACCGAAGAAGAGTATCAGCAAAAGAAACAAGAATACAGAAAGCTAGCGCTCGAGCAAGGAATAGATTATGTGTTGGAACAATATAGTTTGGATGCGCTATTACTGCCAGGTGATGTAGATGGTATGTATATTGCGGCACGCTTGGGGTATCCGTTAATTACCGTTCCGGCAGGGTATGTAGAACAGGGCATTATTGATGCTGATGGTGATCCTACTCGGGGGCCCTTTGGTGTAGTTTTTTCCGGAAAAGCCTATAGTGAGCCTACGCTCCTATCCATAGCCTACGGGTTTGAACAAGCTACGCAGCATCGTGTTCCACCGCAACTGGAATAGGTATTGACTACTTTATTATAGAAGGAAGAGATCAGCTTGAAATATTGTCTAGAGTGTGGAACAGCGTTGGTAATGAAAGAAAGCGATGGGGAAGGGCAGGTACCTTATTGTAATGCATGCGAAACGTTCAGATTCCCTATTTTTAGCACGGCGATCAGTACAGCAGTATTAAATCGGGATATGAATAAGATTCTATTGATTCAGCAGTATAACCGACCAGATTATATATTGCTTGCAGGGTACGTGAATAAAGGTGAAGATGCGGAAACCACACTTATTCGTGAGGTAAAAGAAGAGGTAGGAATTGATATTGTAGCTTATGAATATATGCGCAGCTTGTATTTCGCACCTTCTAATACGCTGATGCTGAATTTTATAGGTGTTGCAGATACGGAGGACTTGAGTCAGGTGAGTGCTGAGGTAGATCATGCAGAATGGTTTACTTTGGAAGAGGCCGCCAGTGCTATTAAAAAGAATAGTCTAGCCGAAACTTTCCTGTTGGCGATTATTGAAAAATTGCATGCAGATCAGGTACAGGTAAATCCAGTGTCGGTAGGAGGATCCGTCTAAAATGCGAGTATTTAGTTTTTCAGAAGAAGTCGGTAAGTCTATTGATGCATTCGGCAGCCAGCAGCTATATATGTCGAGAATACTAACAGAGGCGGTTTCTCCACATGTTGGTTGTATGCACTTGGGCGTGAATGGACTTATTGGCTGGCATCAGGCTCCGATTCCACAGCTGTTTCTGGTCGTTAGCGGAGAAGGCTGGGTCAGAGCTGGGGAAGAAGCAGAAATTCCAGTTAGTGCGGGCTCTGCCGTGTATTGGGACAAGGGCGAGTGGCATGAGACACGCACGGAGACAGGACTAACAGCGATAGTGATAGAAGCTGAGAATATGAGTTTGACGATGCCGATGGAGCAAGAGATTCTTGAGCGGAGGTAAAACAATGTTTAATCAAGAGAAAAGAACAATGACGACCGAAAGATTGATTTTGAGACCCTTTGAATTATCTGATGCAAAACGCGTCTCTGACCTCTGCAATAATTATAATATCTACAAAAGTACGTTGACTCTACCTTATCCATACACTATCGAATGTGCAATATCATGGATTGAAACGCATGAAGATCATTTTAACGATAATAAATCCTATGAGTTTGCCATTACGGATAAAGATACAAACGAGCTTTATGGAGCTATAGGACTGACAAATAAGCAAGCACACAGAAATGGTGAAGTTGGATATTGGATCGGTGAGGAATATTGGGGGAAAGGGTACGCGACTGAAGCGACAAAAGCGATCATTGCGTTTGCTTTCTCAGATAAGCATTATCATAAAGTCTTTGCTAGACACTTTGCTTCAAATCCCGCCTCTGGGAAGGTGATGCAAAAATGTGGCATGGTGGAGGAAGGCATATTCATGCAGCATATCTATAAAGAAAATAAATATGATGACCTTATTCATTATGGAATTATTAACACAGAAGGTTAACTGGATCCACTATAAAGAATCAGCGCCGTTAGGCGCTTTTTTCTTTGTTTGTACGTAATCAATGATATGATGTTGGATGGAAACATCATACTTTTCAAAGGATTGATCATCGACAGATGCTTTTTGTTGAATACATAATGAACAATAACAGATAGTTGAAGTTAAATTGCACTATATAGGAGTTTCATCGCAACAAGGGGGTGGGCGCATGTACATAGTATTAGTTGTAGACGATGAAGCGATTGTATGCCAGGGCATCAAGGAATTCCTGGAGATGTCTGATTTAAACATTTCACAAGTATTGACTGCATCGAACGGTTATGAAGCTTTAGATTATTTGCGTATGGAGTCCATTGATCTTGTTCTGACAGATATCCAGATGGATGGGATGGATGGCATTGAATTGATGGAATCCATTCTGTCCGAGAAACCGAGTATACCCGTCGTTGTCATATCGGCATACGATCATTTCGAATATGCGCAGAAGTGTATTCGGCTGGGGGCGAGGGATTACTTGATTAAACCCGTTCTGCTGCCTCAATTAATTCAAGTCGTGGGTGCGGAACTGTCAGAACGCGATGGGAAATATAAACGCTTTCTGGAAGATTCATTAAAGCTCAAATTTTCCATGACCGGGATGTTATCCTTGCGATCCTATATTTTGAATGAAGTGATAACAGGATACTTGGAGAATTCCGACGATTACCTGTTTATTTTTGAACAAATCGGCATAAAGCTTGAAGGACCCTATTATTTGCTGCTTGTCATTGAGCTCTTTTGGGAACGGACTGGAGCAGAAGGTGGAGCAATCCACTCGCTACGGGATCGAAATTTGCTGAAGTACGCGACTGTCAATATTATCGAGGAGACATTGGCAGACTGGAATGCGGTGGCTTTTTACGGTCAAGGTAATCAGATTGTAACGATTCTACAGTTTAATGAATTCGATAATGCTCAGAGAAGGGCGGAAAATATATCAAAGCTGAATATGATCGGAAAGACGATTGTAACCAACATCCGAGGATATTTACATATAGAGGCAGTTGTCGGTATTAGTCCTATAAGGTTAGGTCTGCCCGCACTCCCCGAGAGCTATCGTGAAGCAGCCAAAGCTGTAAAATGGCATGCGCTGTACGAAGACCACAATGTATTTTATACCGAGGATTTCTCCTTGAAAGAGGCATCAGTACAGGTGAATTGGCAAGAAAAAACTGAGTTTTTCGTTGAAAGTATCAAGACCGGAAAAAAACTGGAGGACATCCAGGGAACAATCCACCGATTTATTACAGATATCTCGCTCATTTTCGAAAGTGACGATTCCACTGCAGGCATTCCGCTGAGTATCGCTTATCGAATTTATGCCACCTTGTTGGAGATGAAAGAGACGGTAGGCGACCAGTATAAGGTGCTTGATCCCATCCTGTTTTTTCAATTTCCACTCACAGGAATCGAAATCAAGAAACGACTCACTGACTTTTTAACGGAAGCAGCCGGGCTTATCCATGCATCCATGACTGATCATGACCAGGCGATTATCCAGCAATCCATTGCATATATTCGCCAGAATTATCGGAAGAAAGGGCTGAAAATACAGGATATTGCGGGCTATGTGCATTTAAGCCCCAACTATTTGAGTTATTTATTCAAGCAAATAATAGCCGAAACGGTGTGGGAGTATGTGACAAGGTTGCGAATGGAGGAGTCCAGACAACTGCTCATGAACACGCACAAGAAGCGCTATGAAATTGCAGACGAGGTAGGGTATGAATCACCGGAGCATTTTAGCCGTGTGTTTAAACGATATTACGGGGAGAGTCCCAATGCTGTCCGCGAGTAACCCATAAATTGAAGTGGATCGGAGGGGAAATCTCATTGTTCAGAGGCGCGCAGTCGCAACGATTAACGAAGAAGGCTTCGCTCTTTGTCATATTGTTTATGTTCATTCCAATGCTGCTCATATTTTGGTTTGCCTCCAATCGGGCTACCCTTTCGATCAAAATGCAGGTCGGGAAAGCCATGTCCGAATTAAATAAACAAAATCATGCGACGATGGATAGAGTGATGGATTCCATTGACCAGAAGTTAGTGACAATCATGAGTTCCGATCTCATACAGCAATGGAGAGATGACAGTGCATTGGATGTGAAACAAAGTATACAAAAGTACATTGCAACAGAGACGATGCTGGATAACTACTCCACGAATGTGAACTACTCTCTGTTTGTATTGACGAAACGACCAACGAACTATTATTTTGCCCCTGCTACCAATATATCTGGCTCAGGCGTTTTTTTTATTGAAGATCTGAACGAAAGAACATGGATCAGAAAAGCGATTGAGGCAGACGGAAGAGGCTTAGTAGAGCGTATTCATCAGTTCGGCTTCAATACAAAATCGCATAAAACGATCGCTTATTTAAGAGCTGTCACGGATCTATCTAATGGGGGGGAGCCGATCAGTGTATTAGTGGCTACGGAGATCGAAAATCTGCTGATTACGGAAATGAACTCCATTACGCTTCCAGAGCATACGAGAGTATTCCTAACCGATACGAAAGAAGGTACGGTTCTGGTCGGTTCGGATACTGCTGAATCAACCTTCTCCATACCGAATAACGGGAAAGAACTGTTGCCGAACGTGTGGGTTACGAACAGTCATATGTTTGTCTATCATGACAGCATTTCGTATGCTAATCGACTCATCTATGAGATTCCACTCAGCTCTTTATTAGGTTCCTATAATGAAGTACAGGATATTATCCGAATTACCGCGATATGCTATTTCGTCGTTATTTTGTGTTTCCTATTTTATTTAGGGAAATCTGTCTTGCGGCCGATGGCGAGACTAGCCAGCCTCACCCGTTCCTATGAGCCGGGGAAAGAAATGAAAAGGTATGCAGAAGCGGATAGAAAAGATGAGATAGGTACTTCATACCGCTCCTTCTATTTGATGACGGAACGGTTGAATCAGTTGGTCAAAGAGAAATACGTGATGGAAATCAAGCAGAAAGAGTCTGAGCTGATCCTGATGCATTCTCAAATAACGCCGCATTTACTTTACAATACATTAGACTCTATTTACTGGTATGGGATCCGGGGAGGCGTGCCAGAAGTAGCTGACATGGTCAGGGACTTGTCGACGATGCTGCGGATCGGTTTAAGCCGTGGCAAAGAAATCATTACAATTCGTGAAGAATTGAATCACGTCGAAGCGTATTTGCATCTGCAGGAGAAACGGTATAATCATTCATTCCATTTCCACATTCATATGGAAGAGGGCACCGAGGGCTATTTTCTGCCAAAAGTTATCGTTCAACCCCTCGTAGAAAATAGTATTCTCCATGGTATCGGTAAAATGGACGGGGAGGGAGAAGTATCGATCGGCATTGGGGAGTCGGAGGGTACTCTACTTATATCCGTTGAGGATAATGGATTCCGGCCGCTGGATTTGGAGAAAATTCTTGCAATTCTGTCGGGCACGGCTGCTCCTGACCAAGGTTTTGGAATTCGTAATGTACATAAACGTATCCAATTACGATTCGGAGACACGTACGGACTGACTTATTCTGCAAGGGAAGAGGGAGGAACGAAAGTCTTGATTAAGCTTCCGGTTATTCGTTCCGAAGAAGATTTAGCCCGGTATACTGAATAATCACCTTGGAAACCGCCCGAATAGGGCGGTTTTATTAATGAAGAGAATCCATCATAGAGTTCGGAGGAGTCGTCATGGGGTCTATCTCCGGTTATCTATATAATCAGGAGTATACCAAGAGAAAGGATGTGAGGGGGTGTTCACACAAGCCGCAAGCGTTCAGGACAGAAAGGCGGTTAACCCATTTATCAAAAAAAGCAGAGATTATTTATGGGGGATTATCTTCCTGTTGCCAGCAATTATCGTATTTAGTTTGTTTCTTTGGACGCCCATTGCTAAAGGGGTTATGTACAGCTTCATGAATGTAGACTTCATAAGTGGTAGTAAATTCGTTGGTCTGAGCAATTATCGCGAGGTGTTTGCGAACAGTGTCTTAGGTATTTCTGTATGGAACACAATCTATTATATGTTTCTATGCGTGCTGCTCGGGTTCTGGGTACCCAGTATCGTTTCCATTGCAATATCCGAGCTACGGCGGTTTCAAGGAGTCATGCGATTAATCGTTTATCTGCCACATATTGTTCCGGCTGTTGTACTCTATGGCATGTGGCAATGGTTGTACGATCCGCTAGGACCGGCGAATCAGATCGCATCATGGCTTAGCAATCATCAGTTTATGTGGCTGACCGATAAAAATATAGCCATGATCTCAATTGTTATAGCAGAAACATGGCAAGCATTTGGTGGAACAACACTGATCTATTTAGCGGGTATTGTAGGGATCCCTAAGGACTTATATGAGGCCGCCGAAATTGACGGAGCAGGAGTTCTACAGCGAATTCGCCATATTACGATTCCCGGCATTCGTCACCTATATGTCCTTCTGTTCATTCTGCAGTTGATCAGTACGTCACAAGGTTTTATGACCCATATGGCAATGACGGGAGGCGGCCCGAACAATGCGACCCTTACGTACATGTATCAGATCATTAATGAAGCATTTACGAACTTAAATTATGGAAGAGCTTCTGCTATGGGGGTTCTCATGTTTTTGGTGCTTACATCACTGTCCATCGTACTTTACCACTTCCAAGGAAGGAGCAAAGAAGCATGACTAATCGGGAGCGCAGTATTATGTCTTCGTTTGATTTCAAGAAAAGATCGGTTCAGATTGGATACTCTATCATGTTGCTAGCCCTTCTCATACTCGCCATGACGATGTTATATCCATTTGCGACAACGATCCTCTCTTCATTCAAAACCAATCAGGAGATATTCACCTTTCCGCCAAGCCTTTTCCCGCACCAACTCCAATGGAGCAATTATTCGGAGGGATTCAAGTATGTGAATTTGATTCGGCCTTTATGGAATACGCTGATTCTTTTTGGTGGGAATGCCGTTATTGCTTTACTCATTGTAAGTCTTGCTGCTTTTAGCCTTTCCCAGATGAAGGTTCCCTTCCGAAAGGGGATCACACTTTTTATTATGAGCACGCTCATGATTCCTAGTGCAACTTACATGATTCCTAGCTTTTTGAACCTGCAGAGTTTGGGATTAATCGATTCTTACTGGGCATTCTGGCTGCCTGCAGGTGCTAGTGCATTCAATATTATGCTGCTTAAGAGCTTTTTTGATGGAATCAATAAGGAATTGTTCGAAGCGGGGCGTTTGGATGGGGCATCAGAATTACATTGTTTTTACCGGCTTGCTGTACCGATGTCCATTCCTGTTTTCTCAACATTGCTCATATTTTCCTTTACGTCAACCTGGAACGATTGGTATTGGCCGTCTTTAGTGTTGACTTCACCTGAGAAGTATCCGCTTGCGTCTGTGGTGTACCGTAATATTATTCAATCGCTCAATTTAACTTGGAACGTCAAGTTCAGTGTATTGACCGTGATCATGGTCCCACCGCTTCTCTTCTTTTTGTTCTTTCAGAAAAATATTATGCATGGTCTTAATCTTTCTGGAGTCAAAGGATAGTCCAGGTGGATCCATCATCACAATCCCTGAATACATCATCGAATTCAAAAATCCGTCCATGTATCATGAACTTGTCATCCACACAATTCCAAGATAGGAAAGGGGCAATACAAGTTGAAAAACAAGAAAAAGAATCTTATCATCATGACGTTCCTCGCTTTGACGATGATCACATCCGCATGTGGAACCAACAGTAATACTGGAAATACAGGCAGCAAGGGAAGTACGGCAACAGGCGAACCCTCGGCTAGCCCTGATACGGCAACGAAGATTTCTCCAGTCACGATGACCGTCCAATTTCCGAAGTCAGATAATATTAGTGGAATCGAAATGGTTAGTAAAAAGATGAAACGATTTGAAGAGAAATACTCGAATGTTACCTTGAAAAAAAATGATTGGCAATATTCACCGAATGAAATTGGTATTAAGATGGCGGCACATCAAGCTCCTTCCTGGTTCCGTACGCCTGCCACAGAAGGAAAGGTGCTGTTAGAACACAAATGGCTATCGGATTTAACTCCGTTTCTAACAAGTTATGAGCATAAAGACGATTTCAACGATAAGTTGACAGGGCCTTTCGAACTCGATGGCAAAATGTACGCCATACCTGCTAACGGCTATATCATGTCGGTCATGATCAACAAGAAGCTATTTGCAGCTAAAAACGTTCCGTTACCGACACCTGACTGGACTTGGGATGATTTCTATGAGGCGGCTAAGTTGACTGCCGATCCTGCCAAAGGAATTGCCGGATTTGCCATGATGGCCAAAGGCAATGAAGGAGGATGGAACTGGACGAACTTCTTATACGCGGCAGGTGGAACGACACAAAATGTAAGCGACGGCAAAATAACGTCCGCGTTCAACTCCGATGCCGGAATCAAAGCGATGGAGTTCGTCAAGAAATTAAGATGGGAAGGCGATGCACTCCCTCAGAACTGGGCTTTAAACTACGGTGATGTATACAATTTATTCAAACAAGGCCGAGCAGCTATGGTATTAGGTGAAAAAATTGAGGATTCGGTAAACAATGGCGGTATGAATAAGGAAGATCTGATGATTCTTCCAATTCCATCGATGGAAAAGGGTGGCGATCATACCGGTGTGCTGGGTGGTAATTATGATGTTATAAATCCACAAGAAACACCTGAGGTGCAGCAAGCGGCATTTAATTACGTAACGTTCGACTTGTTTAATGAAAGCGGACTCGAAGAAATGAAGCTGATTCTGGAGGACCGGAAAGCCAAAGGTCATGTATACCTTTATGGGGCACCTGCTTACTACAAAGCAGATTCAGAGTATGGCAAAAAAATTGCGGAACTTGTCGATCAATATCCGGATAACGTTTACAGATTCGATCCTGAAGTGGTCAAGTTAATGAAAGGTGTTCCAGAGCCCTCGTATAATGGACAGGAGTGCTATGCAGCATTGGCTAATGTTCTGCAAGAGGTGTTTGCCAATAAAGATGCGGATGTCAAAGCGTTGCTTGATGCTACGGCGAAGAAATTTGATGAAGAAATACTCTCCAAGGTGGCTGTAAAATAAATTGCACGATATACCCAAAAGAACCGTTCGATCATAGATTATCGCTCCACCTCATGCCTTCCTTCGCAGAAAGGCATGGAGGAGGGCGAGCTGCACAGTAACAGGAGGTAATCAAGATGCTGGTGAGAACATCGTTTACAGACAAAATTACTGGGCTGCCGATCCTTGCGATAGGGTGTGAGGGACGCGATACAGCTCACCATTATATTACGGCGATGACATGGCTGTCGGACAGTAGGAACTTGATCGTGCACACGGATATGAATCAGAAGGAATGGGCAGGAATTATTGTGCGATTCGATACGGAAACGAGCGAGATGCAAGTGCTTGAGAAAGGTTTGGATTGGGGGCGCGGGGTTGTATCCTGTGATGATATCTTGTATTTATTCGATAGGAACGAACTGTATGCCATCGATGCTTGGAGCGGTGAACGGCGCATAGTATGTGTGCTGAAGGAACATTGCTTTTTCCAAGGACCACTATCAATTACGAATGACGGCAAAATGCTTGGCGTCTATTGGATAGAGCAGCACCCGGGGATTCTCTCATCTGACTCTGCTTATCGAGGCGCGAGTTGGGTGATCGGCACGGTCAATACTGAGAATGGTGAAGTCAACGAAGTAGCTCGCCCTTTGTTTGAAGAACCTTACCCGATAGCGAATCATGCAATGATCAATCCGGTTGATCGGGAGCTGATGTTCTATTGTCATGAGGGCACAACGGAGCATATCCGGGATCGGTTATGGACAATTAACACTCGAACTGGAGAAACACGCAACATATACCCGCAGAAGAAGGATGCGAGCGGACAGCATGTGGAATACGTGGGACACGAAATTTGGGCATTTGATGGAAGCGGGCTATACTTCGTGAAGTACCCACATAGTCCAGATCAACCAAGCGGAATACTTTTTGTGGAAAAACGGGGCATGGGGCACGAATTCATAAATGGTGACTACAGGTATTGGCATGTCGGAGTTAGCCCTGATGGTCGGTATGTGGCAGCGGATACGCAAGAGCCCGATATTTCCAAAATTGTGTTGATAGATACGATTACGAAACGCTCTACGCTGCTGTGCGAACTGCCATGCCGTGGAGTCCATCCCGGACACCCGCATCCATCATTTAGTCCAGACAGCCGTAAGATTACATTCACGTTCTCCGATGCACATAACGTGCTCTGGGTCGGCATCATGGATATAACCGATTGTATGCAGCTTGGAGGAGACGAGTAAGAGATTTCAACATATAGTTCACAGCAAGAGCTGCATAATGTGACAAGTTCTCGAAAAGTGAAAGCGCTTACCGATTCTTCGCGAGGATTTAAACATGATAGAAGAGGGAGGTACGGATTTGGGACTGAAAAAGTGGATGATATGTTTCATGTTGGTTGTATTTTTATGCACCTGGCCAATGAACCAACTCCTATGGAAAGGAAATACGACAGCGGTTGCAGCAGAAGCGCTACAAGCCGTAACCATTGGTGATTTTGAAAGTGAAGAAGAGGTTTGGAATTTCAGCTTGGGAACCGAGTTTCCCGGAACCCAAGGCGGATTTGTACGGGATGAGTCCGAGTTGAAGTCGGGGGCCTATTCAGGTAAACTGCATGGGGATTTTAGCGTTGGTGGCAAATATGTTGCGATAGGCAAAAATTTTACTCCGATAGATATTCAGAAACTAGAATTTTGGGTCAAGACAGCCGATGCCTCAGCGATTGTGCTTAGGGTGACGGATTCAACCGGACAAGTGCATCAACAGAGGATTGCTTTAGCATCAACTTCGAATTGGCAGAAGGTGGAGATTAGCAAGTTTAACGGTGGCACAGGTTATCTTCATTTCGGCGGTGCAAACAATGGCCAATGGCATAGTCCCGCGCAAGGGATTGGAATTCTGTTAGAGAAGGCCGGATTAAGCGGTGGTAAATCTAGCGGGGATGTATGGATCGATGATGTATCTGTTTTAGCCTCACAGCAAGATCCTTTATGGGAGAATGCGATCGGAAATTTCGAGAATGCCTTTGATTTATGGAAATTAGGTTTAGGTACCGATTTTCCAGGAGCTAGCGGCGAATATGTACGAGATGCTTCCGAGTCCAAGTCAGGATTGTTTTCCGGCAAGCTGCGGGGGGACTTCAGTGTAGGCGGCAAATATATTACGTTGGGCAAAAGCTTTTCACCTATTGCGATGCAAAAACTTGCATTTTGGATAAAAACGGCGGATGCTGCTTCACTCTCGCTGCGGTTGAAAGATGCGACCGGGCAGGTGCACCAGCAAAAAATCTCCTTAGCGCCGACGCCTAACTGGCAGAAGCTAGAGATTTATAAATTTGATGGTGGGCAAAATTATCTTTATTTCAGTGGGGCGAACGATGGAAAATGGCATGGTCCCGCCCAGCAAATTGAATTTTTATTAGAGAAGTCTGGTCTGAACGGCGGTAAATCAAGCGGAGAAATCCGTCTGGACAATGTTGTGGTAACAGCTCCCTTGCCTGATTTATCTATTCAACAGGTTCGAATGGGCAATATCTTCCTGGAAAGCGAACCTGTAGCCTTTCAAGTCGCAACTAGAGGAGACTCCGTGAGTTGGAGCGTGTATGATCACTTGGATCATAAGATACTGGATGGCACCGATGGGGTACAGGGAGGGCAACTGAATTTGTCCATTCCTTTACAACAGTTAGGCTATTACAAATTAACGATTGCCACGAAGAAAGGCGGCCAGATCATCCAAAGCTCGGAAGTATCATTGGCTCGTCTATCCGATGCAGATCCAAACGTAGCGGAAAATTCTCCGTTTGGCATGTCGACACATCTTGCATGGGAAACTCCTCAAGGATGGACCCCAGAGTTAAGTGAACTGATGCACCGTGCAGGGGTCAAAAACTTTCGGGATGAAATTCCATGGGAAGCGGTTGAATACGAAAAGGGGAAATACCGGAAGCCTGCGAATCGTGATGCTTATATGAAGAGAACACAGCAGGATGGCCTCAAACCGTTCATCATCCTTGACTATACAAATCCATTTTATGATCAGAACAGCACACCTTATACAGATCAAGGTCGTCAAGGATTCGCCGATTACGGAAAATCCCTCTTAAATCTGTACGGAAACCAGATCAATTGGGTTGAAGTATATAACGAATTCAACGGCAGTTTCGGAGATAGGGGAAGTGGCCCTGCGGACTCTCGCCCGGATTATTATTATCAGCTTCTGAAGAAGACCTATGAGACGGTGAAAGCCGCTAGACCAGATGTCACGGTGGTTGGGATGGCGACGGCTGGAACACCGCTCGGCTGGATGGAGGAGGTGTTCAAGCTTGGTGGACTTCAATATATGGATGCCGTCTCTATACATCCTTACCAAAGTCAAAAAGCGCCAGATGGTATTGTAGATGCCGTGCGTAATACACAGAACTTAATACGCCAATATAATCAAGGAGAACTTAAACCGATATGGTTTACGGAAGTTGGATGGCCGACGTCTGTTGGAGGCATAGGAATTACCGAAAATACGCAAGCAGAATATATAGTGCGCACTCATGTCCAGGCACTTGCAGAGGGCGTCGAAAAAGTGTTCTGGTACGACTTAATGAACGATGGCATGAAAAGCGACTATCATGAGGATAACTTTGGCATCTTACGGAATCAGAATGACCCGAAAGGAGCATTTACGCCGAAACCTGCTTACGCGGCTTACGCGGCGATGACCCGAAAGATTATGGGGACTCAGTTCGTGGAACGGGAAACGTTCGACACGAATATTTCGAGCTACAAGTTCAATAAGGATGGTCGAAAGCTAAGAGTCGTCTGGTCTAATAACCCCGTGCAGGCAGCGATTATTACGGATGTGCCGATTCAAATCACCGATATAATGGGAAATACTGAAACCTTCACGCCACTTGACGGCAAAGTGTATATGACACTAACGGGGGAGCCGATTTACATTGAAAGCGACATTGGCGGAATCGCTGTTGATCCGACATTCACCCTCGTAGCAGAAGATGCGGTAGCCGGCGAACCTGTTGCGCTGACGGTGAAGACGAATAATGTAACAGCTACACCTATCGATGTTTCGTTAACGATGGAAGGCTTGCACTATCAGTTGTATGCAGAACCCGGTCAGAAGAATTCTCTCTCGATATCCTTACCTGGAATGAGTCAGGAAGGGGGGCGTTATGTAACTGGGGACTTGACCTCGAACAGTAGCAAAATTGGAAGACTAAAACATGCCGTTAGAACGGCGTCAGCTTATGAAGCCAAAATTATACCTGTTATTGTTGATAGGAATAAGAAGATCGAAGCAATGAAGGTACAAATCAGCAACCATTCGAAGGTGGGGGGACTTACCGTCAGGAAAGTGGATTGGAAGTTTGGTTCTCAATCCGGCAGCCAGGAGTTGACAACAATTATCCCGCCTAGCACGGTGGAGTCGATTGATATTCCGCTTAACGGTTTCGACTTCGGCATAAGCTATCCGGCTCAAGTAACCGTGTATTTTGAAGGGAAAGAAACTTTTGTCTATGAAGGAAAGCTGGATTTCAATCCGATTATTCATGGTACGGTACAGGTTGATGGTGTGGTTGACCCCGATATCATCGCGGCATCTTCGCTCGTTGAGTTATCCAAGGGAACGGTGAAAATGCAGAATTACGCCGGTCCAGACGATTTGGACGGTAATGTGTGGGTGAATTGGGATCAAGAGCATTTTTATTTGACCGCCAAAATTAAGGACGATGTCCATTTTACACCCGCAAGCGGAGAAGAAATTTGGAAGAATGATAGTGTCCAGTTTGCCGTAATGGCTGGAATACCTGGAGAGGATCTGGGATGGTATGAATATGGGATCTCACAAACGCCTCAGGGGCCGCAAATCTACCGCTGGAAGTCGCCTTTTTCTGCTGGCATAGGGCCTATTACGGGCGGTTCCTTGGAGATTAAACGGGATGAAGCAGAGAAGGCTACTGTCTATGAGCTTGCTCTCCCTTGGTCGGAGCTGGCGCCGATGAAGCCGACCAAAGATGAAGCGATCAGCTTCTCGCTACTTGTTAACGATAATGATGGAACGGGTCGCAAAGGTTATATCGAGTGGGGCTCCGGCATTGGCGAAGTTAAAGATCCCAAGAAATTCAGAACTGTTCAGTGGATCAAGGATCTGACTCCTCCAGTCATAACCATTAAAGGAGTCACTGAAGGGGAGTGTTATGCAGATCAAGTGCTACCGATTGTGAAGGCTGAATCGGAGGACGGCCAATTGCTAGACGTTCGGATCTTATTGGATGGGAAGGAGTGGGTATCCGGTACGCCTGTAACTGGAAAAGGGAACCATTCATTGCTAGTGCAAGCTGTCGATCAGGCAGGGAACATGGCCGAGCAGACGATCACTTTCAAGCTGTATCATAACACGGTTTTGAAAACGACTGACGTTGAAGGAAAGGTTAACGATACGGTATCACTACGCGCGATACTCCAGGATAAGGCTGGTCAATTGATTCCAGGCGAAAGTGTAACCTTTGCCGTCTACGGGAATACGATTGGAACCGCAATTACTGACTTATATGGAGTGGCTACGATGAACTACAAAATCCAAATAGATCAGGAGAGATCTTACCCATTTCAGGTTACGACAAACAGGAATGATTTGACGTATCTCCTAAGCAGCGAGGGGAACGGGAAGATCTTGATTAAGCGTTCGCCGAATCCGGGTACGAAAGGAATTCCAGGAAAACCCAACCTAATGGATGATAATGGGTATGACATAGGAATTAAAGACGGAAATTATTCGGTGACAATGAATATGTGGTGGGGAAATAATGGCAGCACGTATAAGCTTTACGAGAACGACGTACTGATCGATACACAAACCCTCACGGATCACTCACCGAATGAACAATCGACTACCACGTATATTAGTAACCGAAAAAATGGTAGATACAGCTACTACGCGGAGCTTATCAATGAAATGGGCATGACCCAAAGCGATGTTCATACGGTAATCGTCAATCAAGCGGCACCGGCACAACCCGTTCTAGCCAATGATAATTGGGACAACGATGGGAATTTTAAGGTCAGTATGAATATATGGTGGGGGACCAACGGTACGATGTATCGTTTGTATGAGAATGGAATTCTCATCGATGAGCAAATACTTGACGATCATACGCCAAGCGCGCAGTCAGCCATAACAGCTATTCATGGCAAACCTATAGGTACGTATGAGTATCATTGTGAACTTCTTAATGATGCTGGAACAACATCCAGTGAGAAAATGGTTGTAAAAGTAACCCAGTGATAAAAGCCGGCCATTTACACCGCTTTGAAGAGAACGGTCTTAATAAATTTTGATCGACTTGATCTCGTGCTCATGAGAGGCAAGGTTCATGGCTAAGCAAATCCCCTCATGTTGAAACATGAGGGGATTTGTTGTTCTGCAAAAAAATGACTACCTATGTTGGCAGACAAATCAAATGAACCCTCAATTCCCGGCTTGTTTGCGGAAGGAACTTGGCGTGAGACCAGTTTCCGATTTGAATGTATGGAAAAAATGCGAGAGGTCGCCAAAGCCGACGGCAGAAGCGATTTCGGTCACTGAGAGTGGTGTATCCATAAGCAGCCGTTTGGCCTGATTGATCCGGTAAATCGTTAAATAGCGGTTTAAAGAGTGGCCGGTCGCTTGTTTGAAATGATCATACATATGCGAGCGGGAGACATTGAACCGTTCATGCAAACGGCTAACCTCGATTGAGTCGGCATAATGTGCGGTCAAATATCGTAGAATCCGCTCCGCTAAATGAAACGCAGCGTTCTCTGAGTTGCTTGTGTCAGGTGGGCAATATTGCTCTCTCGCCAGGATGACGAATAATTCAGCGAGCAGATGGTGTAACGCTGCTTCGTAAAAAGCCGGCTGATCGGCGATCTCCCCAGAGAGCTGTTGCAACAGCTCTCGAACCCTATCCATTTTCACTGCAGAAAAGCACCAGTAGGGTTGCTGCTCGGCTAGCAGGGTGGATACGCAGCTACTGATTCCGGGCGAGTTGTCGAACGACGTCTGTACATAACGTTCGTCCAACGATAGTACGACACGGTGAAGAGGCTTGGTTCCAATAACGGATGGCCAGTGCAGGACATATGGTTTTATGATGGCAATGCTGCCGGGCAGCAGGGAGTACATACGATCGGCTACCAGCAGCTTGCCATGCCCCTCTATACAAAAATAGAGCTCGTAGCCCCGATGAGCATGCATTTTGCTTTGTCCAATCATGCCGTCGCGGAAATGACAATGGACTGGGAAATTATCCAGGAAACGATTCGTAGTGTCATCCAATTGATAGTCGGAAGAGATATCGTATGAACCCATTTCATCCACTCTCCTGTTTCAAAATGAACGGTATGCAGAACTAAGAATATTTTAACATGGTTCATCCTTAAGGTCTCAGGAGTTTGTGGAAAAATCCCCATAAAACCTGAACAGGAAGCCAAGTTTCCTTGCCTCGAATCCTTTACATTAAAGGGAGAACATCTTTGAAGAGAATTTCTTAAGATGTCAAAATTGGGTTTAGGGAGAGGGCATATGAAGGGGATTAACGAACTGAAGGAACTGGCAGAACGCGTCTATCATCGGATGATCGATAAGACCGTGAACGACTGGGGAATGAATATGGAAAGCTGGGATTGGGTTCCGGGAGTTGGAGTCATCTCAATCCTGGCTTATGACCGACTAGTGGGGAATCAAGAAACCATTGAATATTTGCAGCAATGGACAGAACGCAATAAGCATTTGATCGAGCAAGTGAATGTAATTAATTCGATGGCGCCGTATGCAATATTCCCAGAGCTGTATCGGATCAGCGGAGATCAATGGTACTTAGATCAGGCTACTAAAATTGGTGATTGGATGCTGACAGATGCACCGCGCACTCGGGAAGGCGCCTTTGAACATACGGTTACGGAGAATGTCAATTTTTCCGAACAAGTATGGGCGGATACCTTGTTTATGGCTGTACTCTTTTTGGCCAGGCTTGCGAGGCTAACTGGAGAAAGCAAATATGCTAAAGAAGCGGAGTTTCAATTGCTTGTCCATTTACGATTGCTACAGGATCCGCAAACCGGTGTATTGTTCCATGGCTGGAATTGTGAGGAAGGCAATCATATGTCCTCAGCCCGTTGGACTCGCGCTAATGCATGGGTCGTATTGGCGAGTGCATGGATTGCTGAGGAGATCAGTTCTCTGACTCCATTTGCCGAGGAAATTGTAGACCGATATCGACTGCTTGCATCAGGTCTGCGGCATTACCAAGGAGAAGATGGCATGTGGAACACGGTAATGGATCAGCCCGGATTTTATACAGAGACGTCAGGGAGTGCGGGAATCGCGGCGGGATGGTTAGCGGGAATTCGAATAGGTTGGTTGGATGGATCATATGAGGAAGCTGTTAATCAAGCGCTGCAAGGCGTTATGGAGCGAATCGAACCCGATGGAACAGTTCAAGGCGTATCTGGTGGAACACCAGTTATGCCAAACATTCTGGCTTATGAAGAAATTCCCTGCTATCCGACGTTATATGGGCAGGGATTGACTCTTATTTTGTTATCGCTTGCGCACCAGTCAAATCTTTCACAAGGAAAATAAAAAGAAGCACTCATTAACTTTGGTTACGTTAATGAGTGCTTCTTTCAGGTAGCCCAGATAATCAGAGGCTTGTAGTTCAATTATGGGTACACTGTGGTGTTATTATTTAAGCTTATATACACGAGCTTCATAAGGACGAAGCTGAATCGTGTTTATTTCATCTTCTGCATTTACTTCGTAGTTGGAAATGAGCAGTTCCTTCGCTTGGAATTTCACAGTAGAAGGAAGCTCAAATACCGTAGAATCTCCGAAGAAATTCAGTACAACCAGCAACTGTTCTTCTCCAAGAGTACGTAGATAAGCATATACCTGCTCATTCTCCTCGGCCAAGATAGTATAGTTTCCGTATACGATAATCTCATGCTGCTTACGCAGTTCAATTAGCTTCTTATAGTAGTGGAAAATAGAATCGGGATCAGCCAGTGCCTTCTCTACGTTGATATCTTTATAGTTAGGGTTCACAGCCAACCACGGAGTGCCGGTAGTGAAGCCTGCCTGCGGTTCCGAGTTCCATTGCATCGGCGTACGGCCATTGTCCCGACCTTTGATGTAAATGGAATTCATGATTTTTTCTTCCGAGTGTCCGGCAGCCAAGTATTCCTTATACATATTTACAATTTCAATATCCTTGTAGTCATCGATGGAAGCAAATTGTACATTTGTCATGCCGATTTCTTCACCTTGATAGATGTAAGGTGTACCTTGGAGCGTGTGAAGCAGTGTTGCTAGCATTTTGCCAGACTCTTTCGGGAACAGCTTATCATCTCCAAAGCGGGATAGCATACGCGGCTGATCATGGTTGTTCATATACAAGCTGTTCCAACCCTTACCGTCGAGTGCGACTTGCCACTTGGAAATAATGGACTTAATGTCCGCCAGCTTCCAAGGTTGTACATTCCATTTACCTCCAGGACCGGAATCGACGTCCATGAGCTCGAAATGGAATACCATGTTTAGCTCGTTACGATCCTCGGAAACATACAGCGAAGCTTCTTCTGGAGTAACATTAACAGCTTCGCCCACTGTCATGATATCGTACTTGGATAGCACCTCACGGTTCATTTCCTGCATATACTCATGTACGCGTGGACCGTTAACGAAATAGTCTCCACCGAAGTGGTACGTAGGCTGTTCTCCGTTACTTTCCCCAGAAACGCTAGGTAATTCCGGTACCTTGGAGATCAGGTTGATTACATCCATGCGGAATCCGTCAATTCCTTTATCCAGCCACCAGGTCATCATATCGTAGATTTCCTTGCGGAGCTTTGGATTGTCCCAATTTAAATCCGGTTGTTTACGGGAGAAGAGATGGAGGTAATATTCCTCCGATTTCTCATCGTATTCCCAAGCTGATCCACTGAAGAAGGAGCCCCAGTCGTTCGGTGGCTGGCCGTCTTTTCCAGGACGCCAGATATAATAATCACGATAAGGATTATCCTGCGATTTGCGGGACTCTACGAACCAAGCATGCTCATCTGAGGAATGGTTGACCACAAGGTCCATAATCAGCTTCATGCCACGGCTGTGAAGACCAGCAAGCAGTTCCTCCCAATCGGAGAGCGTTCCGAAATCATCCATAATACTTTGATAATTACTGATATCATAACCGTTATCGTCATTAGGCGACTGGTACACTGGGCACAGCCACACCACGTCGACACCAAGATGATTTAAATAATCAAGTTTCGAGATAATCCCTTGCAGATCACCAATACCATCCCCGTTACTGTCTTTAAAGCTGCGAGGGTAAATTTGATACACTACGCTTTCTTTCCACCATTTTTTATCCAAGGTTGTAATCTCCTATCTCTATATAGATCTTACTATTTTATTTAATGGACCCTGATGTAAGTCCGCTGATAATCCATTTTTGTGCGAACAAATAGACGATGAGCATCGGGGTTAATGCGAGCAAATATGAAGCAAAAGCTAAGTTGAAATCTGTACTGAACTGCCCCTGGAATACATATTGTACCAGCGGAAGTGTGTAGGAATCCTGATCGCCGAGCAGAACCAGCGGTAGCATAAAGTCATTCCAAGTGGATAGACAAGACAGGATACCGATCGTTGCACTAACAGGAGCAAGAAGTGGAAAAATAATCTTCCAGAACGTTCCGAAGGTCGATGCCCCGTCTACTGTAGCCGCTTCTTCCAGTTCATACGGAATGGAACGGATATAACCGGTGTAAACAAACACGTTAAAGGCCAGACCATAAACGACGTATAGAATAATAATCCCTACAATGTTGTTCATGTGCAGATCCGTAGTCACTTTGACCACAGGCAGCATGATAATCTGGAAAGGGATAAACATTGCGCTGATAAAATAGAAGTACAGCACTTTGAAAAATCTTCGCTTCATATTACGTGCAATAGCATAGGCTACCATGGAGTTGGTAAGCAATATGAACACGACTGTTGTAATGGTAATCACGGTACTATTTCCTAATGCATTGAAGAAATTCGTTGCTTTAATCGCATTGGAGAAGTTCTCAAAATGCAGGCCAGTTGGCAGCGAGAAGATAGATTGAGCCATTTCCTCGGGATTCTTGAGTGCGATGGCAATGGTCATGTACAGCGGAAACAGGATCAGTATTGAGCCTAGGGCGATAAGAATCGTTACAGGCCAGTTGGTTGATTTTTTGATCATAAGTCCATCTCCCGTTTCTGCAGAAATTTAAGCTGAAGGGCGGAGATAACGACAATCACGATAAAATAAATCACGGCGTTCGCCGATTGATAGGCAAATTCTCCGCCTTGGAAGCCGCCTGTGTAGATTAAGTGGGCAATGGATTGCGTTGAACGACCTGGACCCCCGCCTGTCAAGGCAACGATTTGGTCGAATACCATTAGACCGCCCTTCATCGCGAGCACCATATTGATGGTGAAGAAGGAAGCAAGCATTGGAAACGTAATGCTCCAGAATTCTCTCCAGCGGCTAGCGCCGTCCAGATTGGAAGCTTCGTAAAGATCATGAGGAATGGTTTGAAGACCCGCAAGATAGAGAATCGTGTTATAAGCAATCCCCTGCCAAACGGCTACAATGACGATACCGATCCAAGCCCAGTCGGAGTTACCGAGAATGTTCTGTGATAGGAATTCGCTGCCGATTTTCGCACCCCAAATAGGGAATACATTAGCGAACAAGTAGTTAAAAATAAAACCAACAATCAATACGCTGAGGATATTCGGCAAGAAATATACGCCACGGAAAAAGTTTTTAGCTTTAATTTTGGCGTTAAGTCCAAGCGCAATCAACAAGCTGATGATATTGATAAGAATAGTGGTTAGAATGGCATATTTAAAAGTGAACACATATGAATTCAACACATTTTCATCTTGAAAAATGTTAATGAAGTTCTTAAATCCTACGTAATCAAAGCTGTCACTAAAGCCGTCCCAGTTCGTGAACGAATAATATATACCCTGGATTGCAGGAAAGGTATGGAAGGCAAAGAAAAGAAGTAATGCCGGTATAGTCATCAGATAAAAGGCGACTCGGCGTTTGGCCATCATGTAATCCTCCTCATTGTAAAAGCGAAAGAGAAGAGGGGAAGCCCCGTTCTCTTTCGCGGTTCATGTTTGTCTGATCAGTTTATTTCCGGTTAGCTACTTTATCCCATTCCTTATCAAGCTGTTCTAGGTAAGCTTTAATGTCTTTCTTTTGCAAGAAGGATTGGTTGATGGTATCCACTTTCATCGCACTTGGGATGTAGTGGTCAGCAAAGTCAGCCAAGTTACCAGCGGTAAACGCTTCTTTGAAGCCATCCATCGTTGGATCATCTTGTGTTACACCTTGTACAGCTGGGAATGCTTTTTGCTCATTGATGTATAGGCTAACATTCTCAGGTTGAAGCAGGAAGTCTACGAATTTCTTTGCTTCTTCTTTATGTTTAGTGTTCTTGGAAATCGTCAGCAACGTATCTACGCCAGAAATGACTTTGTTATCGGCAGCATCATTTGTTGCTGGGAATGGGAATACGCCAAGTTCAATGGATGGATTGGCTTTCACGATTTCTGGGATTGCCCATACGCCTTGCAGGTACATTGCGGATTCACCTTTAGCGAATGCTGTGTTTCCGTCATTGTAACCTTTACCAAAAATATCTTTTTGTCCGTATTCCGTCAGCTTAAGCAGCTTTTCAGCAACCTCGTTAAAGCTGTCTGCGAAGGTTACAGTGCCTGCCGCACGCTCCTTGAAGAAATCATTCCCTTTAATGATCGTGGAGAGGGAGTTGAACGGCGTAAGTGTTGTCCATGAATCCTTCAGTGTCAGGTAAAAAGCATTTTTACCGCTGTCTTTGAACTTTTGAGCGACAGCCATGAACTCATCCCAAGTAGTTGGAACAGTAACACCGGCTTCAGCGAACATCGCTTTATTGTAAATAACACCACTTGCGTTTGAAGAGAATGGAAGACCATTCAGTTCGTCCGAACCCGTCAGGTCTTTCAGCATTTGAAGATATGCTGGCTGGATATTCTCAGCGAGTGGATCACCTGTGAAATCTTCAAAAAGACCGCTGCCAGATAACGTCTTGTAGGTGTCAGTTGCTCCGATCCCTACCACGTCAGGAATATCTTTCTTCGCTGCACGAGTTTTCAATACCGTTTCAGCATCTGGCGGGTTAACCTGTGTGACAACAATATTTGGATTGGCTTCATTGAATTTCGCAACCAGCTTGTCGAAGGTGGCTTTGGCTTCGGTTTTATTTTGGAAAAACTCGACTTTTACCTTTTCACCGGAGGAGGCATTTCCACCACTATTTGCGCTGTTGTCAGCCGCATTGCTACCACAGGCACTAAGTACGGACATAGCCAGTACGCTAACCACTACGGGTTTGATTGTTTTTTTCATGATTAAATCCTCCTAATAATTTGTTGGTATTATGAACATGTAAGAGATTAAACATGTACGTAAATGAAAACTAATTGATATTCTGCTACTTATAGGCGGCAGATATGCATCACCAATAGAGAGAGTAAACGTTTACGTAAAAGGCGTAAAAAGACTCAGGTAAGTGATCTTACCGTTTGTCTTTCCACAATTAAGTGATCGACAATTTTGCTATCTACAGTCTCGCCTGTTTCAATCATCTGAATAAGCTTCTCCACGGCGATCTTACCAATATCGTACAGTGGTTGACGCACTGTAGTTAACGGAGGAATAATCATTTTCGCCATTCCAAGATCGTCATAACCCATAATGGATATATCATCGGGAACACTTAAACCATATTTGATGACCGTGGAAAGAGCACCAATCGCCATTTCATCACTAGCGGCAAAGACGGCAGTGACATCAGGGGCTTGCTCCAAGAGAGCTTCCATTGCAATGCTCCCGCTTTCATACAGAAAGTCTCCAAAGGTGAGATAGCGGCTGTCGAAAGGAATCCCACTCGCTTCAAGCGCTTTACGATATCCCTCGGCTCTGGGTGCACCAGCGATAGCATCGCTTGGATTTCCGCTGATCATGGCTATTTTGCTATGACCTTTGGAAATTAAGTAGAGGGTAGCATCATAAGCAGCCTGGTAATCGTCTACTTTCACGTAAGGTACACTGGCAAATTCCGTTTGGGAAGAAACCAACACAACTGGGATCTTCATGGTTTCTAGTACATCGTAATACTCTTTCTTCAAGACCTCACTAGAGTAAATAATGCCATCGACCTGCTTCTCCCTTAAGAGTTGTAAGTACTTTAACGTTCGTTTACCATCCTGGTCGGTATTACAGACCATTACACTATAATTGCGATCATTGGCCAATTCCTCAATGCCTTTAAGCAGATCGGAGGAGAACGCTCCAGAAACACTTGGAAACATTACACCAATCGTCTGCGTACGCTTATTGATTAGGCCACGAGCAATCGCGTTAGGTTGATAGCCGAGTTCTTTGATAGCTTCATTTACCTTTTGTTTCGTCTTGTCGGAGTACCCACTTAAATTGTTTAGCACGCGAGAGACTGTTGCAATGGAAACGTTCGCTTTTTGTGCAACATCTTTAATTGTTGGGTTCATTCATACGACTCCTTAGATTACGGTTAGCCTTAGATTAAACGTTTACGCTTCGAAAATCAAATTCATTAAAAAGTATTACGTAAACGCTTACCCTGAATATAAATCCTGACAGGTATGCTTGTCAACTCCACTTAAAAAATATGTGAATGATAAGAACCATGAAAGGTAATTATTTTTTAATAGAATGAAACCGATTAAATTACCAGAAAATCTCTGTTAAAGTGGTGTATAAGAGGGAGAAATGTAGTTGGAGCAGGATATTAAGAATACAGAGACCCAGAATTGACAAAAGAATATTAGAGGACTAACATTTAGACAGTAAACGCTTACGTGAAATCGGATTGATTGTTTATCGTTGGTTTAGTGTTTAACCGGATAAGGAGCTGCGCTTATGAATATTTATCTCGAAATTCCAGATGTGGATAAGCATTTTCCTTTTAGAAGTTTACTATGTGGAGGAGATACGCTGTGCTATCCGCATTGGCATAAAGAAATTGAAATTATATATGTAACTAAAGGAAGTCTAAATCTGGGAATAAATGATACCCCTATTCACATGGAGCAGGGTGAGGTTCAATTTATCAACGGTGGGGATGTCCATTATTTTCTCGCCTCACCTGAAAGCGAGCGGGTAGTAATTCAATTCGATCTTAACCTGTTTCAGGAAGTCGCAGCTTTGAGCGGAAGTGATTATTCGCTTCGTGAGGTTTTTACGCTTATGGAGCATTCTAGTTCAAAATGGCCCGAAGTAACCGCCGTGAAGATCAAAGGGCTGATTGAGAGTATTTATGAGGAAGACGTGCAGCGAAGAGATGGGTACGCTTACTTAATCAAAGCTAGATTGTTTGAACTATTGACCGTTATTTTACGGGAAGTGCCGAAGAGTGCACTCAATAAACAGCCTAAGTTCTCGGAAGATACGCTGAACCAGTCTAGAGAAACGCTGGAAAGATTAGAGCGGATTTTTATTTATGTAGAGCAGCATTACCAGGAAGCCATTACGCTGAATGAGGTAGCTAGCTATATGGGCTTTAGTCCGTATTATTTTACCAAGCTATTCAAGAAGAATACTGGTATGACCTTTATAGCTTTCTTAAACGAATATCGGCTTAACAAAGCTAAATGGATCTTAATCAATGAAGATTTGCCGATGTCTGCGGTGGCGGAAGCCGCCGGGTTTGGCAGCGTGAAGACATTCCATCATTTTTTCAAAGATGCCACGGGGATATCCCCCCTAAAATACCATAAGACAATATTCGGGAATAATACAGCAAGAATGCAGGAAGAAAGACGCCCCCGGGCTTTGTATGATAGAGATATCAAAACAGGAACAAGTGGAGGTTAGAATAAAAATGACATTAACAGTAGGAATTATCGGCTGCGGAGGCATTGCAAACGGCAAACATATGCCAGCGTTATCAAAAGTGGAAGGTGCTCGAATGGTTGCTTTTTGCGATATCGTTCCAGAGCGTGCTGAGAAGGCAAAAGCGGAGTTTGGGGACGAGGGCTCCGTGGTTTACACAGATTACAAAGAGCTTCTTAAAGATGCAAGTATAGATGTAATTCATGTATGTACACCGAATATTTCCCATGCAGAGATTTCCATTGCGGCAATGGAGGCAGGCAAGCATGTAATGTGTGAAAAGCCGATGGCTAAGACCACAGTAGAAGCGCAAGCAATGATCGATGCTTCAAAACGAACTGGGAAGAAGCTGACCATCGGTTACCAAAACCGCTTCAGACCAGATTCAGCTTATCTGCATACGGTATGCGAGAATAATGGTCTTGGAGAGATTTATTATGCTAAAGCTAAGGCGATCCGTCGTCGCGCCGTTCCAACGTGGGGCGTGTTTCTGGACGAGGAAGCGCAAGGCGGAGGTCCATTGATTGATATCGGTACTCATGCCCTTGATTTGACTCTTTGGATGATGGATAACTACAAACCAAAATATGTTGTCGGTAACGCTTATCATAAGCTGTCCGGTCGTAAAAATGCTGCGAACGCTTGGGGCCCGTGGGATCCAGAGAAATTTACAGTTGAGGATTCCGCCATTGGATTTATTACTATGGAGAATGGAGCTAGCATCATTCTCGAAGCAAGCTGGGCGCTGAATACCCTTGATGTTGGTGAAGCTAAAACTGTGCTTTGCGGTACTGAAGGTGGAGCGGATATGGAGAACGGTCTGCGCATTAACGGAGAAGAATACGGCAAGACATTCGAGAAGCATATCAGCCTGGAAGCCGGTGGCGTTGACTTTTATGATGGCGCGGGAGATGATCCTGCATTGACGGAGGCTACTCAGTGGATCGAAAGCATCGTCAATGACACCGAGCCTGTAGTGAAGCCAGAGCAGGCGCTCGTTGTTACCCGCATCTTGGAGGCTATTTATAAATCCTCTGAGACTGGCATGCCTGTATTTTTTGAAAAGTAAGAAAGTATAAGTTCCACGTTATACTTAATCCTTACTTTTCTACGAGAAACGTTTGTCATCTTCTAAGGATGACAACGGCGTTTCTTCTTGAATAAACAGTCAAGTTTAACGACATAGATAACTATGAACTAGGAGTGTGTCCAAAGTGACCAGAGTAACGGTATGGAATGAATTCCGCCATGAACGGCAGGAAGAGAGAATTCTCAAGGTCTATCCGCAAGGGATTCACGGACAATTGGCAAGCTTCCTTCAGGAAGCTGGACTGGACGCTCAGACAGCTACGCTGGATGAACCGGAGCATGGACTGACACAAGAAGTGCTGGATAACACAGATGTACTGATTTGGTGGGGACATGTTGCCCATCAAGAAGTTAGTGATGAGATTGTAAATCGTGTTCATCAAAGAGTGCTTCAAGGCATGGGGCTAGTAGTGCTTCATTCGGGTCATATGTCCAAAATATTCATGAAGTTAATGGGCACCAGCTGTGATCTAAAGTGGCGTGAAGCAGGGGAGAAGGAGCGTCTTTGGGTTATGGACCCAAGTCACCCGATTGCTGAGGGCATTGGTGAATATATCGATTTGGAGCAAGAGGAAATGTACGGAGCACATTTTGATGTGCCAGCACCAGAGAGTTTAATTTTTGTCGGCTGGTTTGAAGGCGGCAATGTGTTCCCAAGCGGATCGACTTATCGTCGTGGGAACGGGAAGATCTTTTATTTCCAACCCGGTCATGAATCTTATCCAACCTATTACAACAAAGAAATCCAAAGAGTGATCATCAATGGCGTCAACTGGTGTGCACCAACGAAGCGTGATTATCCAGTTTACGGACATGCTGAAGCTTTGGAGCCAATCAAAGAAAAGGTGGTATTATAAATGAAATTAGGCGTATTTGATCCTGTATTTGGAAGTTTGACTCTCGATGAGATGCTTGATAAAATCGCTGCTGCTGGTTTGAATGCGGTAGAGATCGGTTCAGGAGGCAATCCCGGAAATGCCCACTGTCCAACAGATGAGCTGCTTGCCAGCGAATCAGCACGTAAAGAATATCTGGAGAAGTTCACGAAACGTGGCATTATGATCAGTGCATTCAGTTGCCATAATAACCCGATTTCGCCGGATAAAGAAGAAGCTCGTGAAGGCGACGAAATTCTGCGTAAGTCGATCAAGCTAGCTTCGCTAATGGGCGTTAAGGTAGTGAACACTTTCTCGGGAACTGCGGGAGACAGCGACGATGCAAAAGCACCGAACTGGCCAGTTACACCTTGGCCTACCGTGTACAGCGACATCAAAACCTGGCAGTGGGAGCATAAACTGATTCCTTACTGGAAGGAAATTGGTAAGCTTGCTGAGGAGCATGGCGTTAAGATCGGTATCGAGCTTCATGGCGGATTCCTCTGCCATACTCCTTACACGATTCTGAAGCTTAGAGAAGCAACCTGTGATGCGATCGGCGCGAATCTAGACCCGAGCCATCTTTGGTGGCAAGGCATCGATCCTGTAGGCGCGATCAAGATTCTTGGTAAAGCTGGTGCGATCCATCATTTCCATGCCAAGGACACGTACCTGGATCAGGACAATATTAATATGTATGGTCTGACGGATATGCAGCCTTACGGTGATGTACAGACCCGTGCATGGACTTTCCGCTCCGTTGGCTGTGGACACAGCATATCTGAATGGTCAGATATCATGAGTGCGCTGCGTACTTACGGTTATGATTATGTGGTCAGCATCGAGCATGAAGACCCTCTTATGACGGTAGACGAAGGCTTCCATCGTGCAGTAACCAATTTGCAATCCATTCTTATTCGCGATCAACCTCAAGGTATGTGGTGGGCGTAAATATATTTTAAGAACCAAAAGTCTTGATTCTCTAGTCTAGAGGATCAAGGCTTTTTTTGCGTACATGGGGGATGCTTGGAAACGAAAAGTGTGCTAACGGACTCAGATGCAGCTATTTGCATTGCTAATAAGGTACATGGGGTCCGCAACTTACGCGCTGACTAAGCTTCGGTTGTAAATACATAGTTAGTTTGGGGGCTAGCGTCTTAAGGTATTTCTACAATCCTTTGGAGAGAATATCACAAGGAACAGATTTCGGAAATGTTAGTGAAGGAGAGACGACCATGCTGTTAGAAGTTATTGCTACAACATTAAGTGATGCAGTGCTGGCCGAGCGTTATGGTGCTGACCGAATAGAACTGATCACAGCGATTAGTGAAGGGGGATTAACACCCAGTCTGGGACTAATAGAAAAAGTACGCGATGCTGTCTCGATACCGGTTAGAGTGATGGTTAGGCCTCTTAACATCGGGTGCTCAGAATACAGCGCCTAAAGGTGCGGAGCGTATTGCTGCGCTTGAGCAGCTTACTTCGGAGCGATCTATCTACATTTTGGCGGGCAGTGGGTTAACGGTGGAAGGGATAAGCGATTTTGTACAACAAACAGGTGTGAGGCGGGTACATTTCGGTTCAGCAGTTAGAGAAGATGGTGATGCGCTGAAACCTATAGATCCTCTTCGCTTGCAGGCAGTTCGAAACATTCTGGATCAAACAAAAGATCACTAGCCTTAACGATAATTATGGATTCCATTCTTCGATGGGCTTGTCAGTAGATTTCGGTTTAATTTCCGTAAATTGGATGATATTATAAAATCGGAATATTAAATTTGCGAATATTGATCAAGCCAATTTGACAATCGGGGGATGAGCTACAGTGAGTAAGGTACAGTTTTCGGTTCAAGTAAGGCTGGTATCCAATCTGGAGCGGTCTAAGCAATTTTACGCTACAGTGTTAGGCTGTGAGGTGACGGACTGGTGGGCGGTGCGCGATGAATTTGCACTGGGATTCAAGCTAATACAGGCAGCTCGTACTGAAAATGTACAACCCAATGCAGCAGGACAAGGGCAGATCATTCCGTGGGATACCTATGCTTATGTGGAGACTCATCATGAGCTCGACGATCTATATGAAGAGCTCAAGGGCAAGGGGGCGGAATTTGTTCAGCAGCCTAATCTTCAGGAGGAAGACTGGGGGAGTTGGAAGGATTTTGCGATTAAAGATCCAGATGGGTATGTGATTGCATTTGGTTCAGGTAAGAAACTGTAATCGCTGAAACATAAATGTTGTTTAAAAACACAGAGCTGATCTTTGGTTATCCAAAGGTCGGCTTTTTGTTGTGTGCACTGGTTACAGTATTGCAATCTATGCGTCAAATGCGGGGGACGAGTTGAAAAGAATAGGTACAGGCTGGTATGCAACTAAATTGAAATGATTTCGTCTTTATATATGGAGGTGGAGAAAATTGGGATTTTTTGTTTCGAGTAGCTGGTTTCAATCTTCATTACAGCGGAACATAAAGCTGATGCTTGTGTTTGGGCTTCTGTTCGCTGCATGTTTTACAGGTGTGGGAAAGGCGGAAGCTGCTGCTGGATCCGATCTAATTATCGTGAACAAAAAAACAAACAAACTCGCGTATTTCAGTGATGGCAAGCTGGTGAAGACTTTTCCGGTCGCAACAGGGAAATCGAAGGAACTGACACCGGAAGGTAGCTTCAAAATGGTAGTTAAAGTAAAGAACAGACCCTACTACAAAGAGAAAATACCTGGGGGTGATCCGGCCAATCCGCTTGGCGACCGCTGGTTGGGGCTAGAGGTAAATGGAACTTATGGAACTACGTATGCGATTCACGGCAATAATAATGAGTCATCCATAGGAAAGTATGTTAGCGCTGGATGTATTCGAATGCATAATGATGATATCCACTGGTTATATCCAAAAATAGCTAAGAATACAAGAGTCATCATTACAACTAGTACACTGGCTATGGAGAGCATTGCGACCAAGAATGGATACTCCGTAGGAAGTAAGACGTTTGCTGGGGCTTTTGAGCTGGATGGAGTCACGACAAAGTTGAAGGATCCCTTTATATTGGATAACTCCCGTGTATTTATTCCGCTGAGAGAATCTGTAGCGTTGTTAGGTGGAACTTTGCAGAGCGAAGCTGGAACTGGTGCACTGCTAATTACGATAGGCGATCGTACGGTGACACATAAGCCGTTATCCGATCAGGCTGTTGTGAATGGAAAATCCATTAAGATACTCGCATCTCGCAATGAAAATAACCGATTGTTGATTCCACTAAGCATCTTGCCCGAATTATTTGGCATTCAGGTGCAATGGAATCCACAGTCTCAGTCGGTAAAGATTAATTTATAACTGTTCTTGGAATTGTATTTCTGACCCTAGTAAGTATATACTATACTCATTCAAACCAATTCGGACAATGACGGAGGACCACCGACTGATGAATAACTAACACGTTTCCTATAATTAGACCATCCAACTTGTAAAGTGCATATGCACAAGTCACGGAGCACCCGCGCAGGGTGATAACGGTCAGGGATACGTGTGTCGGTCGGGGGCCTTACGTTGCTTTTATATGAATAGATCGATCTATTGTTTGGTTTACTCTGCATGCAGCAGGTGATCACAGCCGTAGTCTATTCATGTTATGGCATATTCCCCCATCATACGCTATTCGACCGCAGACCGCTGGCTGCGGTTTTTTATTTGCAATAAAATCGGAGGAATGGAATATGACCCTAATAAAAGCAAAAAATTTACGTAAAGAATGGAACGGGACGCTGTTATTCGAGAAGGTGTCCTTTGAGATATCGGAAGGAGAGCGAGTGCTCTTGTTCGGCCGTAATGGAATCGGCAAAACCACACTGCTTAAGGGACTGATCGGTCGCCTTACCTTTGAGAAAGGGAGTATTTATCATGGCTTACCTCGTGAAGAATGGGGTGTGCTGGATCAGCAGCTGGAAGTATCAGAAGAAGTAAGTGCCTTGGATTATGTTCTCGCCGGATCGGCAGAGCTGCCCCAATTAAAGCGCCGGCTTGAATTCCTCGGTCAGAGATTGCAGGAACAGAACGACGAGACTGAAGCGGGACTTACTGAATACGCTGAAGTGTACGATCGATACCTGCAGCTTAATGGATATGACTGGGAGGCTAAAGCGGAAAAGTGCTTGAAGCAGCTTAAACTAGAACGTTCAGTTTGGGATTTGTCATACCGATCGTTAAGCGGAGGGCAAAAGACACGTGTACAATTAGCAGCATTACTAGCCCAGCAGCCGAAGCTGTTGATTCTAGATGAGCCGACGAATCACTTAGATGGAGAGACGATGGAGTGGTTGGAACATTGGGTACACACCTACCCTGGAACCGTGCTTTATGTTTCACATGATCGTATGTTCATCGATCGAACGGCGACATCATTGCTGGAACTTAGTCCAGAGGGGTGTCGTCGGTATTCGGGTGGATATACGCAGTATCGGGAGCAAAAAGCGATAGAGGCGCGAACGCTTGAGGGACAGTATAAGAAGCAAGAACAGGAAAAGGAGAAACTACTGGAGAGCATCAGGCGGTATTCGGAATGGTTCCAGCAGGCGCACCGTGCTGCCGGACAGCATGATTTCCTGCGTGCGAAATCTAAGAAGAATGTGTCTCGTCTTCATGCGAAGGAAGCTGCACTCGAACGTTTAAATAAGAATCGTGTGGAATTGCCGCGCGAGACAGGCAAGCTGAAGATGAAGCTGGAAAGTGAAGCGTTTATGGCGGACACTTTGCTGTCACTCCGCGAGATTGATTTTGCTTATAAGGGCAGTGCGCCTGTATTAAAAGATTTCAGTTTGACATTGAATAGAGGAGAACGTCTTGCTATTCTGGGTCCGAATGGTGTGGGTAAGTCTTCTTTGTTGAAGTTGATTGCGGGTATTCATAAACCCACCCAAGGTGAAGTACGGCTGCATCCGCGGACGAAGATTGGTTATTTTGCCCAAGAGCTCGATAATCTAGCGGTGTCATCCACGATTCTGGATAGTTTGCTTGAACTGCCGGGTATGACCCAAACGGAGGCACGAACGATTCTGGGCTGCTTTTTATTTTCGCGGGAGGATGTCTTTAAACGAATTGGTGATTTAAGTCTGGGGGAGAAATGCCGTGTAGCTTTCCTTAAACTGTACTTTGGAAAAGCTAATCTACTGGTACTAGATGAACCCACCAATTATCTGGACATTGACACTAGAGAGCGTGTTGAAGAAGCGCTTAGGGTTTATCCGGGGGGACTTGTGATGGTCTCGCATGACCGATATCTGCACACTAAAGTAGCTAACCGTTTGGTAATCTTAGAATCGACTCAGACACCGAAGTTTTTTCAAGGTTCCTATAATGAATACATTTCCAAAGATAGAAGTCGTGTGCTTACCCGAAAAGAACAGGCGCGGGAGGACGAACTTGTCCTTCTGACGCTCCGTCTGAATCAATTGATCCAAAGTGGAAGTAGGGATACAAAGGCGGAGAATGAAGCGCTAATGGCTGAAATCGTTAATCTGCGGTTACAGATTCAGGAACTAAGGGATATGGAAGAAACTACACTCTTCTAAAAAGAGAGTCAACATCACCCAGCTCAGGATAGAACTTATCTAGGGCTGGGTTGTTTTTTTAATGTAAAAAAATAATTAAGGAATCGAAAAATAGAATAGGAGTCATCACATGTACGGTGTATAATTGGAGGAATATGGATGCTGTTCGTGATGGGAGATCTTGAAAGGACGGTTATAAAATGATAAAACTAGGTTCCTTTATTGTGGAATTATTTCGATTATGTATATTGCTTGTGTTGACCTTGTTTATTTTAGGTGGGGTAGAGAGATTCGTATATCAATCTATATTTGGTCAGCCCGTATATAACTGGAGTATGGCGCTCGGAAATATATTGATATTTTTTATGCTGTATCGGAATCATTTTCAGTTTAAAGGTTGGTACAAATCAGAAAAAAATGTCAAGCTAACCCTCCTCACTACGAGAATTATAACTGTTATATCGCTAGGACTTATCCTCCTACCGATTGGGCTCAGCTGAGCCTATGAAGATTAGAATCATTGGGGCCTGTGGAAGTGGCAAGTCCTATATCGCCAGAGAGTTGTCCAAAAAGTATGGTGTAGATTATTACGAAACAGATAATTTGGTTTGGGATAGAAGTGCTGAGAACCTACGTTATTCAGTTGAAGCAAGGGACGCGCAATTGGAGGAGATCCTCGATAAGCCCTCATGGATACTGGAAGGCGTGCATTATAAATGGGGGCAAGAAAGTTTTAAAAGGGCAGATTTAATCGTTATTCTGAGACCGAATAGAGTAATTGGGAATTTGAGAGTGATGACCAGATTTATTAAGACAAGAATGGGATTAGAGCAAGCGAATTACAAGCAATCGTTTAAGAATCTGTATGTGATGATTTTTAAATGGAACCGTGGATATAATCGGGAAGACATACATAGAATTATTGAATTAACGGATAAATTTTCTGATATACGGGTGATTCTAAAACATAATAAGGAACTGGAACCCATTATTGAAGAACGGATATCAAAAGGCTGAATGAATACAGTTAAGCATAGAGAGTGGGGGCCCTAATATGGATAACAATAAACTGGAGCATTTGGAGCAGGAGGATTTCATAGGCTTTTGGAAAAGAGTGCTGGCTACCATTCTTGATCTCCTTGTCATTCTGATCCCTGCGGTTATTGTATACATGCTATTTAATTCATTGGCTGTTTCCTTGCACTCGGAGATTCCGATTATCCTTGAGTATATTTTTTTCATCGTGTTTGATATTTTTATGATCGTTAGATTTGGCGGATCACCAGGGAAGCTGATTTTAAAGATGAAGATTATCAATGATCAAGGGAAGTATCCAACACTGAAGGAGGCTTTAGTTCGAAATATTTTCCGAATCATTAGTACAATTTTTTCAATGATTGTTGGTGTCAGTCTCTACGACCTCACTGCGATTTCCACCAACCTTGCCTTATGGGCACCATTGGCTAATGACCTCAGTAAAATACTTGCCCCCATCATGCTCGTGGATTATCTATTTGTCGCATTTACTCCCCGTAAACGGGCGCTTCACGATATAATGGCTGGCACTTATGTGGTAGATAAATCCGCGATCTAAAGGATGCTTGCTGAGCATTCTTTTTTTATTCATCTTAAATACGTTAATAAAACAAATGAAAACAAGTAAAGGAGAAAAACGTCTCCTATTAAGATAAATTTAATGTAGGAGGTTTTGATATGATAAAAAAATTGACGATTTCCTTATTTGCTTCAGCTTTACTTGTGCTTCCAGTTATACCGGTGCTTAGTTTTGCAGCGGATGCATCCAAAGCCACGATCATAAATAACGGCCAAATTAACAACGGTCGAGTTCTCATTCCGTTACGAATGGTTTCAGAAAATTTAGGTGCGAGTGTGGAATGGTTTCAAGCGGAGAAAGAAGTGAAGATTAAAAATGGAGACTCGACCATCTGGCTTGCTGCAAATTTCAAACGCGCAATCATTGAATCACCTCCGACTACAGATAACCCGGATATTCCACTCCGAGAATATATTGATCTGGATACTGCGACGCAGGTTATTAAAGGAACAACCTATGTTCCGCTGCGCTTTGTGGGTCAATCGCTAGGTGCAAATGTCTTATGGAACCCACAGACTAAGCAGGCGACAGTAACATTGGGCGGGAAGGGACTCATTGTCAACATGGAGCAACCGTCTATTCAAATCTCTGATAAGCAGAAAATTATGGATCCACGCTTAAAACTACTGTCCGATAAATTAAATCAAGCAGCTGATGTCTCATCAATTAAAAATATTAGTTCCTACTTCAAACCGTATTTTACGGAGAAATTAATTAAGTCTATCGTTCAAAATAAAGGCTTGAATACAGCTAGTACCTATAAAGCGCCTGCCTCGTTGCCAGTATACATTAATAAGACTTCAGCTACGCTTTCACAATCGGTTATATTGGCAAATGGTCTAACAGGAGAAGATCAATATGCCGAAGATCGTACGATCACTCTCGTATTTACTAATGATGTATGGAAGGTCGATAGCGTCAGCATGGGTTCGAGGGTGGTAATCTCAGGGTTCTCAGATTTTCAACCTCAATAATTATTTATAAGCTCCGGATATCCAATGAAACAGAACAAAGATGCCCTCATAAGCAGGGCTTCTTTGTTTATTTATAGGAGGATGTACTTGGATAACCCAGATATTTTTAGACTAATACATGCAGTTGAATTATTTACGAATGAAATCATTGTTCGATGGGTGAATGCTTTTGACCATAATATTGGGATATCACCTGTTCTCGTCTTGGGAGAATTGAATAAAAAGGGTCCGCAGAAGCAACTACTTTGGCTAAAAAATTAGGTTATACGCCGGGGGCGATGACGAACATTGCCAATCTCTTAATTAAGCAGGAAATGGCCGAGCGTAAATATAATGAAGATGATCGCCGAAATGTACTGCTCTCTATCACGGACAAAGGTAAGGATGTACTGAAGGAAGCACAGCTAAAAGGGCAGGAGCTCCGAGCTGAAATGTTTCAGAAGCTCAATGAAGAAGAACTGCGACAATTTCTAAAAATCTATGAAAAGTTGTTATCGAGCTTTGATAGCTCTGAAACATAAATGAAGTCATCTTAGAATCTTAATTACATGATAAAGGGGTATGAATATGGGAAGAGTTCAAGGTAAGGTTGCATTAGTAACTGGAGGCGCTTCAGGTATTGGCTTATCTGCCGCTACTTTTCTGGCTAGAGAAGGAGCCAAAGTTGTGAATCTTACTCGTTACATCGCCACACAATATGGTAAGGATAAGATTCGTTGCAACAGAGTGGCTCCAGGCTTGATCCTAACACCTGCGGCAGCAAGAAATATGCCACCAGCAGTGCTGGATATATTCTAGAAGTTCAACGCCCTTCCTTACCATGGGGAAGCAGATGATATCGGAAACACAGTATTGTTCCTGGCATCAGATGAATCTAAATTCATCACTGGACAAACGATAGAGGTTAAGGGTGGACATTATATGTCCAATCCAAGTATTACGGATTTCCAGAATTATATGATGGAAGCTAAATCTAAATAAAATCATGCTTAATTAAAAATCCGCTCCATACTCGTGTTTATCGAGAGGGACCGGATTTTTGTATACATAAATGAGTTAGCTTACCTTTAGAACGGCTTGCATAAAGTTCTTCAGAGCGGAGGACTTTGCCCCTTCGATCCATTGCTTCAAAACATCTGTCTGACCATTCACGTACCAGCCAAGTTTTTCCTGCAATGCTTGGTCAAAGTGACTAGGCTGTTTCGTTCGTTCGGTTATGAGCAGTTTAACCATTTGTGGCCAACGATACCCACTGTGACCAAAGCTGTGCTCGGGGTAACGTTCAGCAAGTTTTAAGACAGAAGAGAGTGACTCACCTGCGTATAATTCTGCCGCCAAATAGCTGCCAATAAAACGATGGCTGTTATCAAGCGCCAGAGCCTTAGCGAATTGCTCGCGTGCTTCTTTCAGCTTGCCCTGATGCAAGAGTGCGGTCGCGTTAATAGAGAGTACATAATCGTTAGTATTGGGTTGGTTTAGCTTGTTGTAATAGGAATAATATTCGTTATATGACTTCCAGTCCGCATGGTCCAAATAGTACTGCGACAACGTGAAGGCGTAATCAGTAGAAGGCTGCAGTTGTATTAGTTTTTTGAGTGAAGACATCGCCTGATCTTCCAATGTAGTATCCTTCGTGAGGGATGATTTTGCAAGCATCATCTTTACGAGCATGTGAAGGGCATGAACATCCTGTGGATCATCGGTAATGTTTTGTTGGTACATGGTTAGTGCCTGATCCGTTTTTTTATCCAGTAATAGTTGGTCAGCCGCGGTAAGTTCTCTTTCTTTGAGATAAAAGAAGGGCAGATTGCCGACGGTATTTTCGTTTAGTCTGTAGCCATAACTGCGGGTAATCAGGCGTCCATTTGCATCTAATGCTTCAATATTCCAAGAAAAGCGTGCTTCTGGATTCATAAATCCGAGAAGAGATAGGGGATCAATAGATTCCCAGCCTTCTCCACTGCCGCCAAAGGAGAAACCACCGCTACTGTAAAGTTCTTCTACAGGAATGGATACTTGATTACCTATAATATGATCCCGAATTTGTGCACTCACCGCGGCCCCCTCCGCTCCACCGCTTAAACGATAGTAAGCCGCACCCTTAACAGCTTTCCAGCGGAAATTTACGGTTTCGCCAGCTAGTGTCTCCTGATTAATAGGAGACTGAAGCTCAATCAGAGGCTGCAGAACAACGCTCTCCTTCAACATGTCACCCGGTTTAACTTCAATCCAATCGTCATACTGTATTGGCCAAGTCCAGCCATCGATCTGATTATAACTAAGTCCAAGCTGTAATTGATAGAAGCCTGGAATCACACCTTGGAATTCGAAACGTCCTTCAGCATCCGTAACGATTCGGTACGGTTCAGTAGAAGTAATGCTGTGGTGAACCTCGCTTTCAGCACGGAGAAAAATACCTGCGCGCGAGACCGGAGTACCATCGCTACGGGTAAGTGTTCCGGATACGACGGCAGTCGAGGTACTCCCCATATCTACAGCGGACTGAATGGCTACCCGGAGTGCTTCCAGCTGCATTTCGGTTTCTGAAGTTCCAATCGCTGGTGCTGAAATTGACGCTGATTCCGATGCACCGTTGTCTGCGGTGTCTTTATCTGAGTTGCTAGTGCTAAGACTCATTTGTTGATGAATATCCTGCCAGAATTTCTGGTAGCTCTCCAAGCCATTGTCTACTGCGGCAAGTGCTTCTTGTGCTTTGCCTTTTGTGAAGAGCAGCCGCCCGGTAAGCCATGCTTTCTGCGCATCTAGATCCTGCTGATTCTCAGATGACAATGTGGTTTGTTCAAGAATAGCTTCAGCGGCTGTTATGTCACCACGATTCAGGGCTCGTTCTGCACGAAGGAGCGCCAGCTTTTGTGCCACGTGAGAATTGCTGGCTAGTTGTTTAGTGGCCGTTATTAGCGCTTGATCGCCGTCTTCCTTACGGCCAAGAGCATCATATTCATAGGCAAGCAGCTTAGCCGCAAATATACGTGTATTATCCGCAGGCCCATCAAGGATGTATTCCTCAAGCAAGGGCATTCTGTCCGCTGGCAGCAAATTGAAAGTATCGGGTTCATCATTATTCCACTGACTCATAGAGGGGCCGATATTAACGTCATATCTATAGGGATCGTAGGCGTGCTCCTTATCGATGATGTTGGTTCGAATAAGTTCCATACGTTTACTACCAGTTGTAGATTCTAGCTTTTGCAGAAGTTCTGTGCGGGCTAGGTTAGATTGAACAGCTGTGCTTTTGTCTATTTGTGCTTTTGAGGAGGGTAAGAAGTTAAATAGAAGAACGAGTAGGGATATCGGGAGCAGCACGAATGACACCAGATGTTTAACCTTAATCTTAATTCTCATGTCTCTTCACCGCCTGATCATAGATATCCTTCCAATACGTATTACCCCCAGCCTCAATGAGCTCCCGGGTCTGTTGCTGCTGAACGTTTTGTTGTGTTGGATGTTTGACCTCTGGTTGATGCAGGGTCAGTGAAACGACTAGAATAATTGCACCGATTGCGCCTATAGGTTTGGCAGGGATCTCGATTTCCTTATTCCAGAATGCAATGAGACGGGCTCCAAAAGTTGGAGGGTGGGTCATCTTGAGGACGCGTTCATGTCCTTTGAAGTGGATGAGTTGTAGTTCTTCATCTAGCTGTTGCTTGATAGTTTCGCGTTCCGTATTCTCTGTGTTCCCCGTATTCATAAGAAATGTCCCTCCTTCTCCACAATCTTTTTTAAGAGCGTCCGTCCTCTAGCGAGCCGGGATTTAATCGTATTCTCAGGTGTATTTAATTGCTCGGAAATTTCACGGATGCTCATCTCATGAAAGTAATATAACGTCAGACATTCGCGGTATACATAAGCGAGACTTCTTATGGACTCAGCGAGTCTAACATTGTGCCATTCCACCATAAAAAGCTCTTCTGCCCCGGCAGTGAAGCCCGCATCATCACTGGCTTGGAGCTCTGCATCGCCCGATGGGAAAATATTACTCCAGCTCCATGTCCGTTGCTTCATGCGGCAGCGGTTGACTACGATGCGAATGAGCCAAGCCTTTAACCGTTCCGGTTCCTGTAGCTGATTCATTTTGGCATAGGCTTGAATATAAGTATCTTGCACCGCTTCTTCGGCACTCTGTCGATCTCTGAGCAGTAAGTTAGCAGTTCGGAGCAGCATATCGCCGTAATCGTCCATCAACAGGCGGAGAGCTGACTCATCCTTTGCTTTGATTCTCTCTACAATATTCAGATGAAGCTCCCCTCCCTTTACTAATAAGATGCGGCTTGGAGGATTAAGGTTGCGTTTATGTGGAATATTTTTACGGAGGGGGAGATGCTTTCTGAGTGGATGTCCTGAGATGTGTTCCAGAAGGTGTCCCAGTAATTTATTGATGTTCAGCAAAGTTGGGTAAATGATAGTTAAAAACTATCAGAAGATACGTATTCTATCATGCCTTCTCGATTACGAGCAAAGTATCGGGTTAACGTTAGTTCTTCCGTGGAAGGTAACGTAGTGAAGACTCCAGCAGCCCTTGCGAGCATGACTACGACTACTTCAACCCAGCTAAGCCAGCTTCATAAGGTGCGGGTACAAAGAAAGTTTGGTACGCAAGTGGAAGTGGGACGAATGAACGTCAGACCTGCGGATCTTGTAGCCAATCTACAGCAAGTAAAATCCGCTGTATTGCCGCTTCAAGCTATAAGCAGTGTAGCTAGCCAGTCTGTACAACAAACGCTCCTCAATAAGGTAAACATCAAGCGCAGAACTGGTACTCAGGTAGATATACAACAAGTAAATATCAAAAATCCAGAGTTGAAAGCGAAGATGGAGCAGGGAGCGGAAGCATTAGCACCATTCCGATCTGCAAGAAAGACATCCCAGCAGTCCGTTCAACAGCGCTCACTGAATAAAGTGAACATCAAGCGCTATAAAGGCACTCAAGTAAATGCAGAAACTGTGAATGTTCGACAATCGGGAACTGGAATGGAACCTATTAAGCGCAGTAAAGATGTTTAAGTGGATATGAAACAAGTGAATATCAAAAATCCGGACCTGAAGGCAACGCTGGAACAGGCAAAAACGACTATATTACCGCTCCAGTCTACAAGTAATGTATCTGAGCAATCCCTGCGTCAGCGTAGGATGCATAAGATGAGAATTGTAGTGGTGTTCATGTCGAAATCAAGAAACAAGAATAACATACGAACACTAAGGTTTCAAAGTCCGTTACATTACCGAAAGTTAACTCTTCTACCCGAACCGTTGAGCAAGAGGTCGTTCAGAATGTGAAAGTGAACCGGAAAGTAACGCCAAAACTTGATATTAAGAGTGTTAACATCAAAAATTCTGCTCTTAAAACAAAAATGGAAGAGGCTAAAACCGCAATAAATCGTTCGGGACCTGTAGAAGATCTGAAGATCCGGATCAATACCGAACAAGTACAAAAAGTGGCTATGGAGGTTAAACAAAAAAATTATTTTCTTTAATTTTTGCTGCACTGTCCTATCTTATATTTCTATATTATATTATTTCTGAAGGCTTTCTTAAAAGACGATTCAAACATTCCTATATAAACTGGACTTTACTGTTAATGTTTGCACTTGGGGCACCTTCCTTGGTTATTTTTACTGGAGCATGGTTCAGAGGCATCCTAGTCTTTTCAATGATATTTATTTATGGTTATTATGCAATGCAGGACAAAAGTGTATGAGAGAACGTGCTGTATAATTAATCCCCGCAATCTGCTTAATAACAACCATAGAACTGATGTGAATTATATTATGGTTCATTCAGAAGTGGGTTGGTCAAACATCTTAAATAATATTTAAAGCCGCAGGTACCAAGCCTGCGGCACTTTCTTTAATCATTCAGAGCAATAAATACATGACTAATTTGAGACAGCCAGTTCATAAAACTCTACTTTAAATAAAGGAGTTTTATAGAGAGTATCAGAGTGCTGCACAACAAGCATATTGCCTAGAAGCTGCATGTGGGGACCACGACGTAGCAGTTAAGAAGATCAGCTGGTTCAGACTCAGGCATATTAAGCATAATCACAATAGAATCTAACGCAGACAGATGTATCCCGCAGTGAAGATAAATCGGGGTGAACCGTACCATAAGTAGGGCGAAATTTCTCGCTAACAACGAAGCAGCACATTATCATTGTGATAGCTTTATTTTAGATGCTTGGGGAGCCGTATCAGGAACAAGGTTTCTACATGGGGAGTACTCATCAACTGAATATAGCCTTGATGTGATTCAACAATTTCCTTGACAATAGAAAGTCCTATACCGAGCCCCTCGCCTTTTCTCCCCCGGTCAACACGATAGAACCGTTCAAAGATGAGTTTGTGATCCTCAGGAGCAATTCCTCTGCCTTTGTCCTTAACGGTTATGCACACAACATCATATTCTTCAACGAGCCCTATTCCAAGGAAACGCCCTTCTTTTCCATAACGAACCGCATTGTCCATTAAGTTGCGTATAGCACGTTCAACAAGAGACACATCGATAACCGCCTGCACATCCCCATCGGGGATATCCACTTCAATTGAAAAACTTTGCCCATCTAGAAATAACATGTAGTCGGCGGCAATTTTTCGCATCATTTCAGACAAGTTATGCGGAGCGAGATGAATCTCAAGCGACTCCCCATCTAGCCGTGCGATTTCTAACAATTGATCCAGCAGTTTGTCCATATAACGGGATCGTTGCAAAATGACTTTTGAGCTGGTCCGCAGTTCGTTTTCGTCATTATATGTACCTGTATAAATGGTTTCGGCGTAGCCCAGGATCATCGTTAACGGTGTTCGCAAATCGTGAGATAGATTAGAAAGCAGCAGCTTGCGCCCGCTATCAAATTGATCGATTTCATCAGCCTGTCTCCGAATCCGCTGCGCCATCAAATTGTAGTGACGGGTAAGCTGCCCGATTTCATCCTTTGCCTTATCCTCGAGTACGATGACATCACTTCGGATATTGACCTGATTGAGGGCTTGGTTGAGCCTGCCGATCCGTCTATTGACCGAGGAGAACAGCCACAGGGACAGGAAATAGGGCACAAAGAAAGATAACAGCAGAGGCAGAGCCCAAGAATATAGTGCCTTAAGTGTTCGTACAAAGAAGTACATCTGTCCTTGTTTCATTGCATCGCTAGACAAACTCAATAATAAGTAGTAAGGCTGTCCGTTCTTATTCGCTGAATAGGCAAGCGTAATCGGGTTATCTTCGTCCCAAAGGTTGTTCGGCATATTAATAAAGCGATCTGCCAATTGCTGAAAGCTATAATTATTCATCTCACCATAAGTATCATAGAGAGTTGATCCGTCCGATGAAATCCATTCAAATCGAAGAGCAGGATGGTTGATATGAAACTGATCCAATATCGGTTGAACTTCATTCTTATCGTATGTACTTTGTTGTTCAATAGCACTCAGCACCTCTTGTGAGATGGAGTTCAACGCATTTAAATCATAACCTTTGTTCCATAATTTTCCTGATAGTGTCGAAATCCAGACAAACAACGTAAAGCTGATAACAATGCTTATTAGCATGATTAGCCATATCCTAGTGAGACTCTTCATCGTCTATCTCCCGAAAATCGATATCCGACGCCACGAACGGTATAAATGGAATACTGAGAGCCGGAAGAGCTTTCAAGTATTTTACGGAGCCGACTAATAAATACGCTCAAGTTGTTATCATCGTAGTTTTCATGCTGCCAAATGTGTTTGTATATTGCCCTTTTGGTCAGAGCACGATCGGGGTTCTGCATAAAGAATTTCAGAAGGGCGCATTCAACTGGAGTTAAATCACGGGATTTGCCGTTATTATGCAGAACTAAATTATCTACATCGAGAACCAGATGATGTAATCGTATGATTTCAGATTGATGGGTCGCATTGGGACGATGCCTTCTTAATTGTGCTTGAACCCGAGCAAGTAACTCCAATGGACTAAATGGTTTTGTTACATAATCAACGGCTCCTAGACTAAGGGTGGCAATCTTGTCCTGCACTTCCCTCCTAGCACTAAGTGCGATAACGATGGTTTGTAAATTATGTTCTTGTAAATAACGAAGGACCGTAATGCCATCCCCGTCATCCATCATCAAATCCAATATTAAGAGCTCAATATTATACTCTTGCATCCGTTCAATCGCTGTTCGTCCCGATTCTGCTTCAATAACTTGGAAGCCTGCCCGTTCCATATGGATGCGAATTAACGTACGAATTTCGGGTTCGTCATCGATAATTAGGATATGACCCATATATGCACGACCACCATTCTTTGAGAAAATTTGAATTCTTAAAAAGAATACTACTATAAAAGTTGAATATTTAATAATAATGTTTCATGACGAGTGTGGATTTTAATCATCCATTAAGATTTCATTAAGATACGGCTCTGAGTTTTTATTAAAATTAGAAATGATAAGTTTTTACGAATTGAGTATGAGGGGGAACGAATGCTTGTTGCTTCGCTGGGATGATCTCCGACCTTGCAAAAAGCAAGATTTTGAAATGAATGTGTAATTTTATGAAGCGTGTATTAGATATTTCAATATGGGAAGGCAGGTTAGTGAAATCATGAGAAGGAAATTATTAATATGGTCTACGGCGCTGACATTCGGTCTGACGTCCGCAGTATCGATCGGCGGCGGTGTGAGTAGAGCGAAGACTTCGGCGGATTTCAGCGATTTAAAGGATTTGGACGCCGCTACTAAGGCAAAGTTTGATGCAATGATTTCAGCGGGTATCTTCGACGGAGTCTCAGAAACTAATTTTGGATTGAAAGAAGAGATGAATCGAGCGCAATTCGCAAAGGTAGCAGCGCTTATTTTTAACCTGAAGGTCAACCAAGATCTCAAGACATCGTCATTCAGTGACGTAAAGTCAGATGATCCAGGAAACGGCTACGCTTTGCCTTATATTGAGGCGATCAAGGCAGCGGGAATAACGGACGGTGTAGGCAATGGAGAATTTAGCCCTGCGGGTGAAGTGACCAAAGAACAATTAGCAACATTTCTGATTCGAGGATTAGGTCAGGATGCGGTGGCAATGTTGGCCCCAGGGGTTAGCGATAATACCGTCTCCGATTGGGCGAAAGGTTACGTCCAGTTGGCACTTCAGCTACAGTTGCTAAATAATTCTTCCGACGGTACATTCGGCGGTAAATCAGAAGCGAGCCGTGAATTACTTGCTACCGGATCCTTTGAAAGCGCAAGAACGTTCGAAGCCACTATGCCAATTCTGGTGTCCGGAGCGGACTTCAAGGCAGGCAACAAGCTTGAGTTGACAATGACAGTAGGAATCGATCCAAACTCTATTGATCTATCTAAGATTATGGTTAACGGTGTCCCGCTTGATCCGAAGCTAGATAGCTATGTGTTGTCCGAGGACAAAAAGACGATCATTATTAAGCTACATGAAGGTTTTAAACTAGACACCTCCAAGACACCACTTATCGTAGTAAACGCCTTGAAGACATTATTCGATAACGATGTGAAAAATGAAGAGAGTAAACCAATACCAGTTAAAGTATCGGAGCCCCCGGTAACAGCACAATTGGTCACGTATATGCCATCGATACCGCTATCGACACCGACCCCGGAGCCAACCCCGGCACCAACGCCGACGCCAACGCCAACCCCAGTGCCTGATGTGACACTGACAATCGATGTCGTGAATGGAATGATCACGCAAACGATGGCGTCCTATCCGGTAACGGGATCAGTCACCGGGACTGTGTACTACGCCGTGCTGCCCTCGGATTCCACAGTTCCTAGCTTTGATGGTATCAAATTAGGAGTGAATGCTATCGTATATGGTTCGGTTGAATTGGACGGAACGAAGGCGAACTTGAAATTGAGCGGATTAGCTGCGAGTACTTCCTATGTGTTGTATGCTTTTGAGCTTACCAATGATAAGACGTCGAAAATCTCTTCAGTACCTTTTCAGACGTTAGCTGAGCAGCAGGCCGTGCCTACGATTTCTTTTAATGCTTCGGGTACAAGTAGAGGTATGGAAATCACTAGTGATACAATTAATGCAAGTGTGAACTCAGAAGCGGTTGACACTCTATATTACGTTCTTACTGAGATCAACTCTTCTGATTCCCCAAGAATTGCTCAGGTCAAATCCGGTCAAGATGCAACGGGAGGAATAGCATTTCATTATGGAACGGTCGATAAGGCATTAAACGGGTCTCAAATCAACATCTCTGAAAACTTGCTTTCCAATAAGACCTATCGGCTCTACGTAGTCGGAGCTAAAGGAACGTTGGATAGCGAAGTCGCGGGGTTCACCTTCTATCGAACGGATTCGATTATTGACACGTTTACGAGTTTGGGCACACCTATTATAAATTCTGATTCGATTACAGTATCACCAAATTACAGCGGAAGTGAGTATCATTTACACTACTTAACAACGGATCAGTATGCAGGCATAAATTCGCCTTCTGCCGATTATATTATTAATCAGGGCGGTCTTGGAACGTATGATTCCGTAAACGGTACGGTAAGCATTCAAGGAGCGTTTACCACAAATACAGGACTCTATGCGGTCATTGTGGTCCACGATCAAACGTTGGACGATTATATCCGATCGAATGTAGTAACTTATATTCCTATTCCCTGAGTAGACCCTACTTTTTGTATTGTCATTGTAACCAGGTCAAGATTTTATTTAGTGGACAGTGAAGGGGCATTGGCCGTAAGCTGACGTCGGTAATATACCGACGTCAGCTTTTTAGTTTTTATTATTATAACGATATTTGTGTTATTGGTGATACAGGTTGGACGAGTTTTCGGCGGGGAAAGCGTCAAGTAACTCTGAAGCAGTTTATGGGTCTTCCCGATGTGCAAAAGGTAAAAGATTTTAGCCCTAAAAAGGTTATAGCTTTGCACAATGAGTGGGTGTCTTTCGCTAACGATGTATTAAACAAAGAGGAGAAGGTATTGATAGTCACCCATTTTCCTATGATTGATATTACGAGAGAAGACAAAGATTGTTGGTGGAGCTCAACAACAGCACTCAAAGGTAATAATAGTTGGCGAATATTTGGACATACCCATAGAAGTGAACAGCAACACAACAATGTATCAAAACAACGTGGATACGACAATGTAGGAGCTGAAGATTTAGGACGAAAATGGAATAAGCAGTACTCTTCTTATTCTTTTGGAAAATTAGAAAAATCCGTTGACAAACATAGTATTATTGCTTCGAATAATTTTGAGCTCATTTCTAAATTCCACTCTCCTATCATTGTGTCGGACGCCAAAAATGAATTGGTATTAGTCTCAACCATAAAACGAAATGGGTATAAGCGGTGCGCTGCAAATAAGTATAATTTTGCAGTTCTCGCTAATACACCAGAAGTTTATCTTGAAACAGTAAAAGAGATAACTAATGGGTATTTAAGAGATACATATATCGGATATACTTTATCTGGACGTCTATCTGGGCAAGTGGTGAAAGCTATTTATCATTCAATTGCAATAATTGAAAGCGGAGATTTTTCAGACATAAGGGCTTTTATGATCGCTGTTGTAATAACAGGATATGTTTTTAACAGAATGCCCCTCTCTATTGAAGGAATGCGTCCATTGGATGATTATGATGTAGTGAGGTTTTGGTTAATGCTCTTAACGATGAAGCAATATGGAATTGATATGGGGGTGATCGATACTGTGAGAAGTGACAAGAAAAAGCATATCACATTTTGTAATGTTGATATGTATCTGCCAGCAGTAAATGATTTGTCGCTCAATGTAGAAGAGGTGAAAATGTTGATGCAGAAAACGCCTTTATTGCCTCGACCAGTCGCATTATTAGAAAATCAAAGTTCCTAGATATGTTGTCTGTAGCACTGGACGAATTATGGATCAAAAGACCAGCAGCAGCACTCCATTTAAGGGTGTAACAAAAGAATAGAAAGGATGAAAAAGAAATAGCGAGTAGACACGAAGTTTTATGTGTTAACAAAAACGATCGTTACAATCCTCACGAGAGGATTAGAAGTATAGGAGGAAAGTATAGTAACGGGACTAGATGGAAGCTCACTCAAGAAGATGCTATACAAGGAATCGAAAATGGGAAATGGACATTCTATGTCAGCAAAGGCGGTCGTACTGTAAATGTAATTGTCGCGGTTAGCAGATATGGTAACAAGTATTTAAAAACTGAAGCGGATGGAGAAAGTCCTGATAACTTGTTAAGTCTTAGTGAGTGCCCACTTTAAACCATATTACCTATTTATGTTATCAAACTGATAACCGAACTCAGGGAAGAGGCTTTCCAATTAATAGAGAAATTCCCTTCCGCTATTTTTTCGGCAAAAGAGGCTTTCTTTTTTACCGGAGTGATTCTGGGAGCTTTCAGAGGTTATCTATAATCATTTGACGACAAGTTTGTCTAGTAGCAGTTTTGCCTGATTTTTAATTTCACTTGATATACTTGGATGGTTGGACTGCATAGCTGCCTTTAGCATGTCCTTATCCCATTCGTTGGAGAAGATCGCTACGGTGTAAACAATTCTTGTGTTTTGGCCTGTAATTGAAATTGCCCTTGAATTTGATTCAAGTAATTTTTGTGCCAAACGTTTCTTGTTTTCTTTGGTTTGATGCTTATAGTAATAAAGATAATCCTCGTAGTATTCCACAAAATTTGATAATCCTATAGATGCTTTAGCTCGATCAAAAGTAATTATAGTAATACACCTCCAAATTGGAAAATTAAATATCTGGACAATTATTACAAAATGTCTGTGATACAATTATAACAGTCAAAACAATCTGGAGGATTTTATATGTCCAATAAACAAAAAGTGATGTTTTCATTATTACATGCCGAATTGTGCGATGACTGCTTGTCCGTTTCTGCGAATGTATTCCCAAGACAAACGGTCTACACAATTTGCCGTTCACTGTTCAATAATTCGGAAATACTTCGCCATCATGGTATCTGCGATCATTGTCATAAAACAAAAACAACCAATCATTTATCAGACCTGTCAGCCAACATAATAGCACATGAAATCCCAAGACCGCCTGTAGAAGTTGTTGTAAGACCTTGGTATTGGGAAGGTCATATTCAAAGCAAGGTTGTTAATCACCTCGTTCTCAATGGTTACACGATTCGAAGCGTTGCTGATACAGAAGCTAGAACTTCGGGAAAGGACATCATCGCGCAAAGCCAAGACGGAAAAGAGCTGTGGATTAGTGTGAAAGGGTATCCCGAAAAAAGTAAACATATACAAGCTCGTCATTGGTTTTCCGGGGCTGTTTTTGACCTGGTCTTATACCACGGTGAAAATTCCGCCGCAACATTGGGTATTGCTCTTCCAGACGGATTCAGCACCTTTAAGAATTTGCTGCCGAGAATAAAGTGGCTTAAAGATGCTATGTCGTTCCAAATTTATTGGGTCGACGAGAACGGACTTGTGAGAATAGAGTAGCTTTTGGCAATTTATTATCTTGTGACATAAACAGGAGGGAATCTTAAAATGCTAAATAAAAACTGGGCGCTTCTCAATTCATTGCAACTTGGACGATATGCTGAGTATTTTGCTAAGATGGAGTTTGCCTCTTATGGACTTGAGGTATTTTCATCGGAGGTTGATGATCGAGGAATCGACTTTGTTGTGAAGAATAAAGCGGGAATCTTTTCGGAAATTCAAGTCAAATCACTGAGGGGAACAGGGTATGTATTTGCTCAAAAGAGTAAGTTTAATATCTGTAATCCCAATTTGTATATGGCTCTGCTCATCTTTAGAAACGATATGATGCCGGACTTCTTTTTAATTCCTGCAAAGACATGGGCAATTCCTGATGCGGTTTTTGTTGATCGAGATTACAGCAAACCTGGTCAAACAAGCAAGCCTGAGTATGGCATCAACATATCTGTCAAAAACTACAGCATTCTTCAAGCTTTTAATTTTGAAAGTTCTATTCAAAGCTTTTTATAGTCGCCTCCATCATTTAGCGCTTGCCGCCAAATTCCCGCGCACATTCCCGTATGAGAGAGAGTAACCTGCGATGGACCAAATCCCTTACCTGCTCTTAAGGGCAGCTTTCCTCACCCAGCAAGCAAAGCAACTATTGCCCAAAGTTTCGTCCTATAACCGATACGGTGAACCGTGTCACAAATGACGCAAATTTTTTGACAACAAAAAGTAAAGAACCCTTATATCTAAAGGGTTCTTCCATCTACAGCTCCTGTGGAATCCGAAGAAAAAAGGCCTGATTGGCTGTTATGATGTCGAGCATCAGGAGTATGCGGATTTATGCAGCTTTACAGAGTTCCTCGCGCAGCCTGAAATGTACCTCATTAAGTTTCTTGAGGGAGAGTTGTAAATGAATTATACGAACATTTTAGATGAGAGAACGGACTGTATTCTGTATCAGGTAAGCCCTGGTCCATCTGAACATGGTACAGGCTGGATTGGCGGGAATGCACCTGACTTCTTTGATGATCAAGCAGACCTCATCCATGAAGGTAACCAAAAATATCACTTTTACTTAAGCCTCGTCCATCCCTTTAAACCTAAGAGCATGATTTCGATCTTCATCCCTGAGGACTATGAGGAGTATTTAGAAAATAATATATATCCTAATTGCTCGATAAAGGTGATTGAGCATCCAATTTCAACTGAAAGCGTCAAAGATATGTTTACTAACCCAGGTCTTATAAAACATGCAATTTCAGACGGGGAAATAAGCAATGACGAAAAATCCATGGATCAGTCTTTTTTGATCAAACTAGGCGGAAACCCGAGACTTATTCAAAATAAAGACTATTATTTTACGAAGCTGAATGGGTCCTTCTCTGAATCTCAAACTATGTGGCTTCACAGTTAATGATTATGTCACTTGAGTTCCAATGACAAGTCTATTTGTTATTTGATTATAGGCTAATCGGTAGCTTTTCCCATTCCTCAGACCAAATTTTGATGCGTTATTTTTCGTTAATTGAAAGAATAAATCGGGAGTTTCTACATTGCTTTTCAAGATTTTAAAGGTTTTGCATGCTCCATGACGAATCACGGTTATCGTTTTTCTAGTGCTGTAAATTCCGAAGTCATCAATAAATGGACCCCCTAAAGTGATTGTGTTATCGTGCAGTCTATTCGGGTCAAGCTTGAATTGGGCAGTTCCTCGGGTCACCGGTGCTCTAAACATTCTTATGATATTCGTTTTCTTATTGAATACGAGCAAAAAACGTTGTTCATTATTAACTCTAAATAACTGAGCCGTTTTCGTATTTAATGAAGCGATATGGAAATCACATTCTGAAGCCTCTCCCTTAACCACACGAACCTTTTTCTTAATGGTTCCCCGTTGGAGAATAACAATAGATCCATCAGGAATTCTAAACAAGCTAGCTGGGGGTCCTCCACCACATTCATTAATAAAAAAGAGTGTTTTGATCTTGATCTGATGATACGTTAAAATCCACACGTCCTCTTAGAATCATGTTTATCCCACCTCAAATATATTAAAATGATTGTTTTTTCAATATATGTTGAATAATCGCGGAATGTTTGGATTCTTACTAATGTGGAAAGCAACTCTTATGATTTTTCGCTGTTAGAGTGATACGGGGAACCGTATCATAAGTAGGACGAAATTTTTACATTGACCGCCTTCTAATCGTTGTCCAACAGTGCATACAAAACCACGCTGCCGAATACTCAGTATGGTGCTGACGCCTTTCATAATGCATAATAAGTGGAAGGGAAGGGGGAGTGATTTGTGCCGAACATTAAGGTGCTTATTGCCGACGACAATTCATTCATTCGCGAAGGGATGAGAATTATTCTAACCACGTTTGAAGGATTTGAGGTTGTGGCTACGGTTCAAAATGGACAGGAAGCTGTTGCCTATTGCGAGCGGCATGAGGTCGATGTAGCGCTGCTTGACGTGCGAATGCCGGAAATGAACGGAGTGGAAGCGACCAAGCTGATCGTCGAGCGTACAGCAACAAGGCCGCTGATTTTGACGACGTTTGATGATGACGAATATATAAGGGATGCAATTACATACGGAGCCAAGGGCTATTTGCTGAAAAATAACGACCCCGAGCGGATCTGCGATGCGATTAAAACCGTGTATTACGGTCATAATGTGCTGCAGGACACGGTATTAGACAAGTTGAAATCGGATGTTGCTGGGGGAAAGACGGGGAAGGACACAGAGCCGTCCGCACTTAACCAAGGGCCTGGGATCGACAAGAGCCTCTTTACGGAAAGAGAACTGGATATTATGGCGCTGATCGCCAAGGGACGGACAAACAAGGAAATTTCCAAACAGATCTATATCTCTGAGGGCACCATTGCCAATCACGTTACTTCTATATTAGGCAAGACGGGCCTCACGCACCGCACCCAAATCGCCATTTACTATTTGACAGGTGAATTGACCTGATGAGCGAACCAAGAGATGCATCTGAACTGTTGAAGATCGGCTATAAAGTGGCCCTACTTGTCTTTACAGTCGGCCAATCCCTATCATCCGAAACGAGCATAACGCCCTGGTATATTTTATCCGTATTATTATATCTAAGTACGAACCTGCTGTTTTATATGTTGAAAAAAGAGAGCTTTCGCTCCCTCATCGCTGTGCTATCCATAGGAATAGCTATCGCCATGTTCCAGGATCATCCGCTGGTGATTTTGCTGCTTCCGGCTCATCTTTACGAGTTGGCGTCAACCTTTGTCTGTAAACAAGGAATTGCGTCGTCCCTCCTCATGATGATCCCCTTATTACTCGTACCGCGGCAACTCATACTTCTCTACATACTCATTGCGGCAGTGACTCTGATCTATTTTTCCACACTAAAATTATACGATAACAAGCTGCGCGGACAGCACTCCGAACTGGAGCGAATGCGCGGCGATCTTGAACGGGTGCACACACGGCTGCAGGAAAATAACGAATTTCTGCGGCAAGCGGAATATACGCTTAAGCTGGAGGAGCGCAACCGATTGTCCCAGGACATCCACGATAACATCGGACACGCGATGACCAGCGCACTGATCCAGATGGAGGCGGCAAAGCGCTTAATCAAGATCAATTCAGACCAAGCGTCGTTGCTACTGGACAATGCTATCCATATATCGAAAGAGGGCATCGAAAGCATTCGTTTCGATCTGAAGAAGATGAAGCCGCCTACGGAACAGATGGGCGTCAACCGGATGAAATTGTTCATTGATGAATTTTCGGACAAACACCCGATTCGTACGGCATTTACCTATGAAGGAAATATGGATTTCATCTCGCCGATCCATTGGAAGATCATCCAAGATAATATGAAAGAGGCATTCACTAATATGATGAAGTACGCCGGAGCAACCGCGGTTTCGCTCCATGTTCAGGTCCTGCCTACACTAATTAAGGCTACAGTTACTGACAATGGCCAAGGGAAAGGGAAGATCGTGAAGGGACTCGGTATTATTGGAATGGAGGAGAGGGCGGCGGCAGTAGGAGGAACGGTCATTGTCGACGGTTCGCGGGGGTTTTCGGTCACAACGTTGATACCATATACCCCATGAATATTTGAAGGGTGATAACATGAATAAATTCATGGGAAGAGGATGAACTTGTGCACTTCTGCAAGGACGTCCTTTTTTTGTACGATAAGAACATCAGAACCGACTTAACGGGAGGGTGAAACAACGGTGAACATGTTGGAAATCAAACAGTTAACGAAAAAATTCGGAGAATATACCGCCGTGGACAATTTATCGCTATCGGTGCAAGAGGGGGAAATTTTCGGATTTTTGGGGCCTAATGGCGCAGGCAAGAGCACGACGATTCATATGGCTGCTTCCTTGCTCTCCGCGACGAAAGGTGAAATCGAGATCATGGGCCGGAATATCACCAAGCACAGTAGGTTTGCGAAGCAGGCGATCGGCTTCGTGCCCCAGGATTTAGCGATCTATGAAGATATGACTGCTTATGAGAATGTACACTTTTTTGCCGGGCTATATGGATTAAGGGGATCAGAGCTGAAACGCAGCACAATCGAAGCCTTGGAATTCGTAGGCCTTGCGGATCGGCAGGGGGGTTATCCGAGGAGCTTCTCAGGTGGAATGAAGAGAAGGCTGAATATCGCCTGCGCGATTGCTCACAGACCTAAGCTGATCATAATGGATGAGCCGACGGTGGGTATCGATCCGCAATCCCGCAATTATATCTTGAACTCGGTTCGGAAGCTGAATCGAATGGGCAGTACAATCATTTATACGAGTCATTATATGGAGGAAGTTGAAGAAATCTGCTCGCAGATCGCGATTATCGACCATGGGAAGATCATTGCGGAAGGGACGAAGGCAGAGCTTAAGGCGATTATTACGAATCAGAAAAATATTAGCATTACAGTCCGATCGACCGAACGTCTTCCGATGGAACAGTTGAAAAGCATTGTCGGTGTGAACACGGTCGAAGCGGCGGAACAGACGATTAACATCAGCTCCGCTGTAGAAATCAACAACTTAAATCCAATCATTCAGCTGCTTGTGGCAAGCGGCGTGGAAATTCGCGGCGTGGAAGCACAGGAGACCAGTCTGGAGACCGTGTTCCTGACTTTAACCGGCCGAACGCTGCGAGACGAGTAATCAAGGGCCATATTACAAATACGAAAGAGGAAGGGGGCGGAACGAATGAACATTCTGCGCATCGCCGGGAAAGAATTGAAGGTGTTCAGGGATATCAAAATGCTGCTGTTTATGTTGGCGACACCTGTTCTGCTGATGCTCATTTTGGGGACAGCGCTCTCCGGTAATTTCAACGGAACCGTGAAGGTCGATCCGATACGCGTGATATTTAGCTATGACAGCACTAGTAGAACGTTAGAGACGCAATGGGAGGGTTTTCTGCTGGAAGCGAAAGCCTCTGGCATCCGCTTTGAAGAGGTTACGAGTAGAACGGAAACGGATGTCGTCAGGGATGTGCAAAATGGTCTTTATACGGGTTATGCGCGAATCGTTGATGACGGAATCAGCTATTACGGCAACAGCGGCAACGGGATAGAAAATGGTATCGTTCAGGGCTTATTGGCAGCGCTGGCAGATCGCTATAGATTGACGATAGCAGAGACCGATCTTCCCGCACCAGATGGAAATTATGTGACCGAAGCTTCGGTCGATGCGGTTAGACAGCCCGGGGGCTTGGACTATTTTGCTGTTGCGGTGACAACCATGATCATCCTGTACAGCTCCTTAACGGCCGGGCAATTAATCGAAACGGAAAGAAGCAGGCATACTGATCTCCGTCTGTTGGTATCGCCGGTCACGAAAGGAGAAATTTTCGCAGGAAAAATCGTCGGGACGCTCGTGCTAAATGCCATATTTGTCGCGATTATCGTGTTGCTCAGCAAATATATGTTCGGCGCGAATTGGGGAGAGCATCTGTGGCTTGTTTTCCTTGTCTTATTAACTGAAATTGTATTGGCGCTCAGCCTTGGACTCGGCGTAGGCTATTGCCTGAAGGGCAACGCAGCTGGAAGCGTACTTATGATCGTTATCCAAGCGGCGGCGTTTGTGGGAGGGGCTTATGCGCCAGTCGATCAAACGACGGGAATCATGAATTTCCTTTCCCGATATTCCCCGCTGCACTGGTCCAATGATGCTATTTTGCAAATTATTTATGCGGGGAACCTTATGGCGGCGCCTCCGGCCATGATGCTTAACCTGGGATGTTCGGTACTGCTGCTTGCCCTGGCAATTGTCCTAATGAGAAGAAGGGAGGGGTTGTAATGAAAGAGATGACTTGGCTGGTCCGCAGGATGGCGTTAAGCACGGTCAAAAACTATAAAATGATGCTGTTATATTTATGCTTACCGGTTCTTGGCATAGGGTTGGCTTCGTCAATCTACAGCGGCTCCGAAGAGAGCCCTTTGAGAGTCGGAGTGGTCAATCACGACGACGGTCAGGCAGTAACTGTGGATATGGTGGAGTATATCCACAAGCTTGGTCAGGTGGAAGTCCGGGAAGTGCGGACGGAGGAGGCGGAGGGGCTCCTGGCAAGTGGTAATATAGATGCATTGTTAACATTCCCTAAAGGGTTTGCAGTTAGTATGTTGTCCGGCCAACCAGCAAATGTCGGCCTGACGTCCGTTCAAGGCTCGCAAGTCACAGCTTATATCAAGTCGTATTTGAATGCATATATCGGGAATCTCTTGTCCATCGGCCGATCGTCCGGAGGGGAGCAGGCGAAGTTCGACCAGATGTACAAAAACTATCTTCAAGCGGAATCCGGACTCTCGGTCGAAACGGTGGAGGATCACTCCGTTCAGCACCGCAAGTCGGCTCAGACGGTAGGCTACCTGGTAGTGCTCATGCTGTTCTCAGCCGTCAATTTGTCCGGGATGATTCTGAAGGAAAAAGAAAACCGGACCTATTTCCGAGTGTTTGCCGCACCGGTGACGGGTCGCGCATACGTGGCAGCCAACATCATTGTGAACGTTGTCGTCATGCTGATCCAGATTGTTGTGACTTTAGCGGTTATGATCCGGTTCTTTCATATTGATTCTGGAATACCGGTTCTTCAAATGTTCTTGCTGCTTGGTCTGTTTGCCCTGGTGGCGGTCAGTCTGGCTTCGGCCATCGTAGCGTTCTCGTCAAGCTCAATGGTGGCGAGCGGGATACAGACTATGGTCATTATTCCAACCTGCCTGGTGGCCGGATGTTTATTTCCGATCACAACGATGCCAGCGTTAATGCAGCAAGCCGCCCATTTTCTCCCGCAATACTGGCTATTGGATACGGTCAGTCGGCTGCAGCAGGGAGAGCAGCCATCCGGCGTGCTGTTGAATCTGGCAATTCTACTCGCCTTTGCTCTTGTCCTAGCATTGACAGCCGCTTATAAATTCGGAAGAAACAGAGAGATGCACTCGTTTATTTGATATGATTTCCTATTATTTAAGAAAATAATAATAAAAAAACGTGCCTCCAGAATCGCTTCTGAGGCACGTTTTGCGTAAAGGAAATCATATTTGAGTTTTAACCTGCAGCCCAAACATCTAATTCAATTTTTAATTCAGGTAAACCTAATCCGGTCATGATCCATATGAATTCGCACGAACTGACCATTGACGAGGCGATAGTCATGCTGGAGGAATGTATCATGTACTGAAGCGTAGTGCACAAGGCTGGGAGTAGTCATTAAGGAGGAATAATCATGATTACATATCTGACTCATTATTACAGACAAGGTGACCCGCCGTTCCACAGCTTATCCGCATTATGCGATGCAGAAGCGATTGCCGTTATGGAGTCTCTGTATGAGGATAACCCATTAGCTGATAGATTCAAGGAGCCGGCTAAATATATGAATAACAGAAGACAGGTTGAACATTGGGTGAAGAATGAATTTATAGCAAAGGGAGGAGAACCCATGGAAAACTATCCACTCTATGCAGTACTCGGCTACTCTCATTGGATGGAAGAAAACTTGACCTTCCTTGAATTAAGCAGTCTGCGTGTTCCGCTTACAATTTCTGCTCATTATCAATCCCAGTATCACGGTAAAATCTTTACCGTGATACTGGGATTGGCTGGAGCATATTTACGGTGCGCCGGAAGATAAGGGGAGAACTGCGCTTTGGGAAGGCATGGACCCCTATATTGAATATATTGAAGCTCAAATCTGGAACCAACAGCCACTGTCTGATTACTTGAAGACAATCTAACCTGAGTTGGGGAACTACGCCGCAAGCTGCAGCCCATCAGTCCGAAAACTTTGACAGACCGCTTGCGTTTATTAGAGGAGAAGGGAATCGTCACTCGTACTCTTTATCCAGGCGTGCCGCTGCATGTCGAATATGAACTTACCGAGAGCGGTAAAGGAACAGAAAAGGTGCTGTGATTTAAGACCATCCACTGCAGGATGGCCTTAAAACTTGCCGTTACAGACACCGCGGAGAGCCGTACCATAAGTAACGGCCAGTTTTTATTGAGGTGCACAGGATTCCGTTTACAAAAAGAGAATGATTTGATTTAAAACTCTTTGAGGAAAGTACTGCCCTGTAGAACCCGAATGAAGACATCTACTGGTTCCCAAGAAGAGTTATGTCGAAAATAAGGGAAACTGATTTACGAAATAGTACGGGTATCATTAAGAAATAATGAACCTTTTACTAACACTATCGATC